>CAVXUA010000004.1:0-180255 GCA_963764825.1 uncultured Ignavibacteriales bacterium | reverse complement strand
TTCTGAAACCATTGTAGCTGATCCTGAATTAACCGAATCTATGAAGGAAGAATTTATTAACGTGATAATGAGCGAAAGTAAGAGACTAGCAAAGCTAATCAACTATTTTTTAGATACTTCGAATGATGAGAACAGGATAATTTTGATTAATAAAACATCTTTTGATCTGGTAAAATTAATTCAGGATGTCATCACTACGAATATGGAATTAGCGACTTTTAAAAATATCGTAATTAATTTTGACCACCCTTCTGAAGAAATTTATCTGGAAGCTGATAGGGACAGTCTGTTTCAAGTGATCAATGCATTACTTAATAACGCAATAAGGTATACTGACGAGCTTGGAAGAGTTAAGCTGATTCTAAATAATTATATATCAGAGGTAGAAATTATTGTAAGTGACACCGGAATCGGTATTCCAGATGAAGACCAAACCTATATTTTTCAAAGGTTTTTTAAAGCAAGCAGGAGAATGAGTGATATACCAAGTGTTGGAGTTGGCTTGGTTTTTGTAAAACAAATAATTGATTTACATAAAGGTTTAATAACAGTTCAAAGTGAAACCGGCAGCGGTACCGCATTTCTGGTAAAATTGCCTAAAATAAGTAAAATTGAAATTAATGAGGTAAAATTTGAGTAAACTGGTATTCATAGTTGATGATGAGCAATCCATAGCTAAACTGCTATCGTTTTGGGTTAAAGATAAATGGGGCTATGAAGTTGAAATTTTTTCTAACAGTGAATCGATGCTTAAAAAATTTAGCTTAAAGCCCGACATCATTTTACTGGATATTATGCTCCCTGGTCTGGATGGAATTGAAACCCTGAAAAGAATAAAACAGATGGATGAACACCTTCCGGTTATTATGCTTTCTGCACAGGGCAGAATTGATGTTGCAGTTGATTCAATAAAGTATGGTGCTTATGATTACTTCTCAAAACCAATTGATCAGCAAAAGCTGGAGCTCTCTTTAAAGAATGCTATTCGTAATTATGATCTTGTTAAAGAAATTCAGAATCTAAAAGAGAATGTTAAAAAAGAATATAGTTTCGATAATATTATTTCTGCTGATGGCAAAATGCAAGATGTCTTTAGACTAGTCTCCAAAGTACTTGATAACGACATCACAGTTTTAATTTATGGTGAAAGCGGTACTGGAAAAGAACTTATTGCAAGAGCTATTCACTATAACGGCAGAAGAAAAGATAAACCATTTGTTGTTGTAAACTGTGCTTCTATTCCAAGAGAACTTCTCGAAAGCGAATTATTTGGACACGAGAAAGGATCATTTACAGGTGCTCATCAAAGGAAGCTTGGCAAATTCGAACTTGCAAAAGACGGAACAATATTTCTTGATGAAGTCGGAGAACTTGAAATGTTGTTGCAGGCAAAACTTCTGAGAGTTATTCAAGAGAAAGAATTTGAGCGAGTAGGTGGTAATGAATTAATAAAAACGAATGTTCGAATCATTTCAGCGACTAACAGAGAATTAAAGCAGGCAGTCGAACAAAAGCAATTTCGTGAAGATCTTTTCTACAGATTAAATTCATTCCCGATATCAATTCCTCCAATCAGGCAGAGACGAGCAGATATTCTTGTGCTTACTGAATTCTTTCTGGAGGAATTCAACAAAAAACTTCAAAGGAATGTAAAAGGATTCAGTAAAAAAGCGTTGAAACTTATTTATGAATATGACTGGCCGGGAAACGTACGCGAAATGGAAAATACCATTGAACGTTGTATGATTATTTCTGAAAAGGATACTCTGGATTTAGATGATTTACCTCAACATATCAGGGCTGCTGATCCTTCAATCGGTACTGATCAGCAGAGTGTGATGTTCACCGATGACAATATTGTTCCTTTTGAAAAAATAAAAGAGAAATCAATTAGGCACGCATTGAAAGTTACCGGTGGTAATATTGTTGAAGCTGCAAGAAAGCTTCAGCTTGGCAGAGCTACCATTTATCGTCTGATGGAAAAGTACGGCATCGAGAGCTGAATTTTATCGAAGAATCTTCCCAAAAACTGGTCATACTTTAGATGAGTGTTAGTGAAAAAAAATCGATACTGGTAATTGATGATGATATAACTATCCGCAAGCTTATTTCCCATCATTTAAATCTTAATAGTTATAAAGTTTACCTTGCATCCAATACTGATGAAGGTTTTGATCTGTTATTTAATAATAGTATTGATTTGGTCTTATGTGATATAATAATGGATAAAATGGATGGTTTTACATTTTGCAGGTTAGTTCGCGAAAATGAAAAGTATCGATCAATTCCATTTGTGTTTGTTACAGCTAAAAATACTTTTGAGGATAAATCAAAAGCACTTGAGGTAGGCGGAGATGACTTTATCACCAAGCCATTCAACGTGGATGAACTTATTTTAAAGATTAAAGCACTGATCAGACGCTCTGAAATAAATCGAATATATGGTACCCGAAAAAATCTTGAAGAAGTATTTTCTAAGAGAACACCAAAAGTTGTTATTATAGATGATGATAAAGCTGCACTAACAATGTATCGGGCAGGTCTAATTAAAACTGGTATCGATTGCCAGGTTGCAGACAATTCTTTAGATGGACTTAAACTCGTCAAAACATTTCAACCTGATTTAATTGTGGCTGATGTAATGATGCCCGAAGTTGATGGCTTTGAATTTCGTGAGATGCTTTTGAATGATTCTGATTTAGCTTCCATTCCTTTCGTTTTTCTGAGTAACTTAGGATCCGACCAGCAAGTTCTTCACGGATTTGATAAGGATATAACTGATTACATTTTAAAGGCAAGCGGCTACAAAATTGTTGTTGCTAAAATTTCAGCATTACTAAAAAGTCTGAATAAGGAGAGAAGTAAAGTTGTGAAAGATTTGCACGAAGCTTCAGACTTTCTTAAAACGAGTGTAGTACCCTGAAAGTTTTCCTGAATTTGAAAACTTTGAAATCCAGTATTGGCATGTTCCTTTTACCGGAATACCGGGCGGTGATTTTATTGATCATTTTTTGCTTGATGATAGATCACCTTACTATTATACTTGGAGATGTGATGGGGAAAAAATGGGGGGCATGGTATTTTGCTTATGCCTATGCTGGTTATATCAGAAGTGCTATTCATTCAGTTATTGAAGATGGAGATGTATCGTCTCCGGGAAAAATTATAAGCAAGGTTAATAATCTGGTCTATCAGGATTCAAAAATCTCTGAAGTATTTTCAACTCTTTCAGTTGTTGTAATTGACAAGCAGAAAATGACGCTCAAATATTCCGGTGCCGGAGATTTACCAATCCTTTATAAAAATAAAACTTCTGGTGAGATAAAAAGGATTGACTCTCGGGGATCACTTTTAGGATTCAGCAAGGATACTATTTTTGAAGATGCAAATCTTCAAATGAATTCAGGTGATACTGTAATTATGGCGACAGATGGTCTGGTAGAATCACGTGATGATAACGGTGAACATTTTGGTGTGAGTAAGTTAGTAAAATCAATTCAAAAAGATGGTTTTCTTGATTCCCCTTTAAATGTTATTAAGAACGATTTGAAAATCTTTAATCAACAAAGATTTGATGATGATATTAGTATGATTTCTATTGCGGCTTCGAAGTAGTTATATTTTTTACTATTCGTATTTATTCCACACTAAAATAACTTAGAGAAATAATTTTATTGAGTTGCTTGCAACTTTTCTGCTTTATCAGCTATTTTAAGTTGCTCAATAAGTTCGTCCATTTGACCTTCCACTATGTTTGAAAGGTTGTAGAGAGTTAAACCTATTCGGTGATCAGTCACACGATTTTGAGGAAAATTATAAGTCCGGATTTTATCACTTCTGTCGCCGCTTCCTACCATTAGTTTTCTTTGAGCAGAAATCTTTGCGTTCTGTTTTTTTAATTCACGATCATACAATCTTGCCTTTAAAACTTTCATCGCTTTCTGTCGGTTCTTTAGTTGTGATCTTTCATCTTGACATTGAACAACTATTTCAGTTGGAAGATGGGTTATCCTAACGGCAGTCTCAACTTTGTTAACGTTCTGACCACCAGCGCCGCCCGCACGAAATATATCTATCTTTAAATCATTCTGGTTTATTTCAATTTGAACATCTTCTGCTTCAGGAAGGACCGCTACTGATGCTGCCGAAGTGTGAACTCTTCCGCTTCCTTCTGTTTCAGGAACTCTTTGGACTCTGTGCACACCACTTTCAAATTTCATATCACCGTAAACATTGTTACCGGTTACTGAAAAGACTACTTCTTTTATTCCCCCAAGTCCTGTATCATTCATATCAATCAATTCAATTTTCCAGACTCGAATCTCTGCATACCTGCTGTACATTCTGAAAAGATCTCCGGCGAATAATGCAGCTTCCTCACCTCCAGTTCCGGCTCTTATTTCCATAATAATATCTTTATCATCATTAGGATCTTTTGGAAGTAGCAATACTTTTATTTCTTCCTCTAGTTTATCTCTTTCTGATTTAAGATCTTCGAGCTCTGCTTCGGCCATTGATACAAGATCACCGTCGTCTGATGTATCAATTATCTCTTTATTTCCCTCAATATTTTTTAATACCGAAGCATATTTGGTATAAACTTCAACAATTTCACCGAGATCACTTCTCTCCCTCGTAAGCGAAATCATTCTCTCTCTGTCGGAAGAAATTCCTGGATCTGAAAGCTGTTCGTTAATGCCGTCAAATTTATTTTTTATTTTTTCTAACTTATCGGTTAAATTCATATTGTATTTCTGAAAATTGTGTGCAAATATATAAAAGCACCTCTTGAAAATCTAAAAAATGCAAGGTATTAACGGTAATGAAAATATCCGAAAATCCTGAAATACAAAATCAAAAAAGAATAACCAACACAATTTACTTTTCATTAGTTATTGGTCTGCTAGTATTCTTCATCATAGTTATTTTTCTTATCCAGGATAAAAAAACTGAAGGAAGTAAAGACCTTGATATGATTTTTACTTTTATAGTACCCTATGTTTGGATTAGCGATGATGTTTATCTCCAGAATGGTTTACAACCAGATGATATCAAAATATGATTCGGCTAGTAGCCTTCTTCAAAAAATTACCTATTACAGAACTGCCAAAATAGTTTCCTGGGCAATGATTGAGGGTGGATGTTTTCTGGCACTTGTAGCAACAATCTTAACTTCGAATTATCTTTATGTAGCAGTTTTTATTTTCCTTTTTGGCTATTTTCTTTTATTGAGACCTTCGACTGAATCTTTGATCAGGGATATGCGTTTAAATTCTGAAGAAAGTGATTTAATACTTAAGAGTTAATTATGAAAAAGTTTGATATACCGGTTCATTATAAAAGTTCTTTTATTACCCAGATAAAGAACAGCAGAAAACTTGAAGACCCAAGGAAAAATGATTTTTCCCCAACGCTTCTGGATTTTGGACCGGTAAGGTTTTACCTGGCAAGACATTTTGGATTTTGTTACGGAGTAGAGAATGCAATTGAGATTGCATATAAAACAATAGAAGAAAATCCGGGCAAAAGATTTTTTCTGCTAAGCGAAATGATACACAATCCCGGTGTGAACAATGATCTTTTAAGTATGGGTGTTCGTTTTATTATGGATACTTCGGGCAATCAGCTGGTTGCCTGGGAAGAAATTAAAAGTGATGACATAGTAATTATTCCTGCATTTGGAACGACACTTGAAATAGAAAAAAAATTAAATAAACTTGGAATCAATCCTTATCAGATATAACACAACTTGCCCGTTTGTTGAAAAAGTGTGGAATCGTTCTGCGATCTTGGAAAAAAAGGATTTACAGTAATCATTCATGGAAAACATTATCACGAAGAAACAAGAGCAACATTCTCTCACTCTGTGCAAAGTTCTCCATCAATTATTGTTCGTAATTTTGAAGAAACAAAATTCCTGGCAGATGTAATTATGGGGGAAAAAACTGATGATGATTTTTATGAATTCTTCGAAGGTAAAACATTCTAAAAGATTTTGATGTTAAAGCTGATCTGAACAAGGTTGGTGTTGTGAATCAGACAACAATGCTTGCAACTGAAACTCAGGAAATAGCGGACTTACTTAAAGAGACAATGATAAAAGTATATGGAATTGAAAATTTAAGTGATCATTTTTCTGATACTCGCGATACGCTTTGCTATGCAACTAATGATAACCAGGATGCGACATACGGTTTTCTGGAAGTTGTGGCAGATTTTGCAATTGTGGTTGGTGGGTATAACAGCTCTAACACAACTAACATTGTTAAAATTTGTGAAGAAGAAGTTAAAACCTATTTTATTGACTCTGCAGACAGGGTAAGATCAGAAAATGAAATTAGTCATTATGATATTTTGAAGCAGTCGGTAATAAATTCAAAAGATTATTTGCCCCATAAATATCCGGTAGAAATTCTGATAACAAGTGGAGCTTCCTGCCCCGATGCAACCGTTGAAGCAGTGATAAGAAAAATCATATCATTCTATGAAAGTGCAAAGGATGTAGATACAGTTGTTAATGATGTTCTTGAAGCAATGTAAGTAATTAAGAAATTATTTTATCATTTCTTTTTTTGACTTCTGAAATTTGACTTAAAAGTTTTTCAAACAATTCTTTAACAGTTAGGGTTTCCTTTACCAAACCTGAACTCTGTCCTGCTTCAAGTTCACCTTCAGTTTCATCTCCTTCAAAAATACCAAGTCGTTCGCGCTTGCTTCCAAGTAATTCTCTTAATCTCACATCATCCCAGCCTTCCTTATCTGCTTGAACAGCTCTAAGTGCAAAATCATTTTTTAGCATTCTTACCAAACCAATTTTTTTGAATGCAAGCACAGTTCCATCATCTTTGGCTTCAACAACTTTCTTCTTATAATTTGGATGAGCAGATGACTCAACCGTCGCAGCGAACCTTGTTCCTATTTGAACACCTTCTGCACCAAGTGAGAGTGCTGCAAAAATTCCCCTTCCATCAGCAATTCCACCAGCAGCGATTACAGGAATTTTAACTTCGTCAACAAGCTGAGGAATTAGAGAAATTGTTGTTGTTTCATTTATTCCATTGTGTCCACCAGCTTCAACTCCTTCACCAACAACTGCATCACATCCAACTTCCTCTGCTTTTAATGCGTGTTTAACCGACGGAATAACATGTGCAACTTTTACATCATTGTCTTTGAATAATTTTATAAATTTTCCAGGATGACCTGCAGACGAAAAAACAATTTTTACTCCCTCTTCAATTGTTACTTTTACTAATTCCTCTGCATCACGGCGAAGCAGGGGAATGTTTACTCCAAATGGTTTGTCAGTTGCAACCTTGCATTTTTGAATGTGCTCTCTCAATAAATCTGGTTTCATTGAGCCTGATCCGATTAATCCTAGTCCGCCTTCATTAGAAACCGCTGAAACTAATTTCCATCCTGAAACCCAAACCATTCCTGCTTGTATGATTGGATACTGAATGCTAAAAAGTTCTGTAATTTTTGTTGTGAATTTCATTATATGTAACGTCTATAAATAAAGTGCAATTATTAATTTTAACTATAAATCTACCTCAAAATTAACGCTGTTTACCTTGTTATTAAAATACCCTTTCCATAAGTTTGTAAGCCTTTTTTCAAAAAGCACTTATAAAATTTTTCATTTCATAAAGGTAAAATTATAATGTCGTTTTTCTTTACATCAGAATCAGTTTCTGAAGGTCATCCGGATAAAGTTAGTGATGCGATATCAGATGGAATACTGGATGCAATTTATGCTCACGATCCTTATGCAAGAGTAGCCTGCGAAACATTTGTTACCACAGGTTTAGTATTAGTTGGTGGTGAGATCACTACAAAAACTTATATCGATGTTCCTGCAATTGTACGACAAACAGTTGAAAAAATTGGATACACAAAGGCTGATTACAAATTTGACTCAGAATCTTGTTCAGTGCTAAATGCTATTCATTCACAATCACCGGATATTGCAATGGGAGTCGATAGCGGCGGTGCAGGAGATCAGGGAATTATGTTTGGTTATGCTTGTGATCAAACTCCTGAACTAATGCCGATGCCAATTGTATTTGCTCATAAGCTTGTAAAAAAACTTGCTGATATCAGAAAAAGAAATAATGGATTAATGCCGTATCTTCGTCCTGATTCAAAATCACAAGTGACTATTGAGTATAGTGACAATGGAAAACCGTTAAGAGTCGATGCAGTTGTTATTTCAACACAGCATGACGCAAATGCCAAACAAAGTAAAATAAAATCTGATGTTATTCAAAATGTTATTAAAAAAGTTATCCCTGCTAAATATTTGGATAAGAATACCAAGTATTTTGTTAATCCAACCGGAAGATTTGAAATAGGCGGACCACATGGCGACAGTGGTTTAACCGGAAGAAAAATTATTGTTGATACTTATGGTGGTTGGGCTCCGCATGGTGGTGGTGCTTTTTCAGGTAAAGATCCTTCAAAAGTTGATAGAAGTGCAACCTACGCAGCAAGACACATTGCTAAAAATGTTGTTGCAGCAAAACTTGCAAAAGAATGTCTCGTTCAGATTTCTTATGCAATAGGAGTTGCAAAACCAATTTCAGTTTTTGTTGATACAAAAGGAACTGGTGTTATTCCGGATAAGGAAATTTCTAAAATGATCCAGAAAGAAGTTGATCTTACACCTAAAGGAATTATTTCAAGATTAAAATTAAGAAGACCAATTTATCAGAAGACTTCTGCTTATGGTCACTTTGGAAGAAATGATAAAGAATTTACCTGGGAAAAACTTGATCTTGTTCCGATATTTAAAAAGTTCTTAAAAAATTAATTTACAAGTAATGAACTTTTTATATATTATTAATTGTTCTGTTACTGTTGATCATTTTAAAGGAATTATTATAAAAATAAGAAAAGGTAAAAAATGAGCGATGTTGCAATAAAAAACGATGTTAAAACTCTCCCATTCAAAGTAAAAGATATTTCTCTTGCTGAATGGGGAAGGAAAAGAAATAAATCTTGCCGAAGCAGAAATGCCCGGCTTAATGGCTATCAGAGAGAAATACAAAAAGGAACAACCGCTTAAAGGTGCACGCATTGCCGGCTGTCTTCATATGACAATTCAGACTGCTGTATTAATTGAAACATTAAAAGATCTTGGTGCAGAAGTTCAATGGTCATCCTGTAATATTTTTTCTACTCAGGATCATGCTGCTGCTGCAATCGCAAAAGCTGGAGTTCCTGTTTTTGCATGGAAAGGTGAAACACTTGAGGAATACGATTGGTGCATAGAGCAAACTCTATTCTTTGGTAAAGATAAGAAACCGTTGAATATGATTCTTGATGATGGTGGCGATCTCACTAATACAGTTCTTGATAATTATCCTGAATTAGTTAAAGAAATTAAAGGAATCTCTGAGGAAACAACAACAGGTGTTCATCGTTTGTATGAAAGAGAAAAAAAAGGAACACTTTCTGTTCCTGCATTTAATGTTAATGATTCAGTTACGAAATCAAAATTTGATAACAAGTACGGCTGCCGTGAATCTTTAGTTGATGCAATCAGAAGAGCAACAGATTTAATGATGGCTGGAAAAGTTGCTGTTGTTGCTGGATATGGTGATGTTGGTAAAGGTTCTGCTCAATCACTTCGCGGTGCTGGTGTAAGAGTTATTGTAACAGAAATTGATCCGATATGTGCTTTGCAGGCTGCAATGGATGGATACGAAGTTCAGAAAATGGAAAAAGCTGCACCAAGAGCTGATATAGTTGTATCTGCTACCGGTAATTACAATGTTATTGATGAAAAGACTTTCAGATTGCTGAAAGATAAAACTGTTGTTTGTAATATCGGTCATTTTGATAATGAAATTGATATGGCCTGGCTGAATAAAAATTATGGACAAACAAAAGATAACATCAAACCTCAGGTTGATAAATATACAATTGATGGAAAAGATATAATTGTTCTTGCAGAAGGAAGATTAGTTAATCTTGGTTGTGCAATGGGTCATCCTTCTTTTGTTATGTCTAATTCATTCTCTAACCAGGTGCTTGCACAAATAGAACTCTGGAACCATCACGATAATTATGAAAACAAAGTTTATACCTTACCGAAACATCTTGATGAAATGGTTGCACGACTTCATCTTGCAAAAGTAGGTGCGGAGCTCGATGTGCTAAGACCCGAACAAGCTGAATATATCGGTGTGCCGGTTGAAGGCCCATACAAACCAGATTATTACAGGTATTAAAAGATAAAATAGTGGAGACGCAATTGCGATTGCGTCTCTACTTCTTATTTAAGTAAATCCCTCAAAGCCACTTCCAGATTTTCAAATTTAAACTTATAACCGCTGTTTAATAATTTTATCCACAGAAACTCTCTGACTGTCTGTTACATATTTGCCAAGCTCACCGCTTACAATACGCTAATGCAAATTTTGGAATAGGGAAAAACGCAGGTCTGTTTAAAACTTTACCCAGCAGTTTTAGAAAATTCTTTGTTTGTTACAATTCCCGGTGATGCTGCATTAACTGCACCATTAATATTTGCATTATCAATTGCATGTAGATAAATACCAACAATATCATCAATGTGAATCCAGGGAAACCATTGCTTTCCATTGCCGAGCCATCCGCCTAAAAATAATTTAAAAGATGGAATAAGTTTTTTCATTAAGCCTTCATTTTTGTCGAGTACCAATCCTGTTCTTATGCTAACTCTTCTTACTCCAAGTTGCTTCGACTTTTTTGGCTTCCTTTTCCCAGTCATTACAAAGTGTTGCTAAGAAATCATTTCCAGGCGAACTTGTTTCATCAAGAACTTCATCATACCTGTTACCATAAATTCCTGACTGCAGAAGAACAAATAAATACTTTTGGTTTTTGTTCAACCGATTTTATCGCTTCAACTAAATTTCTTGTGCTTATATATTCTGCTATCGTAAGCAAGCTTTTTATATTCTTCATTCCATCGCTTTGCACCAAGGTTTGCACCTGCGAAGATGAACTACCACATCTATTCCGTTTAATTGTTCTTTCCAATCTTTTGGTTTGTTATAATCCCACTTGACATATTTATTTGCACCCGGTAAATTATTTTTAGCTTTATCTGGATTCCTGGTGAAGATAATAACTTCAATTTCTCTCGCAATTAACTCCTTTACGAGTTTTTGGCCAATAGACCCGGTTGCACCGGTAATGATGATTTTTTTCATGTAAATAAGTTAACATATTTATTTTAAAATTAGTTCTGTGTAGGTTTATATAGTGTGTTTTTTGGCGTTTTTATTGATACTTATTTTTATTTATAACCAAGGTGATTAAGATGAAAATAAAAATATCTTTGCTAATATTATTATTTATTATTCCTGCCTATGGACAATTTCAATCTGTTTGGGACCAGGTACCGGATAACATAAAAGAAACGAATGCATTTAAAAGATATGAATGGTTCTACAGACCAAGAACAGACGAACAAGGCAACTTTCCTAAAGAACATATAAATCAACAAATGGTGATCGAAGAACAAAAGATTGCCGAACAGAATCTGAAACTTGGTAAAGTAAGTGGTACTTCAGATCTATGGACAAATATAGGTCCGAATGCAATTGATATGACTTCAAGTTTTATTCCTTATTGGGGTAAAGTAAGCGGGAGAGTACGCGGGCTTGATGTTCATCCAACAGATCCAAATATAGTTTATGCAGGTGCTGCTGCCGGGGGAATATGGAAGACTACTAACGGAGGAACCAGTTGGGTGGATGTTAGCGGTAGTTTAAATTTACTTACATTTGGTGCCATAGCCATTGATCCGAATAACACAAATACTGTCTATGCTGGTACCGGAGAAGCAAGATGGAGTTATAATAATGTCACATACGAGGGCGATGGTCTTTACAAAACAACCGATGGCGGAAGTACCTGGGCACAAATAACAAACGGTTTCGGAATACAAACACAATTCTCTGATATAGAAGTAAATCCCGGTAATTCAAATGATTCTTTTAGCTTCACTTGGTTCAGGCAATTGGAACAATGCCTTTCCTACTAATGAAGGGGTATGGAGAAGCTCTGACGCAGGATTGACATGGACTAGAACACTAAATGCTCAAGATGCTTTTGATGTTGCGTTTCATCCTACCAACAGCTTGTTAGCTTATGCTGCTTGCGGTGACCAGGATAACTTTACCGCGACAGCTGGTTTTTGGAGATCAACTGATGGTGGACTTACATGGATTAAAAGTAATACAGGGCTTCCTGCGACTACTAGCATCGGCCAGAATGCAATTTGATATATCCACTTCTTCACCTCTTACTATCTATGCAATTATATATAATAATTCAGCTTTACCTGGTGGTCAAACAACTGCCGCTTTCAAATCCACTAGACGGAGGTTTTAATTGGGGACAGATATCTTCAGGGGTACTTATATCCGGAAGTTATAATGGATCAACAGTCAACGATCAAGGAAGTTATGATCTTTGTTTATCAGTACATCCAACTAATCCAAACATAGTTTGTTTTGGAAATGTTGAACTAAGCAGAACAACTAATGGATCAACTATTTCATTTGTTCGGAATCCGTAGCGGATATACTAGCTGGTACATGGGGCTTGGGATTGCTATTCGCATGTTGATATACATAAAATTCACTTTGCTCCTTCCAATGGAAATATAGTATATATGGGTTGTGATGGTGGTGTTTACAAATCTACTGATGCCGGTGCAACCTGGTTTAGCGTAAATAATAATATTAATACAATACAATTCTATAGAGTAGCCTCAGATCCAACAAACGCTTCAATTCTTTTTGGAGGAGCACAAGATAACGGTAATTTCAGTACTTCCGATAAAGGTGCAACTGACTGGGTATTTGAGACAAGCGGCGATGGTATGGAATGTTTTGTTGATTACAGTAATCCTAATTATGTTTTTATGAGTACTCAATATGGAAGCTTATAAAGAAGTACTGACGGTGGAGTTAACTGGCAAACCGTTGATAATTATTGGCAGTGCTGCCTGGACTGCACCATACTGGCAGCATCCTACCAATCCTGTGCGTATATTTGCTGCTATTAATGGTCAGAATTCGTAGATCAAATTCTTCGGGAGCACTGGGAACTTGGTCATTTATCATCAGGTTATATTAGCGGCTATCATGTTACTTCAGTTGCCCAATCATCTGTGTTCACTAATAATATGATTGCAATTTCGAGTCAATATACTACTTCGCCAAGCTTAGACATATCAACAGATGAAGGTGTAAACTGGACCGATATAACATACTATTTATACTACATTTCTTTCTGGCGCTGGATTGAGCGGGACTAATATCCAAAGGGTTGTTGCTGATCCTAGTGATGGATTTACGTTTTATATTACCAGAGCTTCATATGGTGGTGGGCAGGTATTAAAAACAACTGATTTCGGTTCGACCTGGACAAACGTATCTGGCAATCTACCTTTGGTTCCTGTTAATGATTTATTTATTGATCCTGCAGATACCAATCATCTCTATGCAGGTAATGATTTTGGTGTTTACTGGTCTACTGATGGAGGAACAAGCTGGATAAAATTAAGTAATGGAATGCCTTTTGTACCGGTTCTGGATTTTGATTTCTACAGTAATGCAGGCACACGATATCTTAGTGCAGCTACTCACGGCAGAGGAGTTTATGAGTTAAATATTGATGTCCCATTACCTGTAGAGTTCCATTTACTGCAAAAGTTTTCGAAACGGCGGAATCCAACTCGATTGGCGAACTGAGACCGAAGTTAACAATTATGGATTTGAGATTCATCGACTCTGCTCAGAATGACAACTCGTGGGTCAAACTAGGATTTGTGGAAGGTCATGGCAATTCAAATTCGCCAAAAGAATATTCATATACTTGATGAAGTGATAAAATATGGAAGTTACTCATATAGACTTAAACAAATTGACACTGATGGTCAATTTGAATATTCGTGATGTAATTGAAGTTGATGCTGGAAATATTCCTGGTGGTTTTGTACTTGAGCAGAATTATCCAAATCCTTTTAATCCAACCACGACAATTAAATTTGCTTTGGCAGAAACACAAAATGCAGAGCTAAAAGTATTTGATGTTTTAGGTAATGAGGTTTCAAGTATATTTAACGGAATAGCTGATGGTGGAAAAGTTTATGAAGCTGTATTTAATGCAGAGAACTTTTCAAGTGGAATATACTTCTACCGCCTTGAAACTGAACAGAAGGTAGAGAATAGGAAGATGCTTCTTCTCAAATAATACTTTATAGATTAAAGCATATGTCGTAAAGTATGAACCGTGATATCAGAGCATACATAAATAAACAGAAGTCGCCGCAAAAGGAGATTCTGGAAAAGTCAGAAAGATTTTTCTGCAGACAATTACGGGCTGTGAAGAAAAAATGAATGGGGTGTTATCACTTTTGCAGAAAAAAAGTTCTATATCGCCGCTCTTAAAGAAAAGGTGCAACGTAGGGTTCTCTATTAACGGATTAAACAAAGAAGAAGTGGCCTGGTTTGAAGGGAGCGGTAAGACAATGCGACACATAAAAATTCAAACGCTAAAAGATATAGATGAGAAAAAATTGTCGAGACTCATAAACTGGTGAATAGAAATGTATTTGCGAGCATTGTTAAAATTTTCTCATTTTAATTTCTTACATTATTTGCAGAATAATTTATTGTAAAGCAGTTCGGGGAGTTCAAAATGAAAAAAATGTTGGCACTTCTTTTAATTCTGTTTACAAATTTTCTTTTTGCACAGAATGTTATCATCGTAGTTATAGATGGTGCACGTTACACAGAAACCTTCGACAGTGGCAGGCATTTACATTCCTCATTTGTACAATGATCTTCGTCCATCGGGTTATCTTTACACTAATTTTAGAATTGCAGACGCAGGAATAACTTCAACCAATCCCGGGCATGCATCAATATTAACTGGCACCTGGCAGACAATTGCAAATGATGGTTCGCAAAGACCTACTTATCCTACAATGTTTGAATACATTAGAAAAGAAGATGGAAATCCTCAGGCGGATTGCTACGCAGTTACAGGTAAAGATAAACTTGATATACTAACCTATTCTGCTTTTTCTGGTTATGGATTAGCCTTATGGCGGAACCTGGGTTGGAGATGATAACAGGAATGATGCTTTAACATTTTCAAAAGCAATTTCTGTAATGCAGAATTATCAACCAAAAATATTAATAATAAATTTTGCCGAAGTTGATGTTGCAGGGCATTCCAGGATGATTGGAACGACTATCTTGCAGCTATTACAAATGCAGATAGTCTTAGTTTACGAACTATGGCAGATAATTGAAGCTGGTACTTATGGTTACACTCCCGAAAATACAACATTGTTTGTAACAAATGACCACGGACGGCATGCGAGCACATGACGGGTTTACGATCATGGGGATGATTGTGAAGGATGTGAACATATTATGTTATTAGCAATTGGCAGAAATGTTACAGCAGGTGTTGAAAATTCATGATCTTCATTATCAAATTGATATAGCTCCAACTGTTGGAGACCTCTTAGGTTTTAGTACTCCTGAAGCAGTTGGTATTAGTCTTTTCGATGGAATTAATCCGCTACCGGTTGAGCTGGATTCTTTTCTGCAAGCGTACTAGACAATTCAATTCAAACTTATTTGGCGGACAAATACTGAAGTCTACAAACTATGGATTTGAGATTCTTCGAACGCTCACACTTCGCTCTCCTTCTCAGTGGGTGGCGAACCGGGAGAGGTTGGGTGAAGCTTGGATTTGTGCAAGGTCACGGAAATTCAAACTCACCTAAAGAATATTCTTTTATTGATGATAATGTTATCAGATGGAAAATATTCTTATCGCTTAAAACAAATTGATACTGATGGTAACGTTTGAGTTTTCAAAAGTGATTGAGATTGATGTTGACACGCCTATGAATTATGAACTTAGCCAAAATTATCCTAACCCGTTTAATCCTTCTACTACAATTAAGTTCTCTATTCCTGAAGGATCGCAAGTTAGTTTGAAAATCTATAACTCGCTTGGGCAGGAAATTAAAACATTGGTTAACAGATTTATGGAAACAGGAATTCATACAGTAAACTTCAATGCAGTCGATCTTAACAGTGGAATGTATTTCTACAGGTTAGATGCCGGTGAGTTTTCCCATGTTAGAAAGATGACTCTTATTAAATAAGAGAATCCTTGAACCGGTTTTATTACAGCCCCTCTATTTAGAGGGGTTTTTATTAGTACATAGTTATCTCTAAATATGGTGGAAAATAATACTTTTTTATGTACATTTGGCTCTCACTTTTTAAATTAACCATTAAAAAAAAAGATAAATGTTTGGGTTCATAAAATTTAACGGGCGTTCTAATCTGGGCGGAGAGATATTTCGGGAACAGAGAAGAAAAAGAATTATTGCTACTATAATTTTTGGCGCTTTGGGATTCGCAATTTTTAACCTGATCCTTTACTCATTAACTACAATTTAATCTTCCCTAATTATTCAGGAAATATCCTTAAAATGTAAGCTGGAAATATTCAGATTGCAAAGTGGTAATGTCTTTAGATTGAACCACAGAAACGATTGCTTTATATTTACTTCTAACGAATTATATAAGAATGAAAAAAAATAAAGTTTACATAGAAACTTACGGCTGCCAGATGAACCTGGCTGATACTGAAATTATTTTCGGCATTCTGCAAAATAACGGTTACACAATTTCTAAAGATGCTGAATCGGCGGACCTTGTATTGCTTAACACTTGCAGTATAAGGGATCATGCTGAGCAGCGTATTTACGGCAGGTTAGGAAACCTGAAAAACCTGAAAGAATCAAAGCCGGAAATGATACTGGGTGTTCTTGGCTGCATGGCGGAAAGATTAAGAAAAGACCTTGTTGATCAGAAGAAAGTAGTTGACCTGGTTGTTGGACCCGATGAATATCGTCGATTACCCGAACTAATTGATGTTGCATATAATGGTGATAAAGGAATTGGAGTAAAACTTTCCAAAACAGAAACCTATGATGATATTGTCCCTCACAGGGAAGATGGCTTACAGGCATGGATTTCAGTTATGCGCGGCTGTGATAAGTTTTGTTCATTCTGTGTTGTGCCTTTTACACGCGGAAGGGAAAGAAGCAGGGCTTTAAATTCAATTGTGGAAGAAGTTGAGCAGCTTTCTGAAAGGAACTTTAGAGAAGTTACTCTTCTCGGGCAAAATGTTAATTCTTATATTGATGAAAAGAATGACTTTGCTGATCTCTTAGCTGCAAGTGCAAGTGTGGATCGCTCGCTGAGAGTTAGGTTTACAACTTCGCACCCGCAGGATCTTTCAGATAAACTTTTATACACAATTGCGGAGCATCCTAATCTATGCAATTTCATTCATCTTCCTGTTCAATCCGGCTCTGATAGAATTTTAGAATTAATGAATCGTACTTATTCGATTGATCATTATTTAAAGCTGATTGTAAAAGCGAAACAAATTATTCCCGGTGTAAGTTTTTCTACAGATATTATTGCAGGTTTTCCAACTGAAACTTATGAAGATCATGTTATGACTCTTGATGTAATGAGAGCTGTTAGATATGACGGAGCTTATATGTTTAAATATTCTCCAAGAGAAGGTACAAAAGCATTTAAGATGGAAGATGATGTTCCTGAAAAGACCAAAGGGAAAAGATTGCAGGAAATAATTAATTTACAGCGGCAGATATCTTACGAAATAAACCAGGAACTTATTGGAACAGAAGTAACTGTGCTGGTTGAAGGCTTTAGCAGGAAGTCGGAACATTTCTTTTCCGGAAGAACTGATACAAATAAAGTTGTTATTTTTCCGATCAGTGATGCAATTAAAACAGGCGATTACGTAGAGGTGAAATTGAACCGTGCAACTTCGGCTACATTGTTTGGAGATTTTACCAGGGTTTCCAAAATTGTTGAAGGTTCACTTTCACTTACCGGTTAACTTATTTAGGTTATTTTTGCAGGGATGAACTATGCAATATAAAATATGGATTAAAACAGTTATTCTAACTTTAATTTTATTATTCATTTTAACCAGTTCGGCTTACTCCCAGGATGTTGATATTATTCCCTACCTGAAGCAAATCGAAGGCGGCAATATTGATGAAGTACGATCTGAACTTTTAGATCTTAAAGAAGAATACCCAGAAAGCCCGTCAGTTAAATTCCTGGAAGGTGTATTAACTGAAAACGGGCAAATGGCTGTTGTGATTTACCAGGATATTGTTGATAACCACTCAACCAGTAAGTATGCCGATGCTGCTCTCTACAGGACTTTTTCCTATTACTACGCACTTGGTTTGTATGAAACAGCACAAAAAAAACTTGACCAGCTTATTTTGGATTATGCCGGTTCTCCCTATATAAAAATTGCACAGCAGAACAAATTTCCAGGGGATGAAGATATTGCTGTTAATAAGGATGATGATAGTACTGTAGTAAATGGAGAGGAAACTGTTGCAGAGCAGGAATTTAAATTTACAATTCAAGCAGGCGCTTTTTCAAACCGCGATAATGCAGAATCATTAAAAGCAGAATTTCTTAATTCGGGAATATTTTCGGAAACAAAAGAAAAATTGGTTGGTGGTACAATGTTTCATGTTGTGTATGTTGGAAAATTCTTAACTCAAAATGATGCTGAAGGTTTTCTACAGGTTATAAATAAAAAGTATGAACTCTCCGGAAGAATAATTCCAATTACCTGGTAAAATAAAGCCATGGAATTAATTTTTATAGGAACAGGCTCTGGTAAAGCATCTTTAAAAGAGAACACTCCTCAATTCTAATTTCATCAAAAAAATTTAATCTACTGGTTGATGCCGGCGATGGAATTTCTAAAGCTTTTTTAAAAGCAGGAATGGATTTCAATTCAGTTAACGGAATAATATTCACACATCTTCATCCTGATCATTATACAGGTTTAGCAGCGTTAATTGTTCAAATGAAAATGTACAAGCGAACTGAACCGCTAACGATCTTTACTCATAAAGAACTAAATAATGTTATTCGGAATTTTTTAACCACTTCGTATTTATTTCCAGAAAGGTTAGGATTTAAAATAAACTATGAACCTTTCATTATAAAAAAATCATTTTTTATAAGTGATGAAATAGAAATTTTAGCTGATCAGAATTCTCATCTTACAGAATTAACTGATTATGAAAATTATTCAAATTTAAGTTTTGCATGTTTAAGCTTCTTATTTATTCTTGGGGAGAAGACGATTCACTACACAGGCGATATTGGCGGTAAAGATGATCTTTATCTTTTTAAAGATTTGAATACGGATATATTCATCACTGAAATAACTCACATTTCACTTAATGAAATTTTAATTGCAGCGGAAAAAATTAATCCTTCAAAAATAATATTAACACATATTACAGATAAGGATGAATCAAAACTTAATTGTGATTTGCATCAGCTGCCGGAAGAGGTGAGAAAAAAAACGATAATTGCTGCAGATGGCTTAAAAATCGAACTGTGACATAATTTCCCCTCAAAACCAGCTCAATTAAACATTTCTAATCATATTTAATATTTACGAAGAAATCATTATTTTAACACTGCGACAATTTGTCACGCTTTTCATCAAATTAAGATTTACAACGCATACTGAATGGATAGAGAACAATTTAAAAATAAACATGGGATAATCGGAAATTCTAAACAGCTTAATGATCTTGTTGATGTTGTAACCCAGATTGCCGATTCTGACATCACAATATTGATTTATGGCGAGAGCGGAGTAGGTAAAGAAGTTTTTGCAAAAGCAATTCACGAATCTAGCAGAAGAGCAGGTAAACCTTTAGTTAGCGTAAATTGTGGTGCTATTCCGGAAGGTATTTTAGAAAGTGAATTGTTCGGTCACACGAAAGGTTCATTTACCGGAGCCATAGATCATCGGAAGGGATATTTTGAAATTGCCGATGGCGGAACACTCTTTTTGGATGAGATTGCTGAAATGCCGCTTACTACGCAGGTTAAAGTTTTACGGGCGATAGAATCAAAAGAGTTTATGAAAATTGGGGCGGAAACTGTTACAAAAGTAAACCTAAGAATTATTGCTGCAACAAATAAAGATCTGCAGGAAGAAGTGGATACAAAACGTTTCAGAGAAGATCTTTTCTTCCGGCTAAAAGCAGTAAGTTTAAGCATTCCACCTCTCCGGAAAAGAAAGGGAGATATTGAAGAGCTTGCACTTACTTTTATTAGGAACTATGCTGCGGAACATAAGATCGCTTTACCGCAGGTAACTCCTGAAGCAATGGAAGAGCTAAAAGAATATAACTGGCCGGGTAACGTAAGAGAATTAAAAAATTTAATTGAAAGTGCAATTGTTCTTAATAAAGATGGCATGATTGATCTGCATTTGTTTAGCTCCCTTTTTGTTCAGAGGGAACAGGTTGACCACAGCAGAAATCTGCCGGTCTTTTTAAGAAAATCTCCCGAGGAAGCAGATAGAGAAATCCTCTTCCGTGCTCTGTTTGAAATTAAGAAAGACCTGGTTGATATGAAGGATTTTCTAATTCACCAGCGGGATGAGGTTTTTGATCGGAATAAAAAAGAAGAGAGCAAAACAATTTTACCTTTGAATGAGATGGAAAAAGAGGCAATAATAAACGCTTTGGATAAAACGCGCGGCAGCAAGCGAAAAGCTGCTAAAATGCTAAATATAAGCGAAAGAACACTTTACAGGAAGATTAAGGAATATAATATTCAGTAAATTTAGAGTATGGAAAAAAAATTAATTAAAAAGATTACAAACCAAACCAAACTTGTGTTCTTTTTCTTGTTCATAAGTTTTACATTGTTTAAGTTTATTGGTTGCTGTACTTACTCGTTTACCGGTGCGTCAGTTCCTGAGCACCTTACCAGCATTTCAATTCCTATTGCGGAAGATAGAAGCGGTGCAGGTGTTCCCGGTTTAAGAGAAATGCTTACAGAAGAAATAATAAATAAATTTATTGAAGATAATTCGCTCCAGGTTGCTGAACGTACTAAAGCAGATGCAATTCTCGAGTCTGTTATTATTTCTTTCTCCGATGCACCATCTATAGTCAGTGCGGGCGAAAATATTTCTTCCAGGAGAGTTACAATAACCGTAAAAGTTATTTATAAAGATTTAGTCGAACGTAAAAGCATTTTCGATCAGAATTTTTCTAATTATGGCGACTATGAACCGGCTGACATTGAGAATAAACGGGAACAGGCAATCGAGATAGCGATCGATAAAATTTCTGAAGATATTTTATTAGCTGTTGTTTCCGGATGGTGATTAACTAAAGGATTTTAATTATGGATGAAATTATACTTGTTGGATATTTTGTTGCTCTGTTAATATTATTTGTTTTTGGTCTTCATGGATTTGTAATGCTCTTTTACCATAGAAAGTATAAAGAGGTTAAACATGAACCTAAGCCAGATTTTAAATGCGATGCTATTGTAACTATTCAACTTCCGCTTTATAACGAATTGTATGTGGTAGAACGACTCATCGATACAATATGTAAGATTGATTATCCCAAAGATAAATTTGAGATACAGGTTTTAGATGATTCAACTGATGAAACAGTTAGCATTGCTGCCCGCGTAGTTGAAGAAAAACGCAAAGAAGGAATTGATATAACTCATATTCACAGGAAGAATAGAGATGGTTTTAAAGCCGGTGCACTTAAAGAAGGTTTAAAGATTGCAAAGGGTGAATATATAGCAATTTTTGATGCTGATTTTATCCCCAAAAAAGATTTCTTAAAGAAAACCCTTTCATTTTTTACAAATGAAAACGTTGGGATGGTTCAAACAAGGTGGGAACATTTAAATGGTGATTCTTCTATACTTACAAAAGCTCAGTCACTGGCATTAGACGGTCATTTTGTTATTGAACAATCTGTTAGGAATAAAGCCGGCTTCTTTATCAACTTTAATGGAACCGGCGGAGTTTGGAGAAAGGAGTGTATTGAAAATTCTGGTAATTGGCATGCAGATACACTTACCGAAGATTTAGATTTAAGCTACCGCGCCCAGCTTAACGGTTGGAAATTCATCTTCTTAAAAGATTTTACATCACCAGCAGAATTACCTTCGGAAATTAATGCTTTAAAAACGCAGCAGTTCAGATGGACGAAAGGCGCAATTGAAACTGCCAAAAAAATATTACCGCAGCTCTGGAGATCGAAAGTACCATTAAGAATTAAACTGCAAGGCACATTTCATCTCACCAATAATTTTGTATTTCCATTTATACTTCTTGCTGCAATTTTAAATGTACCGCTTGTGTTTGTAAAAAACAGTGGTTCGCACGAACTTTACTTTGCAGTGATGTCCGTTTTTGTTCTCGCTTTTATAAGTTCATTTATGTTTTATTTATACTCGCAAAAAGATATTCATTCCGATTGGAGAAAAAGAATAGTGCTCTTCCCACTATTTATGGCTGGCAGTATGGGTTTTGCAATAAACAATTCGCGGGCTGTGTTCGAAGGTTTGATGAACAGGAAAAGTGAATTTGTTAGAACTCCAAAATTTAAACTTGTTGGCGAAGATGGATCGTGGATGGATAAAAAATATTTAAACAATAAACTGGGCCTTGCTGTTATTGTTGAAATGATCATGGCAGTCTACTGTTTTATAGGAGTAGCTTCCAGCATCTACTTCTTGGAAATTGCTGTGCTGCCGTTTCAGCTACTATTCTTCATCGGGTTTTCGTATGTATCTATTACTTCAATCAGGCATTCATTTGCTAAAAGTAATTAAATAAAAAATTGGAAAAACCTGCATCAAAAATATTTTCTGATAAAGTTAAACTTATTTACGAGTACAATAAAAAGTCACCCCTTTTTGTTAGAGCAGCATATCTTGAGATTGGAAACGATAATATTGATGACGCTGTTTTTATTCTTCGGCAGGGATTAAAATTATATCCCGAAAACCCTGTTGCAATTCTATTACTCGCCAGGGCAAATGCCTTGATGGGTAAGAAGGAACTCGCTGCTAAGCTTATTAGGAAGGGTAGTAACCTTATTCACTCAAATGAGACCTACAATTTTTATATGGAAGAACTGGATACATTGGAAAAACGTTCAACTGTTCCCGGTTCACCAAGAGAAAAAATATTTTTTAACGAGAACGCCGACAGCAAAAAATCCGAAAATTTTGTTTTACCTACTGCTAAGGAAAATGAAGAAGGTAAGCTTAAAGAAACCGAAGCGATTGAAAACAGGTTGGAACAGCTTGCCAAGAATATTGCTTCTGCAAAATTACCACCACCCGGAGATGAAAAAAATGTTGAAACCCGTTCACTCGAGCGGCTTTCTGAAAATAATCTGATAGTTTCCGAGACACTTGCACAAATTTATGTTTCTCAGGGACAGTATAATGAGGCAATTAAAGTTTTTACAAATCTTATAAAAATGCAACCGGGTAAAACCGATTATTATTCTGATAAGATTGAAGAGATCAAATTAAAATTTAACGTTTAGTTACCTCAATTCTTCACAACAAAAACTAACTGATTACTATTCTTTTTTTAATGTATAATGGATAATACAATTTCGGGTGTAAAGCTTAGTAAAAGTTTCTATTCCAGGGATTTACTTACTGTGGCAAAGGAATTGCTTGGCAAGGTGCTGGTTAAGAAAGCTCCTAAAAACCTACTTGCTGCAAGTATTGTAGAAGTTGAAGTTTATGACGGAGAAATTGATAAAGCTGCTCACACATACGGCGGTAAGACTGAAAGAAATAAAGTAATGTTTAATGAAGGCGGATATTTATATGTTTATTTATCTTATGGAATTCATCATTGCTGCAATATTGTAACCGGCTTTGAAGAAAAAGGCACAGCAGTTTTAATTCGTGCAGTTGAACCGCTTAGAGGTATAGATGCGATGATAAAAAACAGGTTCGGAAGAAAATTAAAAAACGATAAGGAAATTATTAATTTAACAAGTGGTCCTGGTAAAGTTTGTAAAGCTTTAGGGATAAATAAAGATCATTCTGGTATAGATTTAACAGCGGATAAAATATTTTTACTCGATCAGCCAAAAGTTAAAGCTTCTAAAATTGGAATATCAAAAAGAATTGGTATTACAAAATCAACAAACTATGCTTGGCGGTTTTTTATAAAAGAGAATCAATACTTATCAAGGAAATGAAAGCACCAGAAAATATACTTATTGTAAGAACAGATAGGATCGGTGATGTTGTTTTATCGCTGCCTCTTGCGGGTTTGGTAAAAAAGCATTATCCGGAATGCAAAGTTACTTTCCTGGTGCGCGGATACACTAAAACTCTTGTTGAAGAACATCCTTACATCGATGAAATAATTATTCTCAAAGAAGAAAATGGCAAAGTTCCTATAAAAGAAAACATTAACAGTTTGAAGGAAAAACACTTTGATGTTTCAATAGTTGTCTCCCCAACTTTTACTACCTCACTTATTTTATTCTTCGCAAAGATTAAAAAAAGAATAGGAACCGGTTACAGGTCGTATTCATTCCTTTTTAATAAAAGGGTTTATGAACACAGAAAATATGCGGAAAAGCATGAGCTGGAATATAATGTTAATCTTCTTATAGAAGTTGGAATAAAGGAAGAAGTCTTGCCTGGCACTGTTAATTTTGATATCAGGATTAACAACGAGAACCAGCAAAAAATAAATTTGTTATTAAAATCAAAAAAAATTAATAATGATGATAAACTGGTAATAATTCATCCCGGCAGTGGTGGCAGCTCTGTAGATCTTCCTACAGAAAAAATGATAGCACTTACAAAAATGCTAAGTGAAGTAAATGATCTTAAAATTATTATAACCGGCGATAGTTCAGAAAAAGAATTGTGCGATAAATTTATTGTAAAAGAAACAGTAACTAACATGGCTGGCAAACTCAATCTTTCTGAATTAAAAGCGTTGTTAAACCATGCTGATATTTTTATTTCCAATTCAACCGGACCTATACATATTGCTGCTGCATTAGGGAAATTTACAGTAGGATTTTACCCGAAAATATTGGCGTGTTCTCCACAAAGATGGGGTCCGTTTACTGATAAAAAAGCAATATTTTCCCCTTCTATCGATTGCAATAACTGCACACGGGAACAATGCGAGAAATTGGATTGTATGAATAGTATTGATATTGGCAAAGTGTTTGATGAAATTAAAAGAGAATTGAAAGTATAAAACTACGGAGAATAAAAATGTTTAGTAAAAAAAGAAAATATATCTGGCTAGTATTGTTAGTCTTTAGCTTTTTAGCATTTGCTGGAGATAAACCGAATAGTGAAGATTTACGAAAAGTTGAGAACAAAGCGTTTAAAGAGGGAGAAAAGCTGGTATATAATATAGATTACGGGTTTATTACAGCAGGCATTGCTACAATGGAGATCCCGAAGATAAAAAGAATTTCAGGAAGGGATGCATACCATGTTCAATTTGAAGTTGTAACTGTTTCCGGCTTCGATTGGCTTTACAAGGTTAGAGACCGTTACGAAACTTACATTGATGTTGAAGGGCTTTTCCCATGGCGATTCGAACAGCATATAAGGGAAGGCAGCTACTCTAGGGATTTTGCAGCTTTTTTTGATCAGCGAAAAGGGAAAGCAAAAACCAGCAAAGGCGAATATGAAATACCGTTGTATGTAAATGATATTGTCTCTGCTTTATATTATGCGCGTACTTTAAATTATTCAGAATTAAAAGTGAACGATAAATTTCATATGCAAAATTTTTATAAAGATAAAGTTTATGACCTGGATGTAATTTATCACGGCAAAGAAACCGTAGAAGTTCCATCAGGTGAATTCGATTGTATTGTTGTTGAACCGTTGGTACAGGAAGGCGGATTGTTTAAACACGAAGGTGATATTATTGTTTGGATGACAGATGATGATCTGAGGTTGCCCGTAAAAGTTAGAACAAAAATCCTTATCGGTTATGTTGAAGCAAAATTAACTAACTACGAAGGGTTGGCAGGTAAATTAGAATCAAAACGTTAAAAAGATTTTCCCTCTAAATTTAAAAGGAAGAGGCAAATGCTTCTTCCTTTTTTTATTGTTGAGTCTATAATTTCTTATCTTTAACTTCACTATAAATATCCACGTTACTTTTATAAATATTTAATGGATGACTTAAAAACTAATCCCGAAAATGAAGAACAGGATCATTTAAAAAACAATAATGATTCTTTCAGCAAACCGGATATTTACCCGTTAATTTCTCCGCTCGCCGCAGCGTTCCTTGGGCTTGTTGGAGGCTTTTTCCTCTACCAGTTTGTTGGGGGCATATTAACATTATTAATATTTGGTTTTGATCTGGAAGCTGCCCCGGTTAACGGTTTACGGCTGATGACAATGGCAGGACAAATACTTTTTATTCTTCTTCCTGCTTTACTATTTGCAAAATGGATTTACGGAGATGTCTCAAAAGTTATTACCATAAAAATTCCCAACTGGCGCGAAGTTTTCTTATTTATTGTGGGAATAATTGTTTTAACACCGCTGCTTCAGAGTTATTTGTACATTCAAAATTTTTTTATAGAGAAATGGGCAGCAAGTTCTGAGTTTATAAACTCCATAAAATCTTTATTCGATTCCTTAAACGAACTTGTTGAAAAAACTTTTGGCAACCTTCTTTCAGCAGATAACATTCCCGAAATGATCCTGGTGGTTATTGTAATTGCTGTAGTTCCTGCCCTAGCTGAAGAAGTAATGTTCAGAGGTTATATTCAGAGAAGTTTTGAGTATAAAATTTCACCCTTTAAAGCTGCCGCTGTTACAGCAATCTTTTTTGGATTATATCATTTTAGTCCTTACGGGATCTTACCGCTCATCACTCTCGGATTATATTTTGGATTTGCAGCATATCTAAGCAAATCTCTATTTATCCCGATAGTTCTTCACTTTTTAAATAACTTCACAGCCGTGCTGCTATACTTTATTATTGGTGATGACGAAATTTTCAGCCTGAGTACAACGGACACGAGCGCGTTAAATGCAAATATCATATATTTCTTTATACTCTTATCTTTATTCGGAATTGTGGTATTTTTTATAAAAAGGTACTATAAAAAACATAAAACAACATAGGAGGCATTATGCCGGTTTGCCCAAATTGTAATTATGAATACGTGGAAGGTATTGTAATTTGCCCCGATTGCAAAACTCATCTTGTTGATGCTGCTGAATTAAAAAAGTATGATGAGCTTAATGAAGATGATTGGGTGCTCGTTTATACCTCGTTCAACGAGATTGATGTAGAAATGCTAAAGGATAATCTGGAAAGTGCAGGTATTGCAGCTACGATGCTTTCACAAAAAGATCATAACTTTCCGGCTCCCGGTGATTTTTCGGTTGTAAAATTGATGGTTAAAAAACTTGATGTACAACCCGCACTTAATTTTATAACCAGCGTAAAGAACCAGGAAAGTTCAAGCGAAGAGGAGAACGGCGATTAGTAATACAACTACAAGAGTAATAGTTTCTATTGTTGCCATTCCTTTAATCGTTCTGGCAAGTTACTTTGGAAGTTACTATTTCTTCATCTTTACATTAGCAATTGGTTTAATATCATACTACGAATTCAGTGGAATGGTTAAGAAGAATATTGCTAATGCCAATCTTTGGTTTGGGATTATTGCAATTGGGTTTATAATTACAAACCAGTTTTATCACATAATTGATTTCACCCCGATGCTCTTTATAATTATTCTTTTATTGTTGATGATTGAATTGTTCCGCAATAAAGGTTCGGTTGTAAAAAATCTTGGTGCAACCGTTTTAGGAATTACATATATCGGGTTATTCTCTTCAGCATTAATCGCAATCCGCGAATTTTACCCAAACACAAATGATCTTTACTTCAGGGGAGGGTATCTAATAATTTCAATGTTAGCAACAATCTGGATTTGTGATTCTGCTGCATTTTTTGGAGGCACTGCTCTCGGAAAACTTAAATTGTTCCCACGCATTAGTCCTAACAAAAGCTGGGAAGGAGCACTGTTTGGATTTGTATTTGCAATTTTTATAATGATTCTGGCAAAGCTGGTTGTTTTAGATTTTCTTTCTTGGGCAAATGTTATTGTATTAGGAATTATTATTGGAATTATTGGTCAACTTGGAGACCTTGTAGAATCCAGCATAAAAAGAGACGCTGGTGTAAAAGATTCTTCTTCCATCATTCCCGGTCATGGCGGAATTTTTGATCGGTTCGACTCGCTCTTATTTTCTGCTCCTGCAGTCTGGTTATATTTAAAATATTTTAGTTGAGTTTAATTCTTTAAATGAAAAAACGTAAAAAGGTTAGCGTTATTACGCTGGGCTGTTCTAAGAATACAGTTGATTCTGAAAGGTTGATGAGACAATTGCAGGCGAATAATATCGGTTTGCAAAACGATCCTGATAAATCTGATGCAATTATAATTAATACATGCGGATTTATTGAAGCAGCTAAAGAAGAATCAGTTGATACAATATTGAAAGCTGTAAACTGGAAGAACGAAGGGAAAACAAAAAAAGTTATTGTAGCTGGATGCCTTTCAGAAAGATATAAAAGCGAGTTACAAAAAGAGATACCGGAAGTTGATATCTATTTTGGCACAGAAAATTTTGAAGGAATTGTAAAAGAGCTTGGCGGGGAATTAAAATATAACTTGCTTGGTGAAAGAGTTGTTACATCTCCTTCCCACACTGCTTACCTAAAAATCTCCGAGGGCTGCGATCATCCATGTTCATTTTGTGCAATTCCAATTATGCGCGGAAATCATAAATCTAAACCAATGGAAGAGCTTGTACGTGAAGCAGAATTTTTAGCTGCCAATAATACCCGCGAACTGGTTATTATAGCACAGGATACTACCGATTATGGAAAAGACCTTTACAATAAGAAAAATCTTGCCGAACTTCTGAATAATCTTAGTAAAATAAATGGCATCGAATGGATAAGGATTATGTACGCTTATCCTTCCCATTTTCCTGAAGATCTTATTAATGAGATTGCATCGAATGAAAAAATTTGTAACTATGTAGATATTCCTTTACAGCATATTTCAGACATTGTGCTTAAATCAATGAGAAGAGGAATAACAAAAAAACAAACTCTGGAATTGATTAATAAATTAAAAGATAGAATACCGGGAATTATTTTAAGAACAACTTTTATTGTTGGATATCCCAACGAAACTGAAAAAGAGTTTAACGAGTTGTGCGAATTTATTAATGATGCGCAGTTCGATAGAGTTGGTACCTTTGATTATTCACAGGAAGAAAACACGGTTAGCTACGAAATGGGGGATACGGTACCACAAGAGGAAAAACTTGAACGCAGAGATAAAATAATGGAATTGCAAAAGGAAATATCACTTAAAAAAAATAGTGAGCTAAAAGGAAAAAAACTAAAAGTGTTAGTTGAAGCTGTTGAAGGAGATTTTTATATTGGACGATCATATAGAGATGCTCCGGAAGTTGATGGAGAAGTGCTAATTCCAGCAAAAAACAGAAAATTGAAAATCGGTGAATTTTATTTATCCGAAGTTTACGATTATAATGAATATGATATTTTTGCCAATGTGATTGGAAAATAATGGAGATAAAAAAATGAAAATATTAACTGTAATACTCGTTCCCATTTTCACTTTGAGCAGCTTGTATGCTCAAGTTGAAGATCTATATAATCTTCCCCTCGGCGGTGCAAAGTATTTCCAGGATTTTTTAAACTTTGCCGGTGAAGATGGTAAAACTAAACTGGATGTGTTCATCCACGTACCTTACCAGGATGTACAGTTTGTTAAAACCGGTAAAGGATTCGAAGCAGCTTATACTGTAACTGTTTCTGTTTATGATGAAGAAAAAGAGAGTTTGCTGACTGAAAAAATATGGAGCGAAAAAATAATTGCTTACAGTTTCGATGAATCTGTTTCTGCTAAGAATTTTAATTTGAGTCACAGGTCATTCAATTTGAAACCTGGAAATTATTTAGTAAAAACTGCGGTGCTGGATAAAGATTCTCGCGAAGAAATCTTTTCAGAAAATCTATTTACTGTTCGCGATCTTTCAATAAATCCATCACTAAGCGATGTTATGCTTATTGCGCAAAACAAGGTTGTTGAGGGAAGCAACAAAATTATTCCGAACATTACCAGGCATGTTTTTGTAGATGTGGATGGCATACCATTCTTCTTCGAAATCTATTCTGATTCTGCTTCCATAGTTACGTTGGAATACATGATTTCAAATATGGATAAAGAAGTTTTATTCCAGTCTAGTGGGAAAAAACCGGTTCAACAGGGGATTAACCAGATGTTTTTTACATTTGAAGATGTTAAGCTAAACCTGGGTAAATATCTTCTTCATGTTTATTTAAAAGATAATGAAGACCAGATAATTAGTTCTGTAGCTAAATCATTTATTTCCAGGTGGATCGGTGTGCCGAGAACAATTCAGGATTTGGATAAAGCAGTAGAGCAGTTAAGGTATATTGCCAGCCCGGAGGAAATGGATTTTGTTAAAGAAGCAGAAACTGATGATATAAAATCAAAACGATTTGTTGATTTCTGGAAGGATAAGGATCCTAATCCTACAAATGAACAGAACCAAGCATTTGAAGAATATTTTAGAAGGATTGCCTATGCAGATGAACACTTTTCACACTACGTTGAAGGATGGCGTTCAGATAGGGGAATGGTATTCATTATTCTTGGTTCGCCCGATAATATAGACCGGCACCCGTTTGAATATGATTCGAAACCATATGAGGTTTGGCAGTATTACGATCTTAATCATAGCTTTATATTTATTGATGAAACAGGTTTTGGTGATTACCGTCTTACAACCCCTTTATACGGTGATCTTTTCAGGTATAGGTATTAAAAATAGATTATAATTTTTTGGAGCAGGTTTAAAACAGTTTTAAAAAATCCTGTGCACAAATAATTTAGCTAAGCCAACCATCTGCTGTAAATCTTATGGTATTAACTGTAACAATTAATCCGCTGTTGGAAAGAAGATATGAATATCAAAAGGTATCACTTCATCATCAAAACAGGAACGGAGTTGTAACGCTTCAAGCTGGAGGGAAAGGTATAAATGTTAGCAAGCAGCTAAACGAATTAAATGTGCAGAACATTGCACTAACTTTTCTTGGGGGTGCTAATGGTAAAGCTTTTCGGAATTCACTTAATAAAGAAGAGATAAACTTTTCATTTATATCAACAAAAATAAAAACACGCGATTGTGCTGTAATTATTGACTCCTCTGAGCCCTCTGTGAGTTACTTCTTTGGTGAAGATCCTGAAATATCAAAAGATGAAGCCGATGCATTCCTTTTGAAACTGGAAAAGATGATTACAAACTCTGCGATTGTAGTTTTTTCCGGCAGCTCGCCTTGTAAGAAGGCAGATTTAATATTTCCAGCAGGAATTGAACTTGCGAACAAACTTGGTAAAATTTCAATTTGTGATACTTATGGAAATCATCTTAATAATTGTATTGATGCTTCTCCAACTGTTATTCATAATAATGTACAAGAAACAGAGTCATCACTTAAAATCAGTTTAAAAACAGAAAAGGAAAAATTACAGTATTTGGATTTTCTTTATTCTAAAGGAGTAAAACAAGCATTCTTAACTGATGGCGAAAATTCATTCTACTCTTCCAATTTTGACTTTCATTATAAAGTTGCAGTCCCTAAAATTGAGGTTATAGATCCAACAGGAAGCGGTGATGCATTTACTTCCGGAATTGTTTACGGATGGCATCACCAGGTAACTTTTTTAGAGCAGCTTATCTTCGCAACTTCCTTAGGAACTTCAAATTCCGGAATGTTTGATGTGGGCAGGGTACCCAAAACTTTTGCAGATCAATTTACAGGGAAGATTACGCCGGAGGCGGTTGGTAAAAAAATGAAAGTAATTAATGATAAACCTGAATAAAAAATTTCTTATCCATTTCTGTTTTCCTTTCTTGTTATCTGCTCAAACAATTAATAATACAGAGGTAAATGGTAACACACTGTTAAGCGATAGCGAAATTATAAATCTTGCAGACGCCTTTAAGGGAAATCAATTTTATCCTGGTTTATTAGATAGCGCTAAATCGAGAATTGCCAACGAGCTTTCGCTCAAGGGTTATCTTAACAGCACATTCAAGGGTAGCTCGGTAACAATATTAGAAGATTCGCAAAAAGTTGATTTGGTAATAAATATCGATGAGGGCAATCCAACCTTTGTTAATAAAGTATTCCTAACAAGTTCAGATTTACCAGAATTTGCAGAAATCAAAACCATTTTTTCTTATCTCGAAGGTGAAGTTTTCAATAAGTTTGAGATTGAATCTAACATTAATGAACTACTTACCCAGATGGAAAATAATAGTTTTCCGTTTGCCAGTTTCACCATCTCATCGGTTCATCTTTATGATGATACAACAAGCGTTGAACATTTTGCCGACCTTTATCTTCTTTTAGAAAAAGGAGATACAAGCAGTATTGACAGGATAAAAATTGAGGGAAACTTTTCTACCAAAGATTACGTAATCATCCGTGAACTCAGAATTGAAAGCGGCGAAGGTTACTCGCAGGAAAAAGTTGATGACCTTCCTAAACGATTGAACAAGCTAAGATTCTTCGATCCGGTTCCGCTTCCTACTTTCTATCTGGATTCTGAAAACAATGGAGTGCTGCTTATAAATGTAAAAGAAAAAAACACGAACAACTTTGATGGAATTATCGGTTACATTCCACCTTCAACGGATGATGAAAAAGGATATGTTACAGGACTTGTAAATGTAACTTTAAGAAATATTTTTGGAACGGGAAGAGCCGCAGCTGTAAGATGGCAGAAGCTCAATCGCCATTCTCAGGAACTTGAATTAAAATATTTGGAACCATGGCTTTTCAGTTATCCATTTAATTTAAATGCAGAATTATTTCAACGGATACAGGATACAACTTATGTTCAGGGGAAAATTGGCGGCAGCTTGGAATACTTAGCCACCGAAGATATTTCTGCAGCTGGGTTTGTTGTTTCTGAAGAGGTTATTCCAACAGAAAGAGAAGAGCCGAAGTTTACAGTTTATAATTCATCCGCTCTTACAACCGGGTTAAGTCTTAAAATTGATGTCCGCGATGATCCGCTTTCGCCAACGAGCGGCTTCCTATTTGAAACTTCCTATTCATTCAGCAGGAAAAATATAAACGGTCCGGCTGAGTTCATTCCACCTAATCTGGAAACCAGTATTAACTTGCAGCGACTCACTGCAAGCTTTAGAGGTTTTTATGAATTGTTTAGAAGACATGTAATTGCGATTACCGTAAGTGGAAGAGAATTAACAGGAGCTTTTTTTGAAGATAGTGATCTCTGGCGGCTTGGTGGAACAAGATCTGTACGTGGTTACCGTGAAGACCAATTTTTAGGATCACTAACTGCATGGACAAACCTTGAATACCGGCTGCTGATAACCCGCCGCTCGTATGCATTTTTGTTTTTTGATTCCGGTTATTATTTTAGAGAAGCAGAGCCTGAGCGGGGAATTGCAGGTGCTGAAGATTTTATCTTTGGTTATGGAGTTGGATTAACAGTTGAAACAGGGATAGGTTTGCTTGGTGTAAGTTTTGCAATTGCACAGGGAGAAACATTAAGCGAAGGGAAATTCCATTTTGGAATTGTGAATGAGTTTTAGGTTTGACATCAAATTTGGGTTAATAATAAAAAGGAGAATAGAAATGGAACAAAACGAAAGCACACAAGAAAACATGGTTAAAATAGAAGTAAAACAAGGAGGACCATATATTGCAAGTGGAACGGTTCTTATTGTAGATAAAGATGGAACGGAAACTTTGAAGGAAGGAAAGTCAGCTTTGTGCCGTTGCGGCGGTTCGAAGAACAAGCCATTCTGCGATGGTTCACATAAAGATGTTGAATTTGATAAATAAATAGATTAATCAGCACTAAAAATTGATAGCTCAGTTAGTGTTTATTAAATTCGTGGAAAGAATTGTTGCTATTAATTTTTTAAATGTTTGTTTTGATTTCCACCTTAAAATCATTTATACTAATAATCCGCCCTGTTAATTTTGTAATTACTTTTCTTTCAGTGATTGTAGCTGCAGCTATTTGTGTTGAGGGAGAATACCAGTTTAATAAAATTATTCTTGCAGCTTTTTCCGCATCATTTACTTTAGCAGCGGGAAATATTATTAATGATATAAAAGATATTAATACCGATAAAGTAAGCCATCCCGAAAGACATTTGGCTGCAGGCAAAATTACAGTTAGCCAGGCAAAAGCGGAATATGCTTTACTAACATTTATTGCACTTTTGCTATCAGTCTTTATTAACCTGCCTGCATTTGTAATTGCATTATCTGCTACAATTTTGTTGTTTCTCTATTCTAATCATTTTAAAAAAGTTCCTATCCTAGGGAACATAATTGTTTCATTATTAACGGGACTTGTTTTTATTTACGGCGGAGTGGCAATTAACAACCCGATTGCAGCAGTAATCCCTGCAATTTTTGCCTTTCTTATAAATTTAATTCGCGAAATTGTTAAAGATATGCAAGATATTGAAGGCGACCTCAACCAGGGAGTGATGACATTCCCCGGCAAGTTTGGGTTTAGCAGCTCAAAGCTGCTTGTAGCAGAACTAACATTTATTCTTATACTTTTTACTCTCTATCCTTTTGTAATCCATTTATATAAAATTGAATTTATTATACTTGTCATGGCGTTCGTAAATCCTCTTCTTGTTTACAATTTGAAAATTCTATTTAAAGATCACTCTTCAAATAATCTGAATAAAATAAGCAGTATTTTAAAACTAAATATGTTTATCGGCTTAATAGCAATCTTTCTTGGCAAATGAAAAATTTTGATAAAAAATATTTAAACGAAACCGTGCAACTTTTAGCAGGTGTTGATGAAGCAGGCAGGGGACCGCTTGCCGGACCTGTTGTAGCAGCAGCAGTTATTTTCTCAGCTGATGCTGTAATTAAAGGAGTTAATGATTCAAAAGTGCTGAGTGATAAACGAAGAGATGATCTATTCGAAAAGATTATAAAAAAATCGATAGCGCATTCGGTTTCGGTAGTTCCAGCAGAGATAATAGATGAAATTAATATTCTTAATGCTTCGCTTCTTGCTATGAAGCAATCTGTGGAAGCGTTAAATGTACAACCTGATATAATCTTAGCAGACGGCAATAAAAAATTTGATTATCCAGTACCTGTAATTCCTATTGTTAAAGGTGATGCAAAATCTTTCTCAATTGCTGCTGCATCGATCCTTGCCAAAGTTACACGAGATAGAATTATGAAAGAGCTGGCAATTGAATTTCCTGTTTATAAATGGGAAAAGAATAAAGGTTATCCAACAAAGCAACATCGTGAATCTATCAAGATTAATGGTCCATCTCCGTTTCATCGCAAAAAATTTTTAAGGAAAGTATTAAGCGAAATTCAACTTGAATTAACTTACACACCAGCTAAGATAAGCTGTTAATGTTTTTAAGTAATAAAGAATTAGGCGAAAAGGGTGAAGAGATAGCAGTGAAACTGTTAATGGAAAAAAATTTCGAAATCTTGGAACGCAATTACAGGTACGGTCATGGCGAAATTGATATCGTTGCTAAAGATCCTTCCGATGGTTATACGGTTTTTGTTGAAGTAAAAACCAGGCAAAATCTGGAGTACGGCGAGCCCGAATATGCAATAACAAAAAATAAGCAGAAACAAATTAAAAAAATGGCAGAGCTTTATCTTTTTGATAAGGAGATCCTGGAATTAGGATGCAGGTTCGATGTGGTTACTGTTTTGCTACAGGGAAAAGGAAAGCCGATTATAAATCATTATGAAAATGCTTTTATATAATTATGAACGAAACTTTTTAAAACAAGTTATCAAGTGATTAAATAATATTTTATGAATTTATTTAAAATGCATAGTGATTTAATTAGCAATATCTGATTTATATTCATGTTCATTTTACCTATTTTTGGTGTGTCCTAAGTGTATTTGATGAAGGCAATTCAGAAAGAAAGTAATTCTACGTATTTCAGATGAAAAACAACTCAACATCAAATAAATTCTTCGATGTAACCGGGAAAAGATTAACTAACTTTTTCGAAATGATTGGCGGTCTTTTCACGTTCTCCATTCGGTATATAAAAGAAGTATTCCTTCCGCCTTACGAAGCTGAACAGGTAAGGAAACATATGATAGACCTGGGAATGATGACATTACCGATTGTTGGAGTAACTGGGTTCATTCTTGGTTTTGTTATTGCAATGCAGCTCCACCCGGTTCTTCTCCGTTTTGGTGCAGAAGCTTTCCTGCCCGGTTCTGTCGGAATTTCAATTGTCCGGGAGCTTGGACCTGTCATCACGGCTTTAATTTTTGCAGGCAGGGTAAGTTCGGGTATCGGTGCAGAGCTTGGCTCGATGCGAGTTACCGAACAGATCGATGCGATGGAAGTATCGGGGGTTAATCCTTTCAGGTATCTTGTGGTTACCAGGATATTTGCTACCACCTTCATCCTTCCTATACTTACGGTGTATGTTATTTTCGTTGCACTTATCGGTGCTTACCTTGCTGTGGTTTTAGTGCAAAATATGACCTGGGATTATTACCTCGGCAGGGTGATCTTTTCTGTAGAATTCGGCGATGCCATTCCGGGTATTTCTAAAACTTTTGTGTTTGGTTATATCGTAGGACTTGTTGGAGCTTACAAAGGTTATACCGCAACCAACGGTACAGAAGGTGTCGGTAAAGCATCAACCAGTGCAGTGGTTGTTTCTTCATTATTGATTTTAATTTTTGATATGGTATTAGTTAAACTAACATTATGGTTATGGCCAGCAGCATAGTATGGTAGAGGTACAGGATTTACATAAATCTTTTAACAGCCATTTAGTACTGGATGGTGTTTCATTCAATGTTGATGAAGCTGAGAATATGGTAGTTTTCGGTAGAAGCGGAACCGGGAAAAGTGTTTTGTTAAAATGTATCATCAGGTTAATGGAACCTGATGCGGGTAATATTTCAGTTGATGGACGGAATGTTCTTCAACTTGACAGCAAGGAATTAAACTTACTTCGTAAAGATATTGGTTTTCTTTTCCAGGGTGCTGCTTTGTACGATTCAATGAGTGTAAGAGAAAACCTGGAGTTTCCACTTATACGAAATTTTGAGCTACCTAAGTCTGAAATAGATGAAAGAGTTTACAAAGTGCTTGATGCAGTTTCGCTGGAAGAAGCAGTTGATAAAATGCCTTCGGAACTTTCCGGCGGCATGCGGAAAAGAATTGGACTGGCTCGATCGATAATCACTAATCCAAATTTAATGCTTTACGATGAACCAACAACCGGGCTTGATCCTATAACTGCAAAAGAAATAAGCACATTGATATTGGAATTACAGCAGGCGTATAAAATGACCTCAATTATTGTTACACACGATCTGCTATGTGCCAAAATTATTGCGGATAGGGCAATTGTTTTAGAGGATAGCAAAATTATTCACAGCGGAAGCATTGATGAATTAGTTTCTTCAAGTGATTCTTTCCTAAGAAATTTTTTCAGTGATGAAGTAATAGAAAACAACAGGAGTTAATAATGAAAAAGGGAATAGCCGGCGCAAAGCTGGGCATTTTTATTTTCCTCGGTAGTGTGTTGCTGGTTATAGGAATTTTTATGCTTGGCAACAAAGAAGCGTTATTCAAAGATACTTACACTGTTAAAGCTTACTTCAATAATATAGAAGGTTTACGTAACGGCGCACCGGTAAGGTTAAGCGGTATTGATGTTGGTGCCGTTAAAGAAATAAAAATAATAGGTGATACAGTTAGTGTCCTTGAAGTTTCGATGAGACTGCTTACCGAAATTGAACGATTCATTCGCAAAGATACTTATGCAGAAATTCAAACCGAAGGATTGGTAGGCAATAAAATTGTTGCGCTTAAAATGGGCGGTAGTGAAGCCGAGCAGGTTGAAGATGGAGGAAAAATTTTATCCAGGGAACCTGTTAGTTTTGCAGATATTATTGAAGAGACGCAAGGAATAATGGCTTACACAAAGGAAATGACTAAGGACTTGTCAGAAATTGTACAGAAAGTTAATACCGGCGATGGAACCATGGGAAAACTATTAAATGATAATAGTCTTTACTATGCTGCTGCAAACTTAACCGAATCAGCCGACAGAAGCTTGTTATCCATTACATCGGAACTAAATAGTTTAACGCAACAGTTTAATAAACTTGGAGCCGGCATTGAATCGGTTGTAATAAACGTTAATAATGTTGTTGCCGGGTTCGATACATTAATGATAGATGTTTCTGAAGGAAAAGGAGTTATCGGATCATTACTAAAAGAAGGCACACCGCAAGATTCATCTATGACTGCAATTCTTACTAGTTTGCGTCAAGTAACTGAACAATCAAGTATTGCCGCAAGTCGGCTGGCAGAAAATATGGAAGCTCTTAAACATAACTGGCTTTTCAAAAGCTACTTTGAAGATAGGGGTTACTGGGATGCAGAGGAATATGAAAAAATTCTGGATGAAAAAACGCAGGAATTAAATGAAAAGATTGAGTTGCTTGATAAAAAGATAGAAGAATTGAAAAGTTTAGAAACGAGGAATGAGTAAGTCTTTAAATACTCTTTATACATATTGAATAAACTAAAGACCTACTAAAAAAATTAGTATTTGCAATTTTTTTTACTCACATTCTAATGGGGTGTTTAAATGAAGACCACATTTATTTTCATTTCATTATTTATTTTTTCAACCACAATTATTTTCCCCCAATTGCAGCAAGGAAGTTTTTTGGCTGGGGGGGATTCAACGGAAAAATTGAAACAGTTGATCGCTCCAGGAGTGGAAACTACTTTAACTATGAAGCGGACATGGTTGAGTTCAATTTTTTCCCTAACACTGCCTATTTTGTAATAGAAAATATTGCAGTAGGACTAACAGCTCGAATTGGAATAATTGACAGCAAATTAGATAATTATCGTAATGATGAAATAACCAGTGAAAGTTCAGTATTCACTTTTACTTACGGGATAGGTCCATTTTTCAGATACTATACTCCTTTTGGTGATTTTGCATTTTTCTTCGGATTCAAATATGAGTGGCTATGGGACGATACAGAGTGGGAATATGAATACTTTGGCGAACTAACACTCAATTCTAATTCTGAAGCTGATCGTAATAGAAGCATTTTTTCTCCAGCATTGGGCGTCTCATATTTCTTTAATCGATATGTTAGTATAGAAAGTATGCTAAGGTATGAAATTGAAAATATTGAGTATTCTAGCAAAGAACCGAATTCTAATGATGATATTGAATCGGAAACTAATTTTAATCGGTTTTTATTTGTTGTGGGATTGCAAGTTTATTTTCCGGTAGAATAATATCTGCGTTTATTTTAGGATAGTAATCTAATTTATGTGTCATTTACTACTCATTTTATAACCATCTGATAACTAATAATTTGTTAAATTAATAGTCTGATTTTCTAAATCCGTGCTGCAAAATTTAGTCTGTTTTATTTAATGAATTAATCTCTAATGTCTGCAAAAAAAATAAATAAGAACAACAAAAAGATAGTTGTTAAAGGTGCCCGGGAACATAACCTTAAAAACCTTAGCTTTGAAATACCGCGCAATAAGCTGGTTGTGTTTACAGGCGTTAGCGGTAGCGGCAAATCTTCTCTTGTGTTCGATACAATTTATGCAGAGGGACAAAGAAGGTATGTGGAAAGTCTTTCCTCTTACGCACGCCAGTTCCTGGAAAGAATGAACAAACCGGATGTTGATCTTATCCAGGGAATAAGTCCAGCAGTAGCTATTGAACAAAAAACAGGTGCACGCAATCCCCGTTCCACTGTTGGAACAACCACCGAGGTTTACGATTATCTTCGCTTACTCTTTGCGCGTATTGGCAAGACTATTTGCTTTGAATGTGGTAAAGAAGTAAAAAGAGCTACCACGGGAACCGTTAGCCGCTGGCTTGAAAAGCAACCGGAAGGAACAAAATTCTATCTCGGTTTTCCCCTCCACGAACATGAAGGACATTCAATTAAAGAAGAGATAGACTTGCTTAAAAAAAGAGGTTTCTTTAGGATTTATTTTAACAAGAAGTTAGTTGATCTAAATGAAGATGATATCCTTCCTAAAAAGAAAAAAGATGTTAAAGTTGTTATTGAAAGATTTAAAGTAACTAAAGGAAAGACCAGGGAAAAATTATCGGACTCAATAGAAGTTACATTTAAAGAAGGTGAAAATCGGCTGGTAATTATGAATGCAGATACCGGCGGGATAAAAGAATTTAATAAATTCTATGAGTGCTGTGGAATTAAATATGAAGAGCCGGAACCGCGTTTCTTCTCTTTCAATAACCCGTTTGGTGCTTGTCCGGTTTGCCAGGGATTCAGTAAAACAATCGGGATAGATATGAACCTGGTTGTACCCAATCCAAATCTGAGTATAATGGATGGTGCTATAGCTCCTTTCCGTTCAGCAAAGTACAGCTCGCATGTTAGAGAATTAATCCAGAACGCAAAAGCATTTAGCATTCCGATTAATATTCCTTTCAAAGATTTAACAGAAAATCAGGTTAACCTAATAAGAAAAGGATTTGGCACTTATAAAGGAATAAGTAAGTTCTTCGAAAAGTTGGAGAGTAAAACCTACAAGATGCACATCAGAGTTTTGCTTAGCAGGTACAGGGGATATACAACATGCTCTGCGTGTAAAGGTTCCCGTTTAAGAAGGGAAGCACTGCAGGTTAAGATAGATGGAAAATCCATATATGAGGTTGTTGAAATCCCGATTGAGCAATCATTGCAATTCTTCAACCAACTAAAACTTTCCAAATACGATACGATGGTAGGGGAGCGAGTACTTAAAGAAATAATCAAGCGGTTAACCTTCCTCAATAATGTTGGAATCGGTTATCTTACAATGGACCGGCTTAAGCAGCACACTTTCGGGCGGAGAAACTCAGCGGATAAACCTTGCTACATCGCTTGGTTCTTCCCTTGTAGGAACTCTTTATGTTTTGGATGAACCTACGATCGGTCTTCATCCAAGGGATAATTTAAGATTGATAAAATTACTTAAAAATCTTAGAGATATTGGTAATACTGTTTTGATTGTTGAACATGATCCTGAAATGATGCAAAATGCTGACCTCATATTTGATATGGGACCAAAAGCCGGGTTGCAGGGCGGCGAGCTGGTTGCATCTGGATCTTATATTGAGCTTAAAAAAAATAAAAATTCATTAACAGCAAAGTACTTATCGGGTGAACTTAATATTCCAATCCCGCAAAAAAGGAATAAAAAGAAAACAAAAATTATTCAGATTATTGGTGCAAGGCAGAATAATCTTAAAAACATCAACATAGATATTCCTCTTAACAAATTTGTGGTTGTTACAGGGGTAAGCGGATCAGGAAAAAGTACACTGATCCATAATATCTTATACGCTGGTGTTGCAAAACTTTTTGGAAGAGCGCCCTCCAGCATCGGTAAATTTGATGACATAAAAGGAACGCAGTTTATTGATGAGATTGAAATTGTTGATCAGTCCCCAATTGGTAAATCTCCAAGATCAAACCCTGTTAGTTATGTTAAAGCTTTTGAACATATAAGAGAATTGTTTGCATCAACACACCAGGCAAGGGCAAGAGGTTACAAACCAGGGTACTTTTCCTTTAATGTTCCTGGGGGAAGATGTGAAACATGTACGGGCGATGGGTTTATAAAAGTTGAAATGCAGTTTCTTGCTGATCTCTACCTCACCTGCGATGACTGTAGCGGAACACGTTTCAAAAAAGAAATAAGGGAAATAACTTATAAAGGAAAAAATCTTGTTGATGTTCTTGGTATGACTGTTGATGAAGCGGTTAGTTTTTTTAATGATCATAAAAAAATAAGCAGGTATTTAAAAGTACTTTCAGATGTTGGACTTGGTTACATTAAGCTTGGGCAGCCATCTAATACTCTTTCGGGGGGAGAGGCGCAAAGAGTAAAACTGGCTGCACACCTTGCCGTGAGCAGGGATAATAAACATACGCTCTTTATTTTTGATGAACCAACGACAGGTCTGCACTTCGATGATATTTCCAAACTTCTTAACTGCTTCAATCTTCTGATCGAAAGGAATAACTCAGTTGTTATCATCGAGCATAACCTTGAAGTTATAAAGTGTGCAGATCATATAATTGACTTGGGACCAGAAGCTGGAGAAGAGGGGGGTGAAGTGGTAGCTGTTGGAACTCCTGAAGAGATTGCTAAAGTTGAAAAATCGTGGACCGGTAAGTACCTGAAAACATATCTTAATGGTAAAAAATAAATGCAAAAAAAGGTGAAAGTTAAAATTTGCTGTATTCAGTCTCTTGAAGAAGCAGAATTGGCAATAAAATATGGAGCTTCTGCTATTGGTTTAGTTTCTGAAATGCCTTCTGGTCCAGGTGTAATTTCAGAGGATTTGATTGCAGAGATCGCAGCACACATTCCGACAGAAATTAAAACATTTCTTTTAACAAGTAAAACAAAAGCGGAAGATATTATTGCACAGCATAATAAATGTAAAACAACTACTCTTCAGCTTGTTGATTCAGTTGAAATTAATATTTATCAAAAATTACGTAAAGCGTTAGATGGTGTATCAATAGTTCAGGTAATTCATGTGCAAGATGAAGACTCAATACGAGAAGCTTCAAAGGTTGCTGAAAATGTTGATGCAATTCTTCTGGATTCGGGTAATCAATCAAAAAAAGTAAAAGAATTAGGTGGAACCGGCAGAACTCATAATTGGAATATTAGTAAAGAAATTGTAGAAAGTGTAAATGTTCCTATATTTCTTGCAGGTGGACTAAATCCGTTAAATGTTTCTGCAGCAATAAATGAAGTGCAACCCTATGGAATAGATTTGTGCAGCGGTGTTAGAACCAACAATAAATTAAATAAAAATTTATTAAAGCAGTTCTTTACTGCAGTTAAGAAAATTTATTAAGTAGAATAAATAAAAATGAAGGAGATAAAATGAATATAAATTTAGAAGAATTAGTCATTCAAATTCGTGAATTGGCTGTACACTTTGGCTTAAATCTTATTACTGCACTTGCAGTGCTTGTAATTGGTATTTGGATTAGTAAATTCATACGAAGAACAATAGAGAAACAGCTTAATAAAAAAGAGATAGATAAAACTCTCGTTTCATTTCTAATAAACTTAGTTTACTTTACACTCTTAACCGTTGTTGTACTTGCTGCACTCGGTCAACTAGGAATTGAAACCACTTCTTTTATAGCAGTTTTGGGTGCTGCCGGCTTGGCTATAGGTTTAGCTCTTCAGGGATCCCTGGCAAACTTTGCCTCTGGTTTTCTTTTAATTATTTTTAGGCCCTTTAAAGTTGATGATGTTGTGAAACTTGCTGATGAAGAAGGTTATGTTGAAAAGATTCAAATCTTTACCACACAAATAAGAACTTTCGATAATAAAACTATCATCATTCCAAATTCAGTTATAACAAGCGGGAAGATAACCAACTACACTGCAAAGGAATGTAGAAGGGTCGATTTATCTATCGGAATTTCCTACGGTGACAATATTAAGAAAGCTATCGAGAGTTTAATGGAGGTTTTAAATAATCATCCTAAAGTATTAAAAGATCCTGCTCCCTTTGTTGGAGTTAAAGGTTATGGAGACAGCAGTATCGATTTAAGTTTGAAACCATGGTGCAAAACTGAAGATTACTGGAATGTGTTTTTTGATATTAATGAAAAAATTAAAGAACAGTTTGATGCAAAAGGTATTAGTATACCATTTCCACAGAGAGATGTTCATCTTTTTGAGCACAAGGATTAAGACGGTTACTAAAATTTCCCTCTCCAAAATGGAGAGGGAAATTATTTAATTCTTTACAACAACCTTCCCAATTGTTTTACCCGATTGAAAAAGTCTCAGCGCATCGGGTAATTTTTCAAATGTGAAAATATTTCCTACGTGTGGTTTTTGGAAGTTCATATCAAGGATTATTTTGATCCGTCTTTTCATCTCATTAGGTTTTTTCCATAAATATATTAAGTTAAATCCCATAACTGAACGATTGGTATCTGTAAGCGAAAGAGGATCAACCTTGGGTCTGGTTAAGAATTGATAAAGCAGCTTAAAATAATTTGGTTTTGATGAGTGAAACATAAACTGCGCACTGCCGTAAACAATTATCCTTCCTGATGGTGAAAGTTGTTTAAAGCTCTCAGTAAATATTTTTCCACCAACAGATTCTAAAACTATGTTTAACTCTCTTCCGGTTAAAGCAGTCTTTAACTGTTCTTTAAAATCATTACCTCTTACAATAACTTTATCGTAACCTTCCTCTTTCAGAAATTCAACCTTTGCGTTACTGCTAACTGTTCCAATTGTATAAGCATTAAACTTTTTTGCAATTCGGTTTGCGTGAATGCCAACACCTCCTGCAGCGCTGTTAACAAGCACGGTATCTTTTTCTTTAATCTTTCCAAGTTCCAACAAAGCGTAATATGCAGTTAATGATTGAACAATAAACGCTGCACCATCTTCAAAAGACCAACCTTCGGGCAGCTTTTGAACATACCCGCAATCTATATTAAGATGGGTTGAGTAAGCCCCAAATTTTATCACACCCATTACATCATCGCCAATTAAAAAATCTGTTACGTTTTTTCCTTTCTTATAAATCTTACCGGAAAATTCCAATCCTGGTATAAAACTTCCCTTAGGCGTTGCACTGTACAATCCATGCAAAGCAAACAAATCAGCAAAATTAAATCCGATAGCTTTGACTTCAACTGTAACTTCATCATCTGATGGATCCGGAATCTTTTCTTCAATTAATTTTAGATTGCTGAGGGAACCGGCTTTATTAATTCTATATGCTTTTCTTACCATTCTTCACTTACTCTTTGGAATAATTTCTTTTACTTGCTAAGTTTATTCATTCAAAAATTCAAATCAAAAAAAATTGGAAGAATAAAAATGAAATTTAAAATAATCTTACTCGCAATTTTATTCCAGGGTTTTCTTTTTGTACCTGTTTCCTTTTCACAGCAGGTTTTCGGATTAAACCTCGATACAGTTAAAGCACAAAAATTTGATATGGGCAAAATGTGGACGTTCGAAAATCCTCCTCTTGATTATTTTGAAAAGGAATATAATTTTACGCCAAATGATGAATGGCTTGAGAAAGTTCGCAAATCAGCACTCCGCCTTGGGAACGGCTGCTCTGGGTCTTTTATTTCTGCCAATGGATTGATTATGACAAATCATCATTGTGTGCGCGGGAGATTAAGCGGGTTGAACGAAGAAGGAGAGGATTTGCTAGACAATGGATTTTTTGCAGAATCACTTGAAGAAGAAAGAGTGATGGAGGGTTTGTTTGTGGATCAGTTAATAATAATTAGAGATGTGACCAATGATGTGTTAAGTACGATGGCTGAAGGTGATTCTGATTCAGCAAAAGCAGAATTGCGCGATGAAAAAATTGAAAAGTTGAAAACTGAAGCAAATGAAGAAAATCCTGATCTCAATTTCCAGGTAAAATCACTTTACGAAGGAGGGAAATTTTCTTTATATGGTTATAAAAGATACAATGATGTACGATTGGTTTTTGTTCCGGAACTTTGGGTTGCAAAACTCGGCGGCGATTATGATAACTTCACTTACCCGCGTTACGGTTTAGATTGTGCTTTCCTACGTGCATACGATGATGATGGAAACCCAATAAAAACCGATTACTATTTTAATTGGAGCAGCAATGGAGTTTCAGAAGACCAGCCGGTTTTTGTCGTAGGCAATCCAGGAAGCACAGACCGAATTCACACAATAGCGCAGATTGAATATGCACGCGATATACGTTACCCTATGTTAACAAAAATGTTAAAAGATCTTTACAAAATTTATTATGAAATGGTAATGGAAGATGGAGCTAAGGATACTAAACTTGTTGCACGGCTTTATTCAATTGGAAATAGTTTGAAAGTTTACGAAGGTACATACAAGGCTCTACTAGACCCGGTTTTGATGGCAAGAAAGAAGGATTTTGAAAACAATTTTAAAAATAATGTATTATCAAATGCTGAACTGAATGAAAAGTATGGCAATGCATGGAAAGAAATTGAAAATGGAAGAGTTGAAGCAGCAAAGTATGGCAATAAAAGTTTTGCATATAGTATAAGCTCATATTATTCTCCTAAGTATTTATTCATTGCCGAAGACCTTATAGAACTTGCTGAGCAGTTAAACTTACCGGAAGATGAGCGCAGTGAAATTTATATGGAAGAAAGTTTGGAAGAAACAATTAATAATATCTTTCCAGATGATTTTGATAGTGACCTGGAAAATAAATCTCCTACTGGTTCAAGTAAATATTTTAACAGATAATCTTAAACAGGATGATGAGCTTTTGCAGAAGATGTTAAGTGGTAGAAAAGGGCAGGATGCAGTTGATTATTTATTATCTAAAACAAAGTTATCATCTAAAGAAAAAATAATTAATTTTGCGAATAAAGGAGCCGATGCGATTTTAAATTCGGATGATCCTTTTATCTATTTTGTAATGCACACTAAAGATGAGTTGGAAAAGATGCAAAAGAAAAGTTCAGCTTTACGTGATAGAGATGCTGTGAATAACCAATTGCTTGGTGAAGCGCTGTATGCTGTTTATGGTGATGCAATTCCTCCGGATGCAACTTTTAGCTTGAGAATTGCGGATGGAATTGTAAAAGGTTATGATTATAACGGAACGCGAGCACCTTATAAAACAACATTCTACGGTGCACTGGATAGGTATTATTCTTTTGATAAATTGTTCCCGTTTAACCTTCCTGAATATTGGGAAAATCTACCGGAAAAATTTGATCTTTCCACCACATTAGATTTTATTAGCACAAACGATATAATTGGCGGAAATTCCGGCAGCCCGGTTATAAATATTGATGCGGAAGTTGTTGGTCTGGCATTCGATGGAAATATTGAGAGCTTACCAAACAGGTATATCTACACTACCGACGCTAACAGAACTGTAAGTGTTAGTGCGGAAGGAATGATTGAAGCAATTCGTGATCTGTATAAAGCAGCAAGATTAAGCGATGAGATATTGAATGGGAATTTAGGGGATTAGAATATTTCACAATACCTTTGTTATTGTTCAGTTAGAATTTCAGGAGCCAACTTTTAAATCAGCATTAGCTGTAGAGATTTCTTGAACTCTGTTGAAAAGAAAGCACCAATCATCTAAATCTTTGTCAATGTGGAAATGACCTGAGAATCCTTTCTTAAAACTTGTTTGGTTATAGATTTTATCAAGCTTCTTGCAAGTGGGATCTAAATATTTTGGATCACTATTTGGCATACTTGATTTTAGTAAAACACTTAATGGTGCTGAATGAAACAATAAAAAGTCTACCTGAAAATCATGACTCTTGAGCGTCTTCAGTGCAAGTTTCATTTCCATTTGTGAAATAGTTTCTTGTGGCCACCAACTTACTTGTTCAGTGCGATGTTCTTTATCAATGCTCTTGGCTCCTCCCATACAAAAAAAAGTTACACCATTAATCAAATAGTAATGGCTTCGTTTTAAGTGAAATACCGAATCATTAACTTTTCCTACATAACTCTTAAACATTGGTACTAACTCAAGTTTCTCGAGGCGGTTATGATTTTCATGATTTCCATCAATGAAAAGCGTCGTCCAACTGCGCTCCTTTAACCATTTTAACCACCATTTTTCGGTATTGTCTGGCTCATCTTTCCATAGAAATCCAAAATCACCTAAAATAATCAGATAATCTGATTTGGTTAGATTTTTTCCTTCAGACCAAGTCCTACTATTTATTTTTGAAATATCAATATCAGCGTGTATATCACCTGTAATCCAAATCATCTTACTTGCCTTTTGTATAGATTGAACAAATAGGCTTCATTCTACCGCCTTAATTACTCTCCCAACTTTTGCAGCTTCGTTAAAAAGTTGTTCTGTAAGAATAATATCATCTGTAATTTCAATTCCTGCTTGCCTCAATCCACGGGCAAGCCAGGTGTTACAAGTATTAAAGAGATGGTATTCGCCGTTAGCTTTGAAAAAGATTATTCTACCCAAACCTTTTGTACTTAGTATTTCATATTTCTTTTCCCTATCTCGCCAAACGGTGTTGCTTATATATAAACACAAAGTATCAAGTTGATTTTTAGAAATAGTAAACTCAACAACAATTTCGGAAAGATCAAAATAATTCTGCTTTGGTATTCCTATTCCTTCTACACGAAGTGTGCTGGACGTTGCATAAAATAAAGCTTGTACGCAAGACCCGAATCAAAACCAGGATGCTGGTAAAACTCTTCATCACCCCAGCCGATATCAATTAAGCCTGCATCATCAAAAAGATTTACTTCAGGAAAAATAGTAGAATCTATATCTTCCTTATTGATCACAACCGCAGTATGCCAATATTGCTTAATTAAGTATATTTGATGAGATGAGTTATCTTTTTGAACCTGGTTATCACTTACCTGTAAAGGCGGAGATGTATGCAGGAAAAAGAAAATTACCGGGAAGATTATAAAGTTGTTCATCACAAAATTAATAGAGTTTACTTTTCTTTAAAAATACGAGGAAATAAAATGAAAATCTTATCCTCACTTTCAATTTTTATATTTGGCTGTTTTTTCATTTCTTTCAATTCATTTCAATCATTTGCTCAAACTGAAAATGAAAAATATACAATTGTAATCCATGGCGGTGCAGGGTATATGTCTCCCGATATATCCAGCGATGTTAAAAATGCTTATCTTAATTCTTTGCAAGGTGCTCTCGAAATTGGTAAACGAATCTTAGAATCCGGCGGAACAAGTTTAGATGCTGTTGAAAAAGTTGTTAGATTTTTAGAAGATGATTCACTTTTTAACGCTGGCAGGGGGGCTGTTTTTACAGCAGCAGGGATTAACGAAATGGATGCATCAATTATGAACGGTAAAGATTTATCTTCTGGAGCAGTAACTGGTGTTACAACTATTAAAAATCCTATTTCACTTGCAAGGCTGGTTATGGAAAAAACAAATCATGTTCTGCTTTCCGGAAATGGAGCAGATGATTTTGGAAAACAAATGGGCGTTGATATAGTTGATCCAAGTTATTTTAGAGTTGATGCCAGGTACCGCAGTTGGAAAAGGAAGATGGAAGAAGAAATCAAAGGCACGGTAGGTTGTGTTGCCCTGGATAAATATGGTAACATTGCAACGGCAACATCAACAGGGGGATTAACCGGAAAGATGCCTGGCAGGGTTGGCGATTCACCTCTAATTGGCGCCGGTACGTATGCTGATAACAATACTTGCGGTGTTTCGGGAACGGGAACGGGAGAACTTTTTATAAAACATACTATCGCTTACAGGGTTTCAGCTTTAATGGAATTCAAAGGTTACTCACTAAAGCAAGCTGCAGATGAGGTTGTGTTTAATATTATATCGGAGGGATCAGGAGGAATTATTTCAGTTGATAAGAAAGGTAATTATGAGTTAGTTTTTAATACATCAAGTATGTTAAGAGGTGTTGCAAATTCTGAAGGTATTTTTGAAGTGAAAATCTGGAAATAATACATTGGAGCAATTATGAGACCGAAGCCGGGAGATTACGATCCCTATTTTGAACGATACATTAAGCTGATAGAAGGCGATGATATTATAAAAATACTTTATGAGCAGAATAAAATAACCCGTGAGCTGATTAAATCAATATCCGACTATAAAGGAAACTACCGTTATGATGACACCAAGTGGACCATTAAAGAAGTAATTGGACACATTTTAGATTCGGAGAGAATTCTTGCATACCGTGCTCTAAGTTTAGCTCGTGGTGAAAAAAAATCTTTGCCCGGATATGATCATGAAGATTATGTGCGAGAAGGAAATTTTAACAGCAGGGAATTATTAGAATTGAGTTTTGAATTTAAGTTGCTTCGTGAATCGAATCTTCTCCAGTTTAAAAATTTTTCTGAAGATATGCTTCGTAAAAAAGGGCTTGCAGATGAATCTTCCGTAACTGTGCTTGCATTGCTCTATATTATTGCCGGACATGAAAAACATCACATAAATGTGCTTGAGGAAAGATACTTAAAACCTTGAGTTAAAATAATTTTTTTATCTCGTTAATTATTTTGTTTGTTGCTCCTATGTTTTTCTGTACATAATCGTAAGCAATCTTTCCCCTTGTTGCTGTTAGTTTTTCATTTGAAAACAGCGACCTCATTCTTCTGTAAGCTTCTTTCTTATCTCTTACAAGTATGCCTCCACCAGTTTCTACAAGCTGTTTAGCTTCCTGCGAATTATCAATCTTTGGTCCGAATAAAACAGGAATACCATACACAGCGGCTTCTAAAACATTGTGAATGTTTTGCTTAAAACTTCCGCCCACATAAGCAGCATCTGCATAAATGTATAACGTAAGTAGTATTCCAATTGAGTCTACAATTATCACTCTTTCATCTGAATAATTATTTAGATGTGAAAATCTTATGGTTAAAAGCTTTCCGGCAAATTCATGCTCGATTTTTTCAAGGCGGAGTAAACTAGGCTCGTGTGGAGCAATTATTAAAATTGCTGAATCATCGAACTTTGCAAGTTTAATAAAAGCAGGCAGTATTACTTCTTCATCCTGTTCCCATGTACTTCCTGCAACAAACACTTTTTTCTGATTAAGAATTCCCTGCTTGATTAGGTTGCTTTCTTTTGCAGCCAGACTTCTTTGATGAACACGGTCAAACCTGGTATCACCTACAATATTTAATTGTTCATCGGTACAATTAAAATTTCTAAATCCAATTGCATCATCTTCAGAAACAGCTAGAATTTTTTTAATATCACTGAACAATGTTTGATGAAATGATTTCAGTAAAGGTAATTTGCGTAATGAAGTGCCGCGCATTGTTGCATCCACAAGAAAACAGGGAATCTCCTTTGTCTTCAATGCCCATATATGGTTTGGCCAAATATCATAACGCATAAACACTGCAAGACCTGGTTGGATAGTTTCAATAAACTTTTTTGCATTTGTTGGCGAATCGAAAGGAAGGTATGTGATCAAATCTGCGTGTGGATAATTACGGGAATTAACGTAGCCAGATGGGGAAAAGAAACTTACAACAATATTTATATCACTTTCTTTCCTAAGCTGCTCAATAATTGGTTTTGCCTGTTCAAATTCCCCATAAGATGATGAGTGGAACCAAATTGTTTTTCTCGTTTTATTAAGCGATTTACTTTTTTGTAAGAGTTCTTCAAAAATTCTTTTTCTTCCTTTTACTCCTTTTTTTATTTTGCTGTTAAATAAGGCAGCAAATAATATCAAAAGATAAAACATGGGAAGAAAAAGAAAGTTATAAAAAAACTGCCAGATATTTTTCATTTTTGTCCCAGTACTACGCTTAAACTGTTAAAAGCATCTTCGGGTGTAATTTCCAGCATACAGCTAAAATGTTTTTGCGGACAACTCTTTCTCCCGATATGAGTGCAGGGTCTGCATAATAACCGATTACTTTCCATCACGAGACTTTTACTTTTGTAAGGGAAGAATCCAAATTCCTTAACAGTTGAACCATAGAAAGCAATAACAGGTATATTAACTGCGGTCGCAAGGTGCATTAAGCCGGAATCATTACAATAAACTACTTGGCACATCATCATATTAGCGGCGGTTTGCATTACGTCATTTTCGTTGCACAGGTTTAATGGATTTGATAATTCTTTTGCAATTTCATCGCATAATTCCTGATCATCTTTTCCTCCGAACAGTACTACTTTATATTTGTTAGATTCAAGTAACTTACCAAGTTCTATATAATAACCACTAGGCCATCTTTTAGTATAGTGCCTTGCACCAGGACACATTCCTACAAACTTTTCATCAGTTTGCAATTGTTCATTTGGCTGATTATCAGTTTTAAAATCTAAGCCGTAATTGTCTAATTCAAACATATCAAATGCATTTGCATACCTTACTGAAATTGGAGGAGCATCTTTTAATTTGTTTATTTTAAAATAGACCAATAAGAATTTATCCAGATGACGCTTTTTTAATTTGAACAAAGGACATTTTAAAATCCGTGTAAGTTCCCTGGTTCTAAAATTGTTCTGAAGATCAATAACAAGTTCATAATTTTGTGCAATAATTGAATTGAAGAGAATCTGCTTTTCTAACTTGCTTTCATCATACTTGTATAATTTATTAATATTTGGATTTTGAATAAGAAGATCCTCATACTCTTCTCTAAGTATAAAATCGATGTTTATATCTGGATACCTTTTCTTTATAGAACGAATCAGCGGGGTAGTTAATAAAATATCACCAAGTGAACTTAAACGAATAATCAATATTTTTTTAACTTTTTGGAGGTTCATATAGATTGATTTTAATCTTTAATCGGACAAATTTAGGCAATATTAAGTTTCACTGCCACTTAAAGTTGAACTTTTCTGGTTAGGGAAGTAAGTTTGAGTATCAATTTAAAGGATATTAAAAATGACAACTTTACCACCACCGGGGACAAACGAGTTTCCAGATTCATCAATTGAAAAACAGGTATATAATATTGTTGAAATGTTTAGCGATTATATTCCTATAAGTAATGATAAGAACCGGCTTGGCTTTGGGCTTTATAAATATGTGACGGGTGAAGGAGATCCACCGGAAACATTACTGAAAAGTGCAAAGATTAAAATAGAGGGGATAACTCTTGAGGATCTTGCAGCTAAAATAAAAGCTAAACTGGAGGAAATTAAAGAATAAATTCAGCGTATACCTAAATAATTATTTACTTGATTTAACTTCAGCCTCGGCTAAAAATTTTTCAACCATCTTTACATCATCCTCACTGCCAATAAATATTGGCGTTCTTTGGTGAATTGTTCCCGGTTGTATTTCAAGCATTCTTTTAAATCCGTCTGAAGCCCTCCCTCCAGCTTGCTCAATAATAAAAGCCATCGGGTTACATTCATATTGCAATCTTAATTTTCCATTCGGATTTCTGGAATCGGCTGGGTACATGAATAAACCACCGTATAATAAATTCCTATGGATATCTGCAACCATAGAACCTATATATCTTGAAGAATAGGGTCGACTGGTCTCTTTATCTTCTTCCTGAAGGTATTTTATAAATTTCTTCAAGCCGGGATGCCAGTAAAGATAATTACCTTCATTAATGCTGTAAATTTTAGATTTTTTAGGGGTCATTATTCTATGATGAGAGAGTATAAATTCTCCGAAAGCCGGATCGAGCGTAAAACCATAAGTACCGTTGCCTGCTGTGTAAACAAGCATTGTACTGGAACCATAAACTACATAGCCGGCAGCAATCTGCTTTGTGCCTGGTTGCAGGCAATCTGCTTCAGCACCTGGTTTTCCATCGGGTGTGCATCTTTTATAGATTGAGAAAATTGTACCTATGCTAACATTCGCATCAATATTAGATGACCCATCCAACGGATCAAAAATTAGGACATATTTACCAATTTTATATTCTGTAGGAATGTGAATTATATTTTCCTCTTCTTCGGAAGCCATTACACAAAGATGCCCACCGTGATCCATTGCACGAACTATCATATCGTGTGCAAACATATCAAGTTTCTTTACATTTTCACCATGAATGTTATTTCCCCCGGTAAAGCCCAGTATATCAACGAGCCCGGCTTTATTAACTTCAAGTGAAATGACTTTTGCTGCTAGTGAAAGGTCATGGAGAAGGGCAGAAAGTTCACCTGTCGCGGTAGGGTGTTTTCTCTCTTCTTCAATAATGTGCCGTGCTAAGGTCATAAATTGAGTTTGTTCCATTTAACGCTCTCCCATATTTATTTGGAAAGTAAAACTTCCTGATCTTTATATTGCAGTTGATATAATTTATAATAAATTCCCTGTTTTGCAAGTAGCTCCTGGTGATTTCCAGTTTCCCTGATCTCACCTTTGTGCAAAACAATTATTTTATCAGCACTTTGAATTGTAGATAACCTGTGTGCAATTACAATTGCAGTTCTTCCAACTAAAAGTTTTTCTATCGCTCTTTGTATCAATTGTTCCGTCTCCGTATCAACACTTGAAGTTGCTTCATCAAGTATAAGTATTTGCGGATCGTATGCTAATGCTCTGGCAAAAGAAATCAATTGCTTCTGCCCAACGCTTAAAGTAGCTCCTCTTTCCTTTACTTCTTCATCATATTTGTCTGGCAGTGTATCAATAAATTTATCTGCGCCAACCGCTGCTGTTGCGTCAAGAATCGTGCCTTTACCTATGCCATGGTTATTCAGATTGATATTTGATTCAATATTTCCGGAGAACAAAAACACATCCTGCAGAACCATAGAAACATACTTTCTTAATTCACGCTTGTCAAGCTTCTCAATATTTATACCATCCAGCAGAATACTTCCTTTATTAATATCATAAAAACGTGTTAGGATATTTATTATACTCGTTTTACCTGCGCCTGTGTGTCCCACAATCGCAACAGTTTCGCCGGGATTTATTGAGAACGAAATATCTTTAAGTACATAATCTTCATCATTATACGCAAACCAAACATTTTTAAATTCTATGTTTCCTTTAATATTAGAAATTTCTATTGGCTTTTCCGGATTCTTTACAAGGGTATTATCATCTAAAAGTTTAAAGATTCTTTCGGATGATGCCATTGCAGTCTGCATAATATTATATTTTTCAGAAAGATCTCTTATAGGTCTAAAGAACATTTCTGTAAATTGAATAAAAGCAAACAACACACCAATTGTAAGAACCCCCTGTACAACTTCTCCTCCTCCGTACCAAATTATTAATCCAACAGCAACTGAACTAAGAAGTTCAACGCCGGGGAAAAATATTGCATAGTAAAAAACCGATTTGATATTTGCCGTTCTGTAATCTTTATTAATGCTTGAAAACTTTTTCAGTTCATCTTTTTCTTTATTGAAGATCTGGACTACACTCATGCCGGTAACATGTTCCTGCATATAGGAATTAAGCCGTGCTAAATGTAGCCGTACATCCCTGTAACTTTCCCTTGCTTTTCTTCTAAAAAGGAATGTGCCGTATATAAGTACCGGCAAAACAGAAAGTGTAACCAGCGAAAGACTAACATCCATAAAAAACATAAATACAAGTATCCAGATTATGATAAAAACATCACTGAATACCATAACAATACCAGATGAAAAAAGCTCACCTAAAGCTTCAACATCGTTGGTAGCGCGGGTAACAAGTCTGCCAATTGGAGTTTTATCGAAAAATTTTAATGCAAGTTTTTGTATATGATTAAAGATCTGAGTGCGAAGATCCAACAAAACCTTTTGACCAAGGTACTGTGTATAATAAGTTAAAAAATATTGAACAAGAGCCTGCAGCATTAACGAGCCAAAAAGGACCAGAGCTATTAACATTAATCCATTGTAGTCTGAATTTGGCAATGTAATCATCAATTGCAATTTTGGTTAACAACGGACGTACAGGTCCAAGTGCTGCAACAACAATGTTAAGTATTATTGCAAAGATCACATAATTCTTGTATGGTTTGATATAACCAAGCAGACGCTTCATTAATTTTGAATCGTATGCTTTACCGAGTTTTTCTTCTTCGCTTTTGTAGTCGCTCATTAATTCAGTTCTTCCAGTTCTCTTTCCAGTAACTGCTTATAGTGCAGGTCTGCATAAATTCCGCCGAGAGCGATAAGTTCTTCGTGCTCACCTTCCTCTGCAATTTTACCTTTATCGATAACTATTATTTTATCAGCATCTTTAACAGTGGAAATTCTATGGCTAATTATAATACTGGTTCTTCCATGCATAAACTCTTTAAGGTTTGTTAGATATTTCTTCCTCAGTGTGGGTATCAACTGCTGAGAATGAATCATCAAGAATTAATATTTTAGGATTAATCGCCAGGGCTCTTGCAAGGGAAGCACGCTGCTTTTGCCCACCAGAAAATGTTATTCCTCTTTCGCCAACAATCGTTTCGTACTGTTCGGGAAATTCCTTAACATCATCATCAAATTGTGCTATTTTTGATACTTTGTGAAGCCACTCCTCATCAATATCTTTTAAACCATAACTCATGTTATTTATCACCTTATCAGAAAAGAGGAAAGATTCCTGCTGGACCAAACCAATATTTGTTCTTATTACATTTAACGGGATAGACATAATGTTTTTCCCATCTAACAATATCTCACCTTCTGTGCAATCGTAAAGCCGCGGAACAAGATTTAATCAATGATGTTTTCCCGCTGCCGGTATAACCCATTATCGCAAGAGTTGACCCACGCGGTATAGAAAGATTTATTCTATCTAAAATATTTGGAAGATTTTCGGCATACCTGAATGAAACATTCCTGAACTCAACTTCTCCCTCCAAATCTTTAATTGAATGATCTGTTAAATCTGAGTCATCTATTTCGTATGGTTCGTTCAAAATTTTGTTAAGCCGTTTCATGCTTGCTTCTGCTTGCTGGATGATGTTAAGCACCCATCCAAAAGCAATCATAGGCCAGATTAAAATCCCAAGGTAAACTATAAACGCTGTAATTTCCCCCAACGTCAGTTCGTTATTAATGATTTTTACACCACCAACCCAGATAACAATAATTATTGATATACCTGTAATTAAAATTAATAGCGGCATTATGAGTGCTTGCGTCCGCACAAGATTCATTTTTTTCTTCAAATAATCCTGGCTGTGCTCTGCATATCTCTCCATTTCATTCTGCTCGCGCACATAAGATTTTATTACACGTATTCCCGAAAAACTTTCCTGAACCATTGTAGTTAAATCTGAATATTTTTCCTGGATGACGGTAAATTTATCATGAATTACTTTACCTACTTTATAAACAAGAATTGAAAGAAGAGGGAGTGGAAGTAGTACATACAACGATAAGCTGACGTTTAGTGAGAACATTATTGAAAGAACTAAGGCAAGTCGTACCGTAGTATCGATTGAGTACATTACGGAAGGACCAAGAAACATTCGCACAGCGTTTATATCATTAGTGGCATGCGCCATAATATTACCGGTTGAAGTGTTTTGGAAGTAACGCAGAGAAAGACGTTGAATATGTTCCCAGAAATCTCTTCTTAAGTCATACTCAATTTCTCTTGAAACTACGATTATCGTTTGCCTAATCATAAATCTGAAAAAACCTGCAAACAAAGAAGCACCTACTATCATCAGCGCATATTGAAGGAGCAATTCATTGGAAATATTATTGTTTAATGCATCAATTGAATCTTTTAATAGAATCGGCACATAAACTGTTCCGATGTTGGAAAGAATAATAAACAGAAATCCAAACAGGAGTTTCTTTTTATAGCGGGTAAAATATTTTCTTAATTTGTAAAGATTTCGCATATAAATGTTATTAACTGTAAGTTAATCATAATCTTTTTTGATTGAAAAATCTGATGCAGATGATTGTGATAAAGATCATTAAAAAATGATAAAGGGGGTAACTTAGTTGATTAAATCGAAACCCGTATATTTTATTCAACACTTCCGGAACTTTTATAGTTCCGTTTTCTGTTTGATAATTTTCCAATAAGGAAACCATCAACCTGCTGGTTGCTAAACCGGAACCGTTTAAAGTATGAACAAATTCGGCTTTCTTTTCGCCTTCTCTTTTAAAACGGATTTTTGCTCTTCTTGCCTGGAAATCTTCATAGTTGCTACAGGATGATGCTTCCAGCCATTTATTTTCAGCGGGGGACCAGGTTTCAATATCATAACATTTTGCATGCGGAAAAACTAAGGTCGCCTGTACATAGAAGATTAATTCGGTAGGGAATTTTAAGTGCTTGAAGAATATCTTCAGCATCGCTAACAATTTTTTCTAACTCGTTATAAGATGATTCCGGTTTTACAATTTTTACCATCTCAACTTTGTTAAACTGGTGAACTCTTAAAAATCCTTTTGATTCTTTACCATACGAACCTGCTTCTCTTCTGAAACATGCAGAATAGGCAACATAGTTTTTAGGAAGTTCAGCATCAGTTAAAATTTCATTTCGGTGAAGATTTGTAATTGGAACTTCAGAGGTAGGAATAGGGTAAAGTCCGTCTTTATCGATGCTGTACATATCATCTTCCATCTTTGGAAGCTGCCCGGTTCCTTCCATAGATGCTTTGTTAACTAAGAAGGGCGGAAATACTTCTGTGTAATTGTGGTTTTCTAAATGGAAGTCAAGCATAAAGTTTAATAGTGCTCTTTCAAGTGTTGCGCCTTTCCCAATATAGACAGGAAAACCTGAGCCGGAAATTTTTGCACCTCTTTCAAAATCAAGTATGTTTAATTTTTTACCTAATTCAACGTGGTCTAAAAATTTCTTATCACTCTTAAGTGAAAATCCTTCAGGAAGCCACTCGCGAACAATTTTATTATCAGTTTCATTTTTACCAATGGGAACTGATTCGTGTGGAAGATTAGGGATAAACATTAATAAACTGTGTAGTTTTTCATCAACATTTTTTAATTTATTATCCATCTCAGCAATTTTATCGGAAACTTTTTTCATCTCTGCAAGAACTTCTGTAGTATCTTCACCAGCTTTTTTCATCTTAGGAATTTGTGATGACACTTTGTTTCTCGTCGCTTTTAATTCTTCAACCTGGACAATGATTTCTCTTCTTTCTTCATCTAAAGCCAGCAGCTCTTCAACATTACCTTTTTCATTTTTATTAGCAATTCCTGCTTTTACTTTATCAGGATTTTCACGAATAAATTTTATATCAAGCATATTATATATTCTTATTTAGCAACTATGTTATAAATTTTATTTTTAACATAAATCTCTTTTACTATGTTTTTCCCGGAAGTATGTTTTGTAACTTTCTCATCATTGAATGCTACTTTTTTTACAGTATCCTCTTCGCTATCAATCGGCATTTCTAAAGTGGTGCGCAATTTACCATTTACCTGCACAGCAATATTAATTGAATCTTCAACCAAAGCTTTTTCATCCGCTTCAAACCATATAGGATTTTCAAACAACGAATTATCATTCCCCAAAATGTTGTAACATTCTTCACCAAGGTGCGGAGCTAAAGGACCAAGCATTACTGCAAAACGGTTTAGAACGTATGCCTGAATTTCTTTTGAACAATCGGCTAGATCTTTAAGATTGTTTAACAATTCCATCAAAGCAGCTATAGCAGTATTAAAACGAAAATGTTCCAGCTCTTCATTCACTTTATGGAGCGCCTGGTTTGTCTTCCTGTAAACAATTTTTTCATGCTCAGTAAGAGAATTCAAATCATATTCATTTGTCGGCTTCACTTCATTTAAAATATTTTTATGCTGTTCGAAAATATCGTAAACACGTTTTACAAATCTTTCCGTACCAGAAATCCCTTTATCGTTCCAATCGCCACCCATTTCAAAAGGACCCATAAACATAAGGTATAAGCGAAAAATATCTGCACCAACTTTTGATGTAAAATCATCAGGATTAACAACGTTATCCTTCGACTTTGACATCTTCACTCCCTGGTTTGTAATCGTTCCCTGGTGAAGCAATTTAGTAAATGGTTCATCGCTATTTATCAAACCGAGATCTCTTATGAACTTATGAATGAACCTTGCATAGAGTAAGTGCATTGTAGCATGCTCTGCTCCGCCAACATACATATCAACCGGAATCCATTTCCCAGCTTTATCTTTATCAAAAATGGTATCGGTAATATCTGGATTAAGGAAACGAAGATAATACCAGGATGAATCAACAAATGTATCCATTGTATCAGCATCACGCTTTGCATGGCTTCCGCATTTTGGGCATTTTACATTTATAAAATCGCTGTGCGATGATAAGGGTGATTCACCTCCCGGATTAAAGTCAACATCATAAGGAAGTCTTACAGGAAGATCATTTTCATCAACCGGAACTTCACCACATTTTTCGCAATGAATAATTGGAATAGGAGTTCCCCAATATCTCTGGCGGGAAATGAGCCAATCTCTCAATCTGTAATTTACAGTTCCTTTGCCAATGTCCTTTTCTTCCAGCCATTTAATCATTTTGGCTTTTGCATCTTTTACATTCAGTCCGTTTAAAAAATCACTGTTGATTGCAGCTCCATCACCAAGATATGCTTTCCCTTCAAAATCATTCGGTGGCTGCACAGTTCTGGTAATTGGAAGGTCAAATTTTTCTGCAAATTCCCAATCTCTTTCATCCTGCCCGGGTACAGCCATTATTGCTCCTGTTCCGTAAGATTGCAGAACATAATCTGCAATCCAGATTGGAATTTCTTTATTATGTGCTGGATTTATAGCATAAGCACCAATAAACACACCAGTTTTTTCTTTTACAATTGATGTTCGCTCAATTTCAGTTAGAGATTTTACTGAATCTTTATAATTCTCAACCTGCTGTTTTTGATCTTCCGTTGTAAGCTTTTCAACGAGTGGATGCTCAGGCGCTAAAACCATATAAGTTGCACCGAATAATGTATCAGGTCGTGTTGTAAAAACTTTTATTCTATCATCACTTCCATCTATTCTAAAAGTAACATCAGCGCCAACACTTTTACCAATCCAGTTACGCTGCATAAGTTTAGTTTTTTCAGGCCAGCTAATAGTATCCAAACCCTGTAAAAGTTCTTCTGCATAATCTGTAACCTTAAAAAACCATTGAGAAAGATTTTTCTGAATTACATCAGTCCCGCATCTTTCACATTTTCCATCGTGAACCTGTTCATTTGCAAGCACGGTATGATCTTTAGGACACCAGTTGACAGGAGCTTTTTTCTTGTAAGCCAATCCTTTTTTGTAAAGTTGTAAGAAGAGCCACTGGTTCCACTTATAATATTTGGGATCACAGGTTAGCAGTTCTGAATTCCAATCATACATACACCCCATTCTTTTAAGCTGGATGCGGATATCTTCTATGTTTTTTAAAGTACTATCCTGCGGATGAATGCCGGTTTTAATTGCGTAGTTTTCTGCTGGAAGACCAAAAGCATCAAATCCCATTGGCTCAAAAACATTAAAGCCCTTTAATTTTTTATAGCGAACCCACGAATCGTAAGGACCATAATTGTACCAATGCCCGCAATGAAGTTTTGCGCCGGAGGGATAAATGAACATCACAAGTGCATAGAGTTTCTTATCTACATCCTCAAAATTAGTTTTGTGAATACCTTTTTCTTCCCAAAACTTTTGCCATTTGGTCTCTATTTCTGCGTGTGGATATCTCATTTTTTAGCTGTTTTTCAAAAAAATTAAGGACAAATTTAGCTAAAAAGAGAGGGATTTCAAATTGAATAAGACTTTTGATAATAGCAGAAGATTCTGGTAGGAATTTTCCTAATTTTGTTTTGCTGTTTCGGTTTAAGTTAAATTAAAAAAGCCCCGACTGCACAAAATCGAGTATCACGGGTGGCAAATACAAGATTTTTTAATTGCAGCGGAGCTTTAAAAAATCTATTTCTTGTCTTAAATAGAAACTTACATTCAATAGGTCAGTTTTTCACCCCCAAAATTTAGTTCGCAAATTTCTGGTGTTTTTTTATCTCTTCTTTCAAACACAGTAATTTTTACAAAATATTATATCATTTCATCTTAATTCAAGAAACTTTTAACAGAATCAATTAAGTTTATTATGCAATTATAATAAAATCAGGAAAAATAATGAGCTCTGTCTTCAACAATTACTTTTATCCAAAATCAATATGTGTTGCAGGTGTTTCCTCAAAACCATTATCGCTTGGTTACGAATTAGTAAAATCAATTAAAAAATTTGGTTACACGGGCAAACTATTTTTAGTAAATCCTAAATCGGATGAGATACTTGGTTACAAGTGTTATCAATCCATAGAATCAATAAAAGAAAAAATAGATTTGGCAATTGTCATGGTTCCAAAGCCTTTTGTAAAAGAAACGTTGGAACAATTATTAAATAAAGGTACTGAAGCAATCCTTTTGGTTACTGCAGGCTTCAAGGAAACCGGCGAGGAAGGGGAGAAGGAGGAAAAATCAATTGTTGAGATGCTAAAAAATTCCAATGCGCGGCTGGTTGGACCTAATTGCATGGGAATAATTAATACTTTAGGCGATGTAAAAATGAATGCAACTTTTGTTGCCGAAGAACCAAAGAACGGTAAGATGGCGTTCTGTTCGCAGAGCGGGGCAATTGGTGCGGCTGTTTTAAATTCACTTAGAGAAACTGATATAAAATTCTCACAGTTTATAAGTGTTGGCAATAAAGCAAATGTAAATGAAAATGATCTACTTGATTATTGGGAGAAGGATGAGAATGTAAGCGTAATTTCATATTACCTGGAAAGCTTTGAAGATGGAAAAAAATTCATTAATTATTTTATTGATGGGAAAATATCCAAACCGGTTATAATTGTTAAAGGCGGTAGAACATCAAGCGGAATAAAAGCTGCTTCATCTCATACAGGAGCTTTAGGTAGCAGCGATAAAGTTGTAGATGCTGTGCTTAACCAATTCGGAGTTTTAAGAGCCGATGACCTTAATGATATGTTTAACACAGCAAAAGGATTTGAGGAGTTTCCTCTTCCCAAGGGCAACAGGATTGCAGTATTAACAAATGCTGGAGGACCTGCGATATTAACAGTTGATACGCTGGAAAAAAACAATCTTGAACTTGCAGAGCTAACAGAAAGAACTAAAACAGCTTTGCGTAAAATTGTGCCTCCACAGGGAAGTGTAAATAATCCTGTTGATCTTCTTCCCGGCGGAACTGCTGAACAATATAAACAGGTGAACGAACTACTTGTTGATGATGAAAACGTTGATGCAGTTATTTCAATTTTTGTTGAACCGGTTATGGTTCCAGCTATGCCGGTTATCGAAAATATTAATGATATTCAATCCGATAAACCTATCTTCCAGTTAGTAATGCCGCTGCCGGAATTCTGGGAAGAGTATCGTAAAAAATCTAAACTGAAGAGATCACTTTTCAGAAGACCAGAAGAGCCGGCTGTTGTAATTTCCAATTTGTTAAAGTTTAAAAATAAACCTACAGCTGATGGAAGACTTGCTGCAAACAGTACTAAAATTGAAGGAATCAACTTTGCAGAACTTAAAGATAAATTCTTAGCTCAAGAAGAAGTAAAAAAAGTTGCAGATTGCTACAATATTCCAATTATTTCCTCACAAATCTTAATGTTTAATGAGCTTAAAAATTCAAAAATAGAATTTCCGGTTGTTCTTAAAGCTGTTGGCAAAAATATTATTCACAAGTCTGATCTTAAAGGTGTGATGTTAAATATTAAAAACAGGGAAGACTTAATTAACATTGCTGAAAAAATGAAGATGAAATTTGAGAAAAAAGATTTAGAAATTGAATCATTTCTGATTCAGCCATTCATCAACCCAAAATTTGAATTACTTGTGGGAGGATTTCGCGATCCGAACTTTGGACCAATGGTTATGTTTGGTTTAGGCGGAAAGTACGTCGAATATTTTGAAGATACCTCAATCAGATCTGCTTACGAAAATGAAAATGATATAGATGAAATGATAAACGAAACGAAGATTGGAAAAATAGTTCAGGGCGTGCGCGGCGATAAACCGGTTGATATTGAGAAGATAAAATCAATAATTAAATCTGTAGCTCAAATGATGATCAATCATAAAGAAATTGCAGAATGCGATCTTAATCCTTTGTTGGTTACTGAAGATGACAGAATTTATGCTGTAGATATTAGAATTAAGTGCTAGGTAGGATAAATGAAAAGAAGAAATTTTATAAAAACAGTTTCTGTTGCATCTGTTGCTGCTGCTTCAGCTAAAGTCAGCTCGTTTGGGGCCCACTCAATTCCGAGGGATAAACAAATCATCAAACCTCCAAAACTTAAACGGGGAGATAAGCTTGGGCTTATAACTCCGGGCAGTTACATATCTGTTGAGGAGAAAGAAAAATCTATTGAGAATTTAAAGGGACTTGGCTTTGAAGTTGATTACTCAGATAAATTGATGCTAATGAACGGATATTTTTCAGGGAGCGATAAGGAAAGAGCAGAAGATATTAATGAGATGTTTGAACGAGAAGATATAAAAGGGATTGTATGTGCGCGCGGAGGTTACGGCTGTGTGAGAACTCTGCCGCACATTAACTATAATCTTATTAAAGAAAACCCAAAAGTATTAATCGGTTACAGCGATGTTACTGCTTTACTCTATGGAATTCATAAAAAAACAGGATTGATCACTTTTCATGGACCGGTTGGGATATCAACTTTTAATGATTTTTCTAAAAAATATTTTAAGCAAGTGTTAATTAATCCAATAAAAGAGCTTGAGCTAACAAGTTCTGTTTCAGGAAATAACGATAATGTTTATGGACTAACCACTTTAAGCAGCGGAATAGCAATCGGAGAACTGATTGGCGGAAATTTATCAATTGTTGTTTCGCTTATAGGAACTGAGTATGATATTGATACAAAAGGAAAAATAATTTTCCTGGAAGAGTACGTTGAAGAACCTTACAGGGTTGACAGGATGCTGACGCAAATGATGCAGGCAGGTAAATTTGGCGAGTCAGCAGGAGTTGCACTCGGTGTTTTTAGAAAGTGTGAATCAAAAGAAGAAAATCCCTCTTTTTCAAACTCATTCACTCTGATGGAAGTTTTAAAGGATAGACTTTCTAATCTTAAAATTCCTGTGGTTTATGGATTATCTTTTGGGCATGTAAAAGATAAGTTTACAATTCCTTTCGGAATAAAAGCGGAACTGGATACAGATAATTACAAATTAAATTTATTGGAAGCTGCTGTTATATAATCTTTATAAAATCTTCAACTTTTCCAGGTTGGCTCTCTCACCAATTGCAATCAATTTATTTCCTTCATCAACTATTGTATCCCCCTTTGGATTGTAAATAAATAGCTCTTTATCTTCATTTTGAATTGAAACAATTATTACATTCAAGTCACTTCGAATTGGTAGTTCAGCAAGAGTTTTTTTATCCATCGAAGAACCTTTATTAACTGTAATTTCTTCAATCTGTAAATCAATTTTATTATTGCCGGCAACAACATCTATAAAGTCCATCACTCCCGGTCTTAATAATATCTCTGCCATTCTAACTCCGCCAAGTTCATAAGGTTTAACAACGCGGTTGGCACCTGCTTTCATTAATTTTGGTTCCGTGTGATCTTCAATAGCCCTTGCAACAACAAAAATATTTGGGTTTAGTGTTTTTGCAGAAAGAGTTGTAAAAACATTCTCAGCATCAGATGATAAAACTGCTACAAGCCCCTTCGCATATTTAACCCCGGTTCTTAACAAAGTGTCATCACTTGATGCATCACCAATATCATAAAGATATTCCAGCTCTTCTAATTTGTTTTTATTATTCTCATTACTTTCAATTACAACAAATGGTACATTAGCTTGTCGCAAATCATTGCAAATATGTGTACCCATTCTGCCATATCCACAGACTATATAATGATTTTTTAACCGTTCAATTTTCTTTTGCATTTTTTTTCTCCTAAAAAATTTACTCTCGACGAGAATCTGAACTCCTGTACCGCCTATATAAATTACAGTACCAAAACTCACCATAAGAAGAATAAGTGTAAAAACTTCACCTTCTGTTGAAAGCTGGTGAACCTCTTCAAAACCCGTTGTTGTTATAGTGATGATAGTCATGTAGAGTGAGTCGGGAATATTCCAACCTTCAATTAGCATAAATCCCGAAGTGCCTGTAATAATAATCACAAATAATACAAGAAGGGCATTGCGAAGATGTTTGTAGCTGTTATCAATCATAAAAATATTGCTCAGATTATCTTTTGTAAAGATATAAAAGAGATTAAATATAAACTTAAAATTATTGGTTTAGGTATAAACTCATATCATTTTTATATTTGCTAAAAGAAGGTAAAACTTAAATTGAATTTAACAAAACAATACGGGATAAAAAGTTAATGAAAAATTTATCGATCTTAATTCTTTCTTTCTCTTTGGTGTTTCTTACTCAAGGATGTCTTCTGTTTCACTCAGTTTCTTACAAGGTAGAACTGGATGGAACAACTTCAGGAACTGCAACTGTGCTGGTTGCAGATATCAGGTCGGATGCAATGAACAGCGAGGAGCTGGATTCGGATAAGAAAAACCTTTTTGATTTTATTTTAGATAGTGATGATTTTATTACCCTGATGGAGGATGAAGGCGAGTTTATAACTTCGAGGGAATTATTTAATGATGATGGAATGCTTAGTGGTAAAGCAACCTTCTCATTTGATGATATTACAAAAGTTGAAGGCATTATTTACGAAGAGCCATTCTATTTTCTAACAATCAACCCTGAAGACAGCATTTTAGAAACAAACGGCGAAGTAATTATTTCTAAAGATTATAAACGGATTATCTGGGATGATACATTTACAACACTTGAAGTTTAAAATGTTCAGCGAAGATTTTGAGGGAAAAAATCTAACCGGTATGCTTCAGTTTTATGAGAACGAGTGATGTATGTTGAGCTAGTTTTCCCGTTACCTTTCCGAAAAGCTTTTACTTATTCCGTGCCTGGAGACCTGGAACCACTTGTTAAAACAGGTATTAGAGCTGTTGCACCTTTTGGTAGAAGAACACTAACCGGGTTTGTTGTAAACACTTCTAACACTACTTCTGTAACAGAAAAAATAAAACCGATTAGAGATATCCTTGATGAGAAACCAATCTTCGATAAAAAAGGATTGAAATTTTATCAATGGGTTGCTGATTACTACCTTTCATCATTGGGTGAAGCTTTAAGGCTAGCTGTTCCCCACGGCTCTGATATTGAATCAAAAAGAAAAATTATTGCAGATATAAATACATGCAAGTTTTTACTTTCAAAAGAGAAAAAAAGATTATCAGTTAAATTTAAAGTACTGATGGAACTTTCTGAAAGGGAGGAGATACACCTTTCATCTCTTCAAAAACGAGTTGGGAAGAAAAACATTTATTCCATCCTGCAGACTCTTCAAAAACAGGGAGCAATTACTTTACTGGATTCTGTAGGACCTGCAAAAGTTAAAGTTAAAAAAGTAAAGTTCGTTAAGTTGAATAAAACGGTTGCGGAAGTTTACGCCGGCTTCCCCGAGCTGGAAAGACGTTCACCAAAACAAGTAAAGCTGGTACTGGAAATAGTTGCAGCAAAAGGGAAAGCTCTGCCGATGGCTGAACTGCTGCACAAAACCGAGTCATCAAAATCTTCTTTAGATTCTTTATCTGCAAAAGGATTTATTAACATTTTTGATAAAGAAGTTGAAAGAAAATTTAACGATCATTACAAAGAGGATAAGAAAGAATTAGTCCTATACAAACAACAGCAAATTGTTGTTGATGAAATTAATAAGGAGATTGAAAAAAGCAGGTTTAAAACTTTTTTACTGCACGGCGTTACAGGAAGCGGTAAAACACAGGTTTACATCGAACTGATTAAAACAGTTTTAGAAAAAAAGAAAACAGCTTTAATATTGGTTCCGGAAATATCTCTCACACCGCAGATGACTTCGCGGCTCTTTAATAATTTTGGTGAAACTGTAACTGTAATTCATAGCAGGATGTCGGCTGGAGAAAGATATGATTCGTGGAGAAAGATTTTAAAAGGAAGATCGAAAGTTGTAATCGGTGCAAGGTCTGCACTCTTTGCACCTCTAAGTAAAATAGGTTTGATTGTAGTTGATGAAGAACATGATGCAAGTTATAAACAAAGCGACCAAACACCGCGATATCTTGCAAGAGACGCAGCTATAATTTTAGGCAACATTCAAAAATGCCCGGTGGTTCTCGGTTCTGCTACACCATCAATTGAAAGTATGTACAACGCTAAAACAGGTAAATATAAATTGCTTGAATTACCTGAGAGAATAGACGATGCAAAACTTCCTAAAATTTTGATGGTAAACATGTCAAAGGGAAAAGAGAAGAGGAATATGGAAAATATTTTCTCTCCAACTTTACTGGATAAAATTGAAGAGCGGTTAAAGAAAAAAGAGGGAGTAATAATTCTTCAAAACAGGAGAGGATTTTCAACGCAAATTTACTGCTCCGATTGTGGTGAAATTGAAACCTGCGATAATTGTTCAGTTCCGATGGTCTTGCATCTCAATAAAAATATTATCCAATGCCATTATTGCAGTCTGGAAAAGAAAGTTCCCGGCGCTTGCACACATTGCGGTTCAATTGCTATTAAATATTTTGGAACCGGCACAGAAAGAGTTGAAGATGAACTGGAATATTATTTCAAAAACGTAAATATCAGTCGTGTCGATTCGGATTCGATAAATAGAAAATCAACGCTTGGTAAGCTGCTATTTTCATTCAGTCATGGCGAGATTGATATTCTCGTTGGTACACAGATGGTTTCCAAAGGATTGGATTTTTCAAGGGTAACCTTAGTTGGTGTAGTTTCTGCAGAAACAACTTTGTGGCTTCCTGATTTCAGGGCTGATGAAAGGACCTTCCAACTTTTAACGCAGGTTTCCGGCAGGGCTGGCAGGAGTAAAGTTCCCGGCGAAGTGGTAATACAAACGCAGAATGAAGAACATTTTACGTTGCAAATGGTCTTATCAAATAATTACGATGGTTTCTATCAAAAGGAAATTACTGAAAGGGAAAAGTTAGGTTACCCGCCTTTTACAAGGATTGCGCTTATCGAAGCAAAAGATGAATCTGAAAAAAAAGCAGAAGGAGCAATTAACGATTTTTACAATGAATTAATTAGATATAAAAAATGGTTAAACATTTCTTCGCCTGCATATGCTGTAATTTCAAGGTTAAAAGGGTTTTACAGGTTTCACATTCTTATAAAGAGTTACAAAGAAACAGATCCGGGTGGTGGAATTTTAAGAAAAGCAATTTTAGATTCTTTTGTTGAGTTCAATAAAAAATCACGCTATAAAGATGTTAGAATGATTTATGATATTGATCCGCAAAGTGTGATGTAAAAAAGTATGGCTCACATTATAAGTGAGCCATACAAAATATAATAGTTTTTTATTGAGCCAAGAAACTTAAGAAAGGCACTGCCTGTGCAATAAAGAATAAAAGCAGCCCGCCTACAATCCACAATGAAAATACTAATATATAATACTTTCCTGTAGATTGAGATTTAAACATTTTTGCCAGCCCAATGCTTAGAATAGTGTAAGCCCAAATACTTAACGGGTCTATCTTTGCTAAGAAGAATCCCGCAATCGTCGTACGATCAGTTTCAAGTAATGCAGCTAAGCTAGTATCATTAATCAATGCTCCAAAAGCCATTGTTAAGATACCGACGATAATATACTGTACTATAGATATGTAAGCCGTTAAACCATTCGCAACAAGCGCGGAAGCATAACCTCCTTCTCCTTTAAGCAGTAGTTTTACAAACAGGAAGTAAATTCCCACAATAATAAAGAAGATTATAAACCCAAAAATTAATGTTGAAGCAATAGTTATAACCCATCCAAGCGGTCCCTGCATAAATTCCATTTGCTCATCAATTCTTTCAATTGCAGCGTCCCCGTCATCTCTTGTCAGGGTTCCGCCTTCAACCATTTTTTCAATGCTGTCAATCTGCTTTTGCTTTGCTTGAAAATAAACCTCTTCATTCATCATTGAAACCATCCTGATTACAGCAACTATGAAAAAGAAAATTACAAGCGGTATAACCCAATCTTTATTTCTTGGAGGAAACTTAGCTGTGTGCTTAAAAGTTTTGGATGGCTCGGTAAAAATCCCAATCATTTTATCAGAATGACTAAGTTCTTCACCTTGTTCAGTTTGTTCTAACTGGTCACTGATTTCGTTTGTATCTGTAGGATCCATATATCTTCTCCTGAAATAATTATTGTTTTTAAGACACCTAAGAAATTATTTATAGTTTTAAGAAAAGACAATAAAAAAGTGATTTGTGGCTAAATAATATTTAAGCTGGTTTAACCGCAGGAAAAGTCTTCACCCTTTGTTAAATTTAAGTTTAGAAAAACAAAACATTAAAAATTTTCTGAAATAGGCCAATTTTATGAAACCAAAAACAATAATTGAACCATTTAAAATAAAATCTGTAGAACCGATTAGATTTACAACCCGGAGGGAAAGGAAAAAACTTTTAATTGAATCCGGCTACAATCCTTTCCTGCTGCACGCTGATGATGTGCTTATAGATCTTTTGACAGACAGCGGCACTTCCGCAATGAGTTCAAAGCAATGGGCAGGAATTATGAACGGCGACGAATCTTACGCAGGATCTAAAAGTTACTACAGGTTCGAGGAAGCTGTAAATAAGATTACACACATGAAACATATTATCCCAACTCACCAGGGAAGAGCAGCTGAAAAAATATTATTCTCCATTGTTGGCGGAAAGGGAAAATACTTTCCAAATAACACTCACTTCGATACAACCCGCGCTAACATAGAGTTCAGCGGGGCAGTTGCAGAAGATTTTCTTACAGAAGTTGGAAAACACCCTGAGGAGCGTGCAGATTTTAAAGGTAATATGGATGTTGAAAAGCTTGATAAATTTATTAAAGAAAAAGGAGCTGAAAATATTCCACTCTGCATGATTACTGTTACAAACAATTCCGGCGGCGGGCAGCCAGTTTCTATGCAGAATATTCGCGAGGTAAAAAAGGTTTGTAAAAAGTATAAAATCCCTCTGTTCTTAGATGCCTGTCGGTTTGCAGAGAACGCTTACTTTATAAAGTTAAGAGAGAAGGGTTATGAAAATAAATCGGTATTAGAAATTGCACAGGAAATATTTTCTTATGCTGATGGAGCGACAATGAGTGCTAAAAAGGATGCGCTGGTTAACATAGGCGGCTTCCTTGCAATGAATGATGATGAGCTGGCGATGCAATGCAGAAACCTTTTAATAGTTACCGAGGGATTTCCTACTTATGGCGGGCTTGCGGGAAGAGACCTCGAAGCGGTTGCGCAAGGATTGGAAGAAGTTGTAGATGAGCATTATTTGCAATACAGAATTAAAAGTGTTGAATACCTCGGAAACAAACTGGTGGATGCAGGTGTACCAATTATTGAACCTCCCGGAGGGCATGCAATTTATATTGATGCAAAAAGATTTTTACCAAATATACCACCTGATAAATATCCCGGGCAGGCAATTGTTTGTGAGCTTTACCTTGAAGGGGGAGTACGTGCAGTGGAAATTGGCAGTGTAATGTTTGGTAAGTATGATAAAAAAGGTAAACTCATCCCAGCTATGATGGAATTAGTAAGACTGGCAATACCTCGTAGAGTTTATACGCAAAGCCATGTTGATTATTTAATTGAAATAATTATTGAAGTTTATAAAAATCGTAATAAACTGAATGGATATGAAATAACTTACGAAGCAGCTATGTTAAGGCACTTTACGGCGAAGTTCAAACCGCTGGGCTAAGGTAGGATGAAGATCAAAAAAAAATATACACATGATAGTAAACGCCCAATCTGGAGAATCCTTCCTACTGAAAAAGATAAGATTATTATTGAAGAGAGAGAAAAAGAAAATAAGCAGGTTTATTTTACTTGTCTTAATATCGAAAGCGGAAAGAAAATCTTAAAGAATTTTCAATTAGAAGAAAAATTCTGGATTGGCATTGAAACAATTTACAATGATGTAATTTACTTCCATAAATTTGTTAAACCAGATTTGCCTCAGCATATTGGAATTATTGCGATGGATTTGAATAAACAGAAAATCCTTTGGGAAAACTTTAATTACTCATTTTTATTCATTTGGAAGGAAAAAGTTTACTGCTTTCAGCAAATGTTTGAAGGAAGAAAATACTTCTCATTAGATTATGAATCGGGTGAACTGCTTGAAGATTTTGGAGAAGATGTCGGGAAGATAAATGAAGTAAAAAAAGAGCTGGATGAGAGTGATGCTTACGCAGGTTATCTTTTCCCAATCGCTTATAATTCAAATATTACTGTGGCTGCAAATTTTAAGGAAGTCTTCCAAAAACTAAGAAATGATTTCACTTTTTCAGGAAATATCGAATTCGTGCAGAAAAATAATCTGTTGTTATTTAATTTTCATATTGTAAATCCTAATGGTAGTTTAAGCAACAAGTTTAAAGTGCTTGACTTATCTTCAGGAAAGTATATTTTTGAAGAAACACTTATTAAAGAAACCAATACGTTTGCGCCCGATTCTTTTTTTATTAAAGATGATCTTCTCTTTCTTCTGTTTGGAAAAAACCGGCTGAGTGTTTATTCAATTATTGATTAAAGATTGAAAAGAGAGTTAGGGTTATGGAATTATCAAATGATGAAAAAGATTTGCTCTTAAGTGCTGCAAGAAAATCGATCAGCTCTAAATTCGATTCCACCGAACTTCCCAAATTCGATCCTGTAGTTTATCCTAAACTTAACGAAACTCTTGGTGCTTTTGTAACTTTGAAAATTAACAACGATCTCCGGGGATGCATAGGTTATATAATTGGTCAACAGCCGCTCTTCGATACTGTGGTTGAAGCTGCACAGCAATCAGCATTTTCCGATCCGCGTTTTCCACAGTTAACAAAAAAAGAGTTTGATAAAGTAAAAATTGAAATATCTGTGCTATCACATTTTACACCGATTGATAGTTATGATAAGATTGAAGTTGGTAAGCACGGTTTGCTGCTGGATGAAGGGGGCAGGGCGGTTTTGCTGCCGCAGGTTGCAACGGAACACAATTACGACCGCGCTCAATTCCTAACATCGCTCTGCCATAAAGCAGGTCTCTACGGCGAATACTGGAAAGAACGGGTTTTAAAACTTAAAGTTTTTACTGCATTAGTTTTTAGTGAAGATTGATGGAGGTAGTGATATGACAAACATAAGACCAGCTCAGGTTGCAGGTTACTTTTATCCTGCAGATCCTGCTAAACTACGCGAAGAGATAAATTTTCTGCTCGGTATTTCTGAAATGCAGAATAAAGTTGAAAATATTTTCGGCATTATTGCACCTCATGCAGGTTATGCTTATTCCGGCAAGACTGCGGCTTATTCATATAACCAGTTAAGAGGAAAAAATTATAAAAGAGTTGTTATTATCTCTCCAAGTCATTCAGAATATTTTCCTGGTGTTTCAATTTTTGATGGCGATGCTTATGAAACTCCTTTTGGCAAGTTGGAAGTTGATAAAGAATTTGCAGAGAAACTTGTTGGCAACAGTAATTCTATTTTTCTCGGATCCGAAGGACATCGCAGGGAACACGCATTAGAAGTGCAGTTACCTTTTTTACAAACTGTTCTAAATAATTTTAAGATTGTACCTATAGTGATGGGCGACCAGGATAAAGTTTATATTGATGAACTTGCAAAAAACCTTGCAAGAGTTGTTGATGATGATACACTCATTGTTGCAAGCAGCGATCTTTCTCACCATCATACAAAAGCTGAGGCAAACCGGCTCGATTCGATTATTGCAGAAAGCATAAACAATTTTGATTTTGAAAATCTTCAGAGTGATCTTAACAATCGCAATTGTGAAGCTTGCGGCGGCGGACCTATGATTGCAATGATGAAGGCAGCTGCTTTACAAAAGAAAAATCACTCTTCTGTTCTTCACAGGAGTGATTCCGGCGATGTAACGGGTGATACCAAAGAAGTGGTTGGTTATCTTTCTGCTGTTATTTACGGAGCTTAACTTATAAGAATGAATCAAAAGATTGTAGTTATTGGCGCTGGTAAAGTTGCACACTCACTCGTTCCGGCGTTAGTGAAAAACGGTTATTATGTTGAATCAATCCACAGCAGAAATATTTTATCTGCAAAAAAACTCGCTCAAAAATATTCAGTAAATCATTTTGCAGTTTCACTTAAAGAAATTCCTACAGGAATTAAAATCTTTTTGTTATCCATTCCCGATAACGAAATAAAAGTAACTGCTGAGAAACTTTCCCGTTTGAAAATCAATTTTAAACAATCTTTTTTTATTCATTTTTCAGGAGTTGAAGATATAAGTGTTTTGAATTCTCTCGAAAAAAAAGGTGCCGCAACCGGCTCGCTTCATTTGATGCAAACTTTCCCAGGCAAAAGAGTTACAAATTTAAAGGAGTTCATGTAGCAATAGAAACTGATGATGAACGTTCATATAAATTATTGATGAAAATTTCAAAAGATCTTCAGCTTAAACCATTCAGGATGAGATCAGAAGATAAAGCTTATTATCATCTTGCCGGAGTTATTGGTTCAAACTTTCTTGCGGGTAATCTTTATAATTCTGAAGAGCTTTTATCCCTTTGCGGAATTGATAAGAAAGAATCACTAGAAATATTAAAATCCACCATCTTTACGACACTTGAGAACACAAGGAAGTTTGGTGCTGCGAACGCTCTTTCGGGACCAATTGACCGTGGAGATTTTAAAACAATTTCAAAGCATATTTCAGCTCTCAAAAAATTAGAAAAGATAAAAGATAAAAAGGATAAAGCCCCGAAATTGCTAAAGAGTTATTTGATTCAATCGCTGTTGCTTTTAAATCTTGTGGAAATAAAAATCGGTAGATTAACAGAAAATCACCTTAAAATAAAAAAAATATTAATCGAAGAATTAACCAATTAAAATCAATTGCCAACCACCAACTTCTTACCTCCAACCTCCCACTTCCTAAAGATACTTTTCATTATATTTCAAAATTAAAAATTCTAAAATTTATCAGGAGATTGAGCCATCGCACAGAAGGATAAAAATAACGATGTTCTTGAAAAAATAGTCTCGCTATCAAAAAGAAAAGGATTTGTTTATCAATCAAGTGAAATATACGGCGGCTTAAACGGCTGCTGGGATTATGGTCCGCTTGGTGTTGAACTTCTATCAAACATAAAAAATGAATGGTGGAAATCGCTTACTTACAGGGAAGATATTGAAGGAATTGATGCATCAATTTTAATGCATCCGAAAGTATGGGAAGCTTCCGGTCACGTTGAAAATTTTACAGACCCGATGATTGACTGCAAGCAGTGTAAATCAAGATACCGGCTAGATGTTATCGGCGATACATTGAACGATAAGAAAAAGATGAAAGCATTGAATGCTTTAAAAGAAAAGCTTTCCGGCAACGATGAATTGCTAAATAAAATAGAAGGGATTTATACTAACCCTGGTGATGAAATTCCATTCAATTTAATTCTTGAAGATGATAAACTTGGGTTTCTTATTTTGGAAGAGTTGAACTGCCCACAATGTGGAAATAAAAATACTTTTACAGAAGCACGCAAGTTTAATCTTATGTTTAAAACTTTTATTGGTCCCGTTGAAGATAGCGGAGCAGAAGTTTTTTTAAGACCTGAAACTGCGCAGGGAATTTTTGTAAACTTTCTTAATGTGCAATCTTCTTCTCGCCAAAAAGTTCCATTTGGGATAGCTCAGCTTGGTAAAGCTTTCCGGAATGAAATAAATACCAGGAACTTCCTTTTCAGAACCAGGGAATTTGAGCAGATGGAGATGCAGTTTTTTGTAAATCCTGCTGAAGATAAAAAATGGTTCGATTACTGGAAAGAGATAAGAATGGAGTGGTACAAATCGCTGGGGATGAACATGGAAAAATTAAGATTCCACGATCACCCCAAAGATAAACTTGCACATTATGCAAAAGAAGCTGTTGATATTGAATATGAATTTCCGTTTGGATGGGGTGAAATGGAAGGAATACATAACCGCACAGATTTTGATTTAACAAGGCACCAGGAATATTCAGGTAAATCGTTAAAATATTTTGATGAAAGCGCGAAAGAAAAATATATTCCTTACATAATAGAAACTTCCGCTGGCGCGAGTCGTTCGTTTATGGCGTTTTTAGTTGATGCATATTACGAAGAAGAAGTTAAAGGTGAGCAAAGAGTTGTCTTAAGATTTCATCCAAAACTTGCTCCTGTTAAAGCTGCAATTTTTCCGCTGGTTAATAAAGATGGTATGCCGGAAGTTGGAAGAAAAATTGAAGCAGATTTAAGAAACTCATTAAAAGTTTTTTATGATGATAAAGGTGCAGTTGGAAGAAGATACCGCAGGCAGGATGAAGCTGGAACTCCTTATTGTATAACAGTTGATACGCAAACAATGGAGGATGATACTGTAACAGTAAGAGAAAGAGATTCGATGGAACAAGAAAGAGTTTCGATTAGTAAAATAACCGGTTATATCTTAAACAAAATTCATACTGCGTAAAATTGATGAAAATTACTTCATATATATTGTTTTTAATACTAATCTTTTCTCATAGCGGTTTAAATGCACAATCCAGCAAATTTGATTCTGTGGTAGTTCAGGGAATTAATCAAATCTACAATATCAAATTTGAAGCAGCTGAAAAAACTTTTCGCGGTTTGATTGCTGATTACCCCAAACATCCGGCAGGAAGATTCTTTCTTGCAATGATAGACTGGTGGAGAATACGGCTTGACTCGGATAATGAAGAGCATGATGATATCTTTTACCAGAAATTGGAAGATGTAATTTATTTTTGTGAAGAGCTTTTGGATGAGGATTCTGAAAACGTTGATGCGCTCTTCTTCCTCGGGGGCTCCATAGGATTTAGGGGTAGATTAAGAATAATGAGAGAAAGCTGGCTTAAAGCTGCCGATGATGGAAGAGAAGCTTTACCGATTGTTGAAGAAGCTGCTCTGCTTGATCCTGATAATCTTGATGTGCAGTTGGGTTTTGGAATTTACAATTACTATGCGGAAGTCATTCCGGATGAATACCCGATAGTTAAGCCACTTATGATCTTTTTTCCTTCGGGGGATAAAAAGCTAGGAATTAAGCAGCTTAAAAGTACTGCGGCGGATGGATTGTATGCAAAGCACGAAGCACGTTATTTTTTAATGAACCTCTATTACCAATTTGAAAACGATACGGAAAGCGCTGAATATTATGCAAAAATGCTTACCAATTCGTTTCCCAATAATCCTATTTTTGAAAGATGGCGTGGAAGAATTGCTGTTAAAAGAGGAGATTGGGTTACAGCAGATTCCGTATTTAAAAATGTTTTAGTTAAAGCAAAAAGAAACTTAATCGGTTATAATATGCTCAGGGTAAAACGGGAAGCAACCTACTATGTTGGCAATCGATATAAGGACACAGCACAGTTAGATTCTGCATTGGTTTATTTTAACAGAAGTATCTATTATTCAAACCAAATTCCTTCCGATGAAGAATCAGGGTTCCTAATAAATGCAACTTTGTATATTGGAAAAGTAAAAGAAATGTACGGGGAATATAGAGAAGCAGAAAAGTATTATAATGAAGTGCTGGAAATGAGAGAGTTCGGTAACTCTCACTCTTTAGCCGAAAGTTATCTTGATAGACTTAGTAAACGAAAAATAAAGTAATAATTAAACCACTAAAGCGCTGTTGAAACAGTTACCCTGTGCATTGCTCCTACCAAACCAAGCGATGAATAACCATAGTTGAATTGATAATCGGAAATAAGTATGCCCAACCCGGCATTAAATCCTGCTATGCCTGCAGTGCTTCCTACTTTAAGCTCTTCCCTGCGTTCGTTGTCGTAACCTAATCTTAAACTGAAAACTTTGCTGAGGTAAAATTCTGTGCCAACAGTAAAACCTTTAAAGTGCTGAAGAAAATCATCACGTTTTTTATTAAGCCGGTGAAAATCTAATGATATACGGACAGGCAGCTTCTCAAGTCTTTTTGAAACACCCACAACAACATCTATAGGCAGATCTTCTCTAGTATTTAAAAATGAAGAAAGCTGTGTACCGAGATTAAGAACTGCGGCTGCAATATTAATTTGTTGATTAGGAAATGTATAATGAAGTCCTAAATCCAATCCTATTGCGCTGGATGATTTATCTTCGATGCTTGAGTAAATTACTTTTGCATTTGCACCGTAATAAAAATTTTCCTGGAACTCGCCTGAATATCCAACCAGAAAAGCAAGCTCTCCGGCACTGAATTCTCCTGTACGGGTTCCAAATTCATCGGCTGCTTCAAAAGTACCGTAATTAATATATTTTATTCCGCTATGGAATCTTCCAATGTTTTCTACCTCGGTAGAAAATGATAAACTAAAAAGATTTATATCAAGCAAGTGCTTTACAAAGGAGAAAGATATAGGTGAATTTTCAAGGAATTGAGTTCCTGCAGGATTGTAAAAAATTACATCCACATCATCATGGTTCGAAACAAAGCTTCCGCCAAGCGCGGCAGCCCTTGCACTCATATCAACCCTTAAAAACTCGTAAGTTGATTGAGCTAACGAATTGCTGAAGCTGAAAAGTAAAACAACGGTGATAAGTGAAATTATTTGTTTCATACAACATCCTTGAAAAATATATGAACTATTTACAGATATTAAAAAATAATCGCAAGGGGAGAATTTAGGATAAAAGAGGTGGAATTCAGGAGAAAAAAGTTAGAAGTCCGATTTTCGAATTCATTAACTGCTAAAAACCATAGCTTGATATAATTCCCCATTCTACAGATATTAGCATTGTCTATGCAAACAGGTTTTTCTAAAATATATTCATCCGGCAAGCAGTTCTTTCCACCCTGGTTATTTTTGTTCACACTTTTTTTTGTTGTTAATATTTACCCTCAATCGCCAACAAACCTGGAACAGTTTTATTCTTTAACAGATTCGCTTACAAAAAAAGTAATTATTGAACTGCCTGGTGAGCAGGATACGATAGAATTAGTTCAAAATTTGGGCGAGCAGTATACACTCTTTTCAAATCATATTAAAACAGCTTTTATTAAAGACGGTATAGAAATTTCTAGCTCACACAACTCAGAATTATCACCACAATTGTTTTGCTTTGTTAATATAGTAATTGAAAGTGCAACGGTAGAATATGGAAAAATGTTCAGGGATGGATGGTTTGGCGCTCATTATGTTGAAAGAAGATGTAATTTGAATGGCAATTATCTGCATTCCCATTCTTCTAAAGGGAAGGAAGATTTTGAGCTCTTAATTGTTGATTCGGTAAAGGTTGAAGATATAAAAATCTTAGAGAACGAATCATTTCCATTTACAAAGGGTAAAATTCCTCCTGAGCCGTTTCTATCCGCTATTGCAGAGCCGCTAATTGCAATCGGAACAGCGGCTGCGGTTGTTATTCTCTTCTTTTCCGTACGCAGTAAGTAGCTAATTTTACCTTTGAAGCCATTTCAATTTTGATTAATATTATAAGCTAAAATTTTATACTAAATAAGTTATGATGAAACGAGCTTCGATTTATGGGCTGCGAGTTCCATCTGACAAAAATTTAAAATTATAAACAGATGAAACAACTAAGTTTACTTTTATTAATGGCTCTTGCTGTCTGGCGATGCTCTTCATCAATTAATACAACCGATTTTGGACCTGAAGAACGGCTTAATTATGCAATAAGTCTTTATGAGGAGGAAGATTATGAGGAAGCACTGGCTGAGTTTCAGTCACTTCTGCTTCAATATCCCGGAAGTATTATTGTTGATGATACACAATATTATTTGGGAATGACAAGATACCAGCGCGGTGAATATATTGTTGCCGCTTACGAATTCAGCAAGCTTATAAGAAATATGCCTGCAAGTGAATTTGTGCCTAAAGCACAGTATATGCTGGCGGACAGTTACTATCAACTCTCACCAAATTTTAATCTCGATCAGGTGTACACTAAAAAAGCCATTGTAGAATTACAGGCATTTATAGATTTCTTTCCGCTTAACGAAAAAGTGGCTGAAGCTGAAAATAAAATTAACGAATTGAATGAAAAGCTTGCCAGGAAAGAATTTAACATTGCAGTTATTTATGGAAAGCTTGAATACTATAGTGCCACCATTAAATATTTAGATAATGTAATAGAAACTTACCACGATACACCCTACGCTGCCATGGCATCTTACAGGAAAATATTGTTACTGATGGACCGTGAGAGAGAAGATGAAGCTCTTGCGGAGATGAAAAAATTCTTACAGCTATATCCTGATGATGAGAACTATGGAGAGGTTGAGGAGATGAAGAACTCACTTGATGCACAACTTAAAGGGAACCTCTCAATTAATTAATGTCTAAAGAAAAAAGAGTTAAAGATTCCCATGTAATGATGACGGAGCTGGTGTTACCAAACCACACTAACCAGCTTGGTAATCTACTTGGCGGGCAATTGATGCACTGGATAGATATATGCGCCGCATTAAGTGCTGCAAAACATTCTCATAAAGTTTGTGTCACTGCATCGGTAGACCGGATAGATTTTCATCAGCCGATAAAACTTGGCGATGCAGTAACTATTTGTGCATCGGTTAACAGGGTTTTTAATACTTCCATGGAAGTTGGTGTAAAAGTTTTTGCTGAATCATTTACTAAGGGTACTAAAATTCATTCCAACACCGCTTTCCTTACTTTTGTTGGTGTAGATGAAAATGGCAATCCTGTTAAAGCAGCAAATGTAATACCTGAAACTGATGAAGAAAAAAGGCATTATGAGGCGGCACTTAAAAGGAGGGAATACAGACTTAAAAACAGGAAAAAATTATAGCTTTTTAATTTTGTTCCTCATCCTTTCGCAAAATACTTCTGCACAAATTCCCATCAATGGTTTTTGTGAGTATAACTCATACCAGGTTCCATCCGGATATGAGCACTGCCTTCCCGCAGATATTAATAATGATTCCTCTATAGAGTTTATCCTTTACTCATCTTCTAAAAAGAAGATAGCTATTGTTAAAGGCTTAAATGATGGGAACAACCTTTCTGCAAAGGAATACTATTTGCCGTTTGAAATTTCACAGCTTGAACCGTTAAAACAAAGAAACAAGTTTGTTTTTGTTTCGCGACAACGCCGGTTGCTGGGTCTTCTACAAATTTCAGGTGATGAAAAGCCCACAATAATTTCAAAACTGGAATTTGATTCATTCCCTGATAATATTAATGTTGGAGACGTTAATAATTACGGTGCCGAAGAATTTCTTATTTCGGGTAGCGGTTTCGATGGTATCTCCCTTATCTATCAAAACAAAGAAGAACTTAGCGAAAGCAAGATTATTGGCAGCTCCAGTTTTTGTTTTTCAGCACTGATAGATTTAAGCAATGATGGATATTACGATATTGTAACAGGTAATCTTTTTGAAAGATCTTTACAGTTTTACTATAACGATGGTGAAGGAAATTTTAATTTGATACGTTCGCGCCAATCAGATTCAAAATTCTACAGCATAAAAAGTTATGATGTTGATAATGATATGTTTGAAGACCTGGTTGTTTCAAATTCGGGTTCAATTTCAATTTTATATGGAGATTTTAAATCATCTTTTAAAGAAAAGGTTGTTTTAGAGGTAAAATATATTCCTGAAGACGTATTGCCGGGAGACTATAACCAGGATGGCTTAACAGATTTTGCATACGTGGATTATACCAATGGTACCCTTTCGATAATTTTTGGTATTGATGGCAGAGAATTTTATAAGGAAGTTCTTTATAGAAAAATCGATGGCTTAACAGATGTTCACCAAAGTAATAAAGCATTGTGGTTTTTAAGTGATGACGGACAGTTATCTTCTATTGAGAAATTTAATGGTTTCACCAAAAATGTAAATTTTGTTCCTGCTGTTAATCCTAGAGCTATTCAGCATTTTGATTTTGCTGAAGATGGAGTTACAGATATATGTTTTATTGATAGTTACACTAACGAATTGAATATCTTAATAAGAGATAAAAAGGGAATACCTTCGCTCTATTTTACAGTCCCGGTCTCATCAGATCATCAAGAAATCATTTCTGAAGAAACCACTTCAGGAGATAACATTTTCTATTGTTTTACAAAAGGAAAGATGCTGCTGGAGATAATAAAAACAAATTTTGAAAATGAAACAATTGAACGGAAGCAGCTTTACTCCCCGGGAGATATCCAGGATTTGAAAGTAATACAAATTGATTCTACATTGAAAAATATTTTTATTACATACAACAATGCCAACAGGTTTGTGCTGGGTAAATTTGAGTACAGAAATTTAAGTATAACTTTTAAACAGTATCCGTTTATCGATGGAAACGTTCTCCATTCTGAAATTATTGCTTCAGAGGAGCCCGTCATATATTATTGGAAGGAATATTTCGACACACTTTTTTATAAAAAAGCTGTAATAAAAACCGGTCCGAATGAATATAAAAATATTATTCATCTTCCTAAAACCGATTTGGTTGTTTTTTCAAGTTTATCTGCAAATCTGCTGAATAACAGTTCTATAGATGTAATTAGTGTAATTGGAACCGGCGAGGGCAATTTTACTCTTTTTTCCGATTACTGGAGACCGGATTTTTCATCTTCATTAATTTTTCCTGAATGGCTGAACATGAAAGATGAAAATCAATTATTTTTCAGTTTTATAAATTCCGGAAGTAAGAAATATCTTACTGCTTATTCGCCGGAGCAAAAATCTTTAAGTAGAGTTGATCTTACACGCAAAAGTAAAAGATTGAGCTTTACAAAATTAATTGATTCGGTTAATGCGGCAGATTATTATATAGAGAATATGTTCTCAAATAAAAATCATTTTGTATTTTCAAACAATCAAGAAGGTTGCATATCTATAATTCAGCTAAAAAAATAGTAACAATACTGTTTTTAATTTTATTCTTTCTTGCACCGATAAGTTTTGCTCAACAGCTTAGCGGAGAAGAATTAGACTCAGTTTATACTAAGTTTATCCAGGTTAGAGCACCGTATTTGTTGGAACAGCCGAAAGAACTAACTGCCGAAGAACGAAAATGCGGTTTGGAAATTGTAAACAGGGTTAAATTTAATCTCAATTCCTTTTCTGTTGAGCAGCAGGCAGTATTAAAACCTTTATTGCAAAGACCTGTTATGCAAGCAAGCATAGTCTCTCCATCTGGTTTTTTCAGAATTCATTACGATAATACCGGATTTAATGTCCCTTCATATATTAGTAGTGCAACTATTGAGACCAACGTGCAGGAAGTTGTAAAAGCAATAGATTCCAGCTACAGATTTGAAGTTGATTATTTGGGTTATCCAGCTCCTCCGGCTGATGGAAATGAAGGCGGTGATAATTTGTACGATGTTTATATCATTAACCAGCCATCAGGGTTATATGGATTTACCCAGTTCGAAACTGAAGTTGAACCTGGTAGTGATAGGTATACCTCGTATCTTGTGTTAGATAACAACTACACCGGTTATTTTTCAGAAGGTGTTTATGGACTGCAAGTTACCGCAGCCCACGAGTTTCATCACTCAATACAAGGAGGAAATTATATTTTCCGACTTTCCGACACTTATTTCTATGAGATTACTTCTACTGCTTTTGAAGAGTTTGTTTACGATGATGTGAATGATTATTTTCAATACCTCAGTTCTTATTTTGCTCATCCAGATAGACCTATGCCCCAGCAGAGCGGTTATAATATGGCAATATGGAATATCTATTTAGAGGAGACTTTCGGATTTGATATTCTAAAATTACAATGGGAATTGATGCCTGACTTCAGAGCTATTACTTCTATTAACAATTCTATAATTAACAAAGGTTCTGCTTTTCCTAGGGAACTTAATAAATTTGGAATATGGAGTTACTATACAAATTATCGAGCAATTCCGGGAACCTATTTTAAAGATGCATCTGAATTCCCTTTAATTGCTCCGACTGGAACTGTGCAGTTTACTCCACCTTTTACACTAGTGCAATTAACAGCAAACCCAATAACAAACAATTTTGTAAGATTTATGTTTGCACCCTCCAGTGATACACTTGTCGCAATAATATCTAATGGTGATGCTGCAACTGCAATAACTAATATAACACAGGAATTTGGATTTGATTATGAACTATTTGATAATCCAAATAGTGGGCAAAGAAAATTGACGGCGGAATATTCTTCAGATTTTAGTGTTGCTGAACCAACTTTCTGGTCTGTATCTGAAATTCTAAATAATCAAATTGTACTTGAAGATACTGTACCGCACCAACTTCCCGGTTCAATTAGTTACGCATATCCAAATCCTTTTACCTATGAAAAAAATTATATAACGGGTTCACTTATTTTCCTTCCTGTTGATTTGGATGTAGGTGAAACTGTTGATTTTAATGTTTACTCAGTGGGAATGCAAATGTTTTACAACAAAGAGGAAATTATTAAGATCCTTCCGGGTGATCAAAAAGGGGTTGTTTGGAATGGTTTTGATAATGATGGCACCAAGCTTGCATCCGGTGTTTACATCTATGTTATAAAAAAAGGAGATGATGTTGTAAAAGGGAAGGTTGTTATTTTTAATGAGTGATTATTCCATCCAAACATTATCGCTTACCAAATCCTTTGGCAGAAGATTAATATTTAAGGAAATAAATTTTGTGTGGGAGAAGAACGGGATTTTTGGTATTTCGGGTCCCAATGGCTCAGGAAAATCTACACTTGTAAAAATTTTTGCGGGATTGCTCTCACCTACAAAAGGGAAGATCATTCATAAAAATTCTGATAAAGAAATAATCCCTGAAAAACTGCATGATCATATTGGGTTTGTTTCACCTTATCTTGTTCTATACGAAGAATTTTCAGCATGGGAAAACCTGGAAATATTTGCACATATTAGGGGAATTAAGTTGGATAAAGAAAGAGTTAAAAAACTTCTGGAAGATTTTCTTATTTACAACAGGCGAGATGACCTTGTTAAAACTTATTCCTCCGGGATGAAGCAGAGATTGAAATTTGTTTTTGCGCTTATGCATCTACCGGATGTATTAATTTTCGATGAACCTACTTCTAACCTTGATGAAGAAGGAAAAAAAGTTGTGTATGATATTATTCGAAATGAGGGTAAAGAAAGGATAGTTATTATTGCTTCAAATGAAAAAAGCGATTTAGAATTTTGTGATGATATTCTCTATTTGGAAAAATATAAGATTTAAATGATATCAAAACCATACGCATTATTTAAAAAAGATTTTAGCTCAGAGCTAAGAACGCGCTACGCAATTAATTCACTTGCAATGTTCATTATCGTTGCAATTAGTGTAATTCTTTTCTCAATTGGCAACGAACCGATCAACCAAAATCTTACAGCTGGTTTGTTCTGGGTTGTTATCTTTTTTACAGCAATGTCGGGTCTTGCAAGAGCTTTTGTTTCAGAAGAAGAGAGGGGAACTACAACTACCTTACAACTAATAGCTTCTCCCTCAACAGTTTTTTCAGGCAAACTTGTATTTAATATCATCCTTGTCTTCTGTATGAATGCTGTAATTGCAATACTTTATTCTGCGTTCTTTGAACAATTTGCGATTCAAAATTACCCACTATTTTTTCTCACCTTCATCATTGGAAATATTGGGCTTGCAGTGGCATCAACAATTATTGCTGCAATAATTGCAAAAGCAGGTGCAAAAGGAACCCTGTACCCGGTACTTTCATTTCCAATTTTATTACCTTTGATTCTAACCTGTGTTCAATTAACTTTGTTTTCTTTCGATGGCACAAGCTTTGAGGAAAGTAAGTTTGAAATAGCAATTATTGTTGGTTACGATGTGATAATGCTCACAGCTTCATATATGCTATTCGATTTTATCTGGAAAGATTAGCAATTTAGCTAAAAAAATAAGAGTTTTATTTTATGATCTGGAAAATCTTCTTATACCTGCTCCTCGTTTTTGTATCAGTTGCTGGAATTGCTTTTCCTATAGTTGAGAAGCCAAGCTTCTGGTATGAATTTCCTTTAATCCCTGGTTTAGAAGAGAATGCAAAAATTATATTTTTCCATGTTCCCACTGCATGGTTAACGGTTATTGCTTTCTTATTGTCAACAATTTTCAGTTTCAAGTATTTAAAAACTAAAAATTTAGATGATGATGCAAAAGCGTATGCTGCAGCACAGCTTGGTATGGTGTTTTGCATACTTGCAACAGTTACAGGTTCGGTTTGGTCTAAGTTTGCGTGGGGATCATTTTGGAGTTGGGATCCCAGACAGACAAGCATTTTTGCAATCCTATTAATTTACGGAGCTTTATTTGCACTTCGTTCCTCGATAGAATCTGAAGATAAACGAGCAACACTTTCTGCTGTTTATTCACTGATTGCTTTTGTTACGGTACCATTCTTTATTTTTGTTATGCCCCGTATTATGAAAGGGTTACACCCCGGTTCTGCTGAAGATTCGAATGCGGGACCTATCGTAGATTTCCAGATGAATTCGAATATGCAATTGATTTTTTTCTTATCAGTAATAGGTTTTACAATATTATTTTTTTGGATGTGGAAAGTTGGGTACAAATCGATTATATATCGTGATAAAATTAATAATCAATTAATAACCCCGATGGGATCGGGACAGGGAGGATAGCTTGGAAGGTCTTTATAATTTTCTGTCAGATAATGCCATCTATATAGTGCTGATAATTGTTTTGATTGTTTGGACAGGAATATTTTTCTATATGTGGAGTTTAGATAAAAGAATTAAGTTTGTTGAAAATGAATTAACCGGAGATAAAAATGAAGAATAAATATGTTTTTGGCGGTGTTATTATTGCCGTGTTTTTAATTTTAATGGGTTACCTTTTTACTCAAAGTAATATTGAATATGCAGATAACTTTACCACAGTTAAAGCTTCTACAAAAACAGTTAAAGCAACGGGAAGCTGGGTAAAAGAAAAAAATTACGAAATCAATAAAGATGATAAAACATTTTCGTTTTTTATGACTGATGAAAACGGCAACGAGATGAAAGTAATTTTCGAAGGTACTATACCAAACAATTTTGAAACTGCTACCAGTGTGGTTGTTACAGGTAAATACAGGGATGGATACTTTCACGCAAAAGATATTCTTACCAAGTGCCCCAGCAAGTACGAGGAAGAAAACGTGACGTCATCAAGCTTGTAATCGGGCTTACTAATTTTCATTAAAGTTTTACAGAGGAATTTATGATTGGAAGTATTATACTTACCATGGCTCTTGCATTTAGTATCCTGGCTATGATAATGTATTACCTTAATTTCAGGGGATATGGAAACACTCTTAATTATGGAAGAATTGCTTATCATGCAATGACTATGCTCGTAATTGCTGCATCAGTCCTTTTGTTGTATGCAATTTTAACTCATCAATACGAGTATAAATATGTTCAGGGATACAGCAATAACGCACTTCCAACCGGATTTTTAATCGCATCATTCTGGGGCGGGCAGGAAGGCAGCTTTATGTTATGGCTATTGCTTACTTCAATTGTAGGTATTGTACTGCAATCTTATGCTTCTAAACGGGGAGACCTTGAACCAAGAGTGATGGCTGTTTTTGCATTTGCAACCACGTTCCTCTTAATAATGGTTTCTCCATGGTTTAAAAATCCATTTGAATTAATCTGGACAACTCCTGTTTTTCTAGAACTTAAGAATTTAAACCAGGAATATTTTAATCTTTCGTTTATCCAATCATTTTTCTTTTCTGATCCCGGTACAAACCAGGGATTTATCAAAATTGATTCCGAACTTGTTCAACTTTTAGCTGGTTCAGGCGTTTCTGTAAATCAGTTTATTATTGATGGAAGGGGATTGAATCCGCAGTTACTAAACTTCTGGATGCAGATACACCCGCCAATTCTCTTTTTAGGTTTTTCGATGGCAACAGTACCTTTTGTATTTGCGATAGCTGCACTTATGAAAAATGATTACACTCAGTGGGTCAAACAGTCGTTTCCATGGCTTCTTGCAGGAATGGGTGTTTTAGGATTAGGCATTATGATGGGGGGGTATTGGGCTTATGAAATGCTCGGCTGGGGAGGTTACTGGGCATGGGATCCGGTTGAAAACTCCAGTTTAATACCATGGCTGGTTGGTGTTGGAGCTATTCACACAATGCTTGTGCAAAGAAAAACGCAGGCAAAGGGTGGAATAGGAAAATTTGCAAAAACAAATTTAATGCTTTGTATTCTTACTTATGTGCTTGTACTCTATTCTACATTTTTAACTCGCAGCGGTGTACTTGGGGATGCCTCGGTTCACTCTTTTGTTGATCCCGGGATGTTTGTTTACCTCTTTCTTGTCATCTTTATCGGGTCGTTTATTCTGCTGGGTTTTGGAATGATAGCATACAGATGGAAAACATTAAATCAAAATATTCCGGAAGAAGAGAGCTTGGTTTCACGGGAACTTGCTCTATTTACAGCCGCGATAATTTTTATCGCTTCCTCAATAATTGTACTTGTTGGAACTTCGGCTCCTATCTTCGGTCAGTCGGTAGATACTTTTTTCTATAACGAAATGCATCTTCCGCTCGGTATTATAATAATGTTTCTCAACGGGATTAGCTTACTTATTAAATGGAAACATTCAAATACATCAGAAGTTTTAAAGAAAGCAACATATTCAGGTATTGGTGCAGTTTTATTCACTGCATTGCTTATAATTTTTGGCGGTGTTACCGATATAATGATTTTACTGCTTGCTTTAAGTTCAGCATTTGCCCTTTTTGTTAATTTAGATATTGCTATAAAGATTATAAAAGGCAACAAGAAAATGCTGGGTGCCTATGTTGCCCACATCGGTATTGCACTTTTCATCCTCGGTGTAATTGGCTCAGCCGTTTATACCGATGATGTAGATATTGATCTTATAAAAGATCAGAAGACTGAAGCATTTGGATACGAATTAACTTTTACCGGCTCTGTACCTATTGAAAATAGTACCAAGTTTGCCTTTAATATTGATATCGTTAAAGGTGGAAGTGAATATTCTATTGCACCTGTAATGTATAGAAGTGATTTTAATAACAGCTTGATGAGGCAACCCGCAATTCTAACTTTACCCACACAGGATCTCTACGTTTCTCCACTCGGTTATGATCCGGGTACGCAGAGATCATCAACTACAAGCGGAGAAGTTGTTACTCTTAAAAAAGGAGCCAGTACAAATTTTAACAGCGCATCAATTACATTTTCTGAATTCGATCTTCCTGCTGAAACAATGCAGGCAATGCAGGAAGGAAAAGATTTCCAGATGGGTGCTGTACTTCATATCGATAAAAACGGCAAACACTACGATGCTTCTCTTTACAGGAAATCTATCAGCGGGCAGGTTGAGTTTACATCCTATTCATCCGATGAACTGAATTTAAAGATTGAGCTTATTGACCTTTCTGCTGCGAATGTGAAAATTGCATTTTCAATTCTTGATGGAAGTGATGAGCATTCAACTAATAATACAACAGTTGAAAACAGGGAAGTGTTATATGTTACTGCAAGCGTTAAACCTTTCATCAGTTTAGTCTGGATAGGCGTACTTGTGGTAACCCTTGGTTTCTTTGTCGCTGTTGCCCGAAGAATACCTGAATCGAAAATTAGTTCTTGAATTTAAATAATTAAATTGAAAAATTACATGCCCGTTTAGCGGGCATTTTTTTTAACATAATAATTTAACAAAATGAAAAAGTCATTTAATATCCTTTTAATAATTCTTTCAATCTTTTCACTTGCAATGATTCCCTCCATGCCTGATGAAGGCATGTATCCTCTTAGTGAAATTAGAAATCTTGATTTGCAAGGAGCAGGTTTAAAAATAAGTATAGATGAAGTTTATAATCCTGATGGCGTTAGTTTAGTTGATGCACTTGTAAAGATTGGCGGTTGTACAGGTTCATTTATTTCTAATGAAGGTTTAATAATTACCAATCATCATTGCTCTTTCGGTGCTGTGCAAAGAGCCAGCACGACTGAGAATAATTACCTTGAAAGTGGGTTTCTTGCAAAAACCATGGAAGAAGAAATTCCAGCAAAAGGTTATACTTGCAGAATAACAGTTTCATACGAAGATGTTTCGGAAGAAGTTTTAACTGCTGCAAACAATGTTGATGATATTTCCGAAAGAACTGATGCAATTACTGATAAGATTAAAGAGATAGTGGAAAGAGAGGAAGCAGCGGATAGCACAATTTCTGTTGAAGTTTCCGAGATGTTTGTTGGACAATCTTATGTTCTCTTTCGTTACAAAGTAATTAAAGATGTCCGATTGGTTTATGTACCTCCAAGGGCAATTGGCGAGTTTGGCGGCGAATCAGACAACTGGGTTTGGCCGCGCCATACGGGTGATTTTTCTTTTGTAAGAGCTTATGTTGCCCCGGATGGAAGTTCAGCAATTTATTCTGAAGATAATATTCCTTATCAGCCAAAGAAATTTATTGAAGTTAATCCCAAAGGTGTTGATGAAAACGATTTTGTTTTTCTTTTAGGTTATCCTGGCAGAACTTACAAACATCAACCATCTTATTTTGTGGAGTACCAGCAAAAATATCAGCTGCCGTACATTTCTAAACAATTCAGATGGATGATTGATCTTTACGAAGCGAAGGGAGAAAATGATCCTGAATTTGCCCTGGAAATATCCTCACGGATTAAAGGGCTTGCAAATACTGAAAAAAATTATCGCGGTAAGCTACAGGGTTTGGAAAGATTAAATCTTGTAGAAAACAAAATGAATGAAGAGAAAGAGCTTCAGAGTTTTATTGATTCAGATGATGCGCTAAGAGAAAAGTATGGTAATGTACTTTCTGAAATTGAATCAGTTTATGATGATATTTTTTCCATTGGAAGATACCGCTGGGTAAATTTTATGCTTGGGCGTTTCAGTAACCTCTTCCGGCTTGCAGAAATACAATTGGAATACCACGATAAAGAAACTACGGATGATGAACGAAAATCACTTTTAAAACGAGTTAGTAGTTTGCAGAACGATTATTATCCCAATCTTGAACCGGTTATTTTTAAGAAAATTTTGAGTGATGCAGTTACTTTTTCTGAAATGCAGCAATTTAGTGAATTTGCTAATTTGCCTGAACAAGAAGAATTGTACGAATTAATTGATGAACTGTATGAAGACACTGATCTGTTTGATGCGGAAGTTTTTGAAGATATGTTAACTGAAATTTATGAAGAGCTTGATGATCCTGCTGTTGAGTTTGTGAAAAATTTCTATGAACTAAATAAAGTGGAAGAAAAAAAACGAGATACAAGAAACGGTAAGCTGAACATATTGTTAGCAAAGCTAATGGAGGTGAAGAAACTCTGGCTGCAAAAATCATTTATTCCTGATGCTAATCGTACACTAAGGTTAACTTATGGTTATGTTACAGGTTATAAACCTTTCGATGCGGTTTATTATTCCCCGGTAACGACCTTAAAGGGTGTAGTGGAAAAAGGTAAAGAAGAAGGTGATTACAAACTACCCTCGCTTGTTAAGGAGCTATATCAAGATAAAGATTTTGGAAAATTTAAAAATGAAAATTTAAATGATGTTCCTGTTGCAATTTTGTACAACACAGATACAAGCGGAGGGAATTCCGGAAGCCCGATTTTAGATGCTTACGGTAAACTCGTTGGGGTTAACTTCGATCGATCTTTTGAAGCCACGATAAATGATTATGTTTGGAGCAGTCAATACAGCAGATCAATAGGTGTTGATATACGCTACATTCTGTGGGTAACTCAAAAAATTGGTGGCGCCGATTATCTTATTGAAGAAATGGGTATAGAACTATAGTTGCTATTTTTACTCATTTCCCATTTCATAAGGAAAGTTTTTTATATCTGTGTTATCGAAAGCATATACGGATAGCTCAGGATTAATAATCATTCTGGTATAAAAGATCTGGTTAGCACCGTACTGCAGAGTTATTGCATCATAACCAAGAGTTCTAAGGAATGCAGTTATGCAAGCACTCAACTGACCGTTAAAGCTATAAATTAAAATCGTTTTGTCTGTTGGGAGAGTCTGAAGGTAATTAACACTTCTTAAATCATATAGTGGGGAAGACATATAGTGTATTGTTCCAACTTTATGACCAATCCCATATAATTTGCTGCTATATAGCATGCTAGTTCCATAGCATACTAAAAGATCATTTTCAAATAAAATAAAACTGTTGCGATACACTTCTGTATTATTAAAGCCTGTATCTAATAATAGCAAAATTCTTTCTCTAGCTTTTTCTTCAATTGAAGCACTTGGATTGCTGAAGTTTAACATCGGCAGATCGGTAAAATCGTTTTTAGGAAATTGTTCATCCGTAAAATCGTCTAAATCCTCTCGTGCATTAATCCATTCACCTGCAAAATCAATGTGCCAGGAAGCCATTCCAAAGTTTAGAGTAAATACATTATTAAATCCTGATAATCGGAGCAGGCAAGTATAATAAGCTGATGCATGACCATTTTTACTTACAAGAATAATTTTTTCATAAATTGTATGATCCAGATTTTCCATGAAGACATATAAACTATCGCTCACAACATTCACCGCACCATTAATATGCCCAGTAATAAAATCTATATTTTCTCTCACATCAATAATTAAATAATCATTAAGGTTAGCATTAACTTCTTCAGCATCTATAAGTGCTGGAGCAAATTCAGAATTTGCAAAATCTCCAAGTGTTTCAAAATACACAAGTAGCTCGGCTGTTGAATTAAGTTCCCCTGTAAGAGGAGGAGATATGTTATCATCAATACAGCTATTTAACATTAAAACAATTGAGACAATTGTGCTATGCTTGAATATTTTACGAATCAATTTTTTCATTTAAAATACTTCTATAATATCACCTGGAGCTAAACCAATAAAGAGCCCAATAACTTTATCACCTTGCACATTCCATTCAACAGCACCGCCAGTACCCTGTATGAACGGATCATTTAGCTGCTGGCTGGAGTTTCTTGTATGAAAATAATCCTTAAATGATTTATCAAAAGCAAAAACCTGTATCATCCTGGTTCCCGAATAAATTCCGGAAAGATAATCTTCAGGAATAGGTGAAGTTCTTACCCTAACTGTAGAATTTTGATTGTCAGAGGATGCGACCGAAAAATAGTCTTCGGCTCGTATCGCATTACCCAACGTTATTATCCATAGTGCTGAATACACTTCATCCTGCTTTACTTTTACATCTGCATATAAATGATAATCATTCCGGTCATAATTTATTGCGGAAACTTCCGGTTTTAAGGGAATTTTTGTAATGCTGTAAATATATTTTTCATCATGCTCGGCAAACAATTCATATGTATCCCCTTCAGCTATGTAGAAATAATAGAATGGCTTGTAGAGACCTTCTTCTGTATAAATGAGTGGTATAACCTGTACACCATTTATTCTTAAGTACGCTGTAATATTTTTTATTTCAGCATCTTTTATATTGTAGGGAATACCAAGTGGAAGAGTCTTTGTAAATCTCACTCCCGGAAATCGTTTGTTCGGAATCAGTTCTGCCTGTACAACAGTGTATTCCTCAAAAGCTAGGTCAACGCTAACAATTTCTTCCGATTCACACCCGCAAATGAGTGAGACTAAAACTAACGATATTAAAACGATAATAAATTTCATGATTTAAAATTTTATTGCTATTCCTAAAGAAGGTATAAAAGGGAACAACGCTATTTGTTTTACAACCGGTATCTTTTCTCCATCTTCAGATTCTTTAAGCACAACATACTGTGCAAAAGTATTGTGCCTGTTATAAACATTATAAAGATTTATATATGCTTCAAAATCGGAGTTGAACCATTTAAAAGAATAATTCACATTCAAATCTAATTTATGATAAGCAGGAAATTGAGCAGTGTTTATTCCAGTAAAATTGAATTGAACTTCCTGGCTGCCTCCTACACCAACTGGATCGAATGTAAACTGCCCGGGAGGAAGTGTATATCGCTGACCGGTTGCGTAAACCCAGGTAAGACCCACATTAAAATCACTATTCAAACTGTAAGCAAGTACCACGGAAAAATCGTGTCTCCTGTCATACCTTGAGTTATAAACTTGCCCACCATTCAGTTCATCAAATTGGCGCACAGACCAGGAAAGTGTGTAACCGATCCATCCCGTAAAATTACCCTTCTGTTTGTTCAGGAAGAATTCAATTCCGTAAGCTTCTCCTTGTCCCTGTGTAAACTGATCTTCAATTGAATCATCAAGCGGATTTAATTGCGGCGAATTTCTTAACTCGTACAGGCTTTGCATGTCTTTATAAAAACCCTCAACTGTAAAAGCATAGGATTGATCGAACCAGTATGTATCGAATCCAAGTACGTATTGTGTTGATTTACCTGGTTGAATTCGCTTGGTTGAAGGATACCACAGATCGGTTGGTAATGTAATATCGTTTCGCACAACCAGGTGGAGGAACTGATGAGCAATAGCAAATGCACCTTTTAAAATGATGTTTGGAGTAAAAGAGTATGAAGCAGAAATCCTCGGCTCAAATCGTAAGAATTTTTGGTTACCGAAATAATAAAACCTTCCACCCAAGTTTGTTTTTAATTTAGATGTGAATTGTGATTCACTTTGAAAATAGAGAGAAGCTTCCATCGAGGTAATATCTTTCCCAGCATAAGGGTCCTTCTCGAGCGCTTCGTTGTAAGCATCGCTGTACAGCAAATCATAGTTGTGAAGAGCCAGATCAAAACCTAATTTTAAGGTGTGATCTTGGTGCCATCTTAGTTCAGCATTTTGTCTTATGTAAAGATCGGTAAGATCCGGGTTGGAAAAGTAAGTGTAGGAAGTTACTGTTGTTGGATTAACACCAATCTTTGATGAAAATTTATACTTTATAAAACTAAGAATTGAATTAAGTAAAAGTGATTTTGAATTTACTTGCAGCCAATTTAAGCTTAGGTTAATATTCTGCCACTCGATATCATAATCAGTATCTGTCGATGTTGGAGGATTGTAAGCATGATCATGGCTGAAAAGCCCGCTTATTGAAATGATATTACTTTCTGATAAGACGTAATTTATTTTTGCATTCAGATCGAAGAAATTGTAACGGGGAATCGAACTACTTTTATTTAATTCACTTTGGAAAAGATCGTAGTACATAACCCTTCCTGAGATCATATAGGTGGAATTACTTCCAAGTGGACCTTCAAAAGCTGCAAATGAGTTTATCAATCCTACCCCAACATTTCCCTTATCCTTTTCCTTGGTACCCGCACGAAGTTTTACATCGAGCACACTCGATAACCTTCCACCATACTCAGCAGGGAAAGCACCCTTAATCAATCTTACATCGCTTAGAGCATTTGAGTTGAAGGTGCTGGCAATGTTACCAAGATGGGCTGGATTGTAAACAATAACCCCGTCAACTAATGTTAAAGTTTGATCAGGAGAGCCGCCGCGCACATACAACCCGCTGGAAATTTCCGAAGCCCTGTTTACGCCGGGCAGCATTTCCAACGATTTGAATAGATCAACTTCACCGCTTAATGTAGGAAGTTTAATTAGTAGTTCGGGCGAAATATCAATGGTACTGGTTATCGGTTTATCTTTTCTTTCTCCTTCAATCACAACTTCTTCAAGTTCAATATCGACAGGAAATAATTCTACAGAGTAATTATAATTTGGTACTCCCCCTGTAATTGTCACAGCACGTACGGAAGTTTTGTAACCAAGGTAGCGAATTATCAATAAATATTTTTTCGGATGTAATTCGGGAATAGCATAGTATCCAAAGCGGTTTGTAGCTGCACCAGTTAGAGGAGGTTGTTCAAAATTAAGTGAGTCTTTGTAGATTAGAATATTAGTTCCAACAAGAGCTTCCCCAGTAATGGCATCTGTAACAAAACCGGAAATACTGTAATCTCCGGTTTGTCCATGTGATTCCATAATTGGAAATACAAGCAGGATACAAATTGCGAAGCCGATCTTATTCAGTTTCACTCAGCAGTAAATGTAATATTACAAAAAATTTACATAGTTGAGTTATTAAAAAAAGAGTTAAGAAACAACAATTTAAATTGTACTTGCTTGTTTCAATGGATAAACGGTTGAATTAACCCTAAATAAACCTTTTCTCCGACCTGCCCTCCATTACTTAGGTGAAGGAGGAACATTTAATTTGTTTCAGAAAAATTCTCTTCCACTTTAAAGATGCTAGAGGAAATAGAATATAAATAATTTCAAATTTGTCATTTGAGATTTAAAACAAAAACCGGCTGCAGGAGCAGCCGGTTTTAGTGGTGGTTGTGGTTGAGTCGAGATAGGAAAATTTATTACAATTGATTTTGAAACAAGTGTGCTACTAATTTCTATACTTTATTAAATTTTTCATTGCTTTAATTTTCAACTACCATACCAATAAAATTGTTTACGATAAATATGGCGTGTGAAAATCGAAAAAAGTACAAATCGACATAATCGACATAATCGAAATTAATATGTAAATAAATTGGTAAATATTTTTACACCACGCTTGATATTAAAGTATTAGAAAAGTTAGAAAAAAGCATTATTTCTAATCAATACTTGCAATATTTACCGATTGCTCGTCGTATTTTCTTTGAGGAGGACAATTTTTCTAAATATAGCAATTAGTAAACGACAACAATGGCGTAATCAATTTGTTGAAATTAATCTCCTCTGGCTCTGAACAATTTGTGAAACAAAAGGAAAAATAATTATTGGTTTTTTAAGAGCTAATTAATCTAAATAATCTTGATAGATAAGAAAGTGTTAACTAAATTTGTCCCTCAATTTTTAACCATTCCGCAGTAGCTCAGTTGGTTAGAGCACCTGACTGTTAATCAGGGTGTCGTAGGTTCGAGTCCTACCTGCGGAGCTGTAATTAAAGCCCCGATTATTTCGGGGTTTTGTTATTTTAAACCCGTGTAAACTAAATTTATTCTATAATGTAAATAAGATTAAATAATGTCTATTTCTAAAACAGGATTTGTTTACGATCCAATATTTCTCAAACATACTCAATCTGGTCATCCTGAAAATGCTGACCGGCTGATTGCTATTCTAAATGGTCTTGAATCATATAATCTTTTTACCTCTGTTGGAAAAAGTTCCTTCCCGTTGCGCAACAATAGAGGAACTTTGTTATTGCCATTCCGAAAATTACATTGAAAAGGTAAAGGAAGTTTGTCTGAAGGGAGGTGGTTATCTTGATGCTGATACTTACACAACTGAATTCACGTTTGATGCAGCAACAACTGCAGCAGGCAGCTTAATAGATCTCACTAATGAAGTTTGCAGTGGGAGGTTGAAAAATGGATTTGCATTAGTTCGTCCACCGGGACATCATGCATTAGCGGAAAGAGGAATGGGTTTTTGCATTTTCGGTAATGCTGCAATTGCAGCAAAGGCAGCAATTAAAAACTTTAATATTAAAAAAGTTGCCATTGTGGATTTTGATGTTCACCACGGGAACGGAACAGAAGCGATGGTAAAAGATGATCCAAACATTTTGTACATATCAACTCATCAATTTCCTTTCTATCCGGGTACTGGTAGTAAAACTGAAATTGGCAGTGATGTTATGGCGAGAACAGTACTGAACATCCCTCTTGAAACGGGAGTTGGGGATGAGGGGTTTCAAAGAATTTATAATGAACTTATTATTCCAAAACTTGTAGAGTTTAAACCTGAACTTATAATTGTTTCTGCCGGCTATGATGCACATTGGAATGATCCACTTGCAAATTTAAGTTTATCCTTAACAGGTTACTCGTGGATATCAAAAACTCTTGTTGATCTTTCTGAAAAACTTTGTAATGGTAAAATAGTTTTTACTCTTGAAGGCGGATATAACCTGGATGTATTGAGTAATGGCGTTGCAAATTCAGTTAAGGCATTACTTCAGCGAGATGATTTTATTGATCCTTTTGGTAAATCTCCGAATGGGGAACCGGAGATTGGCGAATTGCTACAGGAGATTAAGAAAATTCACAATTTGTAAATCAATTCTTTGAAAGCCACTCTTTCTCATTTTCAATATTATTAAGCTTATTTTCATCTTTTTCAAAGTGATTAATAAAACATATTTTTTTAAGTTTACACAGCAAATTTTCTATTTATCTGAAATCATATAAAAGAAGAAAATTAGTGACCTCTATTAAAAAAGTAACTGTTATTATCATTGCAGTATTTTATCTGTTCGGATGTGGTGATTACCAGGGACGAACATCTCAACCGCAAAAAATCAGTTTTGAGCAGGTAGAAATATCTGAAAAAGAAGGTTGTGATGATCCAAATTCTGATTATTGTGCGGAAATAATAATCGGGTATCCTATTTTTTCTATTCCTGAAAAGGAAAAAATAGAAAATAATATAAATAGCTTTGTAAAAAATGAAATGCTGATTTCTATCTTTGATGCGAAGATGTAATTAATTCCTTTGATGATTTGGTTAAAAGTTTTTTTGATGAATACCGTCAATTTAAAACTGATATTCCAGATTCTTACCAGGAGTGGTTTATTGAACGAAGCGGAACGGTAAAATTCTTCAATAATGATTTTATATCGTTAGTGTTTTCCGAGTACGCTTATCTTGGCGGCGCGCATCCAAATAGTTATACTATGTTTACTGTTTTAGATTTGAATAACGGGAATAAAATTACCCTGGAAGATATTTTTATTAAGGTTACAAACCGATCCTTAATAAAATTGCAGAAAATAGAATTTAGAAAATTGAAGGAGCTTGGAGAACATGAAGATTTGGATGAGGCGGGTTTCTGGTTTGATGAAAACAGGTTTAGCATTAACGATAATTTTGCAATTAGTGATGAAGAACTAATTTTTTATTATAACAATTATGAAATTACAGCATACGCTTATGGTCCTACCGAATTGATAATACCACTTGCAAAAATAAGTGACTTAATAAAAGAGGGTGGGATTTTGTTTGAGTTTATGAAACAATAATCAGAATAATTCATAAAGCTGGTTAAATCACTTTTCTAATAAAAATCTATTTAATTAATGAGGAAAATATGAGAAATATTACGTTTATTTTTTTGTTGTTGTTTGCTACCCAATTCATATTTGCAGAGGGGGAAGGCGAGGAAAAAAAAGATACACTTTGGACACCCAAAGGTATTGTTGGTATAAATTTATCCCAGGTAGCTTTTTCAAATTGGAGCCAGGGTGGTGAAAATACATTGGCATATACTTTTTTCACATTGTTTGGATTGGATTATATTGGTGATCCCTGGAGATGGAAAAATTCATTAAAATTTGCTTACGGACGTACGAAATTCGGTGACCAAAATTATCGAACAAATGATAATGAAATATTTTTTGAAAGCACTTTAATTCATAATGTAGGTTGGGCAGTAAGCCCTTATGCAGGAATTACTGCTCGCACACCTGTAAGCAAAGGATTTGATTACGAAGTTACACCCGAAGTACAGATTGTAGATTTTTTGGATCCGTTTAACCTTACAGAAGCAGTTGGTTTTGTTTATGATCAATTACCTAATTTTTCAACCCGTTTGGGTGTGGGAATGAAACAAACCTGGGCAGATCAATTTGCTGCAACTTATTCTGATGATCCGGAAACTCTTAATGAAATTGAAAAATTCAGAAACGAAACTGGTATTGAATCTGTAACAGAATATACTATTGATTTTTTAGAAAACATGAACTTCTATTCCTACTTAAGATTATTTGGTAAATTTGAAGATCTGAGTGTTTGGGATGTTAGATGGGATAATCTTATTACTGCAAAAGTAAATGATTATGTTAGCGTAAACTTAAATGTTTTAGTAATTTACGATGTCAATGAATCATTAAAAACTCAGCTTAAAGAAGCTCTTCAGCTGGGAATTTCATACACACTTTTTTAGCAGATAAAAATAAATGATTTGTCCTGTTTGTAAAGAATCGATGGTAATATTAGAACTCAGTGAAGTTGAGATAGATTTTTGCACTGGATGCAATGGTATTTGGCTGGACAGTGGTGAGCTGGAACTTCTTTTAGAGAATATTGAAGAAAGAGAAAAACTTTTAAGTTCTCTAACAACGGATTCTTCTCATCCAGAAAAACCCTACCATTGTCCAATTTGCAATAAGAAAATGGAAAAGGTACATGTTGGCGAAAACAAAGATGTGCTGATAGACAGATGTGTAAAAGGGCATGGTTTGTGGTTTGATAAAGGAGAACTGAAAACTGTACTTGAACTTGGGGCAGATGAAGAAAATAAAGTGCTTAATCTTTTAAAAGAAATGTTTGAAAATAATTTATCATCAAATTAAAGTGGAGAAATAAATGACTGCAGTGATAATTGTTCTTGCATTAGTAGCAGCTGTTGTTCTGTTTGTAGTTTCTATATACAACTCGCTTATTAAATTAAGAAACCAGGTTAAAAATGCTTGGTCTCAAATAGATGTACAACTTAAACGGCGGCACGACCTTATACCAAATCTAATTGAAACGGTAAAGGGCTATATGGATCACGAAAGAGATACGCTGGAAAACATTACCAAGGCACGCAGCCAGGCAGTAACAGCCGAAGGTATTGGCGATAAAGCGAAGGCTGAAGGTGAACTCACCCAGGCTTTAGGCAAATTTAATCTTGTGGTTGAAAACTATCCTGACCTGAAAGCAAACCAGAATTTTCTTTCACTTCAGGAAGAACTTACATCAACAGAAAATAAAATTTCTTTTTCCCGTCAGAGTTACAACGACCAGGTGCTCTTTTATAATAATAAAATTCAGATGTTTCCTTCCAACATAATAGCCGGAATGTTCAAGTTCATTGAGGAAGAATTCTTCGAAATTGAGGATGAAAAAGAGAGAGAAGTTCCAAAAGTTGGCTTCGGAAAAAACTGATAAAATATTATTTGAAATTGAGAGCAATTAAAAGATGTGGGAATTAATCCGCGCAAATAAGCGTAAGTCTGTTTCTCTATTTATAACGATGGGCTTAGTTTTATTGCTCCTTGGCTATTTAGTTGGGAGTGTATATTCTCCTGATGAGGGAGGTGTGTTTGGAGTTGTAATTGCTCTTTTAATCTGGGGAATCCTTTCACTGGTAAGCTACACAAGCGGCAGTAAAATTTTGCTTGCTGTAAGTGGTGCCAAGGAAGTTACAAGTGATGTTCATCCGCAGTTGTTTAATATTGTTGAAGAGATGAAGATTGCCTCAAACTTCCCTCATATGCCTAAAGTCTATATTATTAACAGTGCTGCACCAAATGCTTTTGCTACAGGAGTTAAACCTGAAAAAACAGCAATCGCCGTTACTGCAGGCTTACTTGCACGGCTAAACAGGGATGAGTTACAAGGAGTCGTTGCGCACGAAATGTCGCACATCGTAAATCGCGATGTATTATTTATGACAATTGCTGGAATGATGCTTGGAACTATAGTTCTAATCTCCCAATTGTTTTTAAGAAGTTTCTGGCTTGGAGGTGGAAGATACAGTTCAAAATCTTCAAAGAGCAGCGGGCAGGCACAATTAATAATTATGATTGTTGCAATTGCTTTTGCCATTTTAGGACCCATTATGGCGCAACTTCTTTACTTTGCAATTTCCAGGAAAAGAGAATACCTGGCAGATGCTTCCGCAGTTAGATTTACACGATATCCTGAAGGACTTGCATCAGCGTTGGAAAAAATTTCTAACTCCACGCAGGAGCTTAAGTCTGCGAATAAAGTTACAGCTCCAATGTACATTGCTAATCCTTTAAAAGAAAAAGGGCAGGAAACTTTCTGATCTATCCAGCACTCATCCGCCTATTTCTGAAAGAGTTAGAATATTAAGAGGTATTGGTCACGGGGCTAATTTTGTTGATTATCAAAATGCTTTTAATACTGTAAAAGGAAGTAAACAAAATATTATTCCGGTAACCGCTTTAACAGATTCTTCACCTATAAAATTAAGAGAAGCTGGTGTAATTCCTTTAGTTGGTTTGAATAAAAAACAAACTCAAAGGGATATGGGAGATATTATGATGAAAGTAAATAAGTATTCTTTTATCAATTGCACCTGCGGATTAAAAATTAAGATTCCACCCGAATTTAAAAAGAACTCTTTATTTTGTCCTCGCTGCGGTAAAGAGCATAGTGTAAAGAATTAGGAAAATGAATGAGTGGTTTGAAACATAAAATTGTTTCTTTGGCAATTCTATTTTATTTCTTTACCAACTATTCTAATTACTGCTATTCACAAATCACTTCCGTAGATGAATATCAATTCATATCCCCGATTCCCAACTCCTCACTAAATAGACCGGAAACTAATATCATCATAAGAGATGGAGGTTTGATTGATGAATCTACTTTGGATAAACTGGAATTTATTGTAGAAGGTTCAAAAAGTGGAAAACATAATGGAGAGATTATTCTTGCGGGGGATTTCAAGACATTAACATTTAAACCTGCAATTCCCTTTGAGCTTGGTGAAAAAGTTGATCTAAAGTTCTTAAGTAAAGTAAAAACGAGAGAGGGAAGAGAGTTACCTTCAATACAGTTTTCATTCAAAATAAGTGATAAAATAATCGATGAAAATTCTTCGCATATAATAGATAGATTTGAACATAGTAGAAAAATAATACATGAAGTAAATGTTAAAACAGATTCTGAAATTCTTTCGGGTTATGATAATTTACCGGAGGATTTTCCTGGGATTATAATTACTAATTCGATAATCCTTCGCCCGGATTCATTTTTATGGCTCCATATTCATTGTATCCCACTGTGCCATTCAGTTATTTGTTGATTCTGGATAACAACGGAGTGCCTGTTTATTATTTAAGAGTTCCACGATTCACAGCTGATTTTAAAGTTCAACATAACGGCTCATTAACATATTATGATCTATGGTTCATTTAAGTTTTTTGAATTAGATTCTGCTTACGCTGTAATTGATTCCTTCTCTTGTGGGAATGGTTATCCAACTGATGATCACGAATTTCTTCTTTCTCCGGACGGGCATTCATTCCTTATGTCTTATGATTGGCAGCCGGTAAGAATGGATACCATTGTCCAGGGAGGAGATTCCACTGCCATAGTTATTGGTTTGATTATACAGGAACTTGATGAAAATAAAAATGTAATATTTCAATGGAGAAGCTGGGATCATTTTCAAATAACTGATGCTACGGAAGATATTGATCTCACGGCACATACTATTGATTATGTACATGGTAATGCAATTGAGATTAGTAGTGATGGGAATATTTTAATTTCATCCAGGCATTTAGATGAAATCACGAAAATTAACAGGCAAACAGGTGAAATAATCTGGAGACTTGGAGGTCTTAACGCGAGGAATAATGATTTTCAGTTTTTAATGATCCAATCACTTTTTCACATCAGCACGATATAAGAGAACTCTCGAATGGTAACATTACTTTATTTGATAATGGAAATTTGCACAATCCTCAATTTTCAAGAAGTCTGGAATATCAAATTGATGAAATGAATATGAGCGTAGAGCTTGTTTGGGATTATAATTATACGCCAGCGTTTTATTCTCCGGCAATGGGAAGTTCGCAACGATTGGAAGATAATAATTCACTTATTGGCTGGGGTTTAATTGAAAGTAAAACATTAACAGAAGTAAATCCTGGTGGTTCAATTTCTTTAGATATGGCATTAGCCGATTCGTTTCTTACTTACCGTGCGTTTCAAATTTCCCTGGAGAACAAACCTCTTTGTAACTAACCCGGACTCAGTTTTTTTCAGTCCTGTATCAGTTGGTGATTCTTCATCAATCTTTATTAGTATAATAGAGTAATTCCAGTGAAGAGATAACTATTACAGGGTTTTATAATACAGAAGATTCTTATGTTATCGTCCATCCTGTACCGTTTGCAATTTCACCATTTGGCACTGAACAGATAGAAATAAAATTTAAACCGGTTGAAGATGGATTTTTCAGGGATACTTTACATATAAGATCAGATACAGATACAAGCAGGATTGCACAGATACTGGACATAGTTGGAATTACTGATTCGATATATCTGGGAATCGATGTAGAAACCTCTGTTGATAATTTTCTGCTTGAGCAAAACTATCCAAATCCCTTTAACCCAACAACAAAGATAAGCTACTCAGTTCCGCTAGATGGATTTGTTAATATATCTGTATATAATGTACTGGGTGAAAAAGTAGCTAAACTTATTAAATACCAACGTAAAAGCTGGAAATTATGAAGTAACTTTTGATGCTACGAACTTTGCAAGCGGAATGTATATATACAGAATGGAATCAGGAGACTTTGTCTCAGTTAAGAAGATGATGATTCTGAAATAAGAATTCAATTATCGCTTAAGTGCCGGTCACCTTAAAGGTGGCTGGCACATCTATAAAATCTTTCCGAAATCATTATAAAAAGAAATTATTTTTATATTCACAATTCTTCTGCTTCAGTATTACCGCATTACGCATGGCTGGATAAAAACTATGCTTTTATTTCAAAAAATCAAAGATTCCTTATCATTTTAAAAATAGGACAATATTGTTTTGTTTGTTGCAACCCTAATTGCTTATTGCTAATCGATGCTAATTGCTAAGTGTATCTGAAAAAAATATTAGTTAAATTATTTACTAAGTATTACAGTTGTGTACCGTAATATGAGGGCTCAAGTTTTACTAATCGTTTTTAATATAAATAATAAACTTTATTGTTAATAATAAGGTCAATTCCAATATCATAAACTAAACTTGGAGATTGCTATGAACAAAAAATTACTTTCATTTCTTCTCTCTTTTCTAATTCTGGGCTTTATGTCAAGTTTCGCCCAGGAGGATGAGGGTGCAGAAGAACAATCATTTAGAAACCCATCTTTTACTCAAGGTACTCCACAAAGCATTTTTGAAGATGGGCAACCGATTTACGGTTCAAACTGGGAATGGCTGCATCAAACACCGCAGGGCAACTACTCTTAGATGGGTTAAAATGTGGGATGCAACCAACTGGTACGCCGTGGGTCAAGGCGGTACATTTATTGAAGACTACCGACGGCGGTGCAACCTGGATTGTTAACAAATGGATAAACGGTGGTGGAACTACTGGCAGCAATTATTATGCTGTATGATGCCCACTTTTTCGATATGAATACAGGTGTGGCAGTCGGTGGCGGCGATAATATTGTGAGAACTACAGATGGTGGCGCAACCTGGACTTCACTTGACCCACTACCGTCGAGTACTTCAAGATTTTTACGATGTATTTTTCCTAAATGCCACTGTAGGCTACGCTGCTGGAACCACTACTGTGGATATGTGGAAGACTACAGATGCTGGATTAACCTGGACCGGACCGATAATTATTCCTGCAACAACCTATGAGAATTTATGCAGTTGATGAAGATACTCTTTATTTCTCTTCTACTTCCGGAAACTTCCGTAGGTCTACAGACGGAGGTGCTACCTGGACTACAGTAAGTACTGGACAGGCGGAACACTTTATGACATGGAATTTACAGATCCTATGAATGGCTGGGTATGTGGCTCAGGTGATAATCCAGCTTACACAACTGATGGAGGATTAACCTGGACTGTTACTGCTGCAAGTCCTACTACTTCAACGACAATATGATATTGATATTATGTCATACAATGTCACAGAATCTTTATTATTTGAAGATTTCGAACTTGCTACTTTTCCCACCAACTGGCTGGACTGAAACAGGTACCATTACAATCTGGGATAGATCAACAGCTGCCAGTGGCTACGGTACCGGATTGGCTTCTGTCAGGGCTTATTTCTACGGTATATCCTCAGGTACGGGAATATTAACTACATTAACATTTCGCTCCTACTTCAGCAGGTGATTCTCTGAAGTTCGACCATGCCTACGCGAATTATACATCTCCAGCGGATGATTCATTGCTTATTGGTATTCGACAGATAGCGGTTCATCCTGGACAACACTAATTAGTGTAAGATGCGGTGATAGTTTACAAACTGCAGCTAATACATCCGCGAGTTTCGTACCACTAGCAAGTGAATGGGGAACAAAAACTTATGTTCTACCGGCAGGTACAAATATGCTTAGATTTGACGGAGTTACTGATTACGGGAATAATCTTTATCTTGATAATATACAGGTAGGAGCTCCATCAGCTGTTGATCAGGTTTTTGTAACCGGAGATGCATTTAATATTTTCGCTACAACTGATATGGGTACCACCTGGAGCCCGGTTGATTTTCTCGGTGCACAAGCGTGGACAGGCACTTATTACTCAACTGATTTCTTGGCAGACAGATAATTTTGTAACTGTTGGTGCATAGAGGTTTGATAAATGAAGTTACACCTACACCTCCTGACGCAACAACATGCCTATACAACATATCTTAAAGGTGGAAGCAATTATGATATTTGGGCACAAGGTGTAACCGGCAGGGTAATTGGCGTTGGTGCTGCTACTCTAACAACATCCTTCGACCAAGGTCAATGTATTCTACCGATGGTGGAGAAACCTGGGCAATTTCTACAATTCTGGATTCTGCTTGATCTTGATTTTAATAAACTAAGCATGGTTGACACACTTACTGGTTATGCTGCTCGCGAAGACCATATGTTTCTAAAACAACTGATGGTGGAGCAACATGGTTCCCTGTTACCCGTGCTGCTATGTTAACATCAGATCTTGAAACTTGCTCTTTTGTTGATGAAAATAATGGTTATGTATTTGGTGCATCCGGTCTAGGTTATAAAACTACCGATGGCGGAACAACCTGGACACCTCTTACCACTACTATAACCGGAACAATTTACGGCTCACATTTCCTTGATGCTCTGACAGGTTATATTGTTGGAGCGAGTGGTAATGCGCGGACAACCACTGACGGTGGAACTACTTTTACTACCCTGACACCAAATGTGGGTACCTCAACATTACGCTCGATCTATATGGTTAACAGTAATGTAGGATACCTTTCCGGTTCAACTGGTAAAGTTAGGAAAACTACCGATGCCGGTGTAACCTGGGATACGGTTGATGTAGGAAATACATCTCCTACTTTATATGAAATTGAATTTACAAATGAATTGAATGGAATGACTGTAGGCAGCACCGGACGTACATTCTATACAAACGATGGTGGTGCAACCTGGGAGTTTGAAAATACCAGTATGGGTACAATGTATGGTTTGGGCTTAGATCAAACAAGCCAGGATACCATTGCTGCTTATGTTTGCGGTTTCGGTTCCTTTATTATGAGGAACAGCCACGTGTTGGTTCCGGTAGAACTTGCAAGCTTTACCGCTTCTGTAACCGGAAACAACGTAACTCTCAGTTGGATAACTGCAACAGAGCTGAACAACCTTGGCTTCCAGGTAGAAAGAATATCTGAAGAACAAAGCTGGGAAAAGGTTGGATTTGTTAACGGATACGGTACTACTACAGAACCACAAGTCTATTCATTTACAGATGCTGGTCTTGCATCAGGCATCTATAATTACAGAATCAAACAAATGGACTTTGACGGTTCCTACAAGTATTACCAGCTTGAGCAAGAGGTTGAAATTGGTACACCGGTGAGCTACGACCTCTCTCAAAACTATCCTAATCCATTCAACCCAACGACAAAGATCAATTACTCTGTTCCTGCCGATGGCTTTGTAAATATTTCAGTTTACAATGTACTTGGTGAGAAAGTAACCAATATAGTAAACAGCCTTCAGAAAGCTGGAAGCTATGAAGTTACTTTTGATGCTACGAACTTTGCAAGCGGAATGTATCTATACAGAATGGAATCAGGAGACTTTGTCTCAGTAAAGAAGATGATGATTCTGAAATAAGAATTCAATTATCGTTTAAGTGCCGGTCACCTTAAAGGTGGCTGGCACATTTATAAAACCTCTCCATTTTTTACCCTAATTATTCCAGTGTTTTTTTTGATTATTACTGCTTGTCAAGTATAATAGTTAATAAACATAATTCTCTATAGTGGCAAAAGAAGCAAAAATTCCCTATCATTACTAATAAAAAACTAATAATTCTGGCTGTAGATTTTTAATGGTTCTTATATGCAAATATTGAAAGCATACATCTTTTGGTACAATATCAATTATTTGCATTAATAAATGATTTTGGTACGGTATTTAATCTATGATATTAATGTAAAATAATTACAATAAGAATCTTAGTATTTTTTATTTGAGGAGGAGAAAATGGCTTCTCAAAATCGTCGTAATTTTCTTAAAACAGCTGCATTTATTGGAGCTAGTGCCGCAAGTATTTCATCTGCACCAACCAAAGCCGCCACACCTGATATACTATCTGAAAATAGAATGGGTGTTCTTATTGATACAACGGTTTGTATTGGCTGCCGAAATTGTGAATGGGCTTGCAAAGATGCTCACAATTTGAAGACTGACTCTTTAAAGACCTATAGCGACCGTTTAGTATTTGATAAAAGAAGAAGACCGGATGAATATGCATTGACGGTAGTTAATGAGTATAGCAATCCCAAAAATCAATTACTTCCAACAGATGTTAAAGTTCAGTGTATGCATTGTGATGAACCAGCATGCCTATCCGCCTGCATAGTTGGTGCTTTTACAAAACAGGAAAACGGTGCGGTAACGTGGGATAGCAGCAAATGCATTGGCTGTAGATATTGCATGATTGCCTGTCCATTCCAGATTCCGGCATTTGAATATTCTAAAGCATTAGAACCTAACATAATGAAATGTGATTTCTGTTTTGATAGAACAAAAGAAGGTAAACTTCCAGCTTGCGTGGAAATATGCCCTACGGAAGCCCTCACCTATGGTAAAAGGGAAGAGCTAATTGAAATTGCACATGCTAGAATAAAAAAACAACCCGATAGATATTTCAATCACGTTCTTGGTGAGACATGAAGTAGGGGGCACATCGTGGCTGTATCTCGCTGGGCAGGACTTTACTAAGCTTGACTTTCCAGTTCTTGGCGAAGCTCCGGCACCAGGCGTTACCGAATCTATTCAGCATGGAATATTTGCTTACTTTGTTCCTCCAATAGCCCTATATGCTTTACTAGGTGGTGTTATGTGGCTTAATAAAGGCAAAAACAAATCGGATGAGGTGCTCTAATGGAATTATTTATGAGACCGATCTCCAATTAATAAAAAGTTTATAACACCTGGTGTTATTATCCTGATTTTATTAGCAATCAATGCCCTTGTGTTTCTTGCTATTAGGTTCATTTTTGGTTTGGGTGAGATGACCAATTTATGTAATCAACATCCCTGGGGAATTTGGATCGCTATTGATGTAGCAACAGGAGTTGCATTGGCTGCCGGTGGGTTCACCAGTGCTGCTTTAGGTCATATTATTCATAGAGAAAGATATCATGTTATACTCCGTCCTGCATTATTAACTGCTATGCTAGGATATACTTTTGTTGCTATCGGAGTATTCGTTGATTTAGGTAGATATTATTCTATATGGCATCCATTAATTATGTGGAACGGAACATCTCCTCTTTTTGAAGTTGGTATTTGTGTAATGATTTATGCTACCGTACTCTATATAGAATTTCTCCCAATTGTAACTGAAAAATTTATTGGCAAGGTTAAATGGAAAGGGATACTTTCTAAACCTATTGATTCGTTTTTACGTTTTCTTGATCGTGGATTGGGAAAGACAATGTTTATCTTCATTATTTCAGGAGTTGTGCTATCAACCTTACACCAATCTTCTCTTGGTACTTTAATGGTAATTGCAGGACCCAAAATGCATCCGTTATGGCAAACACCAATTCTACCTTTACTTTTTTTACTTTCAGCAATTGCAGTTGGTTTTCCTATGATTATTTTTGAATCATTGATCGCTTCAAGATCTCTTGGTCTAAAAATGGAAATGGACATACTTTCAAGGTTAGCAAAAAAGGTTGCACCACTACTCGGCATTTATTTAGCAGTAAAATTGATCGATATGGTTATTAGGGGAACTTACGTATATTTAATGGAAATAAATGTTCAAAGTGTAATGTTTGTAATTGAGATTGTAATAGGTATTATAATTCCTTTAAGAATGCTCTTTTCCGAAAAAGTTTTGAAATCTCCGCTCTGGTTATTTGTTTCAGCATCTCTAGTAGTGGCAGGTGTGCTTATAAATAGAATAAATTGTTTTCTTGTTGCTTACTCAGCCCCTTATGCTTTAGATTCTTATTTCCCATCTTTTGGTGAAATTTCGGTTACTGTTGGTTTCATTGCAATATTAGTTCTAATATACAGGGCATTTGTAATGTTCTTTCCGGTTATAAGTTTACCTGACAGAAGGTTAACACCAAAAACAAAATATTCGATAATGGGAGGTGAGAAATGAGAAAGTTATTTCACCTGATGTTTTTAGTTACTTTCCTAACCTCTATTATTTATTCCCAGGTAAAAGATCACTCACAATTAGATATCAATTGTAAAACCTGTCACGCCTGCGAAGTTCCCACAAAAGATGATCCTTGTCTTTTCGCCTGCCCCCGATTTTCGATGATAAGAGAAGACCTATCGCCAGAAATAGCACCTGATGTAATAATTATAAATGAAATTGAAGATAAATATACTCCTGTTATTTTTACACATAAACTCCATGCCCAAATGTCGGAGATGACCGGGGGCTGTCTTGGTTGCCATCACTATAATACTTTAGGACCTATATTATCCTGCAACGAATGCCATTCCGAAGATAGAAATAGAGAAGACGTAAGGGTTCCTGATTTAAAAGCTGCTTATCACCAGCAATGTTTAAGTTGCCATCGGCAATGGAGCCGCCAAACAGAATGTATTTCCTGTCATCAGGAAAAGAGTGAAGCTGAAAGTTTGGATTTAAATGAAGTCACTTCTGAATTAATGATGAAATCTCATCCTCACATTAAAGAGCCAACTAAAATTGTTTATCAAACCAATTACGAAAAAGGTAAACTTGTAACATTTTATCATAACAATCACGCAACACAATTTGAATTAGAATGTGTAAGCTGCCATAAGAACGAAAATTGTATTCGTTGTCATGACGTTGAGAAAACCAGTAATGGAAAAAGCGGGTTGTATGATTCTCCTGTAAAAGTTAATCTTTCTGATGATGAACGACATAATAGATGTTTCAATTGTCACGAAAAGGATAAATGTTATTTTTGTCATAAGAATAAAGAGATGAAACCATTTAATCATAATGCTAGAACAGGTTGGGTACTCACTAATTATCACCAGGATCTTTCCTGCAGAAAATGTCATCAGAACAGAACAAATTATTCCGATATTGAAAAGGGATGTAATGACTGCCACTTCGATTGGAACTCTGAAAATTTTGATCATAAAGTAACAGGTTTAATTTTGGACGAGGATCATATAGGAAACGATTGTGAGGATTGTCATATTGAAAAGAATTTCGGAATTAATCCCGCGTGTAATAATTGCCACGATGATAAAAATTATCCTGAGCATAAACCCGGCAAGATTATAGAAAATAATTAAAGAGCGTAAATAGAAATTTTTAAGCAAGTTATTTGATAAAAATATGTTTACAAGGATCGGATTAAAATTAATAGTTGCTGTAGGATTGATAACTATAATAATTATTGGGGTCTTCTCTTACTTCAATGTTCAATCCCAAAAAGAAGTACTGATGTCTCAGGCAGAGTTAACGGCCAATAAGCTTAGCGATGCAATTAAGAACAGCTCTCATTCAAGTATGTTATTGAATAAAAGAGACCAGTTGCATGCAATTATAAATACTGTGGGGCAGGAACCATTTATAAGGGAGATTCGCCTTCTCAATAAAGAAGGAATGGTAATGTTCTCTTCAAAGAAAGAATCAATTGGGGAAATGGTTGATAAGAATGCTGAAAGCTGTTACGCATGCCACACAGCAAATGAACCTCTTGAAAGAGCTTCCGATGAAAGAACGTATGCGAATTTATAAAATTCATCCTGATTCTACGCAGATACTGGGAATCATTAACCCGATATACAATGAGATAACCTGTTGGGAAGCGGATTGTCATGCTCACCCTGAAAATCAAACTGTACTCGGGGTTTTAGATGTCACACTCAGTTTGAGAGACGTTGATGAACAAATAAATAGCAGCGAAAAAAGATCTATTGTACTCGCCATCATAACAATAATAGCGCTTAGCTTTATAATCGGATTTTTTGTAAGAAGGTGGGTTGCAAGACCTGTAATGGAACTTGTAAAAGCTACTAAACAGGTTAGTGCAGGTAATTTAAATTATACTATTAATGAGCTGGGAAGTGATGAACTTGGGATTTTGGCAGGATCGTTTAATAATATGACTAAAAATCTAGTTGAAGCAAGATTACAACTTTTTCAATCGGATAAACTGGCATCTCTAGGAAGACTTGCTGCAGGTGTCGCTCATGAAATTAATAATCCGCTTACAGGTGTTCTTACTTACAGCAGCTTTTTACTGAAACGAACAAAAGATAATACTGAACTTCAGGATGACCTTAAAGTTATTGTAAGAGAAACTAAAAGAAGCAGGGAAATAGTAAAAAGCTTACTTGATTTTGCGAGGCAGTCTGTTCCTAAAAAACATAAAGCCGATGTTAATGAAATAATTGAAAATTCAATTAGCGTAGTAGATAATCAGTTATCAATTAATCATATACAGCTAAACAAAAATTTTGATAAAAACATTCCGCAAATAACTGTTGATACAAACCAGATACAACAGGTGTTTATAAATCTTATTGTAAATGCTTCCGATGCAATTGGAGATAAGGGCGGTACGATAACCATTACATCTACATTGCTTAGTCTCTCTCCTTATGGAATTGTACAGGTCAAAAACGCTTCTTGCTCAAAGAGACACGATTTGATGGATAACGAAGTTAAGATTGATGGCTTGCCTACGATAAGAGTTAAAGCAATATCTGCCGGTATTGAAGGATATATAAACCTCGATCCGGTATATGGAAAACATAAACATCGGTATGGAATTAAAGTAAAGAAAGGAAAAGATATCCAGATATCTTGTCCTAAATGTAATATATCATTATTAGAAAAAGATATAAACTGCCCTAAATGTGAATCGGCGGTTTATACATATGAAGTATCTCCGGAAGGTTTATTCAATGGTTGCACTAATCCTGAATGCGATTGGGAAAAGTGGGATGCAGTTGATGATGCAGGTTACAAAGATTTTGTGGAAATAAAAGTATCAGATACTGGTAGCGGGATTCCAAATGAAGACCTTCCAAGAATTTTTGAGCCGTTTTATAGTACAAAGGGACAAAAAGGAACTGGCTTAGGATTAGCAGTTATCTGGGGAATAATTGATAATCATAACGGGACGATAAACGTTAACAGTAAAGTTGGATAGTGGTACAACATTTACAATTCGGCTTCCGGCACAACAGAACAAATAATTTAGTATGAACAAGAAAGCAAAAATATTATTGATTGATGATGAGCAGGTAATACTTGATGCTGTTTCTAAAATTGCTTCGTTGGAAAGATGGGAAGTTGATACTGTATTGAATGTACAGGATGGTCTGAATAAATTAAGCAGTAACAAGTACGAGCTGATTCTAAGTGATATCATGATGCCTGATAAAGATGGTTTCCAGTTGCTTGAGGCACTATACTCGAAGCAAATTAACATACCTGTAATTATGATTACCGGCTTTTCCACAGTGGAGAATGCAGTAAAATCATTGTACAATGGTGCAATTGATTTTATTCCAAAACCTTTCACCTATGAAGAAATTACAAGCTCAATTTGCCGCGGATTAGAATTATGGTAAAATTCAAAAAAGAGCTGAGGAAGCTGAAAATAGTGGCAAAGATGAATCAATAATATTTGTTCCTTGTCCTGCTAAGTATAAACGGCTGGGTTATATGAGCTGGGTGAATCTTGAAAATGAAGGATCTGCAAGAATTGGGGTAACAGATTTATTTCTTGAAACTATTGAAAACATTACTAACATTGAATTTATTGGAAATTGAGGATTTGATGATCCAGGGAAGTTCGTGTGCAAAATTTGAAACTGATGATAATCTTATTCACACTTGCCTGGCTCCGTTAGGGGGTAGGATTGTTGAAAGAAATGAAAAGATAATCGCTGATCCATCTCTGTTGGAAAAAGATCCTTTCTTTGAAGGATGGCTCTACAGGATAATTCCATCGGATATAGAATTTGATATGAAATTCTTAATACCACTGTAGTTCGGATAGAATTTAAAATTTTAATTGTATAAGGAGATTTTATTATGGCACTATTTATTGCCGCAGTAATCGTTTTCATAATTGTTGATATTATCATTCGCTTAATTGCTAAAAAAGTCCGGGAGAAAAAAATTCAGCAGGAAAGAGAAGAAGCACTTAAAGTAAGTCTTGATCTCGATTTTAGCAGCGAAGCAAAAACACTTAAACGAGCGGAAGTTGAAAATCCGAAAGCAAGAATACTTTGTGTTGATGATGAAGCAGTAATTCTTGACAGCTTTCGTAAAATATTAGTTCTCGATGGATATTGTGTTGATACAGTTGAAACCGGAAGAGAAGCATTAGGATTGATTCAAAATCACTCCTATGATTTTCTGTTTACAGATTTGAAAATGCCTGAAATGGATGGTGTTGAAGTTACAAAATCAGTTAAACATTTTCGCCCGGATATCGATGTGGTAATTATTACAGGTTATGCAACTGTTGAAACTGCCGTAGAATGTATGAAGTTTGGTGCAATGGATTATGTGCAAAAACCGTTCACAGAAGATGAGCTGCTTGAGTTTACGAAAAAGGCATTCATTAAGCGTGAAGATAGAATTAAAAAGATGCTTAAACCAAAAGTGCATATAACTCACCTTAAAGAAACTGCTGAAGCTAAGACCCCTGAATTTTTAATTCCGGGGGGCGTTTTTATTTCTGAAGGACATTGCTGGGCAAATATTGATGACAAAGGAATGGTAAAGGTTGGCATCGATGATTTTGCGAGAAAGTTAATAGGTAAAATTGATGCTATCGAATTTCCTAACCTGGGATTGAGTATTAGAAAAGGGCAGCGCTTATTTGCAGTAAAACAGGATAACAGGAGAGTCATCTTCAATTCGCCGGTTAGCGGAAAAGTAAAAGAAATTAATAAACTGCTTAATACTGATCTTGAATCGATTGAATTTTCTCCTTACGAAAATAACTGGATTTGCCAGATTGATGCAGAAGAACTTGATAGTGAAATTCCGCAATTAATGATTGGTAAAGCCGCAGTTACTTTTTACCAGGAAGATATTGAACGATTTGCAGGCGCTTAAGAAGAAAATTAAAACAGGTAGTGAAGAAGATATAGCTAATGGACATCTATATATTGGAGAAATGGAAAAGCTGGATGATGTTAGCTGGAAAAGATACAGCGAAGAGTTTTTTGAAAAATAAAAGGAAGCAAGTTATCTCACAGCTTCCTTTAAGTTTAAAAAAATATTATTTATTTCTCGCTTCCGCAGTAATATTAATTTCACCGCATTTTTAAAGTAAAGTGTAAAATCTACTTCATCACCAATTGAAATATCTTTAATTAAGTTTCATAACCATTATATGATGTGATCCTGGTTTTAATTCGAAAGAGGAGTTTGGCTGAATTACAATCATTTCCACTTCGCGCATTCCCATCATATCACCTGATTTATATGTTTCGTGAATTTGAACCATCTTTCGAAATTTCCGATTCAACTTTATAAAGTGTATCAGCTTCTTCCCCTGAATTTTCTATTGTAAAATAAAGAGCGGTAGCCATTCCTTCCGAGCTTGGTCTAACCCAGGGATCATTAATTTTTATTTTCTCTTCTGCTGGAAGTATTAAAAATAGTATTGCTATAAACAAGATTCATTTCTATTCTCCTAAATATTTTATATCGGTTATTAATTCTTCAATATTAATTGTGCTGCCTTTATAATTCTTTTTTAAAATTCCCTTATTATTTATTAAAGAAATCCTGTCTGTATGCATAATCGAATAACTAAAAGTTCCATCTTCATAGAAAGTAGAATCAGTTGGAATTGCCTTTAACATCAAATCGTTTTAGCGCATCTTTTGTAGTTATTTCGTCTCCTGTTAAGAAGATCCAGTTATCAAATTTTATATCTCTTATCTCAGCAAATTTTGTGAGAACTTCAGGTGAGTCCCTTTCAGGATCAAAACTGAGTGCAACAAAAAGTACATCATCAATTCCTTCTTCATTTAATCTTTCTTCTGTTAAAGCCATGTTGTGTGTAGTCATCGGGCAAATATCCGGGCAGTGTGTGTAAATAAATCCCATAACGGTTATTTTATCTTTTATGATTTCAGGAAAATTTACACAACACTGTCTTGATTCAAGAAAAGTATAGTTCGTTTTGTTAAATCTTTGTTTAATGGAAGGTCATCATAACAAGATTGAAAGAATGGTATTAAAATGAGAGATCAATAAAATTCTAATAATAATTTTCATATGGATTGTAAATATTAATTAAAAATTCTAAATCTAACTTATTAAATTTTGGTATAGTATTAAACTAGTATTTGAAATTATTGTTAACAAAGGATAAAATGAAAAATTCTAATGAACTTCCTGTGATAGGCGATATGCCTGTTGATGATTTTAGAAAATATGGTCATCAATTAGTTGATTGGATTGCAAATTATTTAGAAGGAATTGAAAACTATAAAGTACTTCCTGTAGTTAAACCCGGAGAAATAAAATCAAACCTTCCATCAGATCCTCCCGAAAAAAGTGAATCCCTAGAAAATGTAATGAAAGATTTTGAAGATAAATATTATTCCCGGCATTACCCATTGGAATCATCCTGATTTTATGGCTTATTTTAATTCAACTTCTAGCGGACCCGGAATTTTGGCGGAACTTTTATCTGCGGGTTTAAATGTAAACGGAATGGCATGGCATACTTGCCCAGCTGCAACGGAGCTCGAAGAGGTAACGCTTAGCTGGTTCAAGAAAATGCTTGCATTACCCGATAATCTCTGGGGAATTATTTATGATACGGCATCAGTAAGTTCTATGCACGCAATTGCAGCTGCAAGAGAACAGTTGAATGGAATAATGTTGAGAGAAAAAGGATTATCAGGAAGAAAAGATGTGCCGCGTTTAAGATTATACTTTTCAGAGCAAGCTCATTTTTCAATTGATAAAAGTGCGGTTACTCTTGGTATCGGGTTGGAAGGAATTAGAAAAATTCCTGTTGATAAAGATTTTAAAATGATTCCTGCTGAACTTCAAAAAGCAATAAACGAAGATAGAAAAGATGGATGGCTTGCCATTTTGTGTAGTTGCAACTGTTGGCACAACTTCTACAACAAGTGTTGATCCTGTAAAAGATATTTCGAAAATATGTTTAAAAGAAAATCTCTGGCTTCATGTTGATGCAGCTTATGCAGGAACTGCTGCTGTTTTGCCGGAAATGCGATGGATATTTGATGGAATTGAAAACGCTGATTCGCTTGTAATAAATCCTCATAAATGGATGTTCACACCAATTGATCTGAGCATTTTCTACACAAAAAAACCGGAAGTGCTAAAACGCGCTTTTAGTTTAAGTGCTGAATATCTAAAAGGTGAAGAAAAAGGAGCTACTGATTTTATGGATTACGGAATTCAGCTTGGCAGAAGATTCCGTGCATTAAAACTTTGGTTTATAATAAGGCATTTTGGAGTGGAAGGAATAAGAAACAGGATTAAGGAACATCTTCGTTTAGCAAAAGAGTTTGCCGGGTGGATTGATTCTCATCCCGATTTTGAACGAATGGCTCCAACAGATTTTGGAGTGGTTTGTTTCCGTGCTCATCCAAAACATTATCGATTGATGAAAATGAACTAAATGCTTTGAATGAAAAACTTCTTAATAAAATAAATGAAAGCGGAAAACTTTTTTTGTCTCACACAAAACTAAACGGAAAGTATGTGATAAGAATATCAATTTCGGGATTGAGAACCTTCGAAAATCACGTTAACTCTGCGAAAGAACTAATTCAGGAAAAGTTACAAGAAATAAATTGAATTTTAATTCGTGAAATTCGTGGCTGAAATTTATACCACGAACTATCACTAATCCTCTAGAGTAAAACCAATTTTTATTGTAACCTGGTGGTAGGCAACAACGTTGTTTTCAATGTAGCCTCTTGTTTCAGTTACAACATACCATCTCATATTGCGTACAGTGGTTGCAGCTTTAGTAAGCGCATTTTGTATTGCTTCTTCAATACTGGTTTTTGAAGAACCGGTTAATTCAATATGTTTATAAACGTGTTCTGGCATTTAATTTACCTTTCTGTTTTTATTGTGATTACTATAAAACTAATAATAATAAGTTGGCTTATAAATTACAATTAATATGATATCGGAAACTTAATCTATTAACAATCATCATACATATTTAAATTAAAAATATTTCTGAAAGGATAATCATGGCAACTTCAAAAGCATATTTAAAGCAAATAAAGGGAATTTCTTTCGCAGGTAAAACCGATTCAAATCATTGGATTACAATGGATGGACCGGAAAACTTTGGCGGAAGCGATGCAGGAATAAGACCAAAAGAACTACTTCTTCTTAGTCTGGCTGGCTGTACAGCGAGTGATGTTGTTTCAATTCTTCAGAAGAAGCGAACTAAATTGGATGATTTTGAGATTAATATTTCTGCCGAGATGACCGAAGAGCATCCTAAAGTATATTCAAAAATTGATTTGGAATATGTGTTTTATGGAAAAGATATAAAAGCTAACGATGTTGAAAGAGCAATCGAACTCTCGCAAACTACCTATTGCGGAGTAACTGCAATATTTGAAAAAGCAATGGAAATAAATCACTCTTACAGAATTGAAGAAGCAAAGTAATTATTGTTTAGCACTGTCATTCTGAGCGTAGCGAAGAATCTAGTGATTAAATTTTCTGTAAAGATTCTTCACTTGGATAATGCTTCGTTCAGAATGACAGCTAACGTAACTGCTTAGTTCTTTTGATACAATCCGATTGTACTTCCATCAGGATCGGTAATTAATGCATACCAACCCATTGCAGGTATTATCGTTTTCTCTCTTTTAACTTTTCCACCGGTTTCTTTTACTTTTTTTAGCACCTCATCAATATCGGTTATGTTAACGTGGAAAACAGTTGTATCACCTGCAATAACATTATCAACTTCTCGCAGCCCAACCATTATTCCCTTCTTATTATTAAACAGTAAATATCCTTTTCCAAATTCTTTAAACTCCCAGCCAAACACGTTTTTGAGAAACAAACTTTCCCTATCTAAATCAGTGGCTGGAATTTCTACATGAGCGATTAAGTGACTGGACATACTTTTTCCTTTGTTTTAATGATATGTTAATAATTATTTTATTTATGTAAAAAATTATATTTAATTAACGGAACTATCAAGCACCAGAAAGGAATTAAATGTTAAGCAACCAGGAGTTTTTCGATGAACTTTCCGATCAATATGATTCCATGATTCCGTTTGAGAAAGCATTAGAACTAAAAAAGAAATTATTCAAAAATATTTTGAAAGATAACCACAAAACTATTGCAGATATTGGCTGCGGTACGGGAAGCGATTCAATAGCTCTTGCTGAGATGGGATACAACATAAAATCTTTTGATCCTTCAGCACAAATGTTAGAGAAGGCAAAATTGAATGCCAAAAATAGTGGATTAGATTTTGAATCCTATCAATTTGGTGCTTCACAAATTCCTGATGACTTTAATGGAAAATTCGATATAGTAATTTCGTTTGGAAATTCATTTGCAAATATTGAAAGGGAATTATTTCAGTCATCAATAAAAAAATGTTACGATTTATTGAAAGAGCAGGGGATTCTTTTCACCCAGGTTCTTAATTACAAAATGATTCTTAAAGAAAAAAAGCGAATTGTAAACATCACAGAAAGTGAAGAACATTTCTTCATCCGTTTTTATGATTTTGTAGAAGATGAAATAAAATTTAATATTCTGCAATTTTCCAAGGCTAATCCAAAAGAAAATAATCTAATTACAACTACAGTATATCCTTATACTGCTAAAGATTTCAACAATTCACTCCTCGGAGCAGGATTTAATTCTGTTAAAATATTATTCAGATTTAAACAAGAATGAATTTGATGAGAACACTTCAAAAGATCTTTTTATTAAAGCAGCTAAAAACTAGATTTATTTAATAGCAATTTGTGATATAGATCAACATCTCAAACCTTTTATCAAATAAGTATTGACTTCACGAATATTATATACTATGTTATGAACAAACGTTCAGTCATAAAATATGTCACCAAGAACAAAACATCAATTTAAAGCGAATCAGGGAAACAAGTAAGGAGAAGATTCTCAAGGTAGCTCTTGAACTCTTTGCTAAAAAAGGATACCACGCAACATCAATTTCTATAATTGCTCAAAAAGCAAAAATTTCTAAAGGATTGATGTATAACTACTTTGCTAGCAAAGAGAAACTCCTTGATGAAATAATCCAGCAAGGTTTTAATTCACTTGCCAGAACTTGAATTTAAAGCTAAAGAAATGTTAGATCCTGAAAAGCAGCTCGAAGATTTTGTTGATTCTGTTTTAGATAATCTTTATTCAAATTTTACATTACTGGCAGCTTTACCTTGCTTTGCTTGTTCATCCTGAAATTCAGAAAAAATTTGAAAAGAAAATGCAGCAATTTAGAGATGAGTTTGTTAGGGAATTAGCTTCACTCTTCAAGAAAATTAAAAGTAAAAAATCCTGAATTGGAAGCATTCCTGCTTGGAACTTTCTTCGACGGGCTTGTTCTTAATTTTATGGTTGCTGAAGATTTATTCCCGGTTAAATAAAATTAAGGAAGCACTGTTAAATAAATACATAAAAAGTGATCGTTCATCATCTAAAGAAAGTAAAAAATGAAACGCTTACTTGTTGCTGGTGCAACCGGCTATCTTGGCAGTTATGTAGTTGGGAGTTTTAGGAAGCAAGGATTTTGGGTTCGTGCCTTAGCAAGAAATGAAAAAAAGTTTGATAAACTTAATGAATTTATTGATGAAAAATTTATAGGCGAAATAACCAACTCAAATTCCTTATCAGGAATATGCAAAGAAATAGATATAGTGTTTTCATCTGTTGGAATTACAAAACAAAAAGATGGTTTAACATATATGGATGTTGACTATCAAGGTAACATGAATCTTCTGGAAGAAGCTAAAAAAGGAGGAGTTCAAAAATTTATATATGTATCAGTGTTCAATGCTGAAAATATGAAAAATTTAAAGGGTATTCAGGCTAAAATAAAATTTGAAGAGAAATTTAAAGAGTCCGGATTAGATTATTCAATTATTTACCCTAACGGATTTTTTTCAGATATGATTGAATACAAGCAGATGGCAAAAAAAGGAAGGGCATATGTTTTCGGTTCCGGCGAGAATCAAATAAATCCAATTCATGGTGAAGATTTAGCTAAAATATGCGTTACTGCTGCTGCTGGTGATGAAAAAGAAATAAATATTGGAGGTCCTGATATACTAACACATAATGAAATTTTAACCCTGCGTTTAATTCACTTAATAAAAAAATTAAAATCTCACGGATCCCAATTTGGATAAGAAATTTTCTATTAGCAATTCTAAGAATTTTTACTCCCGTAAAAACCTATGGTCCCTATAGAATTTTTCATGACAGTTCTTTCTATGGATTTAGTTGCTCCAACTTATGGAAAACATCATTTAAAGGATTTCTTTTTAGGAAAATAAAGATAATTATAGATGAATATAAAATATTATAAAAATTCCGAATTCATTTTATGTTATAAAACAATTGAAAGTATTTGAAAAATGACCGAACATATAAAATGAATAAAATATTTCCAGTAATAACTCTAGTAATAATTCTTACATCAATTTTGGCAGCACAAGATGCAAAAGAAATAATAAAAAAATCAGATGAGCTTATAAAATCAAAAAGCAGTTATGCTGAAGTTCGATGGACAATTATTAAAACTGATTGGAGCGCACCGTTGGAATGAAGATCGTGGGCGCTTGAACCGGATTATGCAATAATTTTCGTAACTGAACCAGCCAGAGATAAAGGCACAGTTACGCTAAAAAGAAAAAAAGAAGTTTGGAACTGGATACCAAGTGCGCAAAAAGTGATTAAAATTCCTCCATCAATGATGCTGCAATCATGGATGGGTTCTGATTTTACTAACGATGATCTGGTTAAAGAATCTTCTGTAATGAATGATTATACTCACACTGTTGCTGGTGAAGAAAACTTTAATGATTATGATTGTTATAAAATTGAATCAATCCCAAAACCTGATGCAGGGGTTGTTTGGGGAAGGCTATTAACATGGATTTCTAAAGAAGAATTCTTCCAACTTAAGGTGGAGTTTTACGATGAAGATGATTTTATTGTAAAAACTTATATTGGATCTGATATAAAAGAGCTAGGCGGTAGAACAATCCCTGCACACTGGGAGATGGTTCCTGTTGACAGACCTGGTGAGAAAACCATTTTTGATTATCATGAAGATTGAGTTCAATTATAATGTAAAAGAATCATTCTTTTCTGAACAAAACATGAAACGAGTTAGATAAAATGAGAACATATTTTCATTTAGCTTGGAGAAATCTTTGGCGCAATAAGCGGCGAACATTAATTGCATCAGCTTCTGTATTTTTTGCTGTATTCTTCGCTTTGGCAATGCGCTCTATGCAGGAAGGTTCATACGATTATATGGTTGATGCTTCGGTAAGTATGTACACCGGTTATATCCAGGTTCATGCAAAGGACTATTGGGAAAAACGGTCAATCGATAAAAGCATGGAGCTTTCTCCTACAAAGATCGAACGGATAGATTCAATAGAACATATAACACTTATTACACCACGCTTGGAATCGTTCAGTTTAATTTCTTACGAAAACGTAACGAAGGTTGCATCCGTTGTTGGAATTGATCCTGAAAAAGAAAATTTAATGACCGACCTAAAAAGCAAACTTATATCAGGAGTCTATCTCGCTGATAATTCAAAAGGTGTAATGATTGCGGAAGGACTTGCAAAATCATTAAAAGTTGAAATTGGAGACAGCATTATAATTTACGGACAGGGTTATCATGGTGTTACAGCAGCAGCGCAGGTTCGGGTTGATGGAATAGTTAAGTTTACTCTTCCTGCTCTGAACAAATCAATGGTATATCTTAGTTTGGAATATTCACAATGGCTTTATTCTGTGCCAAACAGAATAACTTCGCTTTCTTTAATGATTGATGAAGCGAGTGAATTAAATGAAGTTCATTCACAGGTTAGTAATTTATTTGATGAAAAATATGAAGTGATGACATGGCCAGAAGTTAATGCCCGAGCTTGTTCAAAGAATTGAAGTTGATAATGCCGGCGGAATAATTATGTTGGGAATTCTTTATGTAATTATTGGCTTTGGAATATTTGGAACAGTTATGATGATGACTGCAGAAAGAACAAAGGAATTTGGAATTTTAATTTCTGTGGGAATGAAAAAATGGAGATTGAGCTTAGTCTCATTGCTCGAGTCGCTCTTCCTATCGCTAATTGGAGTTTTAGCTGGAATAATTGTTAGCATTCCAATCTTGTATTACTTTTATGAAAATCCAATTCCACTAACTGGTGAGATGGCAGAGTTAATGTTAAAGTTTGGCTTGGATCCAATTGTACCATTCAGGTTTGCACCAAACATTTTTATAGATCAGTTTTTAACAGTGATTGTAATAGCAATGATATCAGCCCTTTACCCGTTATTATTTATTAGAAAATTAAATCCTGTTAAAGCTATTAGAAAGTAATTTATCCGCTGCAGCGGAAAGGAGATAAAAAGTAATGTTACTTGCTCTTGCATGGAAAAATATTTGGCGTAGTAAGAAAAGAAGCTTAATAATTCTTGTTGCTATTACACTGGGTTTATGGGCAGGATTATTTTCAGTCGCAATTATGATCGGTTCGTGGGATACAACAGTAAACTCAACAATCGATAGAAATTTAAGCCATATTCAAATTCATACTAAAGAATTTAAAGACGAAAGTATAATCTCTTTTTTCATTCCTGATGGAAATAAAATAGCAGATGGGATAAGTGAGCTTAAAGAAGTTAAAGATGTTTCTGCCAGAGTATTGATTGAAGGAATGGCGTCTTCTCCAAGCTCTTCGCGTGGAGTTAATATTATTGGTATTGATCCTGATCGCGAAAAAAATGTAACAACCATTGCAAATTACATGGTGGAAGGGGAATACTTTAACGGGATAAAAAGAAATCCAATTCTTGTTGGTAAGAAGCTCGCTGAAAAACTTGGATTGAAGTTACATTCTAAAATTGTTTTAAGTTTTCAAAGTGTTGATACAACCCTAACCTATGCTGCTTTCAGGATTGTAGGAATTTACAAAACCGAATCAACACCTTTTGATGAAGCTCACATTTTTGTTAGAAAATCCGATCTTTACAAAATTATGAACAGCCAGCCGATTATTAATGAAATAGCCATCAGGTTAAACTCTTCGGAAGATCTGGATACTACTTATGCAAAACTAAAAGAACATTATTCTTCACTATACGTTGAAAGCTGGAAAGACCTCGCCCCGGAACTTGAAATGACTTACGAGTTCCTGATAGTTGAAATGCAAATATTTTTAGGAATAATTTTAGCTGCACTTCTGTTTGGAATAACAAACACAATGCTTATGTCTGTTTTGGATCGTGTAAGAGAATTTGGAGTGCTGATAGCTGTAGGTATGAAGAGGATTAGAGTATTTTTGCTGATCATGATTGAAACAATAATTCTTTCTCTCTTTGGAGGAATTATTGGAATGGCTCTTGGAACTTTTACCATATGGTATTTTTCTGATAAAGGAATTGATCTTTCACTATTCTCTGAGGGATTATCTGCATATGGAATGCCAACTATATTATATCCAATTTTGCCACTCTACTTTTACGGAGTGTTAACCACAATGATAATTATAACCGGAATTCTTGCAGCAGTCTATCCATCAATTAAAACTATAAAACTTCGTCCTGCTGACGCAATAAGAACTTATGGATGATAAAAAGAAAATGATAAACAGGAGATAAAAATTATGGCGCTCATAGAATTAAAACAAGTTTCAAAAATATATGATGATAACGCTGTGCCTGTTCGCGCAGTAAATGAAGTTAATCTAAAAATTCAACCTGGAGAATTTACTGCTATTGTTGGTCCTTCCGGTTCAGGAAAAACAACGCTGTTAAATGTTATTGGTGGATTGGATAATCCAACATCCGGAACTATTATAATCAATGGTACAGATATTTCAACTTTTAAAACCGATCAAATGATAAGTTTTCGCCTTCATAATATCGGTTTTGTTTTCCAGGCATACAATCTGATTCCTGTGTTTACAGCAAAAGAAAATGTTGAATTTATTATGCTACTGCAAGGCATTCCGAAAGAAGAGAGAGAGAAAAAAGCAATTGAACTTTTAGAATCAGTAGATCTTGGCGATAGGGTAAATAGTAAACCTACGGAACTCTCCGGCGGGCAGCAGCAAAGGGTTGCGGTTGCACGTGCACTGGCTTCAAAACCATCTTTTGTTTTAGCAGATGAACCTACAGCTAATCTCGATTCTGTTACTGCAAATAATCTTTTGGATATTATGGAAAAATTAAATAAAGATCATCAAATGACTTTTGTTTTTTCAACTCATGATGCGCGTGTGATTAAAAGAGCACACAGAGTTGTAACACTTAGAGATGGTGCAATTGAATCGGACCTGCCTACAGGGCAGGCAGGTGTGGAAAAAGAAAAAATAACTAGCGATGAAAATTAAACTTCTCTTCTTTTTTGTTTTTTTACCGATTGTAATTATAAAAGCTCAACTATCATCTTTCGATTACAACGGCTATGCAAAATATCTTTTCAGTTCATCAAAATCATCAATGCTTAATGATCGCTTGAATGATCATCTTCTTCATTCAAGATTTAACTCAAAATGGTATGCCACTGATGCAATAACTGCAGCGCTCGAATTTAGATTCAGAGCTTTTTATGGAGAATCTGTAGAAAAAATTCCATCCTTTAAAGATCTTATTCAAACTCCAAGAGATTTTGTTAAACTTGATGTGTTTTTGTGGGAATCGGAAAAATCAATAGGTTACCTTGAAATTGACAGGTTGTGGTTAGATTGGTACACGCAAGATTTGCAGGTAACAGTTGGAAAGACAAAGGGTTGCGTGGGGAACTGCCTGGGTTTGGAATCCAACTGATATTTTTAACCCGCTCGATGTTTTGGATTTTGACTATGAAGAACGTCCCGCCACAGACGCAATAAGATTACAATATTATACAGGTGCAGTAACAAAGCTTGATATTGCTTATAAACCTGCAAAAGATCCTGAAAATCAAATTCTTGCAGGATTGTGGAGCATTAATAACTGGAATTATGATTTTAATTTTATTGCCGGAATGAGATTTAAAAGATGGCTTGCTGGATTTAGCTGGACAGGTGATATTCTTAACGCAGGATTCAGGGGAGAACTTCTTGTAAGCCAGGCACCAAATAATACCTGATACAAATTCAATTTACATTGCTTTGGGCGAATCATCTCTTTCTTCGTTTAATAAGCCAATGATTTCAGTTTCACTTTCCGGTGATTATACTTTCCCCAACACATTTTACATTCATACAGAAATTCTTTATCAACAATAACGGTAAAACTTCTAACACATTTCTTTTCTTCAGCGAAGCATCTAAACTGGGAATGTTAACTGCGGCGAGGTGGTCTGTTTACCAGGAATTTGCCTACGATATAACCCCGCTACTAAGAGGAACACTTTTTGGAATCTTCAATCCTGCTGATAAATCATTTGTTATTATTCCATCTTTCAGTTATTCTCTTATAACCAACCTGGATGTTTTCTTGATTGGGATGTTTTTTAATGGAGATCAATTAACTGAATTTGGAGAGTACGGAACGACTTTATATGTTCGTTTTAAGTACTCTTTTTAAGTAATTTGTTAATAATTCCTTTTAATATTTAAAACGATTTTCTTGTAAGAATATCCTATTTTTATTAAGTTATAAGCTGTTAATACAACACAAGATTATCATCGGGTTAAAGAACTGATTTTTAACGACAAAATACGTAGATGGTAGAAAATTGTATTTTAGTAAAACTATTGAATGTGAGGGCATTTCAGTATTTTAACTAATTAAGATTTCAAAGTAATATAAACTTAATATACAAAGGAGGCAGTATGTTTAAGAAAATTCTAGCATTAATGTTTCTTTCTTTTCTCTTCATTATGTGGGGATGTGATAAACCCGGGGAGAACAATAAATCCGATGAACCCACTGATGAGACTTCTTCACGAGATGAAGATAATGATGATAAGGATACTAAAACCGGTATAAAAGGTTTAGATGATTTTGTAGATAATATGAAAGAGATGCAGGAAAATTTTGAAGAAGGAAAAGAGGTTGAAACAGTAAATTTCAGAGAGCTAAAAGCTTTACTTCCAGCAGAACTTGATGGCTTAAAGAGAACCAGCGCAAGCGGTGAAAAAACAAATGCATTTGGTATGAATGTTTCGAAAGCTGAAGGCGAATTCAAATCGGAAGATAATTCCAGCAGTATAAAAATCACTATTGTTGATATGGGAAGCATGAGAGGTTTTGCTGGGTTAGCGGCTTTTGGGTGGACAATGACTGAGATTGATAAAGAAACTGAGCATGGTTATGAGCGGACTATAGAGTACAAAGGATGTAAAGGAATTGAAGAGTATAATACCGAAAGAAACTATGGTAAAAAGGAAATAATGGCAGCAAAAAGATTTATGGTTACGGTTGAGGGATATAATGTAACCAAGGAAGCGATTGACGATGCACTGGATGAGATTGATATCGATGAGCTGGAAGAAATGAAAAAGGTATCTGGAAATAGATAATGGAGAAGAATAAAAACTAATCAGAGAATTTTACTTTCACTAACTTTATAAGGAGTGTAATATGAGCCTTATTGACAGAGCTAAGAACATTATGCTATCCCCTAAAACAGAATGGGAAGCTGTTGCAAACGAGGAACCAAATGTCCAGCAGATACTTACATCATATGTTTTACCGCTGGCACTCATTCCTGCAGTTGCTGTATTAATCGGATGGGGTGTTATTGGTATGTGGGGATTTACATCGTTTAACTATGGTATAGCCGTAGCATTAGTTCAATTGCTTAATGCTTTTATAGCTGTTCTTGTAACTGCATTTGTTATTGATGCTCTTGCACCAAGTTTTGGATCTCAGAAGAATTTTGGTAAAGCTTTGCAGCTTGTAGCTTATTCGATGACTCCAGTATGGATAGCAGGCATTTTGAATATTATTCCAACAATAGGATGGCTGGGAAGTTTAATTGGTTTGTATGGTCTTTACTTATTGTATCTTGGAATAGCTCCTTTGATGAAAACACCTGAAGATAAAAGGGTCGGATATCTTATTGTTTCAATTGTAATTCTTCTTGTTGTTTACTTTGTAATTGCAGCTATTCTAACAGCAATTTTATTTGCCGTTTTTGGATTAAGCGCATTTACAGCTGCAAGATTTTAGTAATATAGATTTGCTATTAACTTAATGCCTGCCTGGAATAAACCGGGCAGGCATTTTTTATATTGAAATAGATATTATGGAGACTGTATTTTTTTAGGAAAGATGTTTATTTATTTCTTCTACTTCTTCTTTAGCTTTAATCTTTCTATAAGTAAATTAGCGCTTCTTTGAAATGTAATTCGCTTTTAGCTTTATCCTTTATCTTTTCGAATAATAATCCAAGTTCAAAATTGGTTTCTGCAAGGTTAAGTTGATTTCCTGCTTCTTTATTTAAACGGTGGCTTGTATAAAGATAATTTTCTGCAACATGATAATCGCCATTATTTCGTCTAACAATCCCTTTAATCCTGTAAACTTCCGCAATTGTTAGCTTGTCGTTTATTTTATAGGATACTTCCATCGCTTTGTCCGCAAAGGCATCTGCTAAATCGTAATCATCTAACTGAGTATAAACATATGCTTTACTAATATACCCAATTCCAAGGGTTTGAAGGTAATTTGCCTGGCGTGAAGCATCAAGACTTAAATCAAATTCGCTAACAGCAGATGAATAATTTTTTGTTTTTGTATAAACCATTCCAAGATTTTGTCTTATCTCTGCAATACGTTTCAAGTCCCCAAGCTTTTCGAAAATTACTAATGCACGCTTAAGGTAGGAAATTGCATTATCAAATTTTCCCATTATGTTATTAATAATTCCAAGGTTAATATCTATCTTACCAACCTGTAAACTATCTGTACTATCCTGCAAAGCACTAAGTGCATTTTCAAAATGTTCATAAGCTCTCTCAAGATTGCCTTTATCGCCGTAAATAGTTCCATAAAGATTTTGGCACTGAGCACTTCCCTTATTATCATTATTTTCACTAAATAATTTTACCGCCATATTCAGGAAGCTAAAGCTTAATTCCCACCGGGCCTGCCTGCTGTAAATTTCACCCAAAAACAGATAAGCGTTTGCAGTAATATTGTGCATGGCGGGAACATCAATTGTAAGCGAGATTATCTTTTCGTGAATTTCTATTGCTGCGGAAAATTCCCCGGATGTAATAGTGGATTGTCCCAAGTAGAGGAGAAGATCAATAAATGTTTCGGCAGGTAAGTTTTGATTCTGCAAATGTAATTAAGAAGGTCAATCTGCGATTTGGTTTCTAAGCCGCCATCAATTTCAAAATCGATCTGGCTTTGAATCTCTTTATCTTTAAATTCACGCTTCGTTGCATCTTTATCCCCGAGATATAATGCGGAGAATTCATCTGCATCATTTTCATTAAAAAAATTCTGAAGGATGTCTTCAATTATAGGATCTGTTTTAAACAAGCTATTGCTAACATTTTAAATAAATATTACGGATTGATGCGCAGAATCATCCAATCCGGAAAAGCTTAGATACAACCAGTGTGCCATTTTATGCTTCTGATTTTCATTGCTAAAAAATTTTTAATTGATGAGATGGATCAGTAAAATTTACTTAAAAAATTATGAAAATCTTCCGAAATCGTAAGTTTCTTTACTGTCCCATAATTGGAATTTTTAGTAAATGAGACACTTAAAGTTAAGAATTGTTTGGAACCGGATAAAAATAAATTATTGGCACTAACGGAAGGGAAATACTTAATAAACAGTTTGTAATAGAAAGATTAACTATGATTTCTTATCAGATTGAGATAACTAATATATATACATAATTATATACGAACTTCTAAACTATTTAACAATTTTTGAAACTTGTTTGAAAACGTCTGTTCCGCAAACATTTAATAATTCAAATAGAATTGATTCTGTTGTTGTAACCTCTGCACCATGATGTCTCATTCGGTTTATTGCAATGTTGTAATCTTTTTCTTTCCTGGATGAAACTGCATCTGCCGCCAGGTTAACCTGGAAACTGTTTTCAATTAAATCCAGAACAGTTTGCTGAACGCAAACATGAGATTCAATTCCGCACACAACAATTTGAGAATGACTTTTTGTTTTAAAAATGTTAAACAATTCGCCTGCACCCGAACAGCTAAAAGTCATCTTTTCAATTGGTTTAATTCCTTCAAGTTCATTTACAATTTGCTCTTCAGTTGCTCCAAGTCCTTTTGGATATTGCTCTGTAAAATAAATTGGTAAACTCATTGCTTTGAAACCCTTAATAAGTTTCAAAGTATTTTCAACAACCAGTTCATAATCTTTTATAACAGGTAAAATCCTTTTTTGGATATCAATTATAAGAAGGCATGTATTTTTTGACTTTTAAAAGTTTGTTAAATCGTTTTACTTCTTCACTCATAGTTTTCTTCAATTATTAATAAATTTTCTTCATTCCGTATTTTCCGCAGGAATACATCATTAAAATGCTTGCAAGATCAACTAATGCTTTTTTCTGATCTTCTTCATAGATAACAAGATTGTAAACCTCCGCAATAAACCTCATTTTTTTAAGAAGATACTTTAGCTCTGCATAAGTTGGAGTTCCATGCCAGTACGCAACATGTTCAATTATCATCTTTTCATTTCTTCTTAAAAATTCATTAAGAGAAATAACGTAATAGGAATTTGAAGTCATCGGTCTGCAGATAGAAGTAAGATCATTAAAATAAGTATCCCATTGTTTTGCAAGATCACTGTTCTTTTTTTGCATTACATATTTTGCTTTTGCCAGTGTGAATCTTGCTTTTGTAGAAGTCTTAAAATTAGGGATAAGCGCATAACCATCGTAACTGCGGAAATATGAGTTATCAGGGTCATCATATTTCCATCGGCGGGTAAGTTGGTTTGCAGAGTAAATTGTTATTACCTTATCAAACTGACTATCGACAACAACAAATTTACCTTGCTGCCAGTTAACAACAGTAATCCAATGGCCCCAATCATCCACAGCAAGAATGCAGGGATAACCTTTGCGGAGATGCTGTGTTAAAGCTTTGATCGCATCTTGAGGTGTTTCCCTTCTAAAATATTTCATCCTGCAGTTAAAATACTTTGCAGCTCTAGCTAATCCAATCTCATCTGTTCCGTACCACCAATTGCTTCCGGCTTTTTTTGCAATTGATTTTTCACTTTCGAACCTGCCAAGCATTACAAGTGCATACTTTAATGCAAATGGACCACACTGATATTTATAAGGTTGCGGATAAAAACTCATAGTACTCAATAATTTTAAGCCTAAATGAATTAATTAATATAGACTTTTAGTCAATCACCAAACTTCATATAAAAAAAATATTTAAATTATCATTAGGCATGATAAAGAAAAAAATAAAAGTTGCCGTTGTTTATAATGAAGCTTCTCCCGAAATGTACGATAAACATCCGATGGAGATATTGAAAAAGTTGGTGATTTTAAACCCTACTTTGAGGTTGAAGATCTTAACTCCAATGGAAGAGTATGAATATTCTTGCGAAGAAACTTCGGCGTGTAGGATTTGATGCATATACACTGAATATTAAAGATAATATTCAGAAAATGCTGATGATTTTAAGAAGAATAAACCCGATGTGGTTTTTAATTTTGTTGAAATCTATAAAGAAAATTCACTTTTGGAAATGAACGTAGTTGGGCTTTATGAATTGCTTGGAATTTCTTATACAGGCGCCCCAGCTATGGCTCTGTCAAATTGCCAGAATAAAATTATGGCAAAACAATTACTTCAAGCACTCGGGAATTCCAATTCCCAATTATTTTATTCATAAAAGAGAAAGCTGAAAAATATCAGCACAGGTTGGAATATCCTTTGCTTGTAAAGCCCTCCTTGGAAGATGCAAGTGTTGGAATTGAAAATGAATCTATTGTTAATAAATGCTAAACAACTTAAAGAACGTGTTGATTATGTTCTTCATTATTTTGAACAGCCGGTGCTTGTGGAGGAATTTATTGAAGGAAGAGAATTGAATATTGCGGTTCTGGGAGATAAAAAACCAAGAGCGCTGCCAATTAGTGAAATTGATTTTTCTAAAATGCCCGATCATCTTTATAATATTGTTAGTTACCAGGCAAAGTGGGATCCTCACCACGAATCATATCATAAAACTATTCCCAAATGCCCTGCAAGACTTCCTAAGAAAATTGAACTTAGAGCAAAAGAAATTGCACTTAAAGCATTTAAAATTATGGGATGCAGAGATTATGCAAGAGTGGATATGAGACTGAACAAAGATAATGAACTTAAAGTGTTGGAAGTTAATCCAAATCCCGATCTTACAGAAGATGCCGGATTTATGCGTTCTGCAGGAGCTGCAGGTTATAGTTATGCGCAGGCACTTAAAAGAATTGTTATGCTAGCATATGCCAGGAAAAATGGAAAACTCCCGATTAAATAACCTTCTCTAAAATATCTATCATTTCTGTTAATGAATTAATTTCCAGATCAGGTTTCATATTTTGATTACCGGTTAGCGGGTAACTTGTTTTACCTGTATATATTAATACTCCTCTTCCTCCAATTTGTTTTGCTGCAACTACATCATTTTCCAAATCATCACCAATCATAAAAAATTCATCATCGGCAGAAAAACCAAGTAAGTTTAAAGCAGTTCTAAAATATAGTGGGGAAGGTTTACCGATTAAAATTGATTCTCTTTCCGCTCCATATTCTATTGCTTTTATAAAAGCACCTGCATCTAAAGAAAGATTCTCTCCATCGGGATACCAAAAACGGTTATGATGCATTGCAATCAATTGCATCGCCTCCTTTTACCTTGCGGAAAATTTCATTCATTAATTTGTAATTCCAAGTGTCCCCGATATCGCCAATTACAATTGCCTCCGGGTTTTCATCATTAACAAAATCTTTAAAGAGTTTTTTAATTGAAGGAATGCAATGAACGGAAATTTTGACTGTAGTGTTCCTTTACATAGTGAAGGGTTGCATCAACAGCTGTCATTGCAGAAACACCAAAATTAATATTATTGCTCGATAAATAGGTTAGTATCTCATCCCCGGTTCTTAAAGTAGAGTTGCTTATAATGTAAGAGGGAATTTTTCTTTCGGTAAGATACTGCAAAAACTTACCTGCATCAGGAGCTGGTTTTCCGCCTAATTTAATTACGCCGTCAAAATCTATCAGTACAGGAGATTTAGTCATAATATTCCTAATAAAAAGGTGGCTATCAGCCGCCTAAAATTTATGCACTTAATTGAACCAAACTCGGGAATTTTGCTTTTACCAGCTCATATAATCCAAACATTACTCCTATAAAAATCAGATCGCCTAAAAGTGTATGATGAAAAAATGGAATGGCTGCCGTGTAGCAAGCCGCAAGTCCTGCACCTGTTTTTGCATAATAGGGAGTTGATATCCACAATCCAAAATTTGTAATTACAAAAAATAGAACGGAAGCAGAAACCGATGCGAAAAAGATGTTGCCGATTTTCTTCTGCTTGATCATAACCATTCCAATAAGAACGATAATAACAAAGCTTAAATAAACTGCCCACATTGTCGCGTGGAAACCGATAAACAGATCGGTGATAAACATTGCTGCAAGCGGAACCAGGAATGCGATCCATTTTTTGGTAAAGTACGCTCCGCCGAATAAAGCCATTGCAGCAATAGGAGCAAAATTTGGCGGGTGAGGAATAAATCTTACAAACGCAGCTGCCAGAACCATTCCTGTAAGCAGTAAAAATCCGGGGGTTATTTTATTTGATTTCATTTTATATCCTTTCTGTTATTCAAAACTTTACTTTCTATTTAATTAATCTTAAGATAAATATTAGAACAATAGTTAGCAAAATCTATTTTAATTTATTATTAGTTTCAATCCACCGTAAACTGATAAACCTGGTGTACCAAATCCAAAAACCTCTTCATATTGAACATCGAAAAGGTTTTCTACTCTTGTGTAAAAACGTAAGAAACTAAACATATCATAATGTGCAGCAAGGTTTACTAACGTGTAAGCTTCAAGTGCAACTTTTTTAGCAGGGAAGGAAGAAAAATCTTTATCATCCCTTTCACTCATATAAATTATTTCCAGGTTAGCGTTTGTTTTTCCATTAAAAGAATAGTTAACAAGGTATGCAATTTTTGTTTTAGGTCTTCTTAAAAGTGAATTATTAAAATCTACTGAATTTTCGCTTTTGTTTTTAGCGTTTGTGTATGTATAAGCTGCTTTTAGATACAGTTTCTTTGCAGGATTTGTAGAAATGAAAAATTCCACTCCATCTGTTCTTACCTTATCAATGTTAAATGATTTAAAATTTTCATTCAAACCAATCAGGTCTTTATAATCATTATTGAAATAAGTTAAACCGAATGTAAATCTATCTGCCATAAAAAATTGTTCGATACCGACATCCCAACCAAAACTTTTTTCTGGATTTAGATTCTCATTCCCAAAAAATGGATCGAACAGATAGAAAATTGATGGGGCTTTGAAACTGGTTGCAATAGTTGCTTTAATCTTGGTGCCGGTTTCCCAAAAAATGTATGCAGGCGCAATCCTATATGTAAACGCTCCGCCGAATTTATTGTGATAATCATATCTTATTCCAACTGTTGCAAAAAAACTGTTTGCTAACTTAAACTGATCCTGTAAATATACACCTGTTGTATTTACTTCACTTTTAGGTAGAATGTTTTCATAAGGTCCAAATGATGAAAGAGAATAAAACATTGTTGATGCCTGATCGGTTTCCGTTTCCACACCAAAAGTAATAATATTATTAGCCGGCAAGTTAAAATTGTTTTGCAAATCTAATTTATACTTTCTTCCATCGTAAAAGCTATTTGATGAAATAGGATTAAACAAGGTAGAATCATAATTATACTTTCTTACATTTCTAATATATGATCCACCTAATTTCATTTCCCACAATCCATCAAAAAGGTTAGCAAATCCCTCTGCGCGAATGCCTGTTTCCTCAAGATTATATTTATACGTAGGATCGTCCTTAAATTCCCCGCCTCCTTGGTCAAGGTCTGTTTTGGCTTTTAAATATCTGAGGAAGAAATTTATCCCGGAATTTTTGTTAAAGTCGTACCCTATTCTTGATGAAAAATTATTTCCGTTATAACCATCATTCTCTGTGTTGCCGTAATTTTCTCCCGCAGCAGAAAAGCCGTCGGATTGAGTTCTTCCAAACGAAAGATTATAATTTAGATTTTTAAAATTTCCTGTTAATCCCAAGGCTCCTTTAAAAGTATTGAATGATCCACCTTCACCTGAGAGTGTAAGTGTAGGTTTACCGGACCCTTTTTTAGTAATAATATTTACAACCCCAGCCATCGCATCGGAACCATACAAAGTGCTTTGCGGTCCCCTAAGCACTTCAATTCTTTCAATTCCATCTGCTGGAAAATTTGCAAAATCGTATAGATTGGATGATTCACTTGTAAGGTTCATCTCCATTCCATCAATTAAATATTAATGTATGCCCTGCATTTGCTCCCCTAATATTTATTGTGGATAAACCACCAGCCGGTCCGAATTGAGTTGAGCTTAAGCCATATTCAGTTTGCAGCAGGTTAAAAACATTAATCTTGTTCCTGTTTTCAATTTCAAGTGAATCGATAATTGTGATTGAGTTGGCAAGCTCCAGTATGTTGGTGTTCGTTTTTGTTGCCGTTATTACAACATCAGAAAGTTTGTAAACACCTGTAGTATCAATTTTTTCAACAATCTTATCCTGCGCAAGAAGAAGCGAGGAAAGAATAACCACGATAAGAAAAGTGAAAAGAAATTTTAAATTAACCATTGAAGTTACTCCTATAAAAAATATATGAATAGTAACTTCGCCGGGAGAATTGGTTTGATAAAACGAAATGCTAAATCTAACCTCATACCCGCGAAGGTTGATTAAATTTTGCTTACGGCAGGTCTCCTGGCTTTTCCACATTAAGTAGAATCCACAGTTGCGCGACAGCGCCGGAATCGTTGATTGAAAAATCAATTCACCGGACTTCCCTATATTTCCCGTTACTACCGGGACACCGTAAACATTTATAAGAACTGTACTAAGTTATGCTCGTAACTACATATTTCCAAAAATAATATTAATAGAAAATTAGTATTACATTCCGAAAAAAAATCCCAAGCTATAATTTGTTCATTATCAACTATTTCAAAAATTAACTAACAGAATAATTCACCCTGTTTTTTAATTTAGTTTAAGGTATTTTTACAAATAACATTTTTACATTAAGAATTTAAAGTTCATTACTAAAGATTAATTAGTAGTTAATAATATTATTCGGAGTAATCATGAATAAATACATTTTTACAATTGCACTGTTACTCTTCAGTCCTTTTAGTATAATAAATCTGGCACAAACTCCTCCTTCCTCCTTTGATTTAAGAGACGTAGGAGGAATTAACTATGTAACATCTGTTAAGTCTCAACAGGGAGGTACTTGCTGGACTTTCGGGACCATGTCTGCCATGGAAGGAAATCTTTTAATGACAGGCTCATGGGCTAATAATGGAGAAACTGGTGAACCAAATCTGGCTGAGTATCACTTAGATTGGTGGAATGGATTTAACCAGCATTACAATGGTGATCTTGATCCGCCAACTGGCAATGGATTGGTTGTACACCAGGGAGGTGATTACAGGGTTTCATCTGCTTATCTATCCCGCTTAGAAGGAGCAGTAAGAGATATTGATGGACAATCTTACACAACGCCTCCTCTACAATCTGATACTAGCTGGCATTACTATTATCCAAGAGAAATATTATGGCTTAACAGTTGGTGAAAATCTTAGTAATATAAATACGATTAAAGGCGTGATAATGGATTATGGAGTAATTGGTACGTGCATGTGTTATTCGGGTGCTTACATTCAAAATTATATTCATTACCAACCACCAAATACTGCTGATGATCCAAATCATGCTGTGTCTATAGTCGGGTGGGATGATAATAAAGTTACACAAGCACCTCAACCCGGCGCCTGGTTAGTTAAAAATAGCTGGGGCGCCGGTTGGGGTTTTAGTGGATATTTCTGGATATCATATTACGATAAACATTGCCGGCAATCATCCCGAGATGGGTACAATTTCATTTCAGGATGTTGAACCGCTACAGTATGATCATGTTTATTACCACGATTATCATGGCTGGCGAGCAACAAAAGAGGATTGTGCAGAAGGTTTAATGCATTTTCTGCCGGAATGATGAACTGTTAAAAGCGGTAAGCTTTTTTACCGCAGCAGACAGTGTTGATTATACTGTAAAAGTATATGATACTTTTGCAAGCGGACAATTTCAGGATGAATTGATTTCTCAAACAGGTTATGCACAGTTTAAAGGATTTCATACAATCGATCTTAACTCCTCCGTTCTCTCTTGAGGAAGGAAATGATTTCTATGTTTATCTGAGTCTTTCCAGCGGAGGACATCCTTTTGATAGAACCTCTGAAGTCCCGGTGCTTTTAGTTGAAGATTCATACTTAACTATTGTTAATTCAATTTCTCATCCGAATGAAAGTTTTTACTGGGATGGTGCTCAATGGCAGGATATGTATTATTATGAAGATCCTCCGTGGCCTGCCGGAACTGCAAATCTTTGTATTAAAGCATTAACGCTTGATGAAAACAATGTCCCGGTTGAATTAACCTCTTTCACGGCAGTTCCTGAAGGTGCAAATATAAGGTTAGATTTGGGAAACTGCTACCGAAACTAATAACCAGCAATTTGAAATTTATAGAAAAACAATTAATGAAGAAAAAATTGGTGAGTGGATATTAGTTGGATATAGAGAAGGTAATGGTACAACCATCGAACCGCAGCACTATAGTTACCTTGATGATATAAGCGGCATAAATGCAACTGCATTGGAGTATAGATTAAAGCAAATTGATTTTGATGGAAGTTATTCTTTCAGTGAGGAGATTCGAGTTAGTAACTTAGTTCCTGCTGAATACAGCTTAGAACAGAACTATCCGAATCCGTTCAATCCTTCTACTGAGATTAAATTCTCTGTACCGCAAACCACAAACGTAACTTTAAAGGTGTTTGATGTTATGGGCAGGGAAGTAGCTACGCTTATTGATGAGCAAATGGAAGCAGGAAAACATTCGGTAGTCTTTGATGCAGCAAATCTTTCAAGTGGTGTTTACTACTATACAATAATTACTGAGAACTTTATTCAAACGAAGAAGATGCTTTTGCTCAAGTAAGCATTTACTGCATTTAAAATAGAAGCCGGTCTCCCTAAAAGAGATCGGCTTTTTTATGAAATGATTCCAGATACAGAGTTAAAACCTTAACGAAAGATTCATTAAAAATCTACCAGAAGTTCTTACAGATTCAAATAATTCCTTCGTACGCAAGATTTATTGAAACAGGTCTGAGAAGTGTTATCATTAAATCAACGGATAGTGAGCGCTGCTGGAGATCATCAATATTTGATGAAAATTTATACCTTGTATGCCTGAACATCATAGATAGATCTAATCCGTAAACTATCGGTTTCAAAAATCTTATTCCCCAAACATCACCATCAATATAATTTGTTTTCAATTTTGTGTAAGAAACTGTAGAGCTTAAATCTACAAAAGGGATAGATGAATAAGTTACATAACCTCCGTAATTATGTGATGGCTTTACATCACCGGGACGAAATCTGTAACCGTAATTTGCGCCAATGTAAAGCCGTCCAACCGGTTTTAAAGTTAATCTTGCTCTAAATCCCTGGCGTGTTTCATTTTCAAAAATGCTGTCAGCAAAGCTCTTAAATGTTTCGTAATAAATTACATTCTTGCGTGCATCGTAAGAAAGATATAATGAAAAAATGCTACTGGGTCTTATGTTAGCTGAAATAAATAAGCTTGTAAATGAAAAATCTCCCTTTGCTTTCACCAAGTTCTTTTTAAACAAATCAATTTCTGATGAGAGAAAAATCCTTGCATGAAGGAATAATTGAATTGATATGCTGAAGGTAAATAAACCTGCGGTCAGTCTTAAAATCATTAGTCTGCTCAAAGTAAGCGAGGGTGTTATCCATAGCTCCTGTACCAACAGTATCAAACTTGTTTACATAAACGCCATATTCAAATAGCTTTGTATTAAGATTCATATTATCTGTAAAATCGGGGCGCGAACCGGCAACTAAGCCAAATGACCAATCGGAAAAAAATTTTTGGAATTGCAGCCCATCAACAGCACTTATGTTGGAAATTTTGCTGTTAAGATGACGACCGAGTATTATTGAAGCAGTTTTATCAAAACTATATTTAACAGAAAGATCGTAAATACGAAATGCATTGCCAATAGAATTAGAAACCTGGTTCCATTCATCCGCACGGTAAGCAAAATTTATATAGTGTGAATATGAAAAACCTGAATTGCCAATGTGTTCAGCTATTAATTTAGATTTGTATCTCCACCGCTGGTAATTGTAACTTCTATTGCTGTTTGAAAAATTTGAATATGATTGAACAGAAAATTTCCCGGATACTTTTGATTAAATTCAGGAGGAGAAGTTTTTACTAACGGTTGATAAGCTACGGTTTCGCCCAATAAAAGATTAGAGGTTGAATCATCTTTTACTATTTTCTCTTCAACTATTACTTCAATCTTAGCAAAGAGCGGGTCATTTACTTTAAAAGTTATTCCATTGAGTGATATCCCCGCACAAGAAGTGGAAGATTTATGATTTACTAATAATAACAGGAGTAAGAATCGCAGCCATCCTTCATAAATAAAGTATCGCCGTTATCTATACCATCAGTATTATCAAATTTAACATAAACATTCTGGGATGAAATAAAACTTACTGTTCCCATGATTAAAGTATCACGCTGACTCTGCGCAAGTAAATTCACAGAAAGCATTAAGAATAATATGTATAATATCTTCTTCATATTTTATTGAGCATTTTGTATTTTAGATTTTCTTAAACCTGTATCCCAATTATTAGTGGTATGGCAACTCCAGCAATCAGTAGGATCACCTGGATCGTGTTCTTCATTAAAATCATCGTTGGTGACAGTTTATACATTGAGGTTGATAATTTGGTTCCGAATGGCATTCATTACAATTTACATCATTATGATCGTTTGAAATTGGATAAAAACCATGATCGAACGAAGCAGGCTCCCAGCCGTTCATATCATGACATATTAAGCAATCCTCAGGAAAACCCAGGGTTTGATGTGGTGGATCATTTGTATTGTTATAATCATCTCCGTGGCAACCCATGCATGTATTTGGTGTACTATTATAATTTCCGTTATGACAATCATCACAATTATTTATAGAAGCATGTGCTCCAAGCAATTCAAAGAAATTGTTATGAATTGGAAAAGTAGCTGGTTCCCAATTTGGATCTGTAGTATGACATGTTTCGCAATCGGTTGAAATTGATAAAGCAACATGATCCGGGTTTGTAGTTTGCTCGAAAGCTGTTTGATGACAATCGTAACAAATAGTTGATGTCCCGGTATATCCTGCACTATGGCAGTCATCACAATTAAGGGAAATATGAGAGCCAGTTAACGGGAAGTTTGTATTTGCGTGATCAAATATTACTTCCGCCCAGGCAACTGAGTTATGACAAATTTCACAATTAGTAGGATAATTTAAAGTGCTATGATCAGGAGCTAAATTGTAATCATCTTCGTGGCACGAAAAACAATCTGATTGTAAACCTGTTGTTGTACCTTGATGACAATCCGAACATTGAATTGAGGAATGAGCACCTAATAATTCAAAACCAGCAGCGGTATGATCGAAAGTTGATGGTATCCATGCAATGGAGTTATGGCAATCTTCACATAAGGTAGAAAGCCCTGCTGAAACATGTTCAGGATTAGTTGAATTGTTAAATGCAGTTTCGTGACATTCAAAACAAGTATTTAAATTATTATTGTAATTTCCATTATGACATGCATCGCAATCGTTCGCAATTTCCAGATGTCTACCGAGTAATTCGTAAACCTGGTTATGATCCGGATATAATGCAGGCTGCCATTCCGGTTCGGTTGAATGACAAGTTTCGCAATCAGTTGATAAAGCTAGTGTTTGATGATTAGGATTAGTAGAATTATTAAAATTCGTTTCATGGCACGCAAGGCAGTCAGTTGGCGTTCCAGCATAACCGCTCTGGTGGCAGTCATCGCAAGTTACAGTTAAATGAGTACCTGTCAGTGGAAAGTTTGAAAGACCATGATCAAATCCGGATCCTTTGGTTCCGTCAGGATGGCAAGCAAAACATTCTGTACTTGCATAAATATAGCCGTTAATCCCACTGTGTTTATCATCCATATCCACCTGGTTGTGTTCATGACAATCGATACAAGTAAACACAGAATAATCCGATGGCACGTTATGACAATCAGTACATTCTGTCCACTCTTCATTATGTTCTCCGCTGTAAATAGGGAAGTACAATCCATCATGATCGAAAGTTGCCGGCTGCCAAGCACTTGTTGAATGACAGTCCTCACAATTAGTTGGAAATTGCGCAGAAATATGGTTAGGATTTGTTGTGTTGTTATATGCAGTTTCGTGGCAGCTAAAACAGTCTGTAGGAGTTCCTGTAAATCCGTTATCGTGACAACTCAAGCAATCGACAACTATATGTGCACCTGTTAATTCAAAACCTGTAATGTTGTGATCAAAATTGGCACCGTCCCAGCCAGCAGTTGTATGGCATTCTAAACAATCAGTTGAAAAGCCAGCGGAAATATGATCTGGATCATTAACGTTTTCATAATCAGATTGATGGCAAGCATAACACTCCGTTGGTGTTCCTGCATAACCATTTGAGTGGCACTGCGAGCAATCAACATTGATGTGCTTACCTGTTAAAGGAAATGCAGTGGCATTATGATCGATGGTAGCAGGAATCCAGGCATTTATTGTGTGGCACTGCGAGCAATCTGTTGGGAAATTTCCAAGAACATGATTTGGATCATTTACCGCTTCATAATCCTGCTGATGGCATGAATAGCAATCACTTGATAGACCGCTGAAACCTCCGCCTTGTTCATGGCAGGCAAAGCAATCCGAAATACTATGTCCTCCAACCAATGGGAAAAAATCATGGACTACATTTATGGCTGTCCAGGAAAAGGCGTTAATGAGATGACAATCCTGGCAATCGGTTGAAAAACCCGCATTTGTATGATTTGGTGAACTTGTGGAAAGATAGTCTGTTGAATGACAAGAATAACAATCTGTGTTTAATGGTTCAAAATTAAGATCAACATAACCGCTATGGCACTCAACACAATCTGTAACCTGGTGCTTTCCTAAAAGAGGAAATCTTCCTGTTTGATGAATGTGGTTTATGTCTTCAACAATCCATGCATTAGGCGTGTGGCACTTTGAACAATCTTTACCTAAGGTTCCTTTGTGAAGATCAGTATGGCAGGAAATACAATCAGGATCGCTTGATGAAAAAACTAAAGTAGTATGGCAATTTTTGCAATCTGCTGCCTGGTGCTGCCCGGTTAATTCAAACTTTGTGCTGTTATGATCAAACTCTATTTTAAGCGGATTACATTCCAGCTTTCGGTTTCATGGCAAGTTTCACAATCGAGGTCAAAATCATCACCGTGCGGATCCTGCGAATATAGATTAACCGCTATTCCAAATATTAAAACTATGAATGACAAGCAGCGCATTTAAACTCTTCAATTTTATATTTTATAAATTTATAACCATCTTTTTCAACAGTAGGATGGCATTTGTTGCAGTCCACTTTTTGATGAGCTCCCTTTAATGAAAACCTGGTTGTATTATGATCAAAATTATCTGCCTTCCAGCTTTCCGGTGAGTGACATTTTATACAGCCCGTCTCTCCGTATTCGGCAAACTGACCACGGTGAAAATCGTTATGGCAGCTTACACATTCACCCTTAAGCTTGTTAAATAGTAACTTTCCACTGCCGTTATCTTCTTTACGATGGCAAGCAATACATGTTAGTTGGGAGTGTTTATTTTCTAATTTAAATTTCGTTGGATCATGATCAAAACTAGTAGTGTTCCATCTTTCAATATTGTGACATTCCTCGCAATTGCCATTGGGAAGAAATTCAGTTTTTAAAGATTCACCATGAATATTATTATGACAATCTGCACAGGTTGCACCAATCTTCCTGAAAGCCCATTTATTTTCCTTAAGATGGCAGGATTGGCAGGGAGTTGCAATATGAGCGCCGTTAATTTTAAATCTTAATTCATTATGTCTTTCCAAGGTAAATGCTGAAGGTCTGAATCCAAACTCGTTATGGCAGTCACTACAATTTATTACTTCATTTCCAACTATTAATTCTCCTTTGTGATAATCATCGTGGCAATCCGTGCATTTATAACTATCTAGTGTTCTATTAAGACTTTTGTTATGACAATTGTTACAACTAACCGACTCGTGTTTACCAACCAATGGAAAATCAGTTTTATTATGATCGAATTTTTTTCCGTGAATTATCATAAAACTTGTTGTTACATGGCACGATTTACAATCAGCACCCAGTCTTCCTTCGTGAACATCTCTATGACAGGAAGCGCAGCTTGAGAATGAAATATTTTTAAATGCCTGGTATTCTTTTCCGTTCTTCTCTTGCTTCTTATGGCACTTTATACAACTAACATTAACATGCGATCCGCTCAATTTAAATCTTGCATTATTATGATCGAATTTATCTGCTGGTTTAAATGCTGTTGTGTTATGGCAGCTTGAGCAATCATCACCAAGTGTTTTTTGATGAAAATCTTCGTGGCAAGAAAAGCAGTTTGTATTCAATCCAATGTAAGTGCCGTTTCGTTTTTTTAATTCAGAATCGGAAATAAATTTTGGTTGATGGCACGATTCACATTTTGTGTCTTTGTGTTTACCTGTTAATTTATAACCAGATTTATCATGATTAAATGATTTCGGATCGAAGTTAACTATTCTGAATTTTCTTCCATTGTGTTCGCTATGGCATTTTGCACAATCTTTACTTGTAACCTCCGAATTTGAATGATAACCAGATTTAGATTTTTGAAGCGATTTTATCTCAGTATGGCAATCGAGACATTTTTCGTTATGAGCCTGTTCGCCGAGTACATGGCAGCTTGTGCAATTACTTAATCCTTCCAGGCTGGCGTGTGCAGTTGTAAGATCCCCGGGAGATATCTGAGCAAAAGTATTGTAATAGTTAATGAAAATTACCAGGATTATTTTAAAATGATAAATTCTAATCTAATTCTCTCATTCATTCTTATTGATGCTGAAGAATAGCTTCTCCAAATTTCTTTGTAATTCTAATTCCAATGCTTTCCAAAAATTTTGTAGGAAGAATTCCACCTGCAAATATATAAACCAAATCATTCTCAATTGAAATTATCTCTTCCGATTCATTAGTTTTTAATATTACGGCTTTATCTAAAATTTCGACAATATTTGTATTAAAGAGAGGCTGTAATTTTCTTTTTACTTATTGCATTATTAATATTTTCAAGATTTTTTGGTTTCAGCCGCGAAAAAGAATCGCTTCTGTAAGAAAGCGTTACCTTATTGTTTTCATTTGCAAGCAGCAGAGCAGTTTCGATTGCAGAATCACCTCCGCCAACTACCAAAACATTTTTCTTCTGAATATATTCCGGCTCAAGTAAACGGTATGCAACTTTTTCTTTTTCTTCACCCGGAACGCCCAGCTTTCGCGGTGAACCTCGTCTTCCGATTGCAAGCAACACACTGTTTGCAGTATAATGATCTTTATTTGTTTTAATTATAAATAAATTATCTTGTTTCTCAATTGACTTCAACTTTTTCCAGTTCATTTATTTCTATATTGTTCTTATTCAGCACTTCATTCCAGAGCTCAAGCAATTCAGTTTTTGATGTTTCAGTTAGCTTCACTTTTCCGTAAAGTGGTAAATCCATTGGAGAAGTCATAACAATCTTAGCGCGGGGAAATGTAAAAACAGTACCGCCTAAACTAGATTGTTCCAATGTTACAAATTTTAATTTTCGTTTTGTTGCTTCCAGAGACGCAGAAATTCCTGCGGGACCGGCACCAACAATTAAAACATCTAACTCGGCTTTGGACGCCCGGGAAAGTTTTGAAGATAAATTTTCTACTGCCTGCTTTCCTTGCTCAACAGCATTTTTAATTAATCCCATTCCACCCAGCTCTCCTGCAATGAATAAACCAGGAATAGTAGTTTCAAATTCCTGACTTATATGCGGAAGTTCAACTCCACGCTTTTCTGTACCAATACATAATGTAATTGCCTGTACAGGGCATGCATGAAAACAGGCGCCGTGCCCAACACACCTGGATGCATTAATTGTAATTCCTTTTCCATTAGCAACACCCAGTATGTCGTGTTCGGGGCAAGCAGTAACGCATGCACCGCTTCCTATGCAAAGATCTTCGTTGATCACAGGGTGCAATGAAACCGGTTCATGAAATCCAAGCTCTTCTGCCTGCGTTCTTTTCTGTTTTATTTTTTTTGATTTGTCATTAGACTTGCGCAAGTAAAAATATATCAGCACTCCCACAAAGCTGAATACAATGGAGTAGATTATTATATTTTCTAACAATACTTCCAAATACTATGTATCTATTTTCTGATTAAATTATAACTTTACCGCAAAGATAAAGAGTTGACAATTAATGGAGCTTATATTTCTCACAAAACTGTTAATAATCATCAAATATTGTGCTAACTCACATATTTGATAAATTGAATGAATCTGAATTTTTCAGGTAAAAAATTCCTTTCTATAACGCAAGAGTTGGCAATTATCACCTATAGTTGGAAAGCATAATACAACCAACTTTCACAAAAAAGTAAGGGAAAAAATTGTCTCCAAGAATATAATATTTTGAAAATCGTTCTAACTTATTGGAGTATGATTTTTGAATTGGTATACTGCTAATCTATAATGCTATTCCCATCTTTGAAAATATAGCACTACGATTTCTCTTCAGATTCAGGCTTGCTCTTGCGCTTTGAATATATTAGCGATATAACCATAAGCACACCTGCAACAAGTAAAAATGAAATTATTTTATACATCGTTTCCGAACTGGTAATTCCAAACACCAGTAAATAGACAACAGTCATCAAGCAGTGTACCTAAAGACATGAGTCTGTACTTATTATTCTTTAGGATTGAACTTAATAAATAATAAATCATTGCCAGACCCACCCAGGATATTCCAACAAGTTCACTGGGGAAGATATGATAAAACGAGTATGGAATAATTAGCAGAGAAGTTAACAGGTAAGCAGTTCTCATCTTTTCTGTTTCTAATTCAAGCCTTTCTTTTTGCCAGTTTAAAATTCTTGCGCTTACAAGTGCAACAATACCAAAGCTTAAACTTTCCACACCTATTGATCCTTCAGAAACCAGGTAAGCTATTAGAACAGCAATAAATATTATAAAATTTGCTAAAACAATAAACTTTGATCTGAACCAGAGTGCGGTAGATACTACGAGCAGAGATTGCCAGCATAACCAGATGAAGAAAGCCGGGGCACTAAATGTATATATTATCGCAACACTTAACGCGGTGTAAGCAAGCATTGCATAAATAAAGGTGGAGTAACGGCTGCTAACCCGAATCCAGAAAATAATTGAAATAATAATCGATATTAAAAATGCCGTAAAATGAAAAAATCCAGAAGAAGGAGTAACACTTAAAAGAGTAATTATTAAAAACAATCCGTAACCGCCGGCAGCATTTAGAAATGAGCTTAGAATTATGTTAAATTCTTCTGCATCTTTATCGCGTCTTAGAATAGACCCCAAGCTGAATACAAAAAGATATGCCAGTATAAAGAGTACATTTACCTGGGGTGATATAACAATCTGCATCTCATTTCCAAAGAACGGATTATTTAAGAACCAGAGAAGATGTACAAAGTAAGTAAGTACGATACTATAGATAAGTAAGCCGCGCCATGAGTATCTTAATGTAAGATAGACAACAAGTGCAGACAAAATAATAAGCGAGATAAAAAGTAAGTACGCATCAATATTTAATATTGCTGTGATGTAGCCAAGTAACAACCCAAGAGCTGTAAGATAAACAGAACTTCGCCTGACAGCTATTACCAATGAACCTGCAGTCACTACTAGTAGAAATAGGATTTCAATCCCCAGGCTGGTAAGTAACTGCTCACTTCCAAAAAAATGAAGGCGCAGCGTAGTTAGATAAAAAATTATTATACTTCCGCCTACAGCATATCCTGAAAAATGAGCAAATGATTTCTTTAAAACCTTTGATGCGATAATAAGTATTACAGTCATTAGGTAGCCGAAAAGAATTGGAAATCCGGCAGGTAATCCCTTAAGAGGAAAAGTAAGGAAGAAAATCATTCCGATAATAAAAGCAACCATAGCAACTTTAGGAATCCAGTATTCCCCGAGCCTGATTTCAAGATCATCATCTGCAACAGGTTTGGTTACTTTTTGTACAGGTTGTACGTCATCTTCAACTGTTTCTGTTTGAATCTGCAGTTTGGTTTCAACATGTGATAACCGGTTTTCTATGTTCTTTATACTATTTAAAATACTCTTTAATGCAGAATCTTCAGCTAATTTATCCATTTGTATTTATTAAATAATTGTTTCGGAATTTGTAAAATAAAATTTATGCTTTTTTCTTTTCAATATCTCTTATTTTAAGAAATAGTGCAACTGCAAATAGGATGAAAACAACAGTTGCAATTGCAAATCCTTTTCTTCTTGAAAAATACTCATCAAGTTCCTCGTCTGCCAGGTATAATGCTTTTAGAACGGTTATCTTACCCTCGCCAGTTTTCTCTTTAACTTTTGATGTGTCAAAAGTATGCACAAGAGTTCTGGATTCGATCAATTTTTGGTTGCTTTCTTGAAGTAAAAAACCGATCTCAATATCATTCATTCCTTTTATCTTAACATCTGTTAGCTTGCTCTCTGCAGATTCATTCAATTCAACAAGATCTGTAATATCTTGATGCATTAGTTTTGCAACATTAAATCCTTCATCACCCTCATCGTGACAGTCTATACAAACCGATTCATCACCCACACCAACCATCTCATCATTTGTTTTTTGAACATCGTGATAATTATGACATTGTTCGCAGCCATGAATCTCAAGCTCTTCAAACGCCGCTGCCATTTCTGTGTCCCTGAAGAAATTCATATTGTTAACATGGCAGTTTCCGCAAACGAATGAAATTGATGAAACTCCGGGAGGAGTTGCACCATGATTTCCATGGCAATCATTACATGCAGGTGAGCCAACATCTTTATCTTCAAGTAGTGCTTTACCATGCACGCTTCCTGAATACAATTCAAACTGATCAACAGGAATTTTATAGTCTTCCATATAATCAGTATTGCCGTGGCAGGTTTTACAAGTTTGAGGAACATTTATTGCATAGACTGTAGAACGTGGATCGCTAGCCGGTAATATGCTGTGCGCTGTATGGCAGCTAATGCATGTTGCTACATTTTCATCACCTTCAATTAGTAACGCTCCGTGTACACTTGTATAGTATTGCGATTCCTGGTCAGTTGCCATACCAGGATGATAGTTACGTATGTACTCAGGATGTGAATGGCACTTACCGCAGAAGCCCGGAATTTCTTTATGTTTGCAGGAATTCCAGTAAATCCATTTTCCATACTCATTGCAATATCTTCATCATCAGAAGTTGGATCTCCGCCATGGCACCCTATGCACGATATTCCTTTCTGGAAATGAACATCATACTCCTGAAACCCTTCAGGCATTAACTCGTTATCTTCGTGGCATACAATGCATTGATCTTCTTCTTTAAAATCGTTTTGTGCAATTAAGTTTGATAAGTTAAGGATAACAACCAGTGTAATTAAACTAATTATCAACCAGAATTTCTTAGCTTTGAGTTTTACGTAACTCATTATATCCTCACTTGTATTATTTTATTTTTTTATAAATGAATAAAATTCAAATAAATTTTTTACTTAGCTCATATATCCAAATAAAGTCATAGCCACAATAAATATTACGATCAAAATTCCAATTAAAGTCATCAACTGAATTTTTGCATTCTTTTTATCCTTTACGTGCATAAAAGGAACAAACATCCAGAGCAAACCTGCAATGCTGAATGTTAATACTCCCAATACTTCTCCCTCAATGAATAGAATATGTGGTGGGATGAATTTTAACGTTTGGAACATGAACATAAAATACCATTCAGGTTTAATGCCTGCTGGGGCAGGTGTAAACGGATCAGCTTTTAGTCCCAGTTCCCATGGAAACATCAGTGCTAAAAAGATCAGTACATTAAAAACAATTAACCAGAGCAATGCATCTTTAAGAGCGAAGTTAGGAAAGAACGATGTGTAACGTCTTTCTTCTTCTTTAAGCTTTGTAAAGCTTGCAGGTTCGTGCATACCCTGCTTCTGAACAAAAAAGAGATGAATAACAAGGAAAATTGTTGTTAGAAATGGAAGAAGGGCAACATGAATTCCATAAAACCTTGATAGAGTGGCACCAGTTACTTCTTCACCTCCGCGCAAAACTTCCTTTAAAGCATCACCGATGAAGGGAATGACTCCGGCAATGTCTGTTCCTACCTTTGTTGCAAAAAATGCCAGTTCATTCCATGGCAGCAAGTAACCGCTGAACCCGAAACCCATTGCTAATCCTAAAAGAATAACCCCTGTTACCCATGTTAATTCTCTTGGTTTTTTATATGCACGTGTAAAAAACACGCTGAACATATGTGCAAATGCAAAAAGGATCATCAGGTTTGCAGACCAGTTATGAACGTTTCGGAAAAGCCATCCGAAATTAACTTCTGTAACTATAAAGCGTACACTTTCGTAAGCGCTGTCTTCGCCGGGTTTGTAGTACATTAAAAGTAAAATGCCTGTAATAACCTGCACAATAAAGAGGAAAAGAGTTATTCCACCCAGGTAATAAAAAAATGAAAATTTATGAACAGGCACTTTTTTATGTAATAATAAATTTTTTAATGGACTTATATCGTAACGATCATCGATCCACTTTTCAATTTTCGATTCTTTCTTTTCCAAAATTTTAGCCTGCTTGAGTTGTTATAATAATTTCATCTTTAACTACTTTCACATCATAGTTATCCAGTGGTTTTGGCGGCGGACCCGAAATATTTCGTCCATTCAGATCATATACACCATTATGGCAGGCGCACCATATTTGCCTAGTATCTTCTTTATACTGAACTATGCAATCAAGATGTGTGCATGTTACCAGCAAGCGCCAAAAACTTTCCTTCTTCCGTTTTAACCAATATCACTGGTTTTCTTCCAAATTTAATAATCTTAGAACTGTTCAATTGAAACTCAGAAGCTAAACCTGCTTTTACTGAGTTTACTTTAGGCGTTTCCAATTTTGGAGGTTTGAGGTAAGAAAGGGTAGGGTAAAGTATTGCTATCAATCCTCCCAGCCCACTAATTCCAAGTAATGAATTAATAAATTTTCTTCGGTTTAACGACATAGCAATCCTTTGTTATGACTTTATAAATTCTTTTTGCAAAAATCCTTTGAGGTATTTATAAAAATAAGTTGATAGGGATTATGTTTTAATATGTAGTGATTAATCTTTGACTTTACAGTCCGGAGGAGAATATCCATTGGAAGGAGTTTTGGTCTAATTACAGTTCTCTCAAAATGCTTCAACATAAATTATTGCTGTTCAGAGAATGTTCTTGTTCAGTGAATTATTGCCAATAATAAAGTAGTTAATGATAGCGACATTTCAAATTAGAGAAAAAATCATCAATAATCCAAAATCCTACAAAATTATTAACAGATTAATAAACAAGGTTTAGCAGAAGAATCATAGTCGTTCGAGTGATTGTTTTGCAAGCTCAGTAGTTTCCGATTGAGGAAAGTCATTTACAATCCTGTTCCAAATTTCTCTGGCTGTTTCTTTATCTCCGCGCGTTGCAGAAATTGCACCTTTATTGTATAGTGCACTTACATGTTCAGGTTCAAGTTTTAGGACGCGGTTATTATATTCATCTGCCTTATCCATGTTTCCAGCATTGTAGTAAATGAAAGATAAATTGAAAAGAATGTCTATTCTCGATGGGTCAATTTCCAGTATTTTACTATAGTTTGAAACAGCTTCATTATTTTGATGTGCTGCTGCAAGGTAGTCAGCATAATGGCGCATAGCTAAAGTATCACCCGGATTTTGTTCAACAGTATTTTTTAATTCTGCTAATTTTTGATGATACTCTTCCGAAAGGTTTTCTTTGCTTGGAGAACTGTCATCCGGGTTACTGAATTGAGAATGAACATCATCCTGCGGCATTTCTTCTGTACTTATTTTATTATCGCTCAATTCCTTTTGTTCATCCTTTTGCTGAGTAACAACTATTAGAATTACTACAACAGCAAGTAATATTGCTCCGTAAAAATAGAGTGGTTTGAATTTCATTTTTATCTCCTTAAAAGATCCATTTATATCCGAAAATTACAGTTACCCCAACGTGAATTATCATAATTACAAACATAGCAATTGCAAATGGCAAATGAGCTACGTGCCAATAGTGGAACAGTTTATGGAAAGTTGTTAACAATCCTATTCTTCTTGAAATAACAATTTCCGATTTGGCGGCTTTAATAATTTCCAAGCCTTCTTCATTTGTTAATTGCAAATACTTAATGCGTTTTTTTAATAGTTTCATTACTCTTTTAATATCAAAGTAGTCTTTAAAACCAAAACCAACCAATGAGGTCAATCTAAATTTTTTATATCTATCCGGCGAGGCAACCTTTTCAAACTCAGAAAGAGTCATCGTATCTTCACTTAAAAGACTTCTGACTTTCATTGCATGTCTTTCTCTGATTTCATTCAAATCCTTGCTACTTAATTCTTTACCCTGAATAGTTCTTGGTATTTGTATATAGATAAATCTGCCTACAACCCCACTAAGTACAACCAACACCATACTCCAAAAACTTACTGAAACGATACCGCCGAATTTGAATGCAGTATGATAAAGAACAAGTACCGGTCCAACTGTACAAAGAAAAATATGAAACTCAAGCCAGTGTTTTAAGTAACCGAGGTTATATAGTTTTCTTACTCTTTTCCTTATCATATAACCAGCCACACCAACTATCATCATAAGCGTTCCAATAATACCAATTCCGTGCCCAATCGTACCACTCGGTTTAAGTGAATCATGCTGAAGGTTGAAAAATCTTTCTTCGAGGGAAGTATTGTAATACTCGTAACCGTTTATAGCCAGTAGAATAAGCACAGCAATTCCAACTACAAAAAATGATCCCACGTATATTTTGTGTAATGTTTTATTCATAACCCTGCAATTCTATAATAATTAGCGCAACTATACAAATATTTTTTTGGTAAGAAATTAAGGATTAATCAGTTGGAGGAATTCTTTTGAATTTTAACTATCACTATCTAAACTTAATCTTAATAAGAATAGAAATCAAGTAGGTAATTAACGGTTGGAATTAATATGGTTAAATTGATTTTATAATGGTTATTTAATAGTTTTCAAATGCAAAATTATTGTTATACACAATTTTACAGTTCCAATCTATTGATTTGTAATTTTCAAATAGTGAGCCCGGAATACTTTAATCCCGGCATAACAAATCTTTCTTTCATTTTAAATAACTCATTTAATTTTTCCTATTACACGTTTTTAAAAGGAGTTTTTAATGGGATGGATATTAAATTTTATTAAGTCCTCCATTGGCAGGAAGTTCGTGATGGCAGTTTCGGGCATCGCTCTAATACTGTTCCTGCTGGTTCATCTTGCGGGAAATTTAACACTTATATATTGGCGAAGAAACTTTTAACGGATACGTTTCAACTCTTGATATTGTTAAGCCGTTAATCAGAGTTGTTGAAGTTATTCTTGCGTTGGTGTTTATTTATCATATTTATAACGGCATTAAGCTGTGGTTCGAAAATAAAAAGGCGAACCCAATAAATTATAAAGTGAATGCATCTTCCGAGAATAGTACATTCTCTTCTCGCTGGATGATATGGACAGGCGGTATAGTTTTTATCTTCCTGGTTACTCATCTGTCAACACTTTGGTATGCATTCAATTTTGGAAATCATGTGGTAGATCACAGCTATTACAACATTGTAATGGAATGGTTTTCTTATCCTGTTGTATGTTCTGTTTATATGTTATTGCCATGGTGCTTCTTGGTTTCCATCTTAATCATGGATTCCAAAGTGCTTTTCAAACGTTTGGCTGGACACATAAAAAATATACTCCTTTTATTGAAAAGATCGGAACTCTTTATGCAATTCTGATGGCTGTAGGGTTCGCCTCATTTCCTATCTACTTTTTTATATCTTCGTTGGGAGGTAAGTAATGATAAGATTAGATTCTAAAATACCCGAAGGACCCATTGCTGATAAATGGACCAATCATAAATTTAATATGAAGCTGGTTAACCCGGCAAACAAAAGAAAATTCGATATCATTGTTGTGGGAACAGGTCTTGCCGGAGCTTCTGCTGCTGCAAGTCTTGGTGCACTTGGTTACAACGTTAAAGCATTTACTTATCACGATAGCGGTAGAAGAGCGCACAGTATCGCTGCACAGGGTGGGATTAATGCAGCAAAAAATTATCAGAATGATGGAGATTCTGTTTACAGATTATTTTATGACACTGTAAAAGGTGGTGATTTTCGTGGGCGGGAAGCAAATGTTTATCGCCTTGCAGAAGTTAGCAACAATATTATCGATCAGTGTGTTGCACAAGGTGTTCCGTTTGCAAGAGAATACGGTGGACTATTAGATAATAGATCTTTTGGCGGGGCACAGGTTTCCAGAACTTTTTATGCAAGAGGACAAACGGGGCAGCAGCTTTTACTCGGTGCTATTAGTGCACTTAATATGCAGGTAGGAAAGGGAAGCGTGGAATTATTAACCCGAAAAGAAATGCTTGAGCTTGTTGTTATTGACGGACATGCCAAAGGAATAATCAGTAGAGATCTTGTTACCGGCGAGATTGAAAAGCATTCTGCTCATGCTGTAGTGCTTGCAACAGGAGGATATTCTAATGTATTTTTTCTTTCCACTAATGCTATGAACTGTAATGCAACTGCTGCATGGCGTGCTCATAAAAAAGGTGCAGCGTTTGCAAATCCGTGCTACACACAAATTCATCCAACCTGTTTACCTCTTCATGGAGAAAGCCAATCTAAATTGGCTTTGATGAGCGAAAGTTTACGTAACGATGGAAGAATATGGGTTCCGAAAAAAGCAGGTGAAACACGGAAAGCAGGTGATATTCCTGAAGAAGAAAGAGATTATTACTTAGAAAGAAAATATCCATCCTTCGGAAATCTATCACCGCGTGATATTTCTTCCAGGAGTGCAAAAGAAGTTTGTGATGAAGGAAGAGGAGTTGACGGCGGCGAAGCAGTTTATCTCGATTTTGCCGATGCAATAAATCGATTAGGTAAAAATGTTATTGAAGAAAGATATGGTAACCTGTTCGAGATGTATGAAACAATTACAGGAGAAAATCCATACCAGGTTCCGATGAAAATTTATCCTGCTCCTCATTACACAATGGGCGGCGTTTGGGTTGATTATAATTTGAAAGCACTATCCCTGGTTTATTCGTTCTTGGCGAAGCAAACTTCTCCGATCACGGAGCAAACAGGCTTGGCGCCAGTGCATTAATGCAGGGGCTTGCAGACGGCTATTTTGTTGCACCATACACAATTAGTAATTATCTCGCTAGTGAAAAACCTGAAAAGTTCGATGTTGATCATACCGAATTTAATAATGTACAAAAAGAAGTTGATGATATTAACAAAAAACTTACTTTCCGTAAATGGCAATAAAACTGTTGATGAAATTCACAAGAAATTAGGTAGAGTTATGTGGGGTAAAGTTGGCATGGCTCGCAATGAAAAGGGATTAAAGGAAGCAATTGAAGAGATAAAAGAATTACGCGATGACTTCTGGAAAAATGTAAAAGTAGTTGGCGTTGATGCAGACATAAATCAAACTTTAGAACGTGCAGGAAGAGTTGCTGATTATCTCGAACTTGGTGAACTAATGGCTGTTGATGCGCTTGATAGAAATGAATCCTGCGGCGGACATTTCCGTGAAGAATATCAAACTAAAGAAGGAGAAGCTTTACGCAATGATGATGAATATACTCACGTATCAGCCTGGGAGTTCGAGGAAATTGGGAAATGGAAACTTCATAAAGAACCTCTTGAATTTGAAAATGTAAAACTAGCTACAAGGAGTTACAAATAATGAGTAGCGAAAATATGAATTTAACTTTGATGATATGGAGACAGGAATCTCCAAAATCAGTTGGTAGTTTTGAAAAATTTAATGTTTCAGTTTCACCGGAAGCATCAATACTTGAAATGCTGGATGAACTGAACGATCGGCTGGAAAGGGAAGGAAAAAATCCTGTTGCATTCGAAAGCGATTGCCGTGAAGGTATTTGCGGTACCTGCGGATTGGTTATAAATGGTCATCCGCACAGCAAAATACCAAAAATTGCTACCTGCCAGCTTCATATGCGGAATTTTGAAGAAGGTGAAACAATTTATATTGAACCATTCCGAGCAAAAGCTTTTCCTGTTTTGAAGGATTTGATTGTTGAGCGGGCAGGAATGGATAAGATTTTGCAAGCCGGCGGTTATGTTTCTATTAACACTGGCGGTGTACCGGATGCTAATGAAATTCCCATTTCTAAAGAAACATCCTCACTTGCAATGGATGCCGCTGAGTGTATTGGCTGCGGTGCTTGTGTTGCAGCTTGTAAAAATGCATCTGCAATGTTGTTTGTCGGGGCAAAGGTTTCCCAATATGCACTTCTTCCTCAAGGGCAGCCTGAAAGAAATCAAAGAGTGCAGAAAATGGTTGCAGTTATGGATGAAATGGGATTTGGAAGTTGTACAAATACTTATGCTTGCGAAGCAGAATGCCCCAAAGGAATCTCAATCACAAACATTGCAAGAATGAACAGAGATTTTGTTTCGGCTAAGCTAAAAACTCAGGACGTATAAAAAATATCCTACTTTGAGATGATATGCCGAAAATAAGATAAAATAAGAATAAAATCCCGGTTAAACTTTAATCGGGATTTTTTTTATCTTGCGGTGTCTAATAATGAGAGAACAATAATGTTTGAAAAAGAGATAAAATTTATAAGCGATTTTTGTCTCAACAAGGTTAAAGGGCTTGGTGCCTTTTTTACTTATGAAAAGCTGGCAGGCACTGATTTGCATCCTGCCATACTTCGCTACATTTCAGCCGAACTCGATTATATGATTTATGCCGATAGGAAAAAACTTCTGCAGAATTCATATTTCGATTATTCCGGTAATGAGATCTTTCAGCGTTTTCATGAGATATCCAGTGAGATTAAAAAAACCAAGAAGATCTCAATCGAGGATGTTAAAAAACTTATTATCCAGGCTGTATCATTTAATGCAAATTACGTAGTCAGACCCAAATGGTCGGTCACTAAATTAATCTACCACGATCTTAAATATGTTTCTGCAGATGAGCTGGAAATGATGCTCAACTACGTCTATTATTATGATTATATAAAAAATGTTCTTGCCGCATACTTATCCAAAAGAAAAATTGTACAACTTTCTGCAACTGAATTCGATCTTATCTTGAACAAAATTGACCGCGAACTTTTTAAATCAAATGCGGACCAGCTTATCTATAATGCGCTTAAATCTATTGGTGATTTTTTCAATATAGGCGGACTGGATAAAACAAAAGTATCTCCAATTGCAGTAGAAATTCTTTTAAAAGAAAAAAACCTTGTTAATTATCTTTTAAATCTTCGCCGCGCAGTACCTGTTACAGAAGGTGCAAAGAAAGAATACGATATTGAAGAAATTCAGAAAATTCTATTAGCTCCAGCTCCAGTTGAACCTGAAACAGAAAAAGCTGAAGTTGAAGAGAATTTAGAAACTGATGAACAAACAGAAAGTATCCCGGTCGATGAACAGTCTGTAAAAGAAGAAGAAAAGGATATTGATGAAGAAACTGATGGAGTCCAGGATGAAAAAGCAGAACGAAAACTCTCGGGCAACTGGCAGATGATCACGCTGCAGATTTAGAAAATGCAGAGATGAGTGACCTCCTGGATTCTGAAGAAGAAAAACTTATAGAGATGTATGAGCAAGAATTGAAGGAGTTAGATGATGAAAATTCAATTGAGAAAATCATAGATGAAACTTCGGCGGAAAAATTATTTGAAGAAATTACAGACGAAGAAAGCGTTGTAGAAGAAACTGAAAAAACTAATGATCTTTCTGGCGAAGAGGAAATTGATATCGAAAAACCGGATGAACAGGTAAACGATACCATTTCTGAAAAAGAAATTGTTGACGAGATGATTGATGATTATTTTGTTGAACAATCGGAAGTTGATAAACCGAGGGAAGATATAATCGAAAAAAATGAAATACCTGAAACTTCAGTTCCAAGTGAAGTAGAAACAGATGAAGAAACTTATTTAGATGATGCAGATGGTGAACTGGAAATTGCAGAAGAGTTGAATTCATTGGAAGATGATCTGCTGCAAGTTTTTGAAGAGCTTGATGGAATAACAACAGATACAGCCGGAAGTAGTAGATCTTCCTGAACCTGAGCAGGAAGAAATAAAAGATTTCGTGGAAGACCTGCCGGAAATCCGTTCATCTGAGGTAGATGTGGAGCAGAAATTTCCTGGTGAAGAGGAACTTTCGGAAATTGATTCAATTGATTCAGACCTGGAAACAGTTGACGAAATTGCTTTTACAAATGATGAAGAAACTTCTGCTGAATTTATAGATGAAGAGGTTAAGGCAGTTGATGAAGGTATTGGAAGAAATAAATAACGAACTTCACCAGCTTGTTGAGGAGAGTGAAGAACTGGAAGAAGATGAAACAGCCCGGCGAAGAATTTATCAAACGCAAAAATGATCTGTTCAGTTATATGAAAAGAAAAGAGATTAAGAAAATCACTTCTTCAATTTTTGGTGGTGATGAAATGGATTTTGTTACTACTATAGAAAAAATTTCTGAATGTTCGTCTTACAAAGGAGCAACAGAAATTTTAAAGGGAGTCTTTTTCTCTTATAAAATTAGTCCGTTCTCAAAAGAAGCCATCATGTTCACAAACGCAGTTTCTAATTACTTCAGGCAAGTTTAATGTTCATAGATTATGCGGTCGTCGAAGTGGAAGCGGGGAAAGGGGGTGACGGCGCTGTAGCATTCAGGCGGGAAAAGTTTGTTCCGAAGGGAGGTCCATCTGGGGGAAACGGCGGCAGGGGAGGCAGCATTATTCTTAAAGCACATCACAATCTCAATACACTTTTAGATTTCAGGTACAAGAAAAAATATAAAGCTGATGACGGCGATGCAGGCGGAACTTCGCTTAAAGATGGTAAAAAAGGTGAAGATATAATCATTAACATTCCCGTTGGCACCATCATAAAAGATTTTGAAACTGGTGAAACTCTTTTCGATCTTGATAAAGATAAAAAGCAAGTTACGCTGGCAAAGGGCGGTAAAGGGGGTAAAGGAAACAGTAACTTTGCAACTCCAACCAACCGTGCACCAAGATATGCAGAACCGGGTAAATCGGGTGGGTCCAATAAAATAGTACTGGAGCTTAAACTTATTGCTGATGTTGGTTTGGTTGGGTTTCCGAATGCAGGTAAATCAACACTTATCTCTAAAGTATCTGCAGCGCGTCCTAAAATTGCAGATTATCCCTTCACCACGCTTGAACCAAACCTGGGAATTGTAAACTATAAAGAGTACAAAAGTTTTACTATGGCAGACATACCGGGAATAATTGAAGGTGCGCATGAAGGAAAAGGGCTTGGTCATAAATTCTTAAGACATATTGAAAGAACGCGAATCCTGCTTGTTATGATTGAAGTTAGTTCCGAAAATTATGATGAAGATTTTAAGGTTTTATTGGGTGAATTGAAAAATTACAGCACCAGGTTGACTCACAAAAAAATTATTGTATCTTTTTCTAAAGCAGATTTGGTTGATGAGGAGAGTATTAAAAAATTATCAAAACATAAATTTGAGGGTGTTAATTCAGAGCCGCTGGTTTTTTCTTCGATAACAGGTTATGGAATCAAAAAATTATTAGATGTGCTCTGGAAAACTTTGGAGGAGGAAGATGAATAAAAAATTTTACAACCTGATTTTTCTCACTGCGTTCTCACTTTCACTTTTTACAACCTCCTGCGATACATTAAGCGGAATAAACCTCTTTACAAAAGAAGATGATGTCCGGCTTGGGATGGATATTGACCAGGAGATAAGAAGTAATCCATCAGAGTATCCTATTTATTACGGCGATCCTTCTGTTAAATTATATATTCAGCAAAGGATTTTTGATCATATACTAGCTTCTGCAAAAGTGGAAAATAAAAATATCTTTCCTTACCAGCTGGAAATTATTGATGACCCGAACGTGCTTAATGCTTTTTGCGTTCCGGGGGGATACATTTATCTCTACACTGGACTTCTTCTCTTTCTCGATTCTGAAGCTGCACTGGCTGGTGTTATAGGGCACGAAATTGCACATGCAGAGCGCAGACACACAACTCAAAGATTAACGGCTTATTATGGCACTTCTATTTTGCTTGGAATTTTACTCGGAGAAAATCCATCAGTACTTGCAGAGATTGCAACGAATCTTTTTGTGGGGTTGGCATTCCTGGCAAATTCACGGCACGACGAAGATGAATCTGATGAGTACTCATTTGAATACCTTAAAGATACAAGATATTATCCCGGTGGAGTTAAGTTCTTTTTTGAAAAATTAGAAGATGAAGGGCTTGTTGGCGCAAGTAGTTCTGTAGAAGTATTTCTTTCCACTCATCCTGATCCGATTGAAAGGATAGCAAATACAAACCAACGCTTGCTTGATAACGGGATATACTCCGAAGAATTTCCAGAGCAATGATGCTGATATTTACAGAAATGAATACTTAATTTATATCCGCAATAAGCTGTAAACTGATAGATTTATCATCTGAAAAATGGTGAATTTTTGGAAATTACAAGGTTTTATAATTATATTTGCAAGCTCAATTGGGCGGGGTAGCTCAGTTGGTTAGAGCAGTGGAATCATAATCCACGTGTCGGGGGTTCGAATCCCTCCCCCGCTACGAATTATAGGAGAAAAAATTATGTATACATTATTAGTAACTATAGCCGCCGTTACAGCAGTACTGCTTATCATAGTAGTTTTACTTCAGGCAAGTAAAGGCAGTGGATTAGCCGGAACCTTTGGTGGCGCAGGTGGTAGTATGGGTTCAATGTTTGGTACAAGGCGCACGGCAGATTTTTTAAGCAGGGCTACCTGGTGGCTTGGCGGAATAGTAGCTGTTCTTGCGCTGGTTATAAATTTATTCTTCCTGCCTGGTAAAGTTACACCGGAACAGCGAAGTATTATCCAGGAATCAGGTCAGCAGAATATTCCTCAAACTCCCACATTGCCTCAGCAAAATCAATTACCTCCGGGAACTGAAAATCCGGAAGGACAATAATTACTTTAATTCGTAATTTCTAGTGAGCCCTGTTGAAGCAATTCTTCAGGGCTTTCTTCTTTCCAACCAGCTAATATTTCGATAATCTCATCCTGTAGATCTCTGTAAGTGTTCGATCTTCCCCGTTGAAATTCAAAAATAATACTAACTATCAAATCATCACCGCCTGTTGTTTCTAAATAACCGGAGAGTGATGAAACACCATTAAGTGTTCCGGTTTTACCCCTGAAGTTATTTTCAGCGGCAGTATTGTACATTCTTTCGTTCAGCGTTCCATCCATGCCTGCAATGCTAAGGGAGTTATAATAATCATCAAAGTTTTTTATATCGAAGTACATTCTTTCCAATAAGCCGACTATAGCTCCAGCTGTAATCTGGTCGAACCGTGAAATTCCTGAACCATCAACTATAGAAGTACCTTCAGAATAAATTCCGTTATCTTCAATAAAAGTTAAAATGGCTTGGGTAGAATAGAAAGAGTTGCCCTGCTTATTGCTTGCAACTGCACCGATCGTTTTGAACAAACATTCTGCTAAGAAATTGTTACTGTTTTTATTTAATCAGTTTGATTAGTTCTCTCAACTCAATTTTTTCTTCCAAAAGTAATTGGGCTGTAAGTGGTGTCTCACCATTTTTTGCCTTTCCCTCTACTTTTATTTCAACTTCACGCAAATTTTCTAACAATTGCTTTGCAGCGAATAACGGGGGATTGGTAACGTTTACAGTATATGTTCTTAATCTTCCTCTGCTCTTTTTTCTTACCCTTGTCTTATTTCTGTCTATAACCAGTGCAGAAATTGGTGCAAGCTTTACATTTGCATTTTCATCTTTTATCCAGTCATCGCGTGTATAAACATCATCAAAAAACGTATCGTCGCCAATTACATTTCCGGTAATCTCTTTAATTCCAAGTTCGTACAATCCGGCAGCCATCTCTGTTAAATCTTCAGAAGTGAAGACTGAGTTGCCAAGCCCTTTTATATAAATGTTTCCGTCAATTTTTCCATCGGTTAAATCATTATCATCTGTAAGAATTTGAGTTGATAGAGTATAACTTCCACCCATAATTTCAAGTGCTGTAGCCGTAGTAAAAAGTTTTGTGTTAGAAGCCGGTATCATGGATTCTGTATGATTGATTGAGTAGATGGTATCCCTTGTTAGAGGATTGTAGATCAACATTCCAATGCGGGTTCCGGCAGGAAGCTTATTCAGTACATTGTTTATTTCGGTTTTAATATCATCATAGCTATCTGCATTGATAAAGAAACAGGATACAAAAATTAACAGGATGGTTTTTATTTTCATTTAAAATTTTACCGAGAATGATTTGTTTAAAAGTTTATTTGAATTATCATCTAATAAGATTAGTTTTACATCTCAAAAATTAAATCCGTGTTCGTTATTAATTCCGGATTTGCTTATGTGCAAATATAAAAGTTTCATTGAATAAAAAATAAACCGCACTTAAGTAATTGTTTAACTCGCTAATTAAATTCTTATCTAATAAAAACTGATATTATTATGGCAAAAGATCTTAAACCTAAAAAAGCTTACGAAAATCTTGACTTCCTGGATTCTCCCGACGGGAGAACTGTTAGAATGTTAACAGAGTATTTGCATCCGAAGAGCAAATTCCGAAAACATAAAATTATGGATACAATTGTTTTCTTTGGATCTGCGCGGCTTAAAGATAAACGAAATGCAATTAAAGACTATAACGAGATAAAGAGTAAAAACCCAAAATCAACTCAGGGATTTGCAAAAAAATTAAGAGAAGCTCAACTGATGGTAGATATGTCAAGATATTACCAGGATGCAGTTGAACTTTCCAGGAGAATTACCGAGTGGTCCTTAAATCTTGAAACTAGTGCAAACCGGTTTATAGTGTGCACAGGCGGCGGACCTGGAATAATGGAAGCGGCGAACAGGGGAGCAAAGAAGGCAGGCGGTTATTCTGTGGGACTTAATATCAGCATTCCCTATGAACAGTATGTAAATAAATATGTTACACCCGAGTTAAGTTTTGAGTTTCACTACTTTTTTATGCGAAAATTCTGGTTTGCATATCTATCAAAAGCTTTTATAATATTTCCAGGTGGCTTTGGTACAATGGATGAAATGTTTGAAGTGCTTACACTTGTGCAAACTGATAAGATAAGAAAAAAACTTGCACTGATTATTTATGATGAAGAGTACTGGAAGAGTATTATAAACTTTGATACGCTTGTAGAGAAGGGATTGATAAGTGCGTCCGATCTTAAGCTGTTTACTTTTTGTAATAGCTTAGACCAAGCATATGAAGCGATAATAAAACATCTTAAAAAGTATTATTCAAAAGGTAAGGAACCGGCAGTAATTGAACCTGTGCTTCAGATAAAGTAAAAAAAAGCCCTTCCGAAGAAGGGCTAAATTTTTAATAATGTTCAGGTCTGTGTGCGCGCCTGGTAGCTTTAATCTTTTCCATACGCTTCTTTATAGAGGGCTTTACAAAAAAAGTTCTCTTTTTAAATTCTTTAAGAACACCAGATCTTTCATACTTTTTCTTAAATCTTCTCAGCGCTTTATCAATGGGTTCATTATCGCCAAGGGTTATGCCAACCAATATTTCTCACCTCTTTCCGCTAATTTTAATTATTTAATGATTCTACTAATTTTTTAATTCCAGATTTCTGAAACTCTACCGCAATAGATTTTTGTCCGCTTGATAGAATTTCTTTAGAAACTACTTTCCCCGAATCATCCCAATTTTTATGATAAATCGCCTCGCCAATGGTGTACGATTTCATTGGTGAATAAACTGTACAATCTCCTGACTCAATCCCTTCCATGGAAGTATCAACTGATACTACATCTTCCTTAAGGTCTATAACCATCGAATGCTTGCATTTTTTGCATTTTGCCCATATTTTATTTTCCGCATCTTCTCCAGCTAATTCACCCGTAATTTCCATTTTTTGACTTGAATTGCAGGAAGAGCAGAAAGCCTCAATATTCTTTGATCGTGCCACTTTTTCCTCGCCGTAAATAAATCGAACTACAAAAGTATCAAAGAATAGTACCATAATCAAATAGCACACCTTATTAGTTTGTACTCAAATTCTTCGGATTTAGGTGAAAAAGTTTTGTTTTTTAGTTATTTCAATTGATAATGAACAAAATATCAAAGATTTAATTCTTTGGATTTCCTTGATTTGCCTCCGGAAGAACCATTGCGGGTTAGAATATTAGGTTTCTCTTCATTTTAAAAGAAGAGAATTTCCTGATGATTCCTCAAGTTTTTCAATATCTCTTAAAAAACCATTTACAACAGCATATTTTACAACACCTTCTTTTCTGAGTATCAAATTTGGAATGCCTTCAAATTTAATCTGTTCTCCCAGCACTTTTGGTTTGTTAAGAAATATATTGAATGGATATTTTGAGAACTCATCTGCATATCCAGGAAAATTAAGGATAACATTTGTGTAGCCATTACTAAAAAGTTCTTTTGGATTTAAAGCTTCAAGCTCTACTGTTGAATTTATAACCGTTGGATAAGTTTTACCTGATTCAACTCTGTATCCATTTAGATCTATCTCATTATAGCCATGGAATACAGACAGATCACCTAAATCTTCAATTTTTGCTTTGTAATAAAAATCTGTTGCGCCATTCATGTTCACCTCTTCGTAATCGATTCCTAGATCAATTTTGTATTCGTGCCTGCTGTTTTTTACAGTTAGGTTTCTTAGGATGAGATCGATCATGGATTTTTCATTATCAAGTATCGATGGATAAGTGTTTAAATCCTCTGTTGTGTAAGATTCATCTGCAATACTTTTAAAAGCAGAAAGCAAAGCAATAAAATTTATCTTTCTAAGAAATTGTTTTTCGCGATCTTCTATCCAGCCGCCTGTTTCTAATAGAACAGTACTGGTTCCCCATTTTGTAAAATTATCTCCAAATGCCCGCGGTTCATATTCATCAGAATATTTTGCAATGTGACCGGGAATAAATTCTGAAAGTGTTTTGAACATTTCCACAATCAGCTTCATAGAATTTTCACGAACAGGAGTTAAAGTTTTTTCATAATCAGGCGATGGAGCTAAAAAGGAGATCGCCGCAGTTTTAAAACTGTTTCCGGCAGAATATTCTCTGCTCTGATCATGCAAGTTAAAACCAAAATCAGCTTTCAAACTATCGAAGATTTCTTTTAATAATTGTCCTTCGGGTGTTTGCTGGCTTACAGCATCACGGTTAAGATCAATTTCAAAAATATTTCTTCTCTGGAATAATTCCGCACCATCAGGATTTACCATTGGTAAAAAATAAATTGTAGTTTTTTCAAACAAATGATTTTTGAAATCTGCAAAGTCAGTCTCAGCTAAAAAGAAATTGAAAATATCAAAGATAGCCGCAGTTGCAGTTGGTTCATCCCCGTGCATTTGCGACCAGAGAAAAATTTTCGTGCTTCCACTTCCCACTGAGATCATATTTATATCTCTACCTTCAGCCGATTCGCCAACTTTAGAAACACCGAAAATATCTTTATCTTTTAGCTGCTCTATTAATGGAAGGATATCGGAATGCTTAAAGCGGCGGTTTGTTAAAGTTCTTTCTTTGTAATTTTCATAGCTATTGTAAAGATCCTGGGCAAACTGAATATTTTGTGCCATTGCAAACTCTGTTAAAATTATTGTTAGAAGGAAAAGACATCTTAACATTATAAAGATCAATTTAATTATTAAGAAATTTATTTACTAAAGTGAAAATAAGAGAATTAGAGGTAAAATATGGCAACTGATAAATTAAAATTAAGTTCACCTGCCCCGGATTTCAATTTAATTGGAGTTGATGATAAAAATTATTCACTCAATTCGTTTGCAGATAAGGAAGCTTTAATAATTATTTTTAGCTGTAACCATTGCCCTTATGTAAAAGCTTATGAAGGAAGGATGAAACAACTGCAGGAAGATTATGCAAATAAAGGGGTAACAGTAGTTGCAATAAATCCAAATGATGCAGTTAATTATCCGGAAGATTCTTTTGAGGAGATGAAGAAGAGAGCAGAAAGTGAAAGCTTTAACTTTGTTTATTTAAGAGATGAAGACCAAAGTACTGCTAAAGCTTATGATGCAACTCACACGCCGGAAATATTCCTTTTTGATAAAGAGAGAAAATTAGCTTTCCATGGCAAAATTGATGATAACTGGCAGGAGCCGGATAAAGTTGCTAATAATTATTTGCGTGATGCGCTGGATGAATTACTTGAAGGAAAAGAAATTTCCGTACCGGAAACTTTTACAATTGGCTGTACAATTAAGTGGAAGAAGTGAGTGAAGGTTGAAGAAAACCGGCTTAATACATAAATCCGAAATTTATTGTAACAAAAAATCCACCGATGGTTTTGTTAAACCTGCCCTCTAGGCTTTCAACGCCTTCATCAAAAAACCGGATGACATAATACCTGAAATTAAGTCCAATCAGGTTTGATTTATCTAAACCGAAATTTGCACCAAATCCAATGTAGCCCCCTGCTGCAATTTTAACAGAAGTATTTCCGAATGCTTTAAAAAATTCTTCGCTGTAGGGAGTTGTAAGTACAATAGTCGGTCCAACTGCAGCGTTAATATAAGGTCTCAAATTATCTGTAAGTTCATTTTCAAATAACCTGTATTGTGCGCCAAAATTGATAGGGATTTGAAAAACCCTGTTCTTTTTCCCAACGGTAAAAGTATTGCCAAAGAAATCAATGTATTCAAACTCTCTCTCATCTTTCGATTCGGAAAACGAAAGATCTCCGAAGAGCGTAAACTTTGTTGAGAGTTCATGGCGATAAAAACCACCAAGACCGAAACCGCTTTCACCTAATAGAATATCAAACCCAAAAGCGTTGGGTGGGAAAATTTCCAGTGGCTTCTCGGGCACAATTTCACCAATTCCCTGTGCACGGATAGTGATGATTGGAATTACGAATAGTATTGAAATTATTAACTTTAGCATATTTTATCAGATTTTTATTTCTAAAATATAATTATGCAGCACAATTACAATAACAAATTTAATCATTCTATAATTTAGTGCTATTTTTCAGAATCTGATATTAAGCTGTATTTACTTGTTTAATGATAAAACAGAGGATATTTTGCCAAAAAACCTTGAACTGAAAATCAAAATCGAATCGATTGAATCTTTAATTGAAAAATTAAAATCTATTAATGTAAAACAAGATTCGTTTTATACAAAAGGATATTTATTATAAGATACCTTCCGGTTTATTAAAACTCAGGATAGAAAACGGAACGAAAACACTCATTTATTATAACAGAGATGAGAACTCTAAAAACCGCTGGTCTGATTTTAACCTGCTTAAAATTGAAGATGATAACGCAGAAGATTTTCTGGGCAAACTATTCGAACTAGAAGAGGTTGTTGAAAAGGAGAGAAAATTATTCTGGTTTAACAATACACGCATTCATCTTGATGAAGTAAAAGAGCTTGGAAATTTTCTTGAACTTGAAACACTTGTGATTGATGGAAAAGCAAATGCAGAAAAAAGATTTGATGAAATTGTACGTCTGCTTAATCTCGATTTATCAAAACAGATAAAAAAATCGTATAAAAATTTAATTGCTGAAAAAACCGCCAACGGATGATATTAACAAAAAGTAATATTGCAAAAATTGATCTTGATTTTTTAATTGATCAAAAGATTAAATCAAGCAGCTTGGATGAAACACTTTTTATTGTTCCTACAAAACGTAAGATAAGACATTTAAAGCGGGAGCTTGTTTTTTTATCACCAAATAAAACTGCCTCAGGATTGCAAATTGAAACGATTGGCACTTTTGCCTCTGCAATGCTTTCTGCTGCCGGAACCGAAACAAATTTGCTTAAAGATGAAGCATCAATAATACTTTTGAATCAATGCTTTACAAAAAAAAGATTAAAATATTTTTCTCAATATTCAAAAGGTATTCCATTTGGTACGCTGGAAAGAATTAAAAATGTTATTTCAGAATATAAAAAGCATGGCATATCTCCGCAGGATATCCTTAAAGAAGCAGAAAGATTAACAGGCGCAGAAAAATTAAAAGCACGAAGATATCGCCTCGGTTTATGAATTGTACCAGGAGAAGATTGAACAACTTCCGGCTAAAGAGATTGGTGATATTTACACAAAGCTAAATGAGATAAACTTAAGTAATTTTAAGAAAGGTTTCCGGGATAAATACAGCAAAGTAAATCTTGTTCTGCTTAATGGATTTGATGAGTTTACAATACCTGAAATTGAGACCATCAATAAAACTGCTGATATAGAGGGATTAGATCTGCATCTTCTCTTCGATTATTATAAGTACAATCCTTCTATCTTTTCACATCTTGATAAATGTTATAATAATTTTCTGGCAAAAGGATTTAAAAGAAATTAAAGATGAATCAGCCGGCACTCATACACCTTTTTTAAATAGTATAAGGAGCAATCTGTTTCTTCAATCAGGTAAGAAGGTGAATGGTTTTAAGCAATCCTTAACAAGCATTGCGGCAAGCAGTCGCGAAAAAGAGATTGAGCTTATTGCAAAAGAGATAAAGAGTTTAATCTTAGATAAAAAAGCAGAACCTTCTTCAATTTGTGTTGGCATTTAATTTAATCGATAAATATTCCCCAATAGTAAGGGATAAATTTCGCTTGTATGGAATTCCTTTAAACTTAACTGACAGGTTTTCGCTGGCAACTTCGCAGCCGGTAATTGCAATAATAAATCTGCTGGAAATACTGGGTAACGATTTTTATTATAAAAATATCTTCCGTGCATTCGATAGTTTTTATGTTGAGAAGAAAGAGATCGATCTCTCCAACCTGCTAAAAGCATCTGTTGAACTGCGAATTATTTCCGGTTACCAAAACTGGAAAGACCGTTTAAATGATACAATACTCGCTCAGTCGTTTGAAGACCGGTCGTTAAACGATTTTTCGAAGCATCAAGCAAGCTATCAAAAAGCTCTTGAAGACATTGATTCAATTTACTATATGTTGAAACCGTTCAGAAAACCGATGAACTTTACGGAGTTTTACAATGAACTTATTAATCTTGTTTTCAAGATGGATTATCCTTCCAAAATAATTGAAGGTAAAAACGAAAATGTTGAGAAAGATATAAAAGCTTTAACAACGCTGTTGAATAACCTTGAGGAGTTAAGTTTACTCTTTGAGCTTGAGCATGGCAGCGATAAAAAATTTCCGTTGAAGTTTTTCATAAACCAGCTAAAAACCTTTGCACTTTTTTCAAGGTATAATGTTAAAGAGATTCCCGGTTATGGTGTGCAGGTTACTACTCTTAACGAAATTAGGGGATTGAATTTCGATTATCTTTTTATCGGAGGATTAAATGACGGGGATCTGCCAACAAGATATTCTCCTGAAATTTTCTTCTCCGGATCTTTTGCTAAGGAGGAAGAAAAACATCAAACCGAGGAAAGATATCATTTTTACCAGGCGTTATGTACCTGGAAAAAACATCTGTTTCTTACCCAGCCACTCTTCGATGATAAAAAGGAACTTGTTGAATCGAATTTGTTTACAGAGTTTAACAATCTTTTCGATTTAAGAATGAAAGATGAAACAGATTATGAAAACCTGATCTTCTCCAGAGAGGAATTACTAGAATATATTGGAGAAACACCTTTGGATAAAATTGATGAGCTGGAATTACCAGGTGAAATTGATGTTGATCTGAAAAGCATTAAAGAATCGATAATAATTGATAAACAACGAAGTGAAGATCCTTTTGGCGATTCACCTTATTCAGGAAATATTAAAACCGGTCTGACTACTGAACTAGCCAAAAAACTGGATGAATTAAGTGAGCGACAATTTTCAGCTACACAGTTAGAGACTTACGCTAAATGTCCTTATAAATATTTTGCTGAGAGAGTTTTAAATTTATCAACAATAGAAGAACCTTCAGAAGAACTTGAAGCGCTGGAATTAGGAAGTCTGCTCCACGTAATACTATTTGAATTTTATACTTCTTTAAAGGATAAAAATATTGCGTTAAAGGGATGCAGTGATGCAGAATTTAAAAGAAGCGAAAAAACTTCTGTTTGCAATAGCTGAAAAAAGATTCAATGAAATTCATCCGGTTCAGTCTCTTCATTTTATGAAAAGGAGAAGCTGTTAGGATTTAATAATAAGAAGGAAAATTCGCTGCTTTATAAATTTCTTTTGGAAGAAAGAAATTCGGATGATGGTTTTATTCCTGAATATTTTGAACTTTCCTTTCGGAAATATAAATGGTGATAACCTGCCTGCTTCAGAATTTAAAATTGATGATGTTAATTTAAGAGGAAAGATAGATAGAGTTGATATAAATGAAGACCGAGATGCAATTAAAATAGTTGATTATAAACTTGGGGGAACTAAACCTTCTGTTTCCGATTTGCAGAGGGGTCTTTCACTTCAGCTTCCTCTTTACCTGTTTGCAGCTAAGGAACTTATAAATGCGCAGCAGAAAAAAGATCTTCAACCATTCGGCACAGAAATTTATTCGCTTAAATATTCTTCAAGAGATTTTGGAAAAAAATTAGTTGGCAGCAGGAATGTTAAGAATAAGGAAACTGATGAGTTTTACGAAAAGAGAAAAAATGAATCTGAACAAATGATTGAAACTTGCCTGGAATCAATAAAGAAATATGTTTCTGCAATTTCCAACGGAGTTTTTCATCTTTCAGATCTGGAAGACAGGGAGAAAAAAGTTTGTAACTATTGTAATTTCAAATCAATCTGCAGAATAAGCGAAGCAGGTTGAATAGCAAATGTACAGAGCTACGATTGTAATTTAAGCTCGTAATATTTAAATTCTCTTCATCCATTCCAATAAATAAAAAATTCATCATGAACAACATGATACCTAAAATTTCAGCACTCTTTATTTTCACTTTAGCATTTTTCACATTTGCCCCAACTAATTTAAAAGCTGATCCGGGAGATACAACGTGGGTAATGACTTATAACGAGGAATTTCACGACTGGGCAACAGTTCACAGGGATACTTTTCAGCTTCCTGGGGCAAGCACATCTTATAGTGAGATATTAATGTCTTATACAATTGGCTGCCCGTCTGCAGGCTGCGATCCCTGGGATAGACTTGGTTGGGTTAAGGTTTATAACGATCCCGATTCAACTTCTTATGAAATTGCTAGAATAATAACACCCTATAATATTGTTGGCGGCGGGTATCCCGGAACCTGTACTTGGATAATTAATGTAACAGATTACGCGATGATTCTGCAAGACGAAGTTAGTTTTGGAAGCTATATTGAAAGCTGGATTGGAGCCCCAAGAGGTTGGCTGGTTACAATTGAGTTTGCATTTATTGAAGGAGAACCGGATTTCTATCCTTATGAAATTGTTAATCTATGGCAATATTCTTATGCAGTTATAGGTGATTCATCAAGACCTATTGAGGAAAAATTAAATCCTCTGAATATTATAGTTGATAATAATGCAGACAAAGTAAAATTGAGAGTTATTACAACCGGGCATGGACAAGGAAATACACAAAATGCGGCAGAGTTTTCACAGCTTTGGCATTCGGTAGATGTTGGTCCCGATTCTGTGTACCATATACTCTGGCGAACCGATTGTGCTGCAAATCCCTGCAGCCCGCAAGGAGGAACCTGGCAATATAACAGGGCTGGATGGTGTCCCGGGCAGAGTGTAATTCCATGGGATAATGATATTACAGCCAGTGTTACAGCCGGGCAATCAGTAACACTTGATTATAATTTACAGCCATACGAAAACTTTTGCAGACCCAATAATCCCGATTGTGTTTCCGGTGTAACCTGTCCTGATTGTGATTATAACTATACCGGGCATACTGAGCCGCACTACACAATTCAGTCTCAGATAATTTATTATTCCGAAGATCCGCCGGCAGGTGTAATGCAATCGGGTGTAGGAACTATAAAAGAGTATCTGCTTATGCAAAACTATCCGAACCCGTTTAATCCGGTAACACAAGTATCTTTCCAGATTCCTGAGCCGGGTCTTGTTAAGCTAATAGTTTATGATGCACTTGGTAATGAAGTAATCACGCTTATAAATGGTTTTGTGAATGCCGGAATACATGAAGTATCATTCGATGCGGCCGAATTAACAAGTGGTGTTTATATTTATACCCTCTTTGCTGGAGATATTATAAGATCAAATAAAATGATATTAATGAAATAAGATTTATTTTATATTTTTATCAGTTCAGACAAAAGAAGAGGCGATCAAATGATCGCCTTTCTTATAACCTTAATAACTTCCTTTAGGTTATTTCATTAACACCATCTTTTTCGTAGAAACAAATACCGATCCATCTTTACCTTGGGCATTTATCGTATAATAATAAATTCCGTTCGATAGACTTGATGCGTCAAAGTTTAGCTCATGATGACCGATGCTCAATTCACGGTTTTCTAGAACATCTACCTTTTCTCCAAGAGTGTTGTATAGGTTGATTATAACTTTTGAATCAACGGGCAGTGAGAACTTAATGTTTGTAGAAGGATTAAAGGGATTTGGATAATTCTGCGAAAGTATAAAAGTGGAAGGAGCATTTATATCAACTTCAACAGAATTTGAATAGTTAAAGGAACCATCTAAATCGATTTGTTTTAACCTATAATAGTAAATACCTGCTTTTACATTTTTATCGGTATAACTATAATCGGTTATTTTAGTTGTTGTTCCCATTCCACTTACAAATGAAATCTCCAAAAATTCATTATTGTTATCACTTCTTTCAATGCCGAATCCAGAATTATTTGTTTCAGTAATAGTAGTCCATTTCAGCAATGCACCTTCTCCCGTACCTATTACAAAGAAAGCAGATAGTTCTACCGGTACAGGATTATCTTCAATTGTAAAGTCTTCATTTGAAATATCAAAGAAGAAATTGGAGGAAGCTTCAACTTTAATTCTTGCCTGAGTTGTTGGTAGATTTGGAATTTGTACATCTTCTGATCCATCGTTGGGAGTATTAGAAATTAGCACTTCTGCGTAAGTAAATCCTCCATCGGTAGATAATAAAATGTTTACTTCAGTAGCACTTACAGGTGCAATGCTTGTATTGGCAACATCCCATGAGATTGTTTGTGTTGAATTACCTTGCCAGGTAACAGAAGTATTTGGAGACGTTACAAGAAAAGGTCCTGCAGCATCGGTAACGCTAAATTGAATTTCATCGTAATCCACTCCGCCACCTCCCGCTCTATTATCTCTAACCGTTAATCTGAATTTCAATGTTCTTGCATAAGTTGGTAATATTTCACCTATAGTCTGAGTATTATTCAATAAATTGGAGAGTTTTGGAAAAGTTCTCCAAGGATCAAGTGTAGCATCAAAACTTCTAAATATTGGAGCATTACCAGATGGGCTGTTAGGATGCCCAGCAGGTCCGAGATCAAATTCTTCCCAGTTATAAGTTAAAGTATCACCATCGGGATCTGTAGCTGTCCCGGTTAAAATAAATGGTGTACTGATTGGAATGGAAAACCCGCCTGTTCCTGCGTTTACAATAGGGGCACTGTTTCCGGTTGATGTAATTACCGGGCATGAATTACCGCCGCTATTAGTAGTATAGTTAACCATTTCTACAAAACTTATATTGTGAAAATAATCATCACTGTTACTCTGCAAATTCTGACTTCCACAGATTCCTGCATAAGCCTGTATTGTACTTCCGCTTCCTGGTTCGTATGCTGTACCAGCATTTCTATTTCCGCCACTACATGCTCCTTCATTGCCGTTAAAAGTATGGTTTCCTCCATATTGATGACCCATTTCGTGAGCGACATAATCAATATAAAATGGATCGCCGATTGGACTGGAAAGACCGGTAACACCCTGTGCTTTGAATCCATTAATGCAAATTACTGCAAGAAACGCTACTCCGCCACCGCCAGTACTAAATACATGTCCTATGTCATAGTTAGCCGAACCGATAACCGCATCTAAATTAGTTTGGTTTTGTCCCAACATTGTGAAGCCATTATTATTAGTATAAGGATCAGTGCTTGGATCGGTATAAATAATAAGATCATTGTTTGCTACAAGAACCATTCTTACAGCAACTTCTCTTTCATAAACTCCTGTTACACGGTTAATTGCAGTTACAACTGCAGCCAAACCTGCTGCTACAGTACCACCATGAAATATTGTATATTCACCAGTTGCAGCACATGCAAGCCGATAAGTTCGCAGATCCTCTCCGGAAAAAACAGCAGGACCATTGGTAACTAACTCTTTTAACTCAAGAGCCATTGCTGATTCTAATCCAAACACTTCGCACGAGGCGCTTAGTTGATCTTCAGAAGGTTCAAAATCTTTTTTATAATATGAAATGTAATGCTGATTATTTCCCATACTATAAGGATCTACATAAACAGTTCCGTTTACTGAAAAGATGATTGCATGGAAGCCTGCTGGCGTAATATCAAATCTTGCAGATGCTGTTGCATCATCTAACCCTTGCCCCAGGTAGGTTTTAATTTCGGGAAATTTGCTTGCAAGCTCTTCTTCCATAACAAGTGATTCAACAAATTTAAAACTAGTGAATTCGCCGTTTGGTAAAGGCAAAGCTACAATGGTTGTCGAATTTATAACTTTTATTGATTTTTCTGATGGAGCTTCACTTAATGCAGATTGCATAGCTTGAATATCCAGCTCGAGGGTTCTGTAAGATTGAGGAATTATATAACGTTTGCCTGAAGTTTGAATGCTAGCTTCCTGAATGTCACTCCACAACTCCTCAGAAACATTTTGCGCAAAGAGTGCGCTGGAAAATAACGTGAATATTGCCGGGAGTATAAAATGATAATTCATTGACAAAGTTTTTCTGCCCATAATTATTTGATCTCCTCATAGTTGGGAATTAAATATAATTAATAATTTTATTCGAAGATAGAAATAATACTATTACAAAACAATTTTACTTACGTTTTCTAATATTCAGTAGATACCAACGAAGCAAATCAGGCTACAAAATGCAAAACATAGCTGAGCTCCGAAGATAACGGGGCTTTTTTTTCTGCTGTTATTTTCTGAATTCTTCCTATCTTTAGCGTTAATAATTATTTCATTATCAAAGGATTAAGACGATGTTGTTTAGATTACTTGTAAGTGTTGTACTATTTGCTGGTTTTTTGTTTGCTCAGGATGATTATAAACCCTGGATTAAAAATGAACGCGAAAGACATTCCAAATTAATTGAACTTTCAAAAATTCAATATCCAGGCGATTCTAAGATCGATGTAACTTACTATGGGTTGGATTTAAAAGTAACTACCTCACCACAGTATTTAACTGGTAATGTTACAGTTAACGCTAAAGTGGATACTGCGGTCGCTCAACACAATTTTTCTTGATCTTCGTGATGCATTAACTGTTGATTCCGTTTGGCTTAACGGCACCGCAACCACATATACTCATTTAAACCATAAAATTAATGTAGATCTTGATAGAACATATACCCAGGGCGAATCATTTTCTGTAAAAGTTTTTTACCAGGGAGTTCCCGGTTCTAGCGGCTTTGGTAGTTTTGAATTTGGTACACACGGAGGCGTACCAATAACATGGACGCTAAGCGAACCTTATGGTACGCCAGATTGGTTTCCTTGCAAAGATACACCGGCAGACAAAGCTGATTCATCCGACGTTTGGATTACAGTTGCTGATAACTTTATAGCTGTTGCCAACGGAACGCTTATAAGTACAACTAACAACGGTAATGGTACAATTACTTATTATTGGGAAAGCCGTTACCCTATAGCTCAATACCTTATTTCTCTCGCCATTACAAATTATCAACAGTACGACACCTATTTTCATTACGGTGTAAGTGATTCGATGTTAATCTCACATTATGTTTATCCTGAATCATTCGCCGGTATTAAAAATCTTTTAGATGAAACAGATGATATGATTGCAGTTTTTAGTCATAGGTATGGGCTTTATCCTTTTGTTAATGAACGATACGGGCATGCTGAAATGGAATGGGGCGGTGCGATGGAGCATCAAACATGTTCATCAATGGGCTTTTGGGGTAGAGGTGTAGTTTCTCACGAACTCGCTCATCAATGGTATGGTGATATGATTACATGTGCAGATTGGCATCATATCTGGCTGAATGAAGGTTTCGCAACTTATTCAGAGGCAGTTTATCTTGAAGACCTTAGTGGTAAATCAGCTTATGATTCCCAGATTCAGAGTGAAATGAATTTTGCCAAAACAGCAAATGGAACAATCTGGGTTCAGGATATTACAAATATTGGCGAAATTTTTAACGGTGCACGTTCTTATGCAAAGGGTGCCACCGTTCTTCATATGCTTAGAGGAGTAGTTGGAGATTCAACTTTTTTTGATATTATGAGAACTTATTCTGCTGATCCCTCTGTTTCCTATGGAGCTGCAACAACCGAAGATTTCCAGGTAATTGCTGAAAGTGTTTATGGTTCTTCATTAGATTATTTCTTCCAGGAATGGATCTATGGAGAAAATTATCCTAAATATACAGTTGAATGGAGTAAGTCTCATATATCAGGTGAAATGTACGAAATATCACTAACCATTACTCAAACTGTTAATTCTAACCCATCATTTTTTACAATGCCCATTCAGGTTAAATTTAATACAACTTTAGGGGATACTACTGTAACTCTTTTTAATAACCAGCAGGTGCAGAATTTTCAATTTGATATTACTGGAGATCCGCAATCAATTTTTTTCGATCCCGGCAATTGGATTCTAAAAACTCTGCAAAGTGTTACCGAAGTTGAAGATGCAACTGTTCCACAGGAATTCGGTCTCGAGCAAAATTATCCTAATCCCTTTAACCCAACTACAAACATTAAATTCCGGATTTCGGATATCGGATTAGTAATGTTAAAAGTTTATGATGTTTTAGGTAACGAAGTTGCTACTTTAGTTAATGAAGAAAAATCAGCTGGAAGTTATAAAGTTGAATTTTCGACAAACGATTTGAGTTTAACGAGCGGAATATATTTTTATACTTTAACTGCAGGTAATTTTAAGGAAACGAAAAAGATGATTCTGATGAAATAACTGTTCCTTGACATCAGAACGCAATTTACTTATTTTTGTTCTGCCACTGTCCCAATTTAGCGGGACGGTGGCAATTTTTTTTAAACCATTAAGAACATAAGTGAGAAAAAAATGGCTCAGGAAAACTTTGTTTATCTAACCAGGGGAAGATTAGTAGAGTTAAAAAAGAGTTAAAAGAGATGAAAATTAACGGCAGGAAGAAAATGGCTGATAAATTTGCCGAAGCCCGCGCGCACGGCGATCTTTCTGAAAATGCCGAATACGATGCTGCAAAAGAAGAACAAGGGTTATTCGAGTTAAGATTAAGCAAAATGGAAGATGCCCTTTCCCGTGCAAGAATTATCGATCATTCGCAATTCCCGGAAGATGAAGTTCATATTTTATCTAAGGTAACTGTAAAAAATCTAATAACTAATAAACAATTCAATTACACACTTGTTTCTCCGGAAGAAGCAGATTTCCAAGCAGGAAAAATTTCCGTAACCTCGCCGGTTGGCAAAGGGTTAATGGGAACAAAAGTCGGCGATATTGTAAAGGTTAAAGTACCTGCCGGTTTACTTGAACTTAATATAGTAAAACTGGGATTATAACTTCCCTTTTTAGAAGTTTACAGACTTTATTAATATCCTACTTCCGCTCATCGCATTAAAGAATATTAACTCTTATTTTTCTTAATTTACACCTATTGTTTCATACAAAATATTCTGAATTTATTTTAAATGATTAAAACAATTGATCAGAAAATATTAAAATTTATTGATGAAGAATCGCTATTAAGCAAAGGCGATAAAGTACTTGTTGCCTTTAGCGGCGGAGCCGATTCAATATTTCTTTTAAGTTTCCTTTTGAAGTATAAAAAACGATTTAATATTAAGTTGGCGGCTTTCCACTTAAACCATAACTTAAGAGGAAAAGAAGCAATTGATGATGAAAAATTTTGCCGCGGTTTTACAAAACAAAATAAGATTAAATATTTCTTTTCTTTAAAAAATGTAAAGGCGTTTGCTAAAAAAAATAAAATTTCTGTAGAAGAAGCCGGCAGAAAACTTAGATACAGCGAACTTGTACGCATTGCCAGCAAAAATAGTTTTAACAAAATTGCAACCGCACACAATGCAAACGATAATACAGAAACAGTTCTGCTTAATTTGATTAAGGGAACTGGCTTAAAAGGAATTGCAGGCATCCCGGTTAAGCGCAACAACATTATCCGTCCCATTCTACCTGTAACGAAGGATCAAATTCTTTCATACCTTGGGAAGAAAAAGATTCCATATAGAATTGACTCCAGCAACCTTTCCAGTGAATACGAGAGAAACTTTTTAAGGAACGAAATTCTTCCGACTCTTAAAGAAAAATTGAATCCACAGCTTGATAATACACTTCTTAAATCCTCAAAAGTTTTTAAGAATATTTCATCAGTTTTGGATAAACAAATTGAAACAAAAATTATTGATGCTGTTGAATTTAAAGGAAAGCAGCTTTCAATGAACATTGATGAGATACTAAAATTAGATGAAAATCTTATTGGTGAGTTTTTAAAAAAACCCGTTCCCGCTTATTTTTCCATAGAATTATCAAATGAGAATATAAATGCGCTCACTTCGTTAATTAAAAAACAGAAGGGAAGAAGTGTTACACTTACTAGCGGACTGACTGCATTCCGTGAGAGCAAAAAGATTTTAATCTCTAAAAGGAAAAAATTTGAAAAAAAGGAAATTGAAATAACCGTTGGAAAACAAAAAAAAATCAACGGAGGAGTAATTTCTTTAAGTAAAATTCTTTTAAAAGAATGTAAAAAAGAATAATGACAGTTTAATAGAATATATTTCGGGTGATGGCATCTCCGGTAAGTTTATTCTTAGAACGTGGAAAGATGGCGACAGGTTTAACCCGCTTGGTATGAAAGGTTCTAAAAAGATTTCCGATTTTCTAACTGAACAGGCTATTCCATCGTACAAAAAAAAGGAGCAACTTGTTCTAACAAATTCTGGAAAAATTGTTTGGGTAGTTGGACTTCGGTTAGACGATATGTTTAAATTAAATGCTAATTCTAGAAAGGTATTTAAACTCTGCTGGAAACAAAAAGTAATATAAAAGATAAAATAATGGTGGGTGATGAAAAATTCATTCCATTCCTTGCTGAAGATGAAATTCAGAAAAGAATAAAAGAACTTGCTGAACAGCTTTCAGAAGATTATAAAGGAAAAATTCCTGTGTTTATCGGAGTATTAAATGGTTCATTTCTTTTTATGTCCGATATTATTAGATATATGAATATTGATTGCGAAATAGATTTTTTCAAACTCTCCAGTTACGGCGATGAAAAAATTTCTTCCGGTCGTGTAAAACTTTTAAAGAACTCAACTGCGATGTGAACGGAAGGGATATAATTATTGTTGAAGATATTGTCGATTCAGGATTATCTATAAATTATATCGAGGATCTGTTTTCTGAAAAAAAACCGAATAGTATGAAGGTTGTATCGCTTTTGGTCAAACCCGGAAGTCTTAAATATGATGTAAAAATTGATTATATTGGCTTCGATATTCCTAGCAAATTCGTTATTGGATATGGGCTGGATTATGCTCAAAAGTATAGGAATTTAAGATCAATCTATGTTTTAAGTGAATAAGGGAGCACGATTTTTTAATGGAACTTTTTAACAGAAAATTTTTTATGGCAGATAACGACAGTAATAAGCAAAAACCACGCAAACCTAAAGGCAGCGGATCCAATAAACCGGATGATAATTTTGACTGGTCAAAAATTATCCGTATGGTATTTGGTTGGGGAGCTGTAATTGTTGCGGCAGTTATTTTAATGCAGGTTTTTAGATCAGGTTACGAAAACTATGTTGAGATTCCTTTTGCAGAGTACGAAAGATTTAATAAACGAAACTGAAAAAATTACAAATGCGCAAATTACAAAATCAGATCTGAACGATTATTTTTTTAGGGCGGATCTTACCTCTGAAGCTGTTGTTACTATCGATAACAACACTACAACTGTAAACGCAATCTCAGTTTATATTCCCGAACCGATGATAAAGGACCAGGAAGTTGTTTGGAAGGCAAATGGCATAAACTATTCCTTCGATAAAGAATCAAGCGAATGGATGAATTTACTTATCGGCTTTTTACCCTGGGTACTTATTATTGCTGTTTGGATGATTTCTTATGCACGGAGTAGAGAGGGACAGAGCGGCGGATCGCGCGGTCTCTTTTCGTTTGGTAAAAGTAAGGCAAAGTTAATGTCGCAATCAAGCCAAAAAGCAACATTTAAGGATGTTGCGGGAACTGATGAAGCGAAGATAGAACTACAGGAAGTTATAGAATTTTTAAGAGAACCAACAAAATTTCAAAAACTTGGTGGGAAAATTCCAAGGGGTGTTTTATTACTTGGACCTCCAGGAACAGGTAAAACATTGTT
>CAVXUA010000003.1:0-600045 GCA_963764825.1 uncultured Ignavibacteriales bacterium | reverse complement strand
CAGCATATGTAATCTGTCAGCTTGCCGGCAATAAACATGGCCCACCACCAATTGCTGCCGTCGCGACGATGCGAAGGTGTCGTGTCCTGATTGGTTTGGGAAACTCGATCCGCTTCCATTTCGGAGTTCCGGGCACGGAGGTCTCCAATTCTGTTCGCCAATTTTCACCGTCGTCACTGGCCTGCACCGTGATATCGCGCATCCAACCGTTCTGATTCGAGTCTTGACGTGGCAGCAGTTTCAGTCCATTCAATGTCACGTCGCTTTGGAATGTGATCGTGACGTGATGGGGATACGTTCGGACGCCACCGGTCCATGCCGTGTGCCACATCGATGCGCGATTACCGTCGATGAGTTGCCGGACTTCGTATCCCGCTTCTTCGCTACTTGCTTTGAGGGTAGCCCCGAGGCGTTGAAGATTGGTCCATGGTCGAAAGAGCGTTCGGACGCTCGTCAGGTCGACCGACGTTTTCGGAGAAAACTGGTCACTCTGCATGTAGTCCAACAGGCTACTGCGCATCTGGCGTGCGACAACCCGTTGATCCAGGTCGTTGGAGAGATCCATACTGCAGACCATCAAACTGCCGCCGGCGACCTTCATTTCGACCAGAAGCCCCAGGCGCCGGTTCTCGAACCACGTGTCGATCGGCTGCACGATCGGCCGCAGCTCCGCGGGCAAGTCGTCCAGCACCATGGCGCCCGACCTGGATCAGCTCCCACCACTGCCAGTTCGTGTGGTATTCCGTGGGAAACTCGGAAACGCCGGGTGCTGCAGGATCGCAGAGGATCCCGAGCGTGTGAGGCGCCTGGCCGCGTGTCCACGCCGTGTTCCAGAAGATGCTCGAGAATCCGATGGCCGACTTCGCTGTTGCACCGTCGAGCCGGGATCGATCAGCAACAGAACCTTGCCGCCTGCTTTCAGCGCTCGCACGGCCTGCTCGTCCAGGTGTCTCGACGATCAGCACCTCCGCGTTCCCCGGCGGCCTTCGACGGCATCGGGATACACCCAGATGTCCCAGTCGTTCTCGATCGGCGTACCTTCGATCGCTCACGACCAGTCGCAGTTGCTGGGCGGCATCGACGTCATCCAGCGGAACATCGATCGCGCCGACCGAACGTCAGTTGCCGATCGGCAGCAGATCTGGTCCGGCAAACGTTCCGGCGCGGGCGATGCCGTTTGTCGTCGCCACCAAGCCTCCAGTGCGACGATGCATTCGACGAGGTCGTCGCGGCCGAAGTGGCGATTTCGATGTCCGCGGACAAGCGTGTCCCGACTGGTGAAACATTCGCTGTCGGCAATCCGGGCCAGCGGGACCGTCGGCTCGCAGAAGCGGCGGAACTCGTCGGGCGTGACGTACGGCTTCGAGTCCCAGAACGGATCGAGCACGCCGACCAGCGCGGTCCCCTGGCCGGGAAAGTCGTGAAGGTCGAGCAGTTGAAAACCGCCGAAGCCGGGCGTGCGCAGCGCGGCTTCGATCTCCTCCTTGTAACAGAGCGTCTGCAGCTTGCCGGAGGCCATCAGGAAATCGCGGGCCTGGTCACCCATGTGGTTTGCTTGCGAGCAGATCGCGGAAGACCTCGAAGTTCTTTGCCTTCAACACGCCGCGGTACTTGGGAATCTCGTCGAAATTCGGATAGACACACCACTGGCCGATCTCGTGGCTGATGGTCGGCTTGTCGTTGTGCTGCTGCACGAAATCGCGATAGTCGACGACGTGGTCTGCGGCGGTTGGCGTTGATCACGGACTGCAGGCCGGCGCCCCAATGCTGAATGCGAGGATCCGGTGTGTTGTGGAAGTCGCTTTCCGGGATCAGTGGCCAACCGGCGGCACTGGTGTACAGTCGCCGCGGATCGCGCTGCCTTGCAGTGCTCGACCCAGTCGCGCAGGAATCGGCCGCACCGCGTTCCGGGCCGCCGGGTTCGTTGCCGTAGGCCATCAGCACGAACGATGGATGATTGCCGTACGCGTGCCAGGATTCGCTTCGCCTTCCGTCGTACAGCCATCGATCGATCGGCTGGCCGTTACCGATCGCCTGGTTGGCCAGGCTCCGCACTCGACCTGGAAGTAGAAACCCAGTTCGTCCGCGGCGACGAACGCCGCCTCGGGCGGACACCACGAGTGGAACCGCATGTGGTTCAGCCCATGAGCCTGGCAGACGCGAATGATCCGTTTCCAGGCCCCGACATCCGTCGGCGGGTATCCGGTCAAAGGAAAGATGCAGCATTCGAGTGTGCCGCGAAAGAACAGCGTGCGGCCGTTGATCATGAACTGGGTACCGTCGTTGCGATCTCCCGCATCCCAAAAGCCACGGAAGTTTCATCTGTCGAACTTGCACTCTCGATCGCGAGCATTGAGTTCTATCGAGAGGGAGTACAGCGCGGGACTGAATTCGTCCCACAGGCACAGATCGTCGCCCAACGGATAAGTGATCTTGACGTCGGTTCCGTCCGGATCCAGCGATATCGGCACTTCGATTGGGGCCGGGTGATGCGATCGAGTTGCGTTGTATGCGTCCGCAGCGAGTCGCAATGTTCCACCTCCAGCTCCACCAGTCCTGTTCCCGATGCGTACGTGAATCCGTGCCGCACGTGCCTCGATGTCAGGGTGCACCTGCACTTGATCGATCCAAATCAGGTCGGTCGCTCGAAGCGCCATGGTCCCGACAATCCCATTCCAATTGGTCTGCGTATGATCGGTCACGCTGTGGGCGTTTTCACCGACGTTGATTCGCACGGTATTGTCGACGCGAATCGTCAACCGATGTTTTTTCTGTTCCGTTCGGTCGGAAGCCAGTTGGTCAGTCAAGTCGTACTCGTGCGGCGTACCCAAGGAATTCCGCGTGCCAACTTCCGAACCGTCCACCCACAACCGAGTTTCCCAATGCGGGCGTTCCAATCGCAGTACGATACGTCGCCCGAGCCATGCTCGGTGGAACCTCGACCGTTCATTGGTACCAGGCCGCTCCAACGTAGTGCTTTTTGGGTTGGAGCCAAAACGGCACTTTCACATTTCCCGGTTGGCGATATTTCTCGTACCGGTCGGCCGTGAACCACGATCGATCGATAATCGCACCTGTCCAAGGAGTATCCACCGAGACGTCGTGACCGTATCCCTGCTGCTGCAATGATCCTGGCAAATGGATGGAATTGCGAAGGGTACGTTCATACCAGCGTTCTTCGATCCCAACGTTATCGGCATCAAGTTGGAATGTCCATTCGCCGGCAAGATCCATCACGTTTTGGGCATGAGTGTCTTGCGTGCAGGGAGACACGGTCGCCATCGTGATGACCAGCGGGATGATCCAGAATCGTGTCATGGTGACCCTCAATGAGCGGCAACGAGTTTCATGAAATGGCGAACGAGAAATGGCGGAGCAGGTCGCGACATTCATTTTTGCACCTACCCGATGAAGGGATAGACGGGCACGGATGCCCATCCTGCGTGCACACGGAATTGACCTTGACGCCGCCTTCTTTTGTCTGTCGGTTTAGAATACAGTCGGCATTCGTATTCAACTGGCATTCTAGAATCTTCGTTGGCTATTCGATATTCCCGTTCGGCCTAAATAGAGTTGCACGATTCTGGGTCGCGCCTGCTGCTTTCGCAATTATTTCGATGACAGAAATATGGGAGACAAAAAAATGCCGAATCTGATTTTTCTGTCCTTCATTTTTTTGTCCTGAACCGGATCTGTACAGCGTTTTTCGATTGCGGGAATGCGTGCCGCTCTGGACTGCGCGTAGGTGGCCTGTGATACGAACGCTTCCTCGGGTTCCCTGAACCGAGTTGCATCCACTGAGAACGGTCATTGCCGAAAGCAGTGCCAGGGATAATTGGAGCCGACGTCTCACGTTGCGTTCTTCCCCGTCCAGCCAACCTATTCATTCACAACACGAATTTCGAAGAGCTTTGGCCAGTGCTTTCCCGTGACGAAGATCCGGTGATTTTCTGGATCGAACGCGATCCCATTCAGCACGTGGTCACGATCCGGGCGTTGATGAGCGGGGTACAGTCTTGTCAGGTCGATCCAGCCGAGCACACGCCCAGACGATGGAGAAATGCGCGCGATTCGATCGTCATACCAGATGTTCGCGTAGATTTCGCCGTCAATGAACTCGAGTTCATTGATCCGAATCACCCGCCGGCTCCCATCCCGAACGGTCACGCGGCGTTTTACAGCAAACGTCTTGGGGTCGAGGAAACGTAGTGTCGATGTGCCGTCACTGACGATCAGCTGCTGGCCGTCGTGTGTCAGGCCCCAGCCCTCGCGCCATTGGTCACCGCGGTAGCGAAAATAACCCTTCTTCTCAAAGGATGCGGCATCGTAAACGATGGCATATCCGTTTTCCCATGTCAATTGAATCAGGTCGTCCTTCCACAGCGTGATCCCTTCGCCGAATTCGTTCCGTTCGAGATGACACTTCTTAAAAACCTTGCCCGTCTCCAACTCGACTTTGCGTATCGAAGACTGGCCATCGTGCAGCCCGGTTCCTTCGTACAAGAAGCCGTCTCGATAAACCAGTCCTTGACAATAGGCCTGCGGATCGTGTGGGTACGTGTTCACGATCTCCGCTTGCTCAGTAGGTGCTCGCCTGCGCATCTGCGAACTCCAATATGCCCAAACGATGGGGAAGGCGATCAGCGAAAAACCGACGAACAGGATCGCGGTGTTTTGCATCGGTCCGCGTGCGCAAGAAAAACCGTCTCATCGGTTCACTCGGTTGAGCCGCGACCTCAGTTCTGTGTCGAGGCCGAACTTTCGATTTCCGTTTCGCAAGCGAGGCGTTCAAGTTGGGTTCCGATTGTGCAAGAGGTGGGTTTTGCAGTGCGCACGCTTCGGTTGTCGTGCCAAGGATCAGCCAATCGATGACTGTTCGATGACCCCTCGCCCCTTTGGGGAGAGGGAGAGTGAGGGGCCAGAAAACACGTCAGTGATGGATCGGTCGACACGAAGCCGTTCGACACAACAGGTGGAACGATGTCCCTGGTAACGTTCAAACCTCGCGGTTTGTAAGCGGTTTGGGACATGGCGTCATCGCGCAAGTTGCTTGACTACAAGTGTTTCGGTCATATCGTCAAAGTGCGATTGGCTCGGCCGATGTTCTGAGAGAATGCCAGGTTTCGCCTCAAAAGAGGCTGGGGATCGCTCCCGGGCAAGCAGAAGGATTCCTGGATGAGTTATTGCGAATTCGCGGCGATCCGGCAAGATAGAGTTTTCGAGAAATCGTGTTTTCGAGCAGTGGGTTTTCGAGCAGTGGGTGGGAATGGGGTGATGAACCGATATTTGGCATATTGCACAAACGTTCATGCCGGTGCGGATTTGACGAGTACGATCGGGAATCTGAAGCGTTACGCCTTGCGCGTGAAACAGCAGGTTTCTCCGAACAACCCGATGGGGATCGGACTCTGGCTGAGCTGCACCAGCCGCTCGGATGTTGTCCGATCCCGGCAAGAGTGCCGAGTTTGCCATTTGGCTGGCCGACGCTGGTTTAACTCCGTTTACACTCAACGGTTTTCCTTACGGTGACTTTCACGAACCGATCGTCAAGCACCGTGTCTATCAACCAACCTGGTTCGAACCATCACGTCTCTTGTACACCAGGGATTTGATCTGCATTCTCCATTCGCTTCTTCCCCCGTCGATGGAAGGGAGTATCTCGACGTTACCCATCGCTTGGAATCGGCCTCAACCAGATCCTGAACAGTTGCAGTTGGCAGCCGCGCATCTGCGCGAGGTGGCGGATGTTTCTGCCGATCTGGAAGCCGAAACCGGGCGGCTCATTTACCTGTGCCTCGAACCCGAACCTGGGTGCGTGCTGCAGGTGGCCGACGATGTCGTGCGATTCTTCGATGAGTTCTTGATTCCGCGAGGCGATGAGCAACGGGTGCCGCGACACCTGCGCGTGTGTCACGACATCTGTCACACGGCGGTGATGTTTGAAGAGCAGCAGGACGTGTTTTCGACGTACGCTGAACATGGTATCCGTGTCGGTAAGGTGCAGGTGTCTTCGGCGGTTCGCATCGATTTCCAATCCATTACACAACCGCAACAGGAAATGGCACTCGAGCAATTGGCATCTTTTGCCGAAGATCGTTACTTGCACCAGACAATGGTCTGGGCACCAGACACTCAACAGACATCCTTTTTTGATGACCTGCCTGGAGAAGCAATCGAATCGATGCGGCGGGCAAGTCGCGAGGGGCTTCTTCAGTCCGAATGCCGAGTTCACTTCCATGTGCCAATCTTCCTTGATCGGTTCGGTGCCATTGCAACGACTCAGGGCCAGATTCGAGAATGCATTCGTGCAGCGAACCATTATCCTGAACTTACGCATTTCGAGGTGGAAACGTACGCTTGGAGTGTCCTTCCTCGCGAGTTGCAGCGCGGAGAGTTGGCGGATGGAATCGCTCGCGAAATGAACTGGCTCGTGAATCTCCCCGAGTTCCAGGGGGTGGAATAGACCTTCGGGCCGATTTTTTTCAAAACATTCACGCCCAGGCGCTGAGATCGCAAGCGACCGATCCCATTTTTTGATTCCGATTCATAACCTCCCTTCGGGATCTCTTGGTTTAGTACTGTCGGAGTACTTGTTGCTGTCTTGCGCGAATTTTCGAAAACCTATTCTACTGTCGGGTGATTTGTTGTTCTCTTGCGCATTTTTGAGTTTAGGCGAGCGGTGGGTGTGAGCCTTAGGTCTGCCCACATTCATGTCGTAACAATTCGGTCATCATTTGCGTAGGATGGTGAAGCCAAGGAACCGCTCAAAAATAACTTCGGTGATTCGATTCGTCGTTTCTTTACCCCGAAGGGGTTGCATTCCGAAGCCCAGGGTCGCCGCCCCCCTGGCGGTTGCCGCCAGGGGGGCGGCGCACCCTGGGTACACGTCCCCCAATCCGTTTTACGCCGAAGGTGTTACACACGGCGAAAACGATGGTGGTTGGTTGCGCGTTGGTTTTCTTCGTGTGGAACCCCTTCAGGGTACGTTGTTTGCTTACACCGTACCCAGGGTGCGCCGAGAGTTGCGGCTACCGCCGCAACTCCCGGCGACCCTGGGCTTCGGAATGCAACGCTTTCAGCGTAAAGAACTCCGCCTCGTCACGTATTGCCTGGCTTTGGAATGCAACGCTTTCAGCGTAAAACCTCTCAGGCCACGAAATGTGGAACTTATTTTTGAGGCGATCCCAAGTGTCCCCGTCCCAGCTACCTGACCGTTGCAGTTTGACGCATTTTGGGGTCGTTTCGTCGCGGACTCGAGATGTGGTAAGACCTAAGGCTTACGCATCCGGCTCGCCTTGCTTCATGGTCGCGGTTCGGCCGCGCTATTTAACCGCAATCCCAGAGCGAAGATCGGCGAGAAATCATCCGTTTGGTTGAGTTGACCACCGATCGGATGCGCCGCTGCGCTTGCGGGGCCGGTGGAACTGGAATTCGAGTTTTCTGGCCCCGCAAGCGCATCCGCGCGCACGGATTGGTGGAGACCGCAACCGCGATGGCTAATCACAACCCAACTCCGTGCTCTGGGATTGCGGTTAATTACAGACTTTTGAAAACGTTATCCGAACTTTGTGAAAACTTCACAATGATCTTCAATAGTGGCACATTCTCAAAAATGCATGCGGCGGCAGTAACGAAATCTCCGACAAGTGGCACAGAGCGGCAGGACCGCCAGACAATACGAGCTTCCGCTCTTCATTTTTCTTCTCGAATCTATAACCAGCTTCTTCTAAATATCCTTGCCGCACAAATCCTTGTGACAATGTTCACGAGGATCTTGGATAGATATGGCACAAGGAGAATTTGGGGTTATCGATGGGGAATGGAAAATGGAAAAGGCTTGGGCGAGGGTATCTCAAGACGTCTCTCTTGCCGCTTCAACCGGGAAGCTAACGCACGTGCGCTCGCCTGACGCTCAAGCGCTGCGATGATCTCTTGGGTGATGATCTCGTGCGCGAGTCGGTTGGGGTGGTCATCCACCATAACCGGCGGTTCGCCGCGCCAATGCCCGTACTGCCATTGATACATCATGTTCCGGTGGGCGATCGGGCCGTCCGGGATCCGTGTCACAAGCGCCGTATGAGCATCCGCGATCGCTGCCGATTGTGTGTTGAGCGTCTCACGCTCGCCAGATGGAACAACTTTGTCCAATATGACAATTACCATTCGGGCACCTGTCTTGGCGCAGAGTCGTTCCAGTTCGCCATAGACGGCATCAACAACCTCTTGCGCTGGTCGGTCGGCACGGTGTAGAACCCGAACAATTGTCGAAGCCATGTCAAAAATCCCAGACTGTCATCGTGAAGAAGAAGCGGAACTCCGGCTTTGGCGGTGAACGAGAAGTAATCGCCAAGTGAAGGTGCTGTCCGATCGTATACCCGAGGATCGATCGCGCTTGGAGAAAATGGAGGCGGTTGAATAATCAATCCATGATCGCTGTCGGCAAAATAAGGGACCGGCTGTCTGCCGAAATAAGTGGCGCGTAACAACTCAACGCTCGGTCAACCAGCCACGGTGAATATTGCACCAAGACAAGGTCCGGCTCGTATTGCGGGATGATTTTCCGAGCATACAGGAGCATCTGGGCCAGGCCGTAACTGCACACTCCCGCGTTGATGCTCCGTCCCTGCAATCGTTCGGCGACAAGAAACGGAAACGTCTCTTCCGCAGGACAGGCGGCTCCAAAAGTGAAGGAACATCCGAGGGCCATGACGAGTGGGCCGGCGTCGCCCGACGGTGGCGGCGCTTCGTCGAGTGGAATGCGGAAACCGTTTCCGTCGATTTTTGTTGGCACTTCCGTGCCGATCGGAAAGAGTTCGGCCGATGTGACGCCGGGGATTGTGCTGAAGCCAAGTTGAGAATCGGGGCGATGGATCTGTACCTTCCAGCCGCGGCGATTCGCTTTGAGCAGGTTGTACAATTTGTGCGAACGCCAGGTGACCGTACTGCCGTAAAGCACGGCCAGGAACAGAGTGAACACGACGGATGCAAAAAGCAGCTTCTTCCTGGTGCTCAGCGGCCGGCGCCTTCGAGGCGAACGGTTTGCGGGAACATTCATGTCTGGCTCTTTACGACGCGACATCACAAAGACTTGTCTTCTTGGCAAGAATTCATCCACCAACGGGTGCGGATTCCTGCACGGGTGCGGTAGCACCCCTTTGGTTGGCGGCCCTGGCCGCCCTGCGGCTCGCGAAAGGTCGGAGGTTTCGCAGCGTCGCAGTTGGTCGGATCCTGGTCTCAATCGTCATCTTACCAAATCATCGTCTTAGGATCGCAGTCAATATTAAACCGGCATCTTGGTCGGCCGCCTTATATGACGGTTACCGGCCGCGAGCGCGCATTCCGGCGCTCCGATCGGTGGCACATTCATGCGAAATGGACACTCTACTGCCGATCTCCGCTCTGGGATTGCGGTTAAACAGGATTTCGAAAATGCGGGCGAACATCCCGGTTTAATTCTCTTGCCGATCCTTAATCCCCATCTCACGCGGCGGAGCGCTGGTCCGTCTGAGCCAGCGAGAAGACCCGTGAATCCCTTAACGATCAGCAGTCGTCCGCTCCGCATTCCGCCCTCAGAGAAATATCAAGAGAGACGAAGAGCGCAATTTGTGCGGTGTTCCACCCATTTTTTACGCTTCCATATATAACCCAGTGAATCCACGCTATACTCGTCCCAATCGCCGGTGATTTTGTACGCAGCCAGGAATCGAAGAAATGACGAAATACGACGTTTATGGTGTTGGGAATGCGTTAGTCGACATCGAGTATGAAGTCACTCCGGAACAACTTCACGAACTAGGCATTGATAAAGGGGCGATGACGCTGGTTGACGAGGTACAACAAGCGCAGATTGTCGAACGGCTGGGGGCTCAGGAAAGCCATCGTGGCAGTGGAGGTTCAGCTGCTAATTCGATTATTGCGCTGAGTCAGTTCGGTGGCAGCGCGTTCTATTCGGGTCGAGTTGCCGATGATGAGATGGGAGCGTTTTATATTCAAGATTTGGAGCGGGCGGGGGTCACCACGGGTGCCGCGGCCCAGCAGATGGCGGCGGGTGTCACAGGAAAATGCCTCGTGTTGGTGACTCCCGATGCCGATCGCACGATGAATACCTTTTTGGGTGCGTCGGCAGAAATATCACCGGATGACATTGATGCATCGATTGTCGCTCAGTCGAAATTTGTCTACGTGGAAGGCTACCTGGTGACGGGCGCGTCGAGCCAGCAGGCGGCTCTTTTCGCGGCCGATCGCGCCCGGTCGCAGGGTGTCAAGGTGGCGTTCTCGTTGTCTGACCGAAATATCATTCAGTATTTCCGACCCGCCATGAACGAATTGGTGGGTGACGGTGTCGACCTGCTCTTTGCGAACGAAGAGGAAGCAATGTGCATGGCGGAAACCGGGAGTCTTGACGATGCGCTCGAGTTTCTTCGGAAGATTGCACAACAGTTCGTCGTCACCTGCGGTTCTCGCGGTGCCGTGGCGTTCGATGGCCAGTCGCTCCAGAAAATTCCGCCGGTCTCCACGACAGCGATTGACACCGTTGGGGCAGGGGACATGTTTGCCGGCGCGTTTTTGTACGGAATCACTTCAGGGATGACCTGTCTCCAGGCCGGCGGTTTGGCATCTCGAGCCGCCTCCGAGGATTGTGTCGAGTATGGGGCCGCGATTGAAACTGGAAGACACCCAGGAAGTGTTGAAGAAATACCGTGAGAGCTCCAACTGAGAACGTGTCCCGGAATCGCCAAACTGGTCGCGAAGCGACACGATTGGCCCGCTCTCCCGCGTGCGGGAGACGGTTGGGGGTGAGGGAATTCTGAATGTCGGGACACGTTCTGAGAAATTTGCCGTTGCGACCTGAACTAAAATCAGAGGGATCAGAAATGGGACCCACGTCAAAGACTCACCCGAAGCGCACTTCGCGTCGCGAAGATCATTGTAGCCGCGCTGGTTGGCGCCGTGATTACATTCGGCGCCGTGGTCGTGTTTGTGCTGGATCCCGATCCGCAGCAGATTCAGGGTGGTGCCATCATGAGCATGGTGATGGCCGCCGCTGGCGTATCGTTTGTCATTCCACGGTTCCTCGTTCCAGGATGGGTTGTCGCGTCCGCGTGCCGAAGCATCGCACGCGGCAGCTGGCCACCACCAGGATTCCGACAACCGGCTGGATGGACGCCCCCGAATACGGACGAAGGAAAGCTGGCTCAGGTGTTTCTGAACAAAACGATCATCGGCAGTGCAATGTTGGAGGGAGCTGCCTTCTGTAACATCATTGCCTATATGCTCGAAGGGCAGCTGTACTCCATCGTGCTCGGAGCCGCGTTTGCAGCCGGTATCCTGGCCGGTTTCCCAACCCAGCGAGGTTTTGAAGCGTGGCTCGACCAGCAGATGCGCATCGTGAAACAGGCACGTGACATGCCGGATGTTCGTTAGATTACCGTCGCAGTTTTCGTTGGTCCAGGCGGTCGCCGGCCGGTGGGCGTACGGGGTAGATTAATCCGCCGGACGCTTCAAGTTCATCGAACAGTTGCGTTTTGAGCGTTTCGACCGTGTCACGATATGCCGGGACATGGATCAAGTTGTGCCGTTCGATCGGGTCGGTCTTCAGATCGTAAAAGCCGTTGTGGTCCCACAGGCCGTGGTAGAAGATGTACTTGTACCGGTCCGTGCGGATGGCGAACGTCGTGGGCGTGGCCGGGAAATTCCACTCCCAGTGATACTCGTACAGAATGTGATCGCGCCACGGGATCGTTCTCGCCCTGCAGCAGCGGCAGGAACGACCGGCCGTCCATCTGTGCCCGCTCGGGCACGCTGCACGCCGCAAGCGTCCAGGACGGTCGGCGCGATGTCGATGTTCTGGACCATCTGCTCGACTCGTGTGCCGGGCTCGATCAGGCCCGGGGCGTAGGCCAGCATCGGGACGCGGATCGAATGCTCGAACGCATCTCGTTTGTCGTAGAACCCGTGTTCGCCCAACTCAAAACCGTTGTCGCCCATGTAGATCACCAGCGTGTTGTCGCGTCAGGCCGGTCTTCGTCCAGGTACTCCAGCACGCGGCCGAGGTTCTCGTCCAGCCCGTGGACCGTCTCGCAGTAGCTGTGATACAGGTCGTCGAAATCGGGAACGGGATCCTTGTCGAAAGGCGCCGGTCTCCATGTGGTCGATGCCGTGGATGCTGTACCGCCGCTCGCGGACCCAGTGCGGTTGCGTCTGGTAGTTCCGCTCCGTATTGGCCATCGTCTCGGGGTAATCGATCGGCTGCGTCTTCGTATCGGCCCTGGTGGCGCTGGGCCGGTTGAAACGGATAGTGAACCGCTTTGAACGACAGGTACAGAAAAAACGGTTTGTCCGGATCGCGTCTGCTCCAGCCATTGAATCGCCTGGTCGGTCAGGATGTCGGTGGTGTAGCCCTCGAATTCTTTGCGATTGCCGTTGATGTTCAACGTCGGGTCGAAGTAGGCTCCTTGGCCGCGGAAACTGACCCAATGGTCGAACCCCGGGCGCGGATGCGTCGTGGTCGTGTCCCATGTGCCATTTGCCGACGAAGGCCGTCTGGTAACCGGCCTGTCTGCAGGTATTGGGGAAAGAAGACCGTTCCCTTCGGGACCGGCCGCTGGTTGTCCACGACGCGATGATGGTGCATGTACTGGCCCGTCAAGATCGACGCTCGGCTGGGCGAGCACAGCGACGTGCTGACAAACGCGTTGGCCAGATGGGCTCCTTCGCGCGCCATGCGGTCCATGTTGGGCGTTTCCAGGAATTCCGGGCACTGCGGCATGAAGCCCATGAAGTCGTAACGATGGTCGTCGCTGAGGACGAACACCACGTTTCGTCGTGCGGGTTCGGCGGATCGAACCGCACGGCTGATCAGTTGAGTTACCGATAGGACGGCGATCATTGCCAACACAAATCGTTTGCCGAACGGTTTTGCCAACATCTGATTCCTCCCAAACGTGAGAATGTCCAGACTCTGTCACGACGCGGGATGCCAATGTTCCAAGGCGAGCCGGATGCGTAAGCTTCCTGGTGGTAGCTGGTGCCGATGCTCCATGTCATTCTGTGATACACCGTCACTGGTCGCACTACCATGGGGCTTCCACCCCACGCTCGCCTTACCAGCGCCTCAAGGCGAGCCGGATGCGTAAGCTTCCTGGTGGTAGCTGGTGGCGATGCTCCATGTCATTCTGTGATACACCGTCACTGGTCGCACTACCATGGGGCTTCCACCCCACGCTCGCCTTACCGACTCCAGCGCGGGATGCCGCGGCCGGGTGTCCAGGGCGCCCAGCGGCCTCAAGTTTATTCCCTAAAGCCACCATCTCCTTATCGACCAGCTTTCTCAGATCGCCCAGGATCTTGGCGAACTCATCCGCGGCAATCTCGTAACTCTTGCGGTGCGTGTTCGTGGGTCCGTGCGTAGTGGACCAGTGGCCGCGCACGACGGTCTGTACTCGGCTCAAGATCCCTGGAGTTGCAGGCTCGCTGCGTCGCGGCCGGGTGGGGTCACCCGAGAATCGTTCCAGCACGTCCTGCAATCGCAGTTCCAACTCTCGTGCTTTGGCCGCCAGTTTCGGATCGATGCCGGGCGTGGTGGCGATCACGTTTTTCATGTACTTCAGTTGATTCGCCGACTCCTGGGCCACTTGAAAAGCGCCCATGACCGCTCGCTGAAGTGCTCCCGTTTTCTTTTGGAATGCCAACACCTCTGCTCGATCCTGTTCAGGGATCGTGGCCGCACCAAGCGGTTCGACTTCGAACTCCGTTGGGCCGGCGATCTGGGTCACGTTGCCGTCGATTGCCGTCGAAACGCTTACGGTGTACCTGCCCGGCACGGCCAAGGGCCCGGAGCTGTCACCGCTGGTTTGAGCTGGTGTGTAGCCGGTGTGGCGGTAGTTCCATGTTGCTCGATGCATTCCTTTGGAGGTTGAGCCGGCAATATGCCGAACGACATCACCATTCGTGTCGCGTACGGTCAGGAACACCCGCGGGGATTCCTCTCGATCTTCCGCTTTCAATTCGCTCCAACTGGGTAGGGCACATCCTTACCCTGTTTGGCCAGCGCATGATCCTGGGATCTGCCGTTTGCCCTTTTGGGTTTCCAACGAGTTGCCGAGCCAATAGGTAAACGTCGCTCCGAATGGCGGATTGGGGGCGGTGAAGAAACTCGCTCCCTGAAATGCCTTGTCGCCGCCACCAAGCGGATTCGTTTCGATGTACATCAACGCCTTCTTGATCGGGAAGATGTGCGCGTCCTTTTCGACCAGCTCTTCACTCAGTTCGCGCAAGTGGAGTGTAATCATCCAGGATGTAGAAACCGCGCCCAAACGTCCCAACGGCCAAGTCGTTTTCTCGCTCGCTGAATTTCCAGGTCCCGGACCGCGATCGTCGGGAGTCCTGCCCTTCAACGGGATCCATTTCTCGCCCGCCGTCGAGTCGTGAAGAACAGGCCGAATTCCGTGCCAACAAACAGCAAGTTCGGCTTGACGTGATCTTGAACGATCGTGTAGGTGGAACCGCGTTCGGGCAGATCGCCGGTGATCGACATCCACGTGCGTCCGCGATCCGCACTCTTGACGACGTATGGTTTGAAGTCACCGCGCTTGTAGTTGTACAACACGACGTACACCGTGTCGGGATCGTGCAGCGACGCCTCGATATCGCTGACAAAAGCAGTATTCCGGAACGTCCAGCGTTTCAAATTCCTCGACCTTGCGCCAGTTTTCGCCTCCGTCTTCGCTGATCTGGACCAGCCCGTCGTCTGTCCCGACGTACAACAGTCCCTCGACCAATGGCGATTCGGAAACGGTGACGATCGATCCGTAAAACGATGTCGAATTGTTCTTGGCAACGGCGTCAACACCCCAAACTCGACCCATCACTTTCAAGGTGTTGCGGTCCAGGTTTCGCGTCAGGTCGGGACTCACCGCCTTCCAGGTATCGCCACGATCGTCGCTGCGGAACAGGATCTGAGCTGCGTAGTAGAGCCGATGGGGTGAATGGGGACTGATCAGTAACGCCGAGTCCCAGTTCCAACGCAATGCGGGACCGTCTTGATCAGGCTGCGGTTTGATGTCGATGCGTACACCCGTCTTCCGGTCCAACCGGATCAAACCACCATATTGCCACTGCGAATAAACGATGTTCGGATCTTCCGGATCGACGGCCGGATCGAAACCGTCGCCGAAAACCGTAATGAACCAGTCGCTGTTGCGGATCCCATGGATGTTCTTCGTGCGTAGTCGGACCGCCCTGAGTGGCATTGTCCTGTGTGCCGCCGTAGACGTTGTAAAACGGACAGCGAATTGTCCACGGCGATTTTGTAGAACTGTGCGAGCGGAAGATTGGCTTTGAAGTCGTAGTTCTTGCCCCGATCCCACGTTTCGTACAAGCCGCCGTCGCACCCGATCAGCAGATGGTCCGCGTCGGCCGGATCGATCACCAACGCGTGGTTGTCCACATGTTTCCACTGCTCACCCAACGGTGTGAACGTCCTTGCCGCCATTGTCCGATGACCATCATCACGGACATCCATCGAATAGATCCGGTCGAACACATGGGGATCGGCGAAGATCTCCTGATAGTATTGCGGGCTGCGGCTTTCATAGTCGCTCTGCTTCGACCACGTCTCGCCTCGGTCCAAAGATTTGAAGAATCCACCTTGGCTCTTCGGCCGCTTCGACCAATGCGTAAACGACGTCCGGTTTGATGGGCGAAACGGCAAGTGCGATCCGGCCCATGTCCACGCCGGGCAAACCGCGATTGATCTTTCGCCAGGTTGCGCCTGCATCGGTCGACTTGTAGATGACCCGACTCCGGGCCGCCGTTGAGCAGCGTCCAGACGTGGCGCCGTCGCTGGTAGGCCGAGGCGTACAGTGTATCGGGATCGCGCGGATCAAAATGAACGTCGATACGCCCGTGTTCTCGCTGATCTCCAGCACGCATTTCCACGTCTTGCCGCCATCGGTCGTCTTGTACAGTCCCCGGTCCCCGCCCGGCGCCCATAACGGACCTTGAGCCGCCACGTAAACCACGTCCGAATTGCGCGGATCGATCAGAATCTTGCCGATGTGCTCGGAGTTCTCCAGGCCGACTCTTTGGAAACTCTTGCCACCGTCCAGTGATTTGTAGAGGCCGTCGCCGTATCCGACGCTGCGCTGGCTGTTGTTCTCGCCCGTCCCAACCCAGATGACGTGCCGGTTGTTCGGATCGATCGCCAGGCAGCCGATCGAATACGAACCGTAGTTGTCGAAAATTGGCTTCCAGGTGGTGCCGGCATTGGTCGTCTTCCAGACGCCGCCTGAAGCGGCTGCCACATACCACGTGCTCCGGTCCTCGGGATCGACCGCAATGTCGACGATCCGGCCCGACATGAACGCCGGCCCGATTCCTCGCAGTCGCAGCCCCGAAACGACCGACGCGTTCAACCCGGGCGTCTTGTCCGTCTTCTTGTCGCTGTCTTGAGCCGCGGCGACGAGTGGAATAAATACCATAAACCACATGGGAAATACCCAGGTTCGCACGCGGTTCATGTCCGTCTCCGTCAAAAATGGGGGCTGGATGCGCCAAGCGGATTGCGTAGGTGGCGCGAAAAGAGTTTTAAAGTCGCCTTAGCTTACCTAGTCTACCATATCGCCGTGGGCCAGGAATGGGCTCGGCGCAGCGGAAGTGTCGCACGCACCTGTCGGTAGCGCGGTTTCGTTCGACTGTTTAACCGCAATTCCAGAGCGGAGACCGGCGACACGACTTCTATTTCGAGCACCAATCCACCGGTCGGACGCCGGGATGCGCTTGCGGTGAGCCGTACTTCGCTTGGCCGCCTTCAGGCCGTCGCGAGCAATGAATCGTCTGGCCGGGCGGGCCCGCGGGCCACGGTGGGCGACTCTTCCCCCGTGGGCGAATTTTGCTCCGTGCTCTGGGATTGCGGTTAATAGCAGCCTCGCTGCGCTCGGCCGCAACCAAACGATACGGAGCATGTCCACTGGCCCCGCAAGCGCATCCGGCGTCGGATTGGTGGACGCCGGCGAATGGCGAGTCATATCCCAATCCGTGCTCTGGGATTGCGGTTAAACAGGAAACAGGTCTTCGAAAAATGCGCAAGAGAACAACAAATCACCCGACAGTAGAACAGGTTTTCGAAGTGCGCATGAGTGCAAGAAGTGAACCGACAGTAGAACAGCGAGGCCTCGCTACCTCGTCCGCATTCACGCTGATCACTGGCTACGGACGGCCGCCTTCACGCCGTCGCGATACGATCGGTACGCGCGATCGATGGCTTCCGGAGTGATTTCCGATCGATGCACCCAGAATCGATAGCCAAGCGTTGCGGATTTTTGGGGATCGATCGTATGGGGCTTGATGCCTGGCCAACCGACGCAGAGTGCTCCGTACGTGCGTGTGAGCCAGGTGGGAGGGTAATCAGGATGGTCGGGATGAATGAACAGCGAACCGCCGCTGCGTTGGTTGGCGTGCGGGAATTGTGAAGCCAGGTCGGCCCAGGGCAAGGGGGTATTCAAAAGGTCTTCTCCGGGTGAGGGGCCTTTGTCGATGTTCCCGAGCGTCCGCCCGGGAACACGGACGAGGGCATCGGTGCGTGGCGCCACATCGTAGCGCACCGTCAGTCCACCGTAGCTCTTCGTCTGTCGACCTTGGAGCGTCACTGGTTTGTCACCCGCCTCGAACGCCAACGTCAAATCGATCGATCGATCGTCTTTTTCGGATCGATAGACGGTGATCCAGATTCGTTCGGTCACCACTTGCTGCTCGCCAACAAACCAGCCGTTTTCCACTCCCACGACGGCTGCCACCGGTCCCGTTTCTTGGTGGAGCCATTTGACGAACCGTTGTTGGATATTCTTGTATTCCCAGAGATCATAGGTTTCATCGTCGATTTTTATAAACGGCCAGGACCAGAAGATCCCATGATGATGGTAGTGGTCTCTTGGAAAATCAGCGGTTAGAATCTCGCCACTCATTCCCCAAACCGGATGAATGTAACAGCCGCGAGATCGTCGCGCATCGTTTTCAGGGACCTTTGGGTCAGTGATCGTCCCGAAATTGTAGGTGAGCACATGTTTGCTGTCTTCCAGCAGTTCAAGCGATCGCCCCTTTTGCTGCTCGAATCGAAACGCCGTGGTCGCGGTTGCCGGATTCAGTTTTTCCAGTCGAAACGTACGAACCTGGCCTTCGGATGTGGGTGCGATTGAGGCGAGCACTCGTTGGCCGGACGCTGCGAGTGTGCCGTTTTCGTTGAGCGAACAAGTGACTTGTGCTGGAAGTTTTTCCCCCGGTCGGTTCACGTTGACCAATTGCCAGGCCGCATCCAGGTCCCATGTTGCATCTCGGGGCAGCTCGACGGCGATATGTTGTGTCAGTGTACTTGCGGGAACCTCGATCACGCACGGATCGGCACTCGCTGACAATCCGCCCAGGAGGTTCGCGAGTGGCAGCAGAAGGATCCATGGAGAGAAAGAAAACGCGCGGAGTCTCGTAGCGTGTGGCATGTTAATCAACCTTCAACGTTCGACTTTTTCACGAGTTCATGGACTTTGTCTTCATCGACCTCGATTCCCAGCCCTGGGCCAGTAGGAACTTCCATCGATCCGTTGACGACTTTCAGCGGGTGTTTCGAGGACATCGGCGGTGAGGAATTGGGGTCCGTTGAGTGCTGCCGGTTTCGTTAATCCGAACGCACCGTAGAGGCCGAGCGACGCGGCCAACGAGATGTCCGGGTCGGAGAGTCCGCTGCCGAGCCACATCAGGCCGTGCTTGCTGAATCATTTCGATCTGGCGTTTGTTGGACATCAGCCCGCCGCATCGCGCCGGCTTCATGGAGATTCCGTCGAGCATTTTCAGTCGGATGAACTCGGCGAGTTCGACCGGCGAAACGATCCCTTCGTCCATCAGGATGGGCAAAGCGCGCTTGTCGGTCGAAGGCCTGATAACCGGATATCTGATTCGGCTGGATTGGCGCTTCGAGCACGTCGACTCCCGACGTCGGCCAGTTTCGGAGCGACTTGGAGCGCCGTTGCGCGGATCATAGCCGCCATTGGCATCCGCCCACAGAAAGCCGTCCGGTGCCGCTTTTCGCACGATGCCGAGCCAGTTCGAGATCGAACTTGGGGTCGGGTGCCACCTTGATGTTGAAATGCCGGTATCCAGCTGCCGGCCGTCGGCCATGATCGTTCGACTTCGTCCAGCGTGCGCAGCGTTGACGGTCCAGCTGAGCGTGATCGGGCCGCCGCGTGGCAAATTCCACAGTCTGGCAAAGCGATTTGTCCCGTAGCTTGCCCGTCAGATCGTGCAGCGCGATGTCGATTCCGGCGCGCGTGATCGGCATGCCGGTGCTGAAAGCCGGCGTGATCGCGCCGATCCATGATCTTGTGAGCGCCGGCAATGTCGGTCGGATCGTGGCCGATCAGCTCGGGAGCATAGTATTCGCGCAGCGCCACGGTCGCCGCTTCGAGCGTCTCGTAGCTCCACTTTTCGACCGGCACGCTCTGACCCCACCCGACGGTCCCGTCGTCCGCCGTGACTCTTCACGATCACCGCGGCGCGCCCGACTCGACGTGGGTCGGCGAGGAACTTGAAAAACCCTGTCATCGGATACCGACACGGGAACACCTCGATGCGGTCAATCTTCACGCGCTTCTCCTGTGCGAAGAGTCGTACTGCAGGAGCGGTAGCCGTTGCCGCAATTGCCGCGGTCAGCATCTGTCGCCGGGTCATCGTGTGGGCCGATTGCGAGTTGGTCGAACAACGCGCCTGGGCGACTTGCCGTGTCTTGAAATTCACGTTATCACTCCCGACAAAAGATTTCTCGTGCTCTGATATTCCAAATAGCCTGCGTGATCGGGGACTTTCCTCGATGACGCAATGCGCAACCGGGAGTCGCCCGGATCTGGTCGAGGACAAAAAATGATTAAGGACAGAAAGATCCGACATCAGAATTCGTCCCTCATGTTTTTGTCACGAGTCTCTGATGGATACTTCGGCCAAGGTTGGTTTTCTAAATGACAAAAAGATAAAGGACAGAAAGATCCGACATCAGAAATATTCTTACCTGGATCGGAGATCTGGTAGGGGCTGCGTTGGGTTCTGGCCAGGAACGCGTTGGCTTCTTGATCGCCGATGAACCGTTCCTTGACGGGATCCCACTTGAGTTTTCTGTTTGCCCAGCGAGCGATATTTCCAAGGTGGCACACGGTGGTCGATCGATGTCCGATTTCAACATCGGCGACGGGGCGCTGGCGCGACTTGATGCAGTCGACCCAGTTGGCCAGATGCTCGCGCGTGTCACCGCCAGGTTTGAAGTCCTTGGCCTTCATGCGCGTCGATGACAATCTCTTTCGGTTCGCTGGAAACTCGGCCACGGTCGATGGTGATGGTTCCGTTTTCTCCGATGAACTTGCCGCCGCCGCGAGGTCCGCCGGTCAGTTTCAGCAGGACATCATTGCCGTCGATCTGGTACCGCATTTGGACAAGCGGGTTCGAGCAGAGTTTGTTTCCTTTCGGAATAGTGTCGGGCTCGGTGTACCGGGGCGGATGGAACGGTTCGCCTTCCGGCCATATCTCGACCGGGCCGGTCAAGCACGCTCCGAGTGCCCATTGGATCTGGTCGAAACCATGAGCGCCCCAACCGGTCATTTCGCCACCGGACCAGGGCCGGAACGAAATCCAACCTGGTTTGGCGCGAGGTGTTTCGATATCGATGTTGTACGGCACCACGGCGGTCTGGCCACACCAGACGTTCCAGTCCAGGCCATTCGGGGACCGGTTGACCGGGAAGACCGCATTCCCACGGGCTTTCGAAATTTGCCGCCAACATCGTATGAACCTTGCCGATCGCTCCCGTGCGCACCAATTCACAGCCAAATCGGTTGGCAGCCATCGATCGTTGCTGGCTGCCGACCTGCAGGACGCGCGGAGTGCCGCCGTTGGGTCGGACGGCGTTGACCAGCTGCCGGCCTTCACGGATCGTCAGCGTCATCGGCTTCTCGACATAGACATCCTTGCCCGCTTTGCACGCGTCAATACTCGCGCAGCGTATGCCAGTGATCTGGAGTGGCCACGACCACCGCTTTGACATCCTTTGACTCGAGCATCTCCTTGTAGTACTGATAGGCCCGGCAATCGAACTTCTTGGCCATTGCGTTGGCACTGCGTAGATCGCAGTCGGCAATCGCAACGATCTGGGAATCGGACGGAAGTCCCGTCAGTTGATTCGCTCGCCGACCGGCCCCGATAAACCCGATCCCAATCCGATCATTGGCTCCGGCTCGCTCGGCCGAGCGAAGGACGTTTGCGGAGATGAACGTAGGCATCGCCACGACCGCCGCCGCGGCCGTTGATTTTCTGAAGAACTTACGTCGTGACATGGAGCGGGATGGTGTGGGCATGTCTGCATTCGCCTGAAGAAAGGGGATGGAGGGATTCACGTTTGGCCGTGCTGCCGTCAACTCTGCATGATACCAAGCCGTTGAGTGGAATTGTAGCCGAGGGGCCCCTCGTTCCTCAACGGCCGGTGCCTTCGACGATCCGCAGCAGTTGATCGGCGGGGACGTCTTCAAATAGGTCGATCCCACCTCCGAGCCATTGGATTTCGATGCGATCCACTTGGGGATGGCCATCGAGTCCGAAGTGCAGCCGCATTCCATAGTGGCTCTGGTATCCGCGCCCGCTGTGCACTTCGGCGATCTGCGTCTGGTTTCCTGTGGTGATTCGCACTTTGGTCCCCACGGCATCCCGATTGTTTTGGGACCCGAAGAGCCGGAGTTGGATCCAGTGGTTCGAATTGCTGCTCTCATTGCGAAGCACGAGGGGCGGGGCTCGCGAGTTCAGGACGACAGCGTCAATCCGACCATCATTGTCCAGGTCGTCGAAGGCCGTCCCGCGGCTGGAGTGGACGGCGAGCAGGCCGCTGCCGCAGCGGTCCGATACGTTGACGAAATGGCCGTCACCCGAATTCAGTAGCACAACGTCTCTTGCACGGTACGAGGTGCTCGAATCGTAAAGATCCACATTGTCGGCGGTATGGCCGTTTGCGATGTAAGATGTCGCGGTCACCATCGTTGTCGAAATCGATCAGGCCGTTCCCCCAGTTGACGTAAGGAAACACGGCAATTCCCGAGTGCGTTTCCTGGGTGGCATCTTCGAACCGTCCACTTCCAAGATTGCGGTAATAGACGGGGAACTCGGACTGATAGGAGGTCATGAAGAAATCGGTCCAGCCGTCGTTGTTGATGTCTCCACAATCGACACCCATGCTGGCGTTTTCCTGTCCGAAGCCGTTGTAGGCGAGTCCCGACGAGCGTTGCCACCTCGTCGAAATTGCCGCTCCCGTCATTGCGAAAGAAGAAATTCTCCGCCACGTCGTTCAACACGAACACATCGGTGTCTCCGTCGTCGTCGCAATCGGCACACACCATTCCCATGCCGGTTCCGGCGACAACTCGAGACGCCAGACGACTCACTCACATCGGTGAAAGTGCCGTCTCCATTATTCCGGAACAGCGAGTCGGGTACCGCCTGAAAGTCTCGCGGCGAAGGGTAGGAAGGATATCCGCTGACGATCCGTTCTACATGTTCTGACTCATCGAACTCGAGGTAATTGGCGACATAGAGATCCGCATCGCCATCGGCATCCATATCGAAGAACGCGGCTCCCGCGCCGACCAGGTCTCCATTCGCCACGCCCGCCTCCATCGTGACATCGGTGAATGTCCCATCACCGTTGTTGCGATAAAGGGCGTTCGGACCGCAGTTGTTCAGGTAGAGATCAGTGTCGCCGTCATTGTCATAGTCGGCCGCGGCCACTCCCAAGCCAAAGCCGGTGTCACCCACGCCCGCTTCATTCGTGACGTCGGTAAACGTCCAGTCTCCGTTGTTGCGATAGAGGCTGTTTTGGGGGGCGTCGTGACCTTGGTTCCGGGTAGCGGTGCGCCGTTGAGGAAATAGATGTCGATCCAGCCATCGTTGTCGTAATCAAACAACGCCAGACCGGCACTCATCGGTTCAATGATGAAACGTCGCCCACTACTGCCGTCCGTGTGGACAAACTGGATCCCTGTTTTTTTCGTGACGTCGGCTAACTGGATGGGACCTTTGGACGACCGGGGCCGGTTCGGGTTCGTTGCGTCGGCAAGAGATTTGCGTGAGAAGCAAGGCCGCAAGAAGGATCGAAAGAATCGTCCTGAGACACCTGGTCCGGCGAAGAAAGGCGAGCGGGATGCGTGAGCTTCCCGGTGCTGACCGGGAAATATATCCACCGGCCCCGCAAGCGCATCCCGCGCAGAGATCGGTGGATGCATATGCGAAGTGGATACTCGGCTGCCGATCTCCGCTCTGGGATTGCGGTTAAACATCGAGCAGCGCTCGGCTACGCTCGGCCGCAACCAAACGACGCTGGAAAATGTCCACTGGCCCCGCAAGCGCATCCCGCGCAGAGATCGGTGGATGCATGTGCGAAGTGGATACTGGCTGCCGATCTCCGCTCTGGGATTGCGGTTAAACAGAGCAGCGCTCGGCCGCATCAGAGCGGGTGTGGACTGGGAAAAGCAATGGCGAGTGCCTGCGCGAGAGATGGCGGGTACGCTCAGCTGAGATTCCTGCCGATCTCCACTCGGATGCGGTTAAACAGAGCAGGCTGGCCGCATCCAGAGCAGGGTGCGGACCGAATCTGTCGGCTGGCCCAGCGCACGTGCGGAGATCGGTGGGTACCGCAATCAAGTTGAGACATTTCTGCCGATCTCCACTCTGGGACTGCAGTAACAGGGCTGGCTCGGCCGGCATCCGATGGGTCATGGTGATTTCCCTTCCTGCTTTCTCACCGTCGATCCTTCAATGATCGTCAATCGCTGATCGACTTCGACATCGGTCAGTAGGTCAACGCCGCCGCCGAGCCATCGCACTTCGACAGAGTCGATCCGGTCGCTGCTGCCAACGCCGAAATGAAGTCGCAACCCGTGATGGCTCTGATAGCCTCGGCCACTGTGCACCTCCGCCACCTGCCGAACGTCTCCCGTGACAACCTCGACTTGCGATCCAATTCCATCACGATTTGACCCAATGCCTCGCAGTCGAATCAGGATCCAATGGTTGTTTGCGGGCGATTCGTTTCGAAGGACGGTCGGGTGGCTGCGGGAATTGAGCACGACTGCGTCGACATCCCCGTCGTTGTCAAGGTCGTCAAATGCGGTGCCGCGGCTGCTCTGTTTGGGGGCGAGCCCATTGCCGCATCGGTCTGAGACATTCACGAATTTCTCATCACCCGTGTTCATCATCACGATGTTGCGAACGCGGTATGCCGTGGAGTCATCGTACTGGTCAATCTGGACTTGAAGATGTCCGCAGGCGATGAACACGTCGCGATCGGCATCGTTATCAAGGTCGACCAGACCCACGCCCCAATTCACATACGGAAGAGAACCTTCGCCAACGCCGGTTGTGAGTGTGACATCTTCCAGGCAGCCGTTCCCCAGATTCCTGTACAGAACGGGCCATTCCGCCTGATAAGAGGTCATCAAGAAGTCGAGCAGTCCATCGTTGTTGTAATCGCCGCAATCCACACCCATGCTTCCTAATGCGTCACCGTAGACGTTGTACGCTGCGCCGGACAACAGACCTTTTTCCTCGAACCGCCCCGATCCGTCATTCACGAAGAGGAAGTTTCCGCTCACGTCGTTCAAAACGAAGACGTCGGTGTCTCGGTCGTTGTCATAATCGGCCGATACGATTCCCATCCCCGTACCGACCGATCGGCTGATTCCCGATTCCTCGCTGAAATCGGAAAACGTACCATCCCCGTTGTTGCGAAACAGGGCATCCGGTACGCCATGATAGTCCACAGGACCGGCGTACTCTTCAAACCCGGTGCGTGTGCGCGTGGCATGCGTCTCGTAGGTGAAATCGACGTAATTGGCGACATACAGGTCGAGCAGGCCGTCCCCGTCAATATCGAGGAACGACGTTCCAGCTCCCATCGTGTCGCCTGCTCCAACACCCGCTTGCCGCGTCACGTCGGTAAACGTTCCATCGCCCTCGTTTCGGTACAGGACATTCGGGCCAAAGTTGTTCACGTAAATGTCAAGATCGCCATCATTATCATAGTCAGCTGCGGCAACTCCCAAAGCGTATCCCTCGTCGCCGACGCCCGCGCGGTCGGTCATGTCCGAGAACCTCCACCCTCCCTCATTACGATACAAGGCGTTTTTCGGAGGAGTGTCCATGGTCGTACCCTTCAACGGTGCACCGTTGAGAAAGTAGATGTCGGTCAATCCGTCTCCGTCGTAATCCAGCAGAGCCAGGCCGGCAGTAATCGTCTCCATGATATACTTTTGGCCAGAACCACCGTCGGTGTGGACGAATGTGATTCCTGTCTCGTCGGACACATCGCGCAGCTGGATCGGACAGGAGGGCACCGCGATTTCTGGTTTCGGTGTGTCGCCGCGGTTGCAGGACACAACGACGACAGCCAGTGTTATCACGCCCCAAATCGCTTTGCGTGAATCGATGAGCATCGGGAGTTGCCATTTCAGTTCTTTGGGAAGTTGCGATCGATGATTTGGAGTTCCTGCCGATATTCCTTGTTATCGGGTGCCAGGTCAGCCGCTCGGCCGAAGGCCTCTCGCGCTGCGGGGAAGTCGCCACTTACCTTGCATGCAGCACCAAGCAAAAAGTAGTATTCCGCCGACGGTTCCAACTCAACCGCCTTTTGGGCCAGATTCTCGAGCTTCTGGTAGTTTGCGACGGGTCTGCACGAAAAGGTTGGCAAGTGCCGCATACCCACCGGCCTGGTTCGGTGTCAGATCGATAGCTTTGCGATAGGCCGCTTCTGCCCTTCCGTAATATATCATTTGGGCCCAAAGGTCACCGCAACTCATTTGGGCGCTGAGGCTTTCCGGGGCAATCTTCAGTATTTTCTCGAGTATCTCGACCGCTTCCTTGTCTCTTCCCTGCCGCTGGTACAGCCAGGCGAGCACCTCGCACGGTGCGGTGGTTTTCGGCGCCAATTCCATGGCTTTCAACAGATACCGTTCCGCGGTTTGTGGGTCACCATGATAGAGGTAGACATGGGCCGCGGCCGTGTAGATCTCGCCCACGATCAATTGGACATCTTCGAAATCGTCGTATTCCTTGATCGCTTTGCGGTGATCCTCCGCGTCTTCGGCCTTCTTGATCTTTAGCATTTCGGCGTATTTCTTGGCCAGCTCTTCCTCGCCAAGATTGACGCACGCTTTGACAAGGCCGTCATAGGCATTTGTATAATCTGGTCCCAGTTCGATCGCGAGAAGGAAGCAATCTTTGGCCTCGGCATATTCGCGCAGTTGTATGCAGACGTGACCGAGCATCGCCAGGCTGGCCATCGATCGAGGGTGCAACACAATATCTTCGCGGAGGATTTTGGCGGCCTCGTCCGCGTTCCCCTCCGCGATCAGCGCTTGTGACAGCTCGACGGAGATCGTTGGCGACGTCGGCATCAGTTCCCTGGCCCTGCGGAAGTACTCGACCGATTGGGCGTGTTTACCGTCTTCCAAATGGGCCAATCCGATCGCCCGGCAGGCTGGGAAGAAGTTGGGCGACAACTCCAGGGACCGCTTCCAATACATCACGGCGTCGTCTGACAGACGCATCCGATGGTGAAGCTGAGCCATAACGTCCCAAGCTTCCGGGCTCTCGGGAAACTGCTCCGACCAACGTGCAGGTAACATCGTCGATCTCGCGCAACAACACGGCAATTTCTGGTGTCGCGTTGTCCGCCGCTTTGGCAATCGACGTTTTGGGCCTCCGCCGTTGGATCTGGACGACAATCAGCGTCACGATCAACCCGGCCAGGACAAAAACGGCCGTGATCCGCAGCCACAAGGGCCGCCGACCCTGCAGCTCGGATTTCTTTGCATCGTCACCAGACGGCGGAAGTTCGTCATTTGGTTTCTTTCGCGAGCTTTTTCGCTTCGACATACCGAACCTCAACCTTTATCGGGCCACCGACCTGATCGCGACAGGATTTGTGTGAAACAACCAAAGGCCTCTCTCCCAGGTGTTTTTTCGACAGGATGAACAGGATTGGAATCGGCACTTGACATCCCGGTAGCCGTGGACCATTGGCTCCTTTCTATGGATCTAACCTGGGACAACTTCTACCGGTCGCCGTGTTGGTAAATGACCAACATCTTTCTCCTCATCCCGTCCATCCTGTCAAGTAAAAATTTCCGCTGTGAACAACAAGGCCCCTGCTGGCGAAAGGTCGCACAGCAAGGGCCATGTAGTACGGTCAATCAAATTGTCAACGAAGCAAGTCGTCGCCTCTCGGGACGCTCAGCTTCCTCCTCCCTCGGTGGTGCCACCTCCTGCCACTTCCTGCCAGCTTCCGTGCCAGCACCGGTTTTGCCCTTGAGTTTGTCGAGCATTGCCTGAGCTTTGGTTTTCACTTCATCGGAGGTCTGGGCGCTCATCAGTCGGTCACAGTCCTGGATCAGCTCTTTGGCAAGTTCGGGTTCGGTATCTGCGAGCTTGTTAAGCTCGTCCATCACCGCGCCGATCTCGCTGCCGCTCTGACCGCTCTCGACAAGCCCCTCGAGAGCCTTGATGACAAACTCCCTTGCAGGTGGGCCCGGTTGTCAACTTTTTCGCCAGATTCTTGGCACCCTGCAATCAAGGCGATACCCATAAGGACCAGGATTCTTTTCACGGATCACATTCCTTGTCTCGATCTGCCGATCGGAAAAAGTGAAGTTACTCGTTAGGCAAGACCGCGTCTGTCTCGCCGCCCGACTTCGTTCCCAAATGCTGATACAAATCAAATTCGATGGATTCGATCACAAAATGAATCGAACCGTCGGCAAAGGCGTGCATGCAACCTCCGGCGTGTTCACTTCGGGATGGATAGATGCCATCACGGTCAGACGAAAACCCGGGAGGGTTCGTCGCGATACACGTTCGGTGCTTCCAGTTCGGAGGCGCGACCGTGTTCATGACGGTTTGCGTGTAGTTGGACGAGAGATAATGCCAGCCATTGCTACTGAGATGCGAGTCGCTGGTGTCACATTCCTGGCCCCACTGTTCGATCCGATTCTCAGGCAGATTCGGATAATTCCAAGGCGTCGAACCGGAATAGGTCCGCGCATCTTATCGGTTCGCCGGGAAGGTAAAAGTTGCCATCGCCATCGCCGGTTCTTATTTCGGCAGCGAGAATCGTGTTGGCCAGTCCGTCCGTGATCTCGGCCATCATTGTCTCGGTGTGTGGTGAAAACGCGCCAGGAGCGGTAAGTTCATTGTATTGCCAGTACAGCATCGGACCAACGCTGACCGCATAGTTGGATCCCGGGCCGCCGCCCCAGTACCAGTCTCTGTTGGGTGGACGCCTTGACGCGGGACAGATTAACGCTGGAATCTTGTCCGTAAGGACGTTAAGTCGTCCTCGCCCATGAGTTCCACTGTTCCACGTGCGGTACTGGTGATCCGAATAGGCGGGTTCACGGTCGCCGTCGGGCATTGCCAGGAATTTAATACGGTCGTAGATTTGGGTTTGTTCCATGTAGGGCATCAGCCCGGTGTGTACGCTATAGCTCCGCCACAGAGAGACCGTGCGATACGGGTTGTTCCAACTCGCCATGCCGTGTCGTGGAAACTTGTGGTACACGTCATGGCGGTGTGTACGCTATAGGTTCGCCAGAGCCCGACCGTGCGATACGGGTTGTTCCAACTTGCCATGCCGTGCCGTGGAAACACGTGGTACACGTCATGATAATTATGCAATGCGATTGCACACTGTTTCATGTTGTTGCTGCACGACATGCGCCGTGCTGCTCCGCGCTGCCTGCACAGCCGGCAGTAGCAGAGCAACGAGAATGCCGATGATGGCAATCACCACCAGCAACTCGACTAATGTAAAACCTTTTCGTCTCATTACAGTCTCCCATGGAAAATCAAATTGAAGATGCCAGACACACAGACGAGAACAAAACAAAAAAACAAAAACAGGAATGGCAATTAAGAACCGAAAGCTTGGCCAACACGTAAAATGAGTTGTCGTTTCCTCTCACAAATTGAGTGATAGGATTGACTGGGTCGTCACAAAGTTCCAATCCTACACCGTGATATCGTACCCCACACCTTCAGATGGTGTCAATTCGATGGGGTTTTTTGCGGTTTTCTGAAACATCCGCCTGGTTTCAGGCCCTCAATCAGTCAGGCGTCGCGGCGATTGTCCCGCGTCCCGCCACGCCAACGGGCCAGTCAAAAATCACTTCGGTGAATCGATTCCTTACCCCAAAGGGCCCGAAGGGGTTGTACCCCAAAGGCCGTCTCCAACCAGTTTTACGCCGTTGTTTGCCTCCGGCTGAACCGAGGGTGCGCCGGGAGTTGCGGCCTGCAGTAACTCCCGCCTTTGGTGGAATCCTGTCGATCGCGGATTCAAATTGATCCACTTTAGCGGCCAATTGCAACCATCTTTCTGAGGGGTCTGTAAACCTACAGAGGCACCGGTACTTGTGCACACGGTGGTGGCTGAGGCTGGCCGCGATAATGGCACACTTCGAACCCGCCACTGACAGAATACCACGCCGTCAAGTAGGGCTACGATCGAGTTGCAGCCCAGACCGTGAGTTAATTTAACCCCAACCGATACGTTCAGTTCCGCAGAAACAAACAAAGTGACACGCCTGTCACACTTGCCCATCGAGCTTTCAGGGTTTGGATTCACTACCTCGAGATAAGGGTGCCTGAGTCGGGGTGTCTTGAGTCTGGGTGTGGCGAGGTGCTGAGCTGCGCCGGCATGCCGAAAGCAAAGTAGGGTGGCTAAGATTTTTGGCCTCCGAGTGCGATACATCGCGAGCTTTGTCAGCCACCGGAATCAGGCTATCCTGGGCTTGAAGGACGAGCCGCTCCTTCAGTGGGTATTCACTACCTCGGTATCAGGGTGCCTGAGTCTGAATCAGAATCAGGATCGGAATCAGAGTGTCTGAGTCTGGGTGTCCCAGCGTGCATGTTGCTGTTTCTTTACCCTGAAAGGGTTGCATTCCAGAGCCCAAGGGTCGCCGTGGCCCGCGGCCAACCGCGGGTCACGGCGCACCCTGGGTACGGCCGCGTCTCGCGAAGTACCCTGAAAGGGTTCGACACGAAGAAAATGATCGACCGATCACACGGAACGGTTTCTCGGGTGGAACATCTACGGCGTAAAACCGTGGTGGCGAACGCGTCCCCAGGGTCGCCGCGAGGCCCGCAAAGCCGGCCCTCGCGGCGACCCTGGGCTTCGGAATACAACGCTTTCAGCGTAAAGAACCCAGAAAACGGTACGACGACCTGTCAATCTGTTGCAACAAACAGATACAATACGAGTGTCGGCGCCCGTTTGCGGGGCGAATGATGTGCCTCGAAAGGACTGCCGAACCAGCATTTAAGGAGCGCCTCGTGAGTGATCGAATTTTTGTTGTTCGGGTCTTTAACACTTGTTGCCACGATGCTACTCGGCTGTCGCCCCGCGCCGGAACTCTCGCCCGAGGGCAAACCGGAACGGCCAGGCGGGCGTTTTCACGTCAAGTCACCTTTGATTCAAAGGCGCGACTCTCAGCAAACTTGAGTCTGATTTAGGGGACGACTACGCAAGAGAAGCTGACGACAAGGTTTCGCCAACCATCCTCAAACGGGAAGTGGAATCTCACGAGTTGTACGTTGCGGTTTTCCACGACGCCACGGGCAATATTCACTATGTGATGGCCTTTGTCCTGGGGCCGAAAGGCACGGACGACGAAATCGACACGCTCTACGCAGAAACTTCAAACGCACTACTCACCACCCTTGGGGCGACAGACTCGGAAGCGATGCGCACGCATGTGGAACTGGGCATAATTCGCACAAGAATGGACTGCTCGTATACCTTCGTTCTCGACTCTATCTATTGCAGTATGACTCCTACGCAACCGGCAGACGAAGGCTGCATCTTATTCACTCCGAAAAAGGGCAACATTCAGCGAAATGTCGCAATGAATCCGGTCCACGGCCGTCCGGGACCGAAACCGCAAGAGATTCCAGGCCTGTCGGTGACGGAACTCGAGGAACTTCTCGACGGATTCACCGTTCAATTGAAAGTTGACGAGCAAGTCCTTTATGGGCGTGAATCGGAAACGCACACGGATTTTGTCCAGTGTACGGTGCATGACGGTGGCAAAGTGTCACGAGTTGAGGCGTTCGCTGGGAAGGTAATTGATGATGCAAATCTTGACGAACTGAATCATCGTTTGTGGGACCTGCTTGCCGACATATCCTACAAGGAGGCCAATCCCCAGAAGGCGAAGGCCTTTATCACGAGCCCGAAACTGCCACATCCCAGCGGGTGGGGAGCCAATGTCGGATACGCCCATTTTTCGCTGCCGATTTCCCCGAATGGACGTTATCGACACCTGAATGTGTGGGCCATCAAACCGGACGAGAGGTTTCTGATCGCGCGGATCTTCGGCCTGTGCGACATCGCTTCCGCATCTCTTCCGAAACCAGGCAAGTTCAATGGAAACGTCCGCCGAACGCCAAGATTCGCAAAGCCTCGACGAATTGCTGTATTGTCAGGGTGTGTTCGGCTGAGGCTCGACCGGTACCGACCGGCGGCAAATGGCGCCCGCCGGAGGCAAATGGCGGCCGGCCGGAGGCTGGATCAGGAGCAGCCCATCATAACTGTCCGATGAGGAGCGTAGTGATGCAATACGGTAACCAGCAACGCAGAAGTTCGTGGGGCGTAGTGATTGTTATCGTCTTGATTCTGGGGCTGTTTTTTGTCGGAGGTCTGGCCGTTTTAGGCGTTGGGCTGTTTGTGGCGGCCAGAACCAACGACGTACACCGTCGCGTTGAACGCGACATGGCTCTCCAGCATGCTCAGGCCGTGCGGGAAGAAATTAGCGCGGCTCAGGCGGAAGCGATGGCTCAGGCTGCGGAGGCCCAATCGGATTTCGCCCAGGCACACCATGCTCTGGAACTGGCTGACGCGACCGCCAGGGAAGACGGGCCCGAAACCGATCCGCGTCGCCAATCGGGAAATCACTCTGAAATTGGACCAAGATGGGAAGATCGACGCGGATGGCAAGGGCGTCGAACTGAATAAATTGAAGACGTTCCTGAAAGATGCCGGCAAAGGTCGCGAGTCCAAGGTGGCGATCGTTGTGAAAGCGGACAAACAATGCCGCTTTGAGCACGTGGCGGCGGTGCTGTCCGCCTGTCAGGACGTTGGTATCCCCGACATTCATATCACCACGCTTGACGAGTGATGGATTTCACCGCGCACACCAGGCTTCGTCGTACTACACAAGTCCGATTACCACCGGGCCTGCCCCGGTGGGATCATAACTGATTGGCTACACGTCGCTTGCGCCAACTTTCGGCTCACCGCCGGGCTTGTCCCGGTGGAAGCGATGACTTTCAGGCCACGGTAGCAGCAATAGTCATACTCCCACCGGGACAAGCGCGGCGGTGGTGGAGGACTGAGATCGCAGGCACGATTTCTTCAGCACGGTAGCTGTTAGTTATCGCACCACCGGGACAAGCCCAGTGGTAGCGTGCGCTGAAGATGTGTAATACGACCAGGGCATCGTGCACGCCAAAAAAACTCACGCCTGAAAAATCTGGCGACCATGCTCGTTAAGTAGGGCATAACGTCCGTTTCTTGCATTGTTCCCACAAGCAGTTCTAATGTGGGAGGCGGGTCAAGTCATCGAGGTTGACCTTCAATCCAGGTGCGATTTCATGAAATCTGAGCGTGGTTTTTGCAGACGGCCAGTATTCGAGGTCTTGGAACCGCGAGTGTTGCTGGCTGCCGACAACCTGTCGATCGTTCCCTTTTTTGATGGCGAGACGACGGACCCCCTGATTAATCGCTTGGGTGGCCCCACCTTTAACGGGACAAACGCGACGATTTCCTACGACACGCAGAATGTCTTTTCGGGGCGAGGTGGATATCGCATCGACACAAGCGACTCGATTCCTGGTAATGGATTCGGACTGGTCGGGATGGCGCTTACCGGATTCGGGCCAGATCCACGATACGTCGATGCGCGTGATATCACCGGATTCGACGAGATTCGGTTTTTCGCCAAGGAAGCGATGGACGAGTCATTCCGGCTCGTTTTCGAGATCAAGGACTATCGTGACAGCCTTGAGCACCGCGCGCGCCGCGAAGTTTCTATCTCGGACGCCTGGGAAGAAGTCGCTATTCCGCTCGATCTGACTCAAGGCTGGGAGGTGATTGGCTCGCCCGACCTGACTCGGGCAAGGATCTTTGCGTTCGTCATGGAATGCAAGGTAAAACGGTTGGCGGGTCCATTTATTTGGACGAAATGATGTTGGTCGAGAAAGGAGGAGACCTCGATCCGCGAACGGATGATTTTGACCAGATCGTGGATCGAATTGCCCACAGGCAGTTTGGAGGGCTATGGGGTTCGCGTGATCACGATACCGGACTTGTGCCCAAGATCTCGGTTCATGCGAACGAGATGGCGCTGAATTCGACCGCTGGGCTCATTCAGATTCTACCGACGGCGGTCTCTCAACAGTGGGTCAGTCAGACGCAGGCCGACCGTTACGTGAGCCAGGTTGTGGAAACGCTCCACAGGGTGTGGGACAAGGTGGACGCGACCGGAGACGGGGGCTACATACCACCGCGCGTATATCGACCGCGTGACGTTGATGCCAATATTTGAGGAGTCCAGTGTTGATGCTGCCTTCCTTTTCCTGGCACTCTACCGTTACAAAGAACTGCCAACGACGCCTGCCGATGTGAAAACCGAAATTGAGGGCCTGCTGAATCGATTCAATTTTGCCGCTTTCAGTGCCGAACTCGGTTGGACCATGGCCTATCGATATGGTACGGGATTTGTCTCCAATATCTACGATGGCTATTCCGGGGAGCCGTACGTCATCTCTCTTGCGGCCCACCTGGCTCCCAACCACAGTGTGCCTATCACCGAGCATTGGAATTCGGCGGGCAACCGGGTCCTGGATTCCCTTGTCGAACCGGCAGAAGAGCATCTTGTTCACACAATGAATGAATACCGAGCACCATTTCTTCAATGGCTGTTCCCGCTACTTGTCGATGTGCGAGATCGTGGAATGGACATCTTTCCCGATCTTGACGATGCAGGGAATCCGTTCTGGAACGCGGTACTTTACCAGCGTGAAGTGAACCGGAAGCTTGCCGAGTTGGGGCGACCAACTTTCTGCCAGCCAGACGCGGGTGACGATGGCACGGGAGACAATTACGCTCAGTTCAGCATGTATCATCACTTCGATGACCCCGATCTCTTTATGCCATGGTCTTGTTCGTTTGGGTTGTTGTTGGAGCCGAATTCTGCGGCAGCGTTTCGAGACATTGTCTCCAGGGATCTGCACGGACCCCTTGGTTTGAGCGACTCGGTTCACATCGCTACCGGCGCCAGTGAACACACAGCACTCACACCAAGGCACGATTTCTGGAACGTGGTACTGTCCACTTGGGCACTGACACAATATCGTTTTAGCACCAACGATTTCCTTACCACACTGCCTGAGGTTCGCATGGCGTTGGACGCGGTATTTCCGGACGTAGCCCCACGAGGCACGGTTCCCCAATCGTTAGCCAACGCCCGCAACTGGATCACTTTCACTCCGCGAAACTACAATCCCAATGTTGGCCAGTTTCCCACGCAGGATCAGCTTCGAGCGGATCTGCAGCTGCTGTTTGATGATGGCTGGCGCGGGATTGTCACCTACACGTTGGATGGCACGCTGCAGCACGTACCGCGGATTGCCAGAGAGATAGGTTTCACTGCTGTGATTGCCGGGCTATTTTGGTGGGATGATGCTCAACTGGCTCGCGAAAAGGCGGTTGTGCCAGATGTCGATCCTTTTGTCGACGCATACGTGGTTGGGAATGAAGGTCTGACAGGAGGCCGTTACTCGCAGCACGCTCTGAGAATCGAGGTTGCGGCGTTGCAGGTTCAGACGGGGAAACCGGTGACGACGACGGAAACCGGTGGCCAATATCTGGCGGATCCAACGCTCTTGGAAATCGGCGATTGGGTATTTCCGAACATCCAGCCGTTTTGTTCCAATCCGCCTATCCGCGACGTGACGGCTGCCGTACAACACACGGCCAACGAATTCCTCGCCATTCGTAACCTGGCTCAGTCGCGGATTCCCGGTCGGGTTGTCGTGTTGAAAGAAAGCTGGTGGCCGACCGCCGGTGATGCGGCGGCTACGGCCATTGCAGCCACCGCATCTACATAAGGAAAATTCTCAGATTCGTTCCATTCTATATTTGTATCCATATCAGCTAATACTGCAGGAATATCTCCCGTCGCAAACGAGCTGTACATATCGTTAACGATTTGAAGCTTGCTGCTAGTATCATTTACAACTAAAGAAGTGTTGTTGTCCAAATCCAGAGCAATTGTAAGTGTAGAAAAAAGAAGAAAGTTAATAAGCCCTAATAACACCAATTTAATATTGGTTTGCATAGTAGCCTCCTATAGCTAATTATTTGTTGGTAAAAATATTCTATCGTTTACGCTAACTCACTCGTAATAAAATAGTCCAGTAACCTTCAGGAGAGATCGAAAATGGAATAGAAGAAGAAATAGTAACGGTTAATGATTATAAACTAATGTGACGACACATAAGCCAAACGAACATAAACACTTTATATTTCAATAGCAATAAGAATCAAATATATACTTATAAACGGAGTGTTCTATCCGGTTAGAAATTGACAATTAAATGATTTTAATCAAAAAATGTAGGACTTTTATCATCTTTAAGATGTTTTTTTAATTCATTTATATGCTTTACATTTGTTCGGTTTTGAGAGAGTTGAGGAAGTTCATCGATATTGAAAAATGCAACATCTTCAGTTTCTTCACTTGTTTTGGCTTCTCCTCCAAGAAGGTCACACAGGAAAATAATTTTAAATGCATGAAAAAATTCAAGAGGTCTTCCGCTCCTGTTTGCATCAAAAACACCAATTACTTTTTTCGGTTTTACATCATAGCCGCTCTCCTCTTTTGTTTCCCTGATAGCAACTTCCGAAGGAATATCACCCACATCAGCCCAACCGCCGGGCATTGCCCATTTTTTATCCATTACTTCCTTTACCAGGAGAATTTTTCCTTCATCATTTATTACTGCTGCCCTTACATCAATTTTAGGTGTAGCGTAACCGGGATGTTTCATTAACACTTTAGCAAATTCTTCACTTTCTAAACTGGTATGATGGTCAACCATTTCTGCCGTTATTTCCATTAACTTTTTATAACGCTGTTTTTCATAATCGGTAACTGCAAATGCCAATCCGGTTTGGCTAAGCTGTTGAATTTCTCGTGCCCATTCCAACCATTTGGGTTTTTTCATTCATATTTTTGATCATTTTTAAAATTTTTTCAGTTCTATTCAATTTCGATTCTATATTCTACATTTTTCACTCTTAATTATACATTCTTAAAAAGGATTAGTTGCCCACACGGTAACTTCGGGAATAAATCCACGGTCATCCATTTCCAAAGTAGATACAATTGTATGTGCAATTTCTTCACTTCTTAATTTATTTGAAACTTCTTTTCTTTCTACTCTTTCAGAATTTCCAAAAGCAGTTGTAACTTCACTTGGATTAATAAGAATTACCCGAACATTATATTTCCTTAATTCTGCCTGCCAGCATTGTGTCATTCCTCTTAAAGCAAATTTTGATGACGCATAAACAGTTCCGTTTGAAAAACCTTTTAGTGCGGCTGTTGAAGCTATATTTACAATGTTGCCTTTGTTTTGTTCCTTAAAAAGCTTTGCTGCTTTGCTTCCCATCATTGCCGCACCAAAAACATTTACATCATAAACTTCGGAAATGCTTTCATATCAAGTTCAGTTATTTCAGACCAACCACCGCCAATTCCCGCATTATTTATTAAGCAATCGAGATGACCGAATTCTTTAAGAAATTCATCATAAGTTCTTTCTACATCTAACTGTTTTGCAACGTCAGCAAAAATGGGGAAAGCCTTAATTTCTTTTGCTACCTTTTCAAGTTTATCTTTATCCCTTCCGGTTATGGCAACTTTTCCTCCTTTATCAGAAAGCATTTTTGCTGTTGCCTTACCAATTCCTGCACTTCCGCCGGTTACTAAAAATGTTGAGTTTTTAATATTCATTTTATTTTCCTATTCATTTATTTCTTTAAAATTACTTATGTCTTAAATAATACGAAAATATAATTATAATTAGGTTTAACTCTAATTGTTATCCATAGCGGATTGTGCTAATAGCAAAATTTATTATTGATTTTGACAGACTATAATTACGAATTTGGAATTAACAATTTGTCAAAAATTTTCCATTTATCAAATTCAAATTGAATTCCTACATAAGTTTATCTAATTTTTGATATGTATTTTTATACAATTACAATTAATCATTCCAGGTGATATAATGCTTAAGAAATTTTTTTACTATTGCTTTCACTTCTTATTTCTTCTACAACTCTAATCGCACAAGATAATGATAATGAAAAGAAAGAAGATAAATCTCCTTATAAATCATCAACATTTAGTGGATTAAAATTCCGCTCTACTCGGTCCGGCAATTACTTCCGGCAGAGTAACTGATTTTGCAGTTAATCCAAATAACTACCATGAATTTTATGCTGCAGTTGCTTCAGGTAATGTTTGGAAGACTACAAATTCCGGCACAACGTGGGAACCCATATTTGATAACTATGGTTCATACTCGATTGGCTGTGTAACGCTCGATCCAAATAATCCGCATGTTGTGTATGTTGGAACAGGTGAAAATAACAGCCAGCGGAGCTGTTTCGTGGGGAGATGGTATTTACAGATCTGAAGATGGGGGGAAAAGTTTTAAAAATATTGGATTAAAAAAATCGGAACATATTGCTAAAATCTTAGTAGATCCAAGAGATTCAAAAGTTATTTACGTTGCAGCACAGGGTCCGTTGTGGGGTCCCGGCGGACATCGCGGGCTTTATAAATCAACAGATTTTGGTGCAACGTGGGATTCGGTTCTTTACATAAGCGAAAACACCGGCGTAACCGATGTTGTTATGGATCCAAGAGATCCTGATGTGCTTTATGCAGCATCTTACCAGAGAAGAAGACACGTTTGGGTGCTTTTAAATGGTGGGCCCGAAGGTGCAATTTATAAATCAACTGATGCAGGAGCTACATGGAATAAACTTAAATCAGGTTTACCCGGCGGCGATGTGGGAAGAATCGGTCTTGCGATTTCTCCTGTTAATCCTGATCATGTTTTTGCAATTATTGAAGCACGGGAAAAGGGTGGATTTTATAAATCAACAAACAGAGGCGCTTCCTGGAAAAAAACAAATGATTACAAAACAGTAAGTGCTCAATACTATAATGAAATTTTCTGCGATCCAAAGGATGTAAATAAAATTTATTCGCTGGATACCAGAACAAAAGTATCTATCGATGGAGGAACTACTTTTAGCAATCTTGGTAATGAAGCAAGGCATGTTGATGATCATGCTCTATGGATAAATCCTGAAAATACTGATCACTTTTTAATTGGAGGTGATGGTGGAATTTATGAAACTTTTGATGGCGCAAAAATCTGGCAATTTAAAAGCAATCTTTCCATCACACAATTTTACAGGGTAAGTGTTGATAATTCTGAACCCTTCTACTGGGTCTATGGCGGAACACAGGACAACAACAGTATGGGTGTTCCATCTCAAACTATTAACAACGAAGGAATTGTAAATGCTGATTGGATTCCTACTCTCGGAGGCGATGGTTACGAAGCAGCAATAGATCCAATGGATCCAAATATTGTTTATACGCAATACCAGTATGGCGGATTAGCACGTTACGATAAAAAAAGCGGTGAAGTTATTTCAATTAAACCACAGGAAGGAGGCGGTGAAGAACCTTACAGGTGGAATTGGGATTCGCCATTAATAATTTCTCCACACAGCCACACAAGATTATATTTTGCTGCTAATAAACTTTTTAAAAGTGATGACAGGGGTAATAGCTGGGTTGCAATTAGTGGCGATCTTACAAGACAAATTGATCGAAATAAACTTGAAGTTATGAATAAAGTATGGAGCGTTGATGCTGTGGCGAAAAACGCTTCAACATCATTTTACGGCAACATCGTTTCACTAACAGAATCGCCTTTAGTTGAAGGATTAATTTATGTGGGAACCGATGACGGGATAATACAGGTTACTGAGGACGGAGGAAAAAATTGGAGAAAGATTGAAATGTTTCCGGCGTGCCGGAAATGACTTATGTTAGTTGTTTGTATGCGTCACTTCATGCTCCGAATACAGTGTATGCAACTTTTGATAACCACAAGCGTGGCGATTTTAAACCTTATATTTTGAAAAGCAATGATAGGGGAAAAAGCTGGCAATCAATTTCCGGCGATCTAAAAGATCCTTTTGTTGTTTATTCTGTAATCCAGGATCATATAAATCCTGAATTGTTATTTGCCGGAACAGAGTACGGCGTATACTTTTCGATTAATGAAGGTAAAAAGTGGATGCAGCTAAAAGGCGGTCTTCCAACTATTGCTGTGAGGGATATTGATATACAAAGAAGAGAAAATGATTTAGTGCTTGGAACTTTTGGCAGAGGATTTTATGTACTTGATAATTATTCACCGCTACGAGGGATTACCGAAAAGAATCTTGATGAAGAGCAAAACATTTTATTCCCTGTTAAAGATGCCCTGATGTTTATGAAACGTAGAGGTACCTTTGGTGGAGTTGGGCAATCATTTTTCAAAGCTGATAATCCTCCCTTTGGTGCTACATTCACTTACTACATCAAAGAAGCACCAAAGACTTTAAAAGAAACAAAGACAGGAAATAGAGAAAGAATTAATTAAAGAAAATAAATCAGTTTATTATCCAAGTTGGAATCAGCTTCGCGATGAGGATAGGGAAGAAAAGGCTTTTCTCTTATTTATAGTTTCTGATGAACAAGGAAATGTTGTAAGAAAATTAAAGGAAGATATTAAATCAGGAATAAACCGGGTTACCTGGGATTTAAGATACGCAAATACAAATCCCGTTAAAGAAGTAACAAATAAAAACGAAAGCGGAACTCCTGTTATGCCGGGAAAATATTCTGTTGAATTACTGATGAGTGTTGATGGAGAACTTTCAAAAATCGCTGGTCCGCAATCATTTGAAGCGAAAGTATTACAAAACACAACTCTACCGGCTGAAGACAGGGCAGAGCTTGTAGCTTTCCAAAAAATGTTCTGGGAATTCAACCGTGCAGTTGAAGGCGCATTAAGTTCAACACGCGATCTTAAAGAGAAAACAGATGTACTTATTTATGCAATAAAACAAACTCCAAATGCACCAAATAGTTTGATGGATGACGCTCTTGAGATTAAGAGAGAAACTGATGATATCCTCCAGCAACTTTATAGAGATGAAACAATAGCAAACCGGAACGAACCCTTTAAACTAACAATTTACGATAGGTTAAATGAAATCGCCTGGGGAATGTGGAGAACTACTTCTTCGCCAACTCAAACACAACGGGATAGTTACGAAGATGCTTCAGGAGTTTTTGAACCACTGCTAACAAAAGTAAGGCAGCTAATTGAGATTGATTTGAAAAACCTTGAGGCGGAAATGGAAAAATATGGTGCACCGTGGACACCGGGAAGAATTCCTGGTTGGAATAAATAATTTTCTGTGAAAGGCGATCTTGCGATCGCCTTTTTTATTTCATTAATGTTTATCCTTAGTCAATCCATCTGTTTCACTTTGCTGCGCCAATAACAAATGGAACAAACAACTTCTCCCATTCCAAGATAACTTTGTTTCCGCTGATCTTAAACGTCATCTCTTCTACGTGTTCGTTTTCTACAGCTTTTACTTTAACTCGTAAGGCGTCCTGCCCTTTATCATACTTAAAACCACCCCATTGTTTGGCCACTTTATTGAATACAATGGTCCATTCATCCTTCCCGGGAATAGTAAAAAGTGCATAGGTTCCTTTCGGGAATCTCTTACCTTCAACGGTAACATCGTGGCTAAAAGTGATGTTTGTGGCTTCATCAGCTCCCGTCCGCCAAAGTTTATCATAGGGTACGAGACCTCCCCAGATTATTCGCCCATCCACCTTGGGACGTCCATATTCTACGGTTACTTTTACTCCATCGATTGTTCCTTCTGCTTTTCCGTTTTTGCTTTTGCGTTTCACATCATCCCCCCGTTGGGCTATTGTCATATTTGAAAGTGACAATACAAGAATAATTGACAACAAATAAATTATGTATGTGCTTTTGGTGTTTTTCATTTCATCTCCTTTTATTTTTATTTAATCAACACCATCTTCTTAGTCTCAGTAAAATTCCAGCTCGAAGCTGATAAAAATATATTCCACTTGGTAAATTCGATCCATCGAATTCAACTTTGTAACATCCTGCTAGTCTTTCTTCATTTCTAAGCGCTGAAATCTCATTAACTAAAATATCAATAACTTTGAGACAGTTATTAAATTAAGCAGATAAAATCGTTGCGAGATACCTGAGATAGGACAAAAATCGTAACTATTTTAATTCTCTTCTAGCTTTTCTACTATCTTTACCATAGCGAGAGTATCAAGTTTGCAATACTTTAATAACTGTTCTTTGATTTCTGCAATAATCATTAAATCATTTTCAATCCATAAGCTTTCAAAAGCAATTGATGCTAAGCCACCTTCGTTAATTTCCAACTCCTCATAGCTTAATTTGGGAACGAGCGAAGGCAGAACAGCTTTTATAGAGTATGAACCCTTCATTTCCGGTGAGTAATAATGCTTCTGCCGGAAGGGAATCATCAAATCTTTAATTCTTGAAATTCTTTCTTCAATTTGCTCAGAATATTCGGGAAAATCTTTTACTATTTCCTTCAGTCGTGTAATTTCAAAAGTTTTATTGTAAACAATAATATCTCCTTTGGCTGAGGTATCTTCCAAAAGTTTTATAATAAATTTCTCTCTCGGGTCTTCTCCCGGCTCTGCAAGAAATTCAAAATGTTTTAATTCACTTTCTCCGGTTTCCTTATAATGAATTGAATATTGAAAAGGGATCTGCTGGTAAGGTCTTGAATTATCAAACAAAGGAACTGCCGGCTGAAAAGTTTCAAAGTCCATAAAGTAAAGCGGGTAATTCAAATCAGAAATAAACTCTTTGATTGCTTCTTTATCCGTAATAGTCTCGCCACCCATATATGCTTCGAGCTGCAGTTTGTTATTTTTGTTCAGCGAATAATCGTTGGGAACATCTTCAAGTTTAATTATTCCTTCTTTATACATTTCATATTTCTTCTTCAAATGCATGCCGGAAAAATCAAAAATCGAATCTTCGGGAATATGTTCCCTGCAGTAATTAAAGAATCCGCATTTGTAAGGATTGTGGCAATGCTCACCAATTTCTACGTAAGGCATCCTTTTTTTTGTTACAACCTGCTTTAATCTTTCAATATTTTCTTTGATTGAATCCTGCATCGGCAAAATATAATCTAGCACCGATTCGATTGTAAACAATTCAGTTATATCCAGCTCACCCTGTCTTGTGTACTGGTTATTAATATATATGATAGAAAAATCGTTTAGCTCTATTCCCGAATTAGAAAGGATATAATATTGGAGGGCTGCATCATTTAAATAAGTTTCTGAAACAGAAGTTGAACTTTTTACCTCGTAAGCATTCCATTTATTTCCATCTCTTACAATAATATCATTTATAACAAGTACTTCATTAAACTGGAAGGCAGCTTCATAGATTGCTTTGGTTTTATAGTTTATCAATTCGCTGGTATTTTTTATTCCCTTAGTATAATTTGGTGGTTCGCCGGTTGTTGCAACTTCCCCATCTGGAAATATTTGCTGTGCAAGAACCCCTAAATTTGTTCCCCTTTTAAAAATCGCCTTCTGCATCTCAGAAAAATCATCCATTTCTTTATAATGATATTTATAGAGATAAAGATGCTTATCGCATTGAAGACCCTTTATAAAGGAAGATTTGCTTAAAAGATGTGAGCCCATGACCAATCCGTATTATTTTTTTGTAAATATACTGTATTAATTTCATTTTCACCTTTCAGGATTGAATTTTCAAAGATATATGAGCAAGTTTAATGCATACATTATTTAAGGAATAAAATGAAAAAGAAAGTTGTACTTAGCGGCGGCTTAAAAGAGTTGGTAACATATTGCACTGCCATTTACGAGTTAGATAAGGACGTTGACACAGATTACCTAACAAACATTGTAAGTAAGAGTCCCATCTTTGAAAATAAAAGTTTTTACACAAACGTGCTTGGCACAGTTCAAAGAACAACTGTTACAAGAAACACAAACCTCTTTGTTAAAGGCAATACAATTACACTGCAATTGCGTTATGATATTCTGAATGTGGTTGATATTGAACTTACGGATAAAGATGAAGAATGGATAAAAAGCGATATTGAGAATCTGCTAAAACATTTCGAACTGCTAGTAACGCCATTTGATGAAGGAAAAAATGAGTAATTATTTAATCAGCATAATCTTACTTTTTACTTCTACTCTTTATCGCTCAACCGGAGCGTTACACAAAAGGTGCGGAGAATGGATATGCATGGAGGGCATTGGAAAACCCGGGCGTGGCATTCAGTGATGCAAAGTATAATTACCTTAGTGGAATACTGGAAAGAAACGGAATGATAATGGAAAAATTTCCGGAAGTTGAACATCTGGGATGCAGAAGTGATGTAAATAAATTATTAGAAGATGGAATGTCTGATGAACTTTCGTTAGATGATATGGTTGACGCAATAGATAAGTTTTACAGCAAGAGTGAAAATTTAGTAATCCCAATTGTGTTTGCTTACTGTTACTGCATTAAAGAGATTGCAGGAACAAGCATGGATAAACTGGTGGAATATAAAAATGAAATTCTGGAATTTTGCGGGAAATGATAATTAAAAATTAAGCTGTGTCTGTTGAGATTTAGAACCTTTCTTTTTCGGTTCCCTGTGTTTTTTTAAGAAGTCGCCAAAATCTTCTTTGGAAATAATATAAATTCTGCCAACCTGCTGCGCGCGGAGATGAGCAGATTTAATATGATATAAAACTGCTGATGTACTTAAATTTAGAAGTTTTGCGACTTCCTTTACACTGAAAAACTCTTTCATACAATGCCTTAATAAAAAAGATATTACAAGCCCGAAAGAAGGTAATTCAAATTAACCAGATATATATTGATTATCAATAATATTCTTCATAAAAAATAAAAAAAGGGCTGTGCAAAAAAATGAACAGCCCTTAAGAAAATAAATTCAGCTAAGTTAGTTAACCGGTTCACCCTCCCTATCAACTAATATCGGTTTGCCAACACCAAGATCTTTAAGCTGCTCTAATTGTGTTTTGGCATCACCAACAATTACATAAGTCATCACATTTGGATCAATATATTCATTTGCAAGTTCTTTATGATTTTCCAATGTCATGTTTCTTACAATCTCTTCATGCTTCTTCACATAATCAAATGGAAGATTATATGTAGCGATGTTATTTAACATTCCTCTCAAAGCACCAAGAGTTTCAAATCGGCGAGCGTTCGATTTTATCAATGCATTTTTTGTGAATTCTAAATCTTCTTTACTAATCCCTTCGCGGTATTTGTTCATCTGGTCAACAAAAATCTGTGCAGATTCAAAAGTAGCATTAGATCTTACGCTGGAAGAAGCAGAAAATGATCCCGGGTAAAGTGTACCGCTAAATGAAGTTCGTGCGCCGTATGTAAATCCTTTTTCTTCACGAAGAATCATATTTACATAGCTGTTAAAATTCCCGCCAAGTTTATAGTTCATTACCTGCACAGGATAATAATTATCATCGGTGTAAGCCAAACTTAAATTGCCAATCCTAATTACCGATTGTTTTGCATCAGGAAAATCGACGAAGTAGAGTGTGGGTTTTTCAGGCGCAGAAGGAAACGGGTAATCTTTAATTTCTACTTCTTTTCTTTCCCATCTTAATTCAAGGGATTTAAATGCTGCAACGGCATCTTTTTCATTTATATCGCCAACAACAGCTATTGATGTAACATCAGGAGAATAGTTTGTTGCATAAAAGTTTTTAAGATCATCAACTGTTATAGATTCAACCGAGTTTACATTTCCAAATGTGCTGTTACTAAGAATGTTTTCTTCACCATACACAATTTTATTAAACACATTTGCTGCAACAACCGTAGGGTTAGCATAATTCCGGTTTATTGCTTCAATAGTTTCATTCTTAACTCTTTCAAATTCAGTTTCATCCCATCTTGGCTCGAAGAGTATCTCTTCAACTAAATTATAAGTTTCGTTAAATCTAGATGAAAGACAGTTTGCCTGGATAACAATTGCTTCCTTATTGGTGTACATTGTTATGCTGGCACCAAGGTCATCAATTGCTTCTTCAAGCTCAATCGGAGTTTTGTTTTTTGTACCCTGCATCATAATATCAGTCATCAAGTTGGCAACACCAACTTTGCTCATTTGATCGCAAAGCATGCCGCCTTTAATTGTTAAAGAAAAGTTTACAAGCGGAAGCTCATTATGTTCAATTCCATAAACTTTAATTCCGTTTGCAAGTTCATCATTCCAAACAGTAGGAATTGTTATAAGAGGATCGGGTCCCATTGGCGGTTCAATCGTTCTATCAAAACTGGATGTTATTCTCTCTACCTTTACCTGATCGCTCGCAACTTGCTCTCCCTCCTGCAAACCAATTGCATCCTGTTCTTCAATTTTTTCTTCAACAACAGCATACTTTTTTGAATTTTCTACTAGCAGTTCCGGTTTTCCTTTCGGCACAAAACTAGTAAGTACGTAAGGTTTATCTTTTATATACTTTTTATAAACTTGCATTATATCTTCTTTTGTAACATCAAGAGTTTGCTGTAAATCTTTTGTTATAAAATCAGGTGAGCCTGCAAACTCGTTGTAGTATGCAAGCTGGAATGATTTGCCAAGGATGCTTGATATTCCATTATAAAAATTTGTTTCAACTTGTGCTTTTACTCTATCAAGATCCTTTTCAGTAAAACCATCTTCGTCGAACTTTTTAAATGCTTCAGCAATTGCATTTTCAACATCTGATAAATTTTTATCAGGGAAAGCTCTTATCCGAATCCTGAAAACGCCAGCAATCTCATCACTTGCCTGGTAACCAGAAACCGAAGGTGCAAGTTTTGTTTCTTCTACAATTACTTTATAAAGTGGAGCTTTTTTGCCTTCTGAAAATAGCTCTCCAAAAAGATCTAATGCGTAAGCATCTTTTGTAAATTGCTGAACTGTGGGAAATACCATGTTTAATTCAGGTGATGGGGCAAAGTTATCTTCGTGGTACGCTTTTTTTGTTGCATCCAGAAGAACCGTCATTGGATTGAGGTTTTCTACTTTCTTTTCGGCAGCAAGCTCTCCAAAATATTTTTCAACCAGCTTTTTTGTTTCTTCTTTATCAAAGTCTCCAGCTATAACAAGAGTTGCGTTGTTAGGGCCATACCATGTTTTATAAAATTCATGTACATCCGATAAAGTTGCATTCTTAAGGTCTTCCAACTCACCAATAACCTGCCAGTTATAAGGATGATTTTCAGGATAGATGAGCTTATCAATAACATAATTTGTATGACCATACGGCTGGTTATCATATCTTTGCCGTTTTTCATTTTGTACAACTGCCTGCTGATTTATAAATGCTTCATGTGTAACTGTGCTAAGTAAAAATCCCATCCTGTCGGATTCCATCCAGAGCACCATTTCTAAAGCGTTTTTAGGAACAACCTGGTAATAAACAGTTCCATCTTTCCAGGTGCCGCCATTTAAAGTTCCTCCGGCATTTTGAATTTTCTGGAAAAACTGATCCTGCCCAACGTGCTGCGATTCCTGGAACATCATATGTTCAAACAAGTGAGCAAAACCGGTTCTTCCTTTAACTTCACGATTCGAACCAACATGGTAAAGCACCGCAACCGAAACGATCGGGTCAGATTTGTCATCATGGAGAATAATCTCCATTCCGTTTTCTAATGTATATTTTTCGTTCTCAATTTTAAACTCGGATGTTTGCGATCCGCAAGCTGCAATAAAAAGCATTGCAAAAACTGAGACTAACAATATTATTGATTTTGGGCTCATTATGCCTCCGATTTGATAAATCATATTATTTCTTAAAATGAGTGGTTAATTGAACAAAATAACCGGTAAACTTCAACCTTTAAGGGATGAGCGGTTGAGTATTTATCCTATTGGTATATGTAAATATTAGAAAAGGAAGGGAAATTGCTAAAAGTGGGTTGAGTGTTTAAGTTAATTTAATTTCTGTTGCACATCTGTCCAAAACTTTTTTAGTTGAATTTCGAATATCGACTCGTCTCGGAGATGAAGTCTACGGATTAACGAATGTAGATTTCCGAAATATATTTACTTCTTAATTCGTTAATCAGTGTTCTGGTTCGTTACTCAAAAAAAAATAAGAGCAATAGAATTTGTGTTATTAAATGTAACAAAGGAGTCCCCTTAAATTCTATAATGAAACCTTACAACTTTGCCCGGCATACTTTTTCACCCTTCATTTAGCCATAGTACCATCTGTTAAGTATTTAAAACAATTGCCTGTTTTAACGAGTCTTAAGAGTAATTAGGAAAAATATTTTTTAAACAAACCAAAATGGAGAGAAAATGAAAAACTTTACAGTAATTACTACAGTACTAATTCTAATAATCACTTTATCCACCATAGCTTTTGCTGGTGATAATCCAACAAAAAAATATGAAAATTCGCCTAACACAGTTTTAAGCTTAATTGAGGGATTAAAATCAAACAATACAGGACTTAAAACTAGCAGCGCGTATCTGCTGGGTGAGCTTAATGTTACCGAGGGAATAATTCCGTTAATGAGACTATTGAGGAATGATGAGAGTGATGAAGTTAGAATATGTGCGGCTCTTGCTCTTTATAAAATTGGTACTCCAATTTCAATATTTGCTGTAAAACAGGCAATCCGGTTCGATGAAAGTGAAAGAGTTAGCAAACTGGCTGCAAAATTTTATTACGATTACCTCCGAAGTAATCAGCGAGCCGATGTTAAAGGTGAAGATAAAACGTACGCGGTGATTGATTAGTACCGCCAAAAAAATCTAATCTCTTCTCCACAGCCCGGGGATTTGCCTTCCCGGGTTTTTATTTTTAAATAATTATCAATAGCAAGGAAATATTTTTTTAATTTCATTTGACTTAGTGGAAAAATTATTGCAGGTTTGTGATAACACTTTGAGATTGTAAGACAGAGATTTAAGAATAATCCAGACTAATTTTACCACAAAATTTTATACGATGAGAAGAGGACGCAGGAAGAATTCCGTAAAGAAAAACAGAAACCAACTGAGCCTTGATTTTAATGTTAATGATCCGATTGAGATCCACATTCCAAAGTACGGAATGGAACAGGTTAAGAAGGAACTTGTTTGGGATAGGAAGACCTCAATAGAACTAGTAAGAAGCTAAAACTGCTCACCATAATTCTAATACTTACAATTACCATCCCGGTAAAAAATTTTAACCGGTTAACACTAAAAACTCATTTCGCTTCTATTTAAATCTCATTAGATCCATATTCTTTTTTAGTATTTCAGCAACCTGAAGATTTAGTTGTAATGCTAGAGTTCTCTCCCACTAATTTTATATTTTTCTAATTTTGATTAGTCCATTCTCCTTCTGCAATCCAGTAGGGGTCGAACAGATTATTTCTTAAGTACTTTATACCATTTGTCTTTACCCGTACCCTCAAACTTAGACACTGCTTCAAGTTCCCCGGCATCTAGCCATATCCCTTCACAAGAAGAGCATTTGTCAACCGCAATTCCTTTATAATTTATTTCAATAAGTTGCATACCGCATTTTGGACAACGCATATGATGTAACTCCTTTAGTCTTTTCTTCTCATCAGCTTCAAGCCTAGCAATCCTTTCCTTCTCTCGTTTTTTCTTCTCCTCAAATTCTAATCTTGCAAAATATTCTTCCTCTTTTTCACTCGGTTTTACAGGCATATAATTTTCCTTTTAGATATTTTGTTTGTTTTATTAATTTCTAAACAAATGTTATGTTTAGTTTTATATTAGCAACTAAATGTATGTTAAAGTTAAATAATTGAAGTGATAATCAAAAGATGAGCTAAGGTTCACAATCAATAAAATAAAAATCTTTTTATTAATACAACTTTGTGCCTACTTAGGTCTGAATATATACTTTTGATAGAGTAAATCTTATTCATAAAATTAAAACCTCATATCGTCTTGCTACGCTGGATAAATCGTTTCGGCGTGCAAGCTGGACACAAGACTTTTCCTATTACTATTTAAAACAAAAAACCCAGCCATCAGGCTGGGTTTTTTTGTTTTAGTAGCGGGGGCAGGACTTGAACCTACAACCTTCGGGTTATGAGCCCGACGAGCTACCAATTGCTCCACCCCGCGATGTAAAATTATTAAGAACTCGTTTTAAAATTTAGGATATAAATATAAACATTCTCCCCTGCGATGTCAATTATGTTTAATTTACCTGGCTAAGAAATGAATTTCGCTCTTTAAACTTCACCATCATCAAAGCTGGAAGTAACCCCATCAATAGTCTGCGAGCGCACGTGGATTTCGTTCAATTTTTGAATTAATCGCAAGATCAATTTTCGTTTGTCATCAACCAACTCATCCATAAATGTCTTTACCTCCGGTATTCCGCATTCATCAACCATACCTTCGTAAAATTTTATTATTGCAGTTTCTTTCCGAAGTGCTTCATTTAAAGATGCACAGGTATTTTTACAGGCGTGCTGGCAATCGGCATTATACTCTGCCATTTTTAGTCCCATATTTTAGGTGAACAAAAATCAAGCTGATACCTTTTCTGTTTCAATTATAAGTTCCTTACCACGAGCAAGAGCTTTTTCATTAACAGGAATTAGTTTATGGCGATGTTCCGGTAATACCTTCTTTAATGTATTTACAATTGTGTTCATACTTACAATCGGTATTTTTTCAAGGAATGCACCTACCAGTATCATATTTGCAACCTGTTTCACTTCAAGTTTATCCGCTTCTTCAATCGCTGGTATGCAAATTACATCGATATCATCACGAGTTGGTGGATTAATGATTGTAGATTTTTCATACATCAATAATCCGCCCGGTTTAACTGCGCTTTCAAATTTATCAAGCGAAGGCTGGTTAAGTAAAATTGCTGTGTCAAAGCGGGTAATGATTGGGGAACTAATTCTTTTTTCGGATACGATAACAATACAGTTTGCAGTTCCTCCACGCATTTCGGGTCCGTAAGACGGCATCCAGCTAACTTCTTTACCTTCAGTCAATCCCGCGTAAGCAATAATTTGTCCCATTGACAGGACTCCCTGCCCTCCAAATCCGGCAAAAATTATTTCCTGAACTTTGTGCATTTTATAATTCCTTTATTAGCATTAAAAATTATTTGGCAACTTCCGGTTTTTTCAGATCGCCGAGCGGGTAAATAGGAAACATTTCATCTTCAATATATTTTATTGATTCAACCGGGGTCATCTTCCATCCTGAAGGACAATTGGAAACAACTTCCACAAAACAGGTTCCCTTCTTTTCCTTCTGGTAATTAAAAGATTTTATAAAAGCTTTCTTCAGCTTTCTAACAGCATTAGCAGTATGAACTGCCTGGCGGGTAATGTAATAAGCACCGGGCAACTGAACGAGCATATCTGCAATTTTTAAAGGGTGTCCAACCGATGCAGTTTCTCTTCCGTAAGGTGAAGTTGTAGTAACCTGACCAACTAATGTTGTTGGAGCCATCTGTCCGCCAGTCATTCCGTAAATACCGTTATTTACAAACACCATCAAGATGTTTTCTCCCCTGTTAACAGTATGAATTGTTTCTGCAGTGCCAATCGCAGCAAGATCTCCGTCACCCTGGTAAGAAAAAACATATTGCTCCGGTAAAACTCTTTTAACTCCCGTTGCAACAGCGGTCGCCCTGCCATGAGCAGCTTCCTGCATATCAACATTCATATAGTTATAGGCAAACACAGAACATCCGACTGGTGCTACGCCAATTGTTTTATCCTGTATATTCAATTCTTGTATAACTTCCATTAACACCCTGTGCACTACGCTGTGCGCGCACCCGGGACAGTAATGGAAAGGAACATCGGTTAACGTATCAGGTCTGCAATAAACCTGGTCCATTCCTTCCGCTTCGGGTGGAAAGTCTAAAGTTGATGGTCTTTCTAGCGACATAATTATCTCCTATTTATAAGCCTTTGGCTTAAACTTGAGGTACACTTTGTTTTTCAATTTTCATTTCTATTTCTTCAACTATATCTTCAGGAGTTGGGATCATTCCGCCCATTCTACCTTTAAAATAAACCGGAACTTTACCTTCAACTGCCAGCTTAACATCCTCAACCATCTGCCCGGCATTCATCTCAACGGACATCATAAAATCTACTTTATCTGCAAGTTCCTTTAATCTTTCATAGGGATATGGATAAAGCGTTATCGGTCTATGCAATCCAACTTTAATACCTTTTTCACGAGTAATATCAACTGCCTTCTGGCAAATCCTTGATGATAAACCGAACGCAACAAGCACTATATCAGCATCATCAATCATAATTTCTTCGTAACGAACTTCCTTCTGAATTTGTTTATATTTTTCCTGAAGTTCATGATTAACTTCTTCCATCTTTTCAGGTTGAATAAACAAGGAAGTTATTATGTTATGATCCCTTGATTTAGGCTTACCGGTAGTAGCCCACGGTGTTTTTGGTTGTTCAAGCGATCCTTCCTCAGGCAGTATAACTTTTTCCATCATCTGCCCAAGTGCACCATCAGTCAAAATCATTGCAGGATTCCTGTATTTTTCAGCAAGCTTGAATCCATCGAAAACAAAGTCTGCCATCTCCTGAACAGAAGAAGGTGCGAGAACAATTAAGTGATAATCGCCATGCCCGCCGCCTTTTGTTGCCTGGAAATAATCTCCTTGCGATGGTTGGATAGTACCTAATCCTGGTCCACCACGCACAACGTTAACAACAAGACATGGAAGTTGTGCAGAAGCAATATAAGAAAGCCCTTCCTGCATCAAACTTATTCCGGGGCTGGATGATGATGTCATAACTCTTGCACCAGCACCTGCAGCTCCATAAATCATATTGATAGAAGCAATTTCACTTTCTGCTTGAAGTACTAGACCATGGCGTTTTGGTATTTCTCGTTCAAGGTATTCGAGAATTTCTGATTGTGGAGTGATGGGATAACCAAAATAGGCATCGATGTTAGCGCGTATAGCAGCTTCAGCCAGCGCTTCGTTTCCCTTCATTAACCGGGCTTCACTCTTATTATTTTTCTTTTCTTCCATAGTTACAAACCTTTATGCAAAAATTAGTGTCTCTAGTTTAGCCGACTTTTTTTTCTGCAGCTTTTTTCGCGGGTTTCGGCTGCCGGTAAACAGTTATTGCTGCTTCAGGGCAAACAAGTGCGCAGTTTACACAACCAGTACAGTTATCCTGTATTAATTCTACAAACCTATAACCCTTATCGTTAAATTGTGTGGATAATTGAAGTCCATCCTGTGGGCAGGCTATAATGCAAAGTTCGCAACCCTTGCATATCTTGCCATCAATTTCAACTGTTCCTTTAATCATTTTACTGCTTGATTAATGATGAAAAATGCTTTTTGTTGTTTGTGTGGCGCAATATATATGCCAGCACAAACCATGCTGATATGTGAATTTAAGCAAAATTACAGATAGTTATTATCATTTTTAAGAAGATGGGATATTTTATTATTCCTAATTTCGAGAAGCAGGAAAAAGGTGAGATTTGCTGTTATAATTCAAGTTCATCTATAGTTTCTTTGGCTTCAATCATTTCAGAAAAAGGAATTAGCAGTTTTATTTCGTTCATTACACTATTTTTACCCGGATTGATTGCTGAAGTAATTAGGGCATTATCAATTCCACCTAGGTGCATAGCGGTAGATTTTTTAGAAAAAATGAATGGGTGAAGTCCTTTTTCTTCCAGGCATTGTTTAATAAACTGAATTTGAATTTCATCAAATGTTCCATAAACTTTTGCAAGACCCTGGTAAGTTTCAATATTTTCGTGTTCATTGCACAAAAAAACATCCTTGCCTGCATATCCACATTTTTTACAACACGGTTTTGCACAGATAACGCAAACTCCTTCAGCTTCAAAGGTGGGATGATTTTCACATTTAACTTCTTCTATAAAGATAGTTCCGCAGCGCGGGCAAAAATCGGAAGCAGTTTGAATTTCAAGTTTGCAAGTATCACACAGAAATTTATTCTTATCCATAATCTTCTCAGGGTGTTAGACGTAAATAATACTTAAAGGTACTGAATTACAAACGGATAAAAAAAAGAGGAGTGGCTGCACTCCTCTTAAAATGCTGCATCCTTCTTTTCAGAATGCGGTTACAAACCCCAAGCCAATTTTCCCATACTCACCTGTAAAGTTATGAGAGTACTCTGTAACTAATCTTATATTTCTGGTTAGCAGATAACCGAAATGAATTCCCAGCTGTTTAAGGTTTAATTCTGTTTGATTAGATTCAATCCAGTTAAACAGCGCTACACTATACCAATTGCTTTCATCTCCTTGCGGTCTGTAAATAATTTCGGCAAAACCGCCACGCGTTTTTATGGTTTCAGAATAATCGTTTAAAAATCTCGGGCTTGAAAATGACGGATTACCATCTTTCCTTTCAACATACTGCAAATTAATATCGAATGGATCAACAGAGATTGTTGCATCTCCGCCAAGCATCCAAACTTCATTTATGTATTCAAACGGTGGAAAGAAGCCGGTTTCTTCTTCGTTTCCATAGTATCCTAAAGCACCTATACGAAAATTTTCTCCCGCATCTTGTGTTATTCTTGCAAAGACATTTTTATAATTATCATCATCAAAATTACCGCTTGCTATGCTCTCACCAATACCATTTCCATTTATGATTTCCAAAACTATATCTGTACCGGTATCAAATCCGTAAGAGAGCATTACTCCTCTATCATAGGTAAGATCAACATCTGAATGACCTGGTTTTACTTTATAAATGTAATAATCATCTTTTGTTAATCTTAATTCTCTTTTAAAAAGGGGATCGGAAATCTGGAATTGACCAACAGTAACATCAAGTTCGCTACCAAACAAATTATTAAACATCAACCAGGCATCCTCAATTTTTCCTACTTCACCATTTTCCAAAATGTAATAAACATAATATGCTACGTCCTTCGTGATTGTTCCACCTGTCAAAAGCTTGAATGCAACTGGTGTTGTGAAATCAGATTGTTCAGTATTTCCCTGATTGTAAGTAACATGACCTTCCAGTCTTACCGCCAGCGGAAAGTCTCTTATCAGCGATAGTTTATCATCTCCGGTTTCAATATAATATCTTGGTGCATCTTTATCAGGAAACTGAAACCCATTCCCGGCAAACTCATCGCCATACGCTTTAAGTGTTGGAAATGGAGAGTGACATGTTTTGCAAGACATATTATATTTTCTTGCGAAGGCAGGAATTGCTAACAGATCACTCGCAAAAGTTAGGATTATAATTGATATGAAAATCGAAGTAGTGAATATTTTTTTCATTTTATTCCTTTATGTTTTGTCTTGTTATTCAATGCTTGAAATGGATGCCGGATCAAGCTTGACTGCTGCAAGCAGGTCCGGCATGACAAAATGAGTTTATGGTAAAATAGTTACCAGCGTTGTGTGCTCATTAACTTTAATAATTTCTTCCTCATCATCAGGAACTTCCAGAAGATCAGCAACTGGCTTTACAAGCTTTTGGTAATTTAAAACTGCAGTAACCTTCATTGGTCCGGGTGCAGTATCAACAGGAATATTAAATGTGCATGTTTCCATTTTTGTTTCTTTCGGTCCAAGCCTGTAATCAACGCCTAATGACGCGGTGTTCCATTGCTGAATTGTCATTCTTCCCTGCGGATCAAAATAAGCCATCCTGAATATTCTATCGCCGATAGGAATTCCATCCCTCTGAACTCCTTCAAAGTTAGGATCATCAAGAGCAATTCCCATATCCTGGTAAGCAAGTACATCGGCAGCAATGGTGTACTCTTCACCTTCAAATCCTTTTGTATCAACTGGCAGATGATAAACTTTTCCTTCAGCATCAACTGCCTCTACATGCATCCAAATTATTCTGTCTTCAACAGATCCAGTAGGAAATTTGTGCCCGGTTTTCTGGTTGAATAAAGCAACAGTAAACCTAATAGTTTCGAGTGGTTCAGCTTCACGAATATCCGGATGAATTCTTAACTCAATTGTTCCTTTAACTTTTCCTGGATCGTGTGCACCATGGAAAAGATGCTGCCATACATCTGGATATTTATTTCCAACATCCGCAGATAAGCCTTCTCCCTGCGTCATGTGGCAGTTCTGGCATTGAACTCCTTCTTTTGAATAAGGACCTTCTTTCCATTCAAGATGAGTTGATTTTACCCATACTCCAAAAGGACTCATTTCATTATGGCAGGTTCCGCAAAAATCTGCTGTTTGTATGAAATCAGATTTTTGAATTTCATGTTCTGGTGATTCTCCCGTTCCTCTCGGACCATACTTAATATCTCCAGGTGAAGAAATCCAGTTAAAGTTGTGAGGAATGTCCCCTTCAAATCCGGTTACGGTATGGCAAAGATCGCACGAAACAGATTCATTAGCTCTTGAATTCATTTCAGGTAGGGGTGGCGGGACATCACCAGCAAGAAAAGAAATCGGTGCATGGCAGCCATTACATCCAGCTTTTACCTCGGCAACCTTTTCATCTTTTTCAGCATGCGGAACAGCAAGTTTAAAATATTCTATCTCATCCCAGTGATGTGTATATGCCTGAGACATCATTGCCTGCTTCCATTGCTGATAAAAATCTGTGTGGCAGGATATTCCACAGAATTCGGGCTTATCATAGTCATCGTAAGAGCGTGTTCCCAGTGCATCGGCACCTGCTTTAACTTGAGCAGATAAAAATATAGGGAAAATAATAAGAAGTGTTACAACAAGTATGAAATGATTTTTCGCTTTTAACATTTTGTCACTCCTTTATTTGAGCAAAATTAAAAAAAACGAACCCTGCAAAATGAGTATTTATCTGTAAAAATTCTTTTCCATCGTCACCCCCACCACACAGGGTTAGTTTTGAAAACCGTTTTATTAAAAGTAACAACATTTACTGTTATTATCAATTGCTGTTACATATTAGTTTGTTCGATTTTGGTTTTGGTTTGCACTATCTTCATCATTTTTTACGGTTTCGAAAACATCTTTAGACATTGATCCATTTATCTTTGCTAAAGTTTATACAATTACTGCTAATTAATATGTCGATTGAAAGCATTCAAATGTCTTTCAGATGCAGCTTTAAGATTTTCATAAACAATTCTAATATCAGGATTATCAACCATTGCAAGCTGATCTTCTAAATCTGCAATATCCAACTCCTCAATAGCCCTACCAACCAGCATTGCTTCCTGATATGAAATAGTTCCCTGCTTAACTAATTCATCATACAATTTTTGAAATTCAACTATTGAAAATATACCTACTTCATCATTTTCTGCAGGATCAGAAATTTCATAGAAATCAATTAATCTTTTCATAGCATCCATATGTCTTTGTTCACTCTTCTGGATATTCTGAAAGATGCGTACGCTCCAAAGCTCACCCAAAGTTTTATACACATCACGCGCAAGCTTTTCCTCAACACGCATATAGATTAATCCATTCAGTTCCTCATCACTAAGTTCCATAATTTCAGAATTATTTAAAGACTCATCATTCTGAGTTTTAAGAACTTTACAACTGTCTTCAATATTCTTTCTTTCAGGATTTGGTTTAAAAGCTAAGACAGGTATGCTGATAAGTACGATTAGTAAGGCAATTATAGTATTATTATTTTTCAATTTTCTCTCCTTTTAATACAAGAAAAGAGGCGATAAAAAAATCGCCTCTTTAATAATTAACTATTCAATTTATTTGTTATTTTCCGCCTCTGCCGCCTCGGTTTCCTTTAGGACCAGTTCCATCACATTCGCCTGTTCCTGAACCGTTACCAGGTCCGTAGCCTGTTCCGTCTTTCGGTCCGTTTCCGCTATTACCTGTTCCATCACCAGGGCCAAAACTTCCTTTGCCACTTTTATTTCTGTTCTGGTTTTGGAAAGTACCATTGTATGTGTTACCATTTCTGTTTTGCTGACCTGATCCATCTTCTGGTTTTACATAATCGGGATCCTGTCCGTTTGGAATTCCATCACCGTCTGAATCGACAGCGTTATCATTTATTCCATCACCATCTAAATCAACAAATTGGTTTCCGTGAACCTGGTTCTGATCTCTTGTTTGAACTTGCTCCTGTGTTTGGGTTTGTTCCTTTACCTGGGTTTGGACCTTGTTTTCTTCTTTATTCTTTACCGGATCATCCTGTGCAAAGAGGTTGGATGTAAAAGCAAATGCTACAAGAAGCATTACTGAAAGGGCTGAGATTGCTTTTAAGTTTTTCATTTTGTTTTTCCTTTTGTTTATGTTAATTGTTATTTATTTAATTTCGATCTGATAATTCAACTGATGTGCCAAAGTAAATTGTGTTGATTTCAGCCCCTAATCATCGCTTTTTTGAGTTGAAGAAATTAAATCTCGACCTTATGGGCGATGCGTTGCGACCTTTAGGACGAAGGTTAATTGGAATTTTATGATTATAAAAATCATCTTATTGGTATGAACCTCTTAATAAAACTGCATATCATTTTTCATAATACTATTTTAGTAAGATGAAATTCAGACTAAAGCCAAAGATTGTAATAGTTATATCTGTAATTATCGGGTTGATGATGATAGTATCGGCTTACTTTGAGCTGACCCAGAATAAAGAGGAAATATTTCATCTTTTATCGCGGCAAGCAAAATCACTTTCTGAAACCGTTACACTAAGCAGTATCAACACACTTAACTCAAGCATTGAAATTGAAGATCTTATAACTGAGCGTTTGCTGAACAATGCAAGAATGGTTAGACGGCTTGACAGCTTGAACTCACTAAGCGTTGATAAGCTTATAAATATTGGGAGGGAAAACAATCTTTTCAGAATTAATGTCTTCGATAAAAAAGGAGGCAGAATTCTCTCCAACAGAATTCCTGAAGAAGGTCATATTCATCCGGAAGGAAAAGTAAACAGGTATGAAGAGCTTGAGCCGATACTTACAGAAGAAACTGAAGAGATGATAATAGGACTAAAAACAGCATCGTACGGCAACGAACAACGTTATGCAGTTGCAATAAGCAGGGCATTTAATCGTGGTGCCATCGTTATAAATCTTGATGCTAAACATTTTTTAGCTTTCAGGAAAAAGATTGGCATTGGGAGGATTGTACAGGACATAAGTGATAACAGCGGCATTGAATATATTGTTTTGCAGGATTCACTGGGGATACTTGCTGCAAGTAGTTCTGTAGAGGAGATGAGCTCAATTTCTGATGATATTTTTCTTCTGCAGGCAATATTGATGGATTCAACTTTAACCAGGGTTGCAGATTTTAACGATTCAGAAGTTTACGAAGTTGTAAAAAGCCTGAACTACAATGATGTGTTTATTGGAATCTTTAGAATTGGTCTTACCCTGGAAGAAATTCGAAGCGCTGAAGCACGAATGATAAGAAGGGTAATCATAATTTCAATTATACTTGCCGCAATAAGCATAATTGTGCTTGGAATTATTATCACAAATCAAAATCTTAAATCTGTTTCAAAAGAATTTGGCCAGTTTAAATCTTTTACAAATTCGCTTATGCAAAATATGAACGAAGCGGTTGTTATAATCAACAAAGATTCCACAATAGCTTTATTCAACGATTCTGCTAAAAAACTTTTTAACATAAAGCGAGAAGATGTTGTTGGCAGTAAACTAACTGAGCTTGAGGATTGCAACATAAGTTTTATCCAAGATGTAGTTTCTGATCAATCAACATTTAAAAGTGTAGAAAAAACAGTTTATATAAATAATGAGGAAATAGACCTAGGGATAAGCATAACTCCGAATTATAATCTTAGCAGAATTTTAGAAAGTTACACTGTTGTAGTTAAAGATCTTACGAAAGATAAAAAATTAGAGGAACAGGCAAAGCGTAACGAAAAGTTACTTGCAATGGGCGAGCTTGCATCAGGAGTGGCTCACGAAATTCGTAATCCAATCAACTCAATTGGAATGATAGCACACCGATTAAACAAGGAATTCATACCAAAAGAAGATACAGAAGAATATTCATCAATTACTATGTTGCTTAAAAACGAAGTGGGTAGAATAAATGGAATAATTACACAATTTCTTCAATATGCTAAACCAATTGAGCTTCAAAAAACCGATGTTAATGTTGAAAAATTCTTTGATGAAATTTACCAGCTATTTAAAGACCAGGCAGAGCAGAAAAGTATTTCATTCAAGGTTGAAGGCGAAAAAGATTTAACAGCTAATTTTGACCCGGAACTTAACAAACAGACAATGATGAATATAATTCAAAATGCCTTTGATGAAGTTGATGCGAATGGTGAAGTACAGGTAAACTATAAATCAGAAAGTGATAAGCTTGTAATTACTGTTTCAGATAACGGGCATGGAATTCCTGCTGAAGATCAGAAAAAAATATTCGACCTTTATTACACAACCAAGAAAGAAGGCAATGGCTTAGGATTAAGTATTTCTCAAAAAATAATATCTCAGCATAATGGATTAATTGATATTATCAGCAACAGCACGGGAACAATTTTTAAAATAACTATTCCAATATCATGAAAGATTATAACCTACTTATTATTGATGATGAACAATCGCAGCTGGAGCTGCTAAGCGGCTACCTAAAGAAAAAAGGCTTCAATGTTTACATAGCCGATTCAGGTGGTGAGGGGATAAAGATTGTAAACGAAAATAGTGTTGATATCATTTTTTCCGATTATAAAATGCCTGAAATGACGGGATTTGAAGTGCTGGAAAAAGTTCTTAAAATAAATCCCGAAATAAGCTTCGTCATAATAACTGCGTACGGAACAGTAGAAAACGCAGTAAAAGCTATGCGGGTTGGTGCTTATGATTACATTTCAAAACCGGTTGATCTTGATGAACTCGATTTGCTAATTGAACGAATAATAGAACGCAAAAATTTAAAATCCGAAAATCAATTCTTAAAAACTCAATTACAGGAAAAACACAACCTCACTTCTGTTATTTCTCAATCTTCTGCTATGGAAGAAGTTTTAAGTGTTGCTTCACGCGCTGCAGAAAGCAAAGCTACAGTTCTTATAACCGGTGAAAACGGAACTGGGAAAGAGGTTGTTGCTAAAGCAATTCATTACGCAAGTCCAAGAAAAGAAAAACCTATTATTACGGTTAACATTCCGGCGTTATCAGAAAATTTAGTGGAGAGTGAACTGTTCGGGCATGAAAAAGGTGCTTTTACCAGCGCCGATAAAATGAAGAAAGGTAGGTTTGAAATTGCAAACGGGGGAACTATTTTTCTAGATGAAATTGGTGACATTACACCGAACACTCAGGTTAAGCTTCTGCGAACTTTACAGGAGCATACGATTGAAAGGGTTGGTGGAACTGAAAGCATAGAGATTGATGTTAGAATTCTTGCAGCCACAAACCAGGATCTCGAAAAGAAAATTGAAGAGGGAACTTTTAGAGAAGATTTATTTTATCGATTAAATATTGTAAGAATCCATGTTCCCGCTTTAAATAAAAGACGTGAAGATATTCTTCCACTTATTGAATACTTTTTACAAATATTTGCGGAAGAGAATGGTAAAGAAAATATAGAAATCTCAAAGGAGGCGGCAAATAAATTATTAAAGTATAATTACCCGGGAAATGTTCGCGAGCTTGAAAACATAATTGAAAGAGCTGTAGTTTTATCCCGGAGTAATGTTATTACTGAATCAGACCTTTCAATGAAAGTAACAGGATTAAAGAATGAGGGTGATCTGCTCCTACCTGAGGGGGGAACGCTGGTCGAACAGGTAGAAGCACTTGAAAAGAAATTAATTTATGATGCGCTTGCAGAAGTGAATGGCAATCAAACCAAGGCTGGTAAACTGCTTGGTTTAACTGAGAGAAATCTTCGTTACAAACTAAAAAAGTATGATATTAAGAATTGATATTTGTTCTGTCATTGTTAACGTAAAGCCAAGCCGTATTAAAACATAAATTCCAGCCCGGCTGATAATACCTGGTTATTATAATTATAGAACGTATCATTTGAATTGTTATTAATATATTCCCAATTAAGATCTCCATATAATCCAGGTATAATTCCTCCAAGACTTGCCTCTAACTGCACACCAAACCTAAGCTGGTTGTCTTCCCTGTTGAAATCAAAAGAGTTTCCCTGGAGATCAGCGACTGGCAGGTTTGGAAAATACTTGTTTGCATAATTTGCATAGCCGCTTAATATTAAAATCGAGGAAAGCATTTGCTTTATCTTTATCCCTCCATCATAACCTTCGTTAGAATACCGATCGTAAAGAATTTCATCTTCGTAGTAATAATCTTCACCTATGTTAACATACCTGTTGCCGCTTATTATATTTTTCCTATACTGTGCGTAAACACTTAACCCCGTATTATCCGACAGGGACTGTGCTAACTGAACAAACGAACTAACCTGCAAAGCATTATCGGCAAGAGATGAAGATTGGTAATTCTGCATATAATCTTTGAAATCTCCTTGAACACCTAAAAGAAGCGAAGTTTTTGATGAGAAAAGTGACTTGTATTTAATAAATGCTTTATGCTCGTTATAAGAAAAAACTTCGAGATTTAAATAATTTATTCCGCTGTAAATGTAACCGCCTAAGATAAAATCATTATCAGCAGTATATTGCTTGTAGTTTGCATAAAGAGAAAGCTGGTTCCAATCGTAAACTGTATATCCTTCTTCGTAACCACGCCAACTATAGTTAGCTCCTATGTTTAACGGGTTACCGTCACCTACTAAATATGTATTAACAATTCCGGCTTTATGTGTAGCTGAAGATTTAAAAACATTTTCGTTAAAGCGGGTAAGGTTTCCATCGTAATAAAGATTGAGGTTGTTGCTGCTTGATTCAAAATCATAACCTGCGCCGAATGAAAAGCTGCTTAGAAAATCGGTAACAGCAAGATAATTATTATAAATATTATCATCATAGTAACCATCATAACCTGTGTAAAAACTAAACTGTGCTTTAACACTTTGTGAACTTAAAATAAAAATAAACAGGAGAGCAATTACTGAACGTATTGTTAACATTTTAATACTATTTCCTTCCGCCATGATTTCCGCCATCTTTCCCTTTTTGTTTTCTCTTTCTCATCTTTTCAAAACTCATACCTTCAGCCCTGTTATCACAAATTCCATCTCCATCTTTATCAATAAATACATCTTTCTTCTTTTTTGATTTATCAAAGGAAGGCATTATTTGGTCTTCATCTTTTTCTACCTTTGTTTCATTTTCTTTTACAATTCCTTTAGAACTATCGCTTTGTGCATAAATGCTAAAACTAAAAACTGCAACTAAAAACAATATAATTAAGAATATTTTTTTCATTTTTCTATCCTTTCAATTAATACTTTGCTCAAACTGAATGCCAAAGAAATGTGACTACTTTCTCTTCAAAAATGACTAAAATCTATTTTATTCACTACTATTTTTAAATATCACGACTTTATAGTCGAACACCTCGACTTGGTGGGCGAGAAATTTAAAGAAACCTCACAAGAGATTGGGTAAATTAATAGATGTTAGAGTGGTTTACTTAACGGGAAGTTGAATTGTAAAACACGTACCGGGATTTTTCATACTCCCAATACCAGATGGACTATGAACCTTAATCGTTCCTCCATGGCGCTCTATAACTTGCTTTACAACTGATAAGCCCAATCCTGAACCATCGGTGGATATTTTTTTGGCATTTGATGAACGATAAAAATCATTAAATATTTTAGACAAGTCTTCTTTTGGTATTCCAATTCCGTCATCGCAAATTTCAAGAATCTGGCCGCCATTTTTATTTTTTAATGTTAGTACAATTTTTCCTTCATCGATTCCATATTTAATCGAGTTACCGATCAGGTTTGATACTGCCATGTTCAATAAAAATTTATCACCGCGTATTTTTTCTTTTTTAGTCCGCTCATCGTTAAAGGTTAAACTAATTAACTGTGCTTCTGCTGTATCTTTTCTGTTCCTTATTATGACTGCTACAAGTCCTGCTAGGTTTACATCTTCTTCATCAAACTCATCATATAATTTTAACTTGGATACATTTAATACATCATTGATCATTCCAATGCCTTCATCGGAACGAAACTTTGCCCGTGCAATTTTTTCTTCAACTTCCTCACTAATTGGTCCGAGGAACTTTTGTAAAACCAGATCAAGGTAAGATGAAATGGCAGCCAGTGGAGTTTTTAATTCGTGTACAATTCCCATTATATATTTTTGTTTCTCTTTTTCCGCAGCATTAATTTTAATAAGTGAATCGTAAAGATCGCGTTCTCTCGTATAGAGTTGTTTTGCTATCCCATTTGCAAGGTAAACACTAATAAGCATAGTAAAACCGAAAGCGAGCATGTAAGAAATAACAAAATAAAGATTTTCGCTCAACTCAACCCCAAGTAAACCAATAATATGATGATGTGGAATTATTCCGAAATACTCCAGCATTATCATTCCACATAGAAGTATGTAGCTAACCAAAGCCATCAAATACACAGCAAAACCAGGAAGGATTAAGCTTCCTATTATCATATGGAATACAAAAAACATGTAAAGAGGTGATTCGATTCCACCTGTGAAATAGACTAATAATAATAGAGCAATAAGATCCAGCACCATCTGAATAAGTGAAAAGTGCAGTGGGTTAATTGTGCCTGGCTCACATTTTAAAAATCTTCGGAAATAGTGAAGCAAGCTGTTGTATGTTAAAATGGAAATAGATATGATACTAAATGAAATTAATTGGGTGGATGAATATTCAACTTTTATAATCAGGTAAGAGAAGACTAATATTCCTGTGAGCATAATAAATGCCCAGTACCTCATCTGGATGAACCATAGATTTCTTCGCCTGATGGCTTCCCAAAATTCAGTATAGTTATGTGCCCAGGTTGGGATTAAACTTATCATTAAATTCTTTTCACTATCTTATCTAAAAAACTAAGTACAAAATTACACATTGTTATTCTGAGTAACGAAGCGGCAAACCCAGTACTTTGGGAATGTCATAGATAATAAAAAATCATAGTTTACTCTTACCCCTTTTAACTTATGCTAAGAAAGAAAAGAATAAGGAGTTAACTTTATATTACATTTCTACGCAATATATTTTCCCCTCTTTGTATAATGTGTATGAAGCAATTTATGCGATTGCTTTCCGCAAGGTCCATCGGTCAAAAATTTGTCGTAAATTGTTAAAACATTTTCATTCTCGTGTGATTTACGAACCGGCAGAGATTCATCTTCAGAATAAATTGCTTGTGCTCTTTTCTTTCTTATCTCCTCAGTGGTTGGAATTGGTTGACCGCCGCCACCAAGACATCCGCCGGGACAAGCCATAAATTCAATGAAGTGACATTCACTAAACTTTCCGCCGGCTTTTATATCTTCCATTATCTTCTTGGCGTTCGCAGTACCGTGTGCAACAGCAACTTTTAGAGTTTCGCCTTTTAGCCAATCCCAATTTGGAACCAGGTGTTTTAATATTTGGGGAACAGGTCCAACTTCATTAATTGGTAACTCTACGTATCTAACTCCTTCAAAACCTCTTACGGGTGTTATATTAGCATTTTTAAAAGATCTTCTGTTTGCTTGCCCGTTACTAGTTCAATTACTGTTCTTAGTGCAGCTTCCATTACACCGCCCGTTGCACCAAAAATTAATCCGGCACCGGAAGCATCACCAAACGGTTGATCGAAATGAGATTGAGACATTTCAGGTAAATGAATTCCTGCTTCTTTTATCATTTGTCCCATTTCCCGAGTTGTCAACCCGTAATCAACATCCTGGTATCCAGAATCGTTCATTTCAGGTCTGTTGCATTCAAATTTTTTAGCAGCACAGGGCATCAAAGCAACTGTAACAATATCTTTCGGATCGATAACGGATTCCTTTGCATAGTAAGTTTTTAACAATGCCCCGAACATTTGCTGAGGTGATTTTGCTGAGCTTAGATTATCAATATATTCAGGATAAAAGTGCTCCAGATATTTTACCCATCCCGGTGAGCAGGAAGTAAATTGAGGAAGAGAAACCGAATTATCTTTTTCAACAAGTGCTTTAAACAATCTAATGATAAGTTCTGTCCCTTCTTCCATAATTGTAAGGTCTGCAGTAAAGTTTGTATCGAAAACTCTATCGAAACCTATCCTTCTTATAGCAGTATTAAGTTCTCCCGTAAACGATTTTCCCGGTTCCTGCCCGAATAATTCACCAATTGCTGCGCGGGGAGATGGAGCCGTTTGCATTATTACATGTTTTGCAGGATCATCAATAGCTTCCCATATTTCATCCGAAGGATCATTTGCATGTAGTGCACCTGTTGGACAACGATTGATGCACTGACCACAATTAATACAAACAACATCAGCTAACGGTTTTTCCATAAATGTACTTATATGGGTTTGATCTCCGCGGTCAATCGCTTCCAGAACTCCAACTTCCTGCAGATCTATGCAGGTTCTAACACAGCGTTTGCACATCACACATTTGCTCATATCTCTTACGATGCTTGGCGAGGAGTTATCTCTTTCAAACCTTGGTTCAGTTACATGCCCGAAAGTATATTGATCAACGCCATATTCTTTTGCAAGAGATTGGAGTTCGCAATTATTATTTCGTACGCACGAATAACACTCACCATAATGTTCGCTTAAAAGGAGATCAACAATATGCCTTCTTGCTTTACGAACCATCGGTGATGTTGTGTGAAGTTTTATGGGTGATGTTATCGGGAAAGAGCAAGCTGTCTGCAGCGTTTTCAGACCTTCTACCTCAACCAGGCAAATTCTACATGTTCCTGCAATACATAAATCGGGATGATGACAAAGTGTAGGAATATGAATACTATTTATTTTACACGCTTCTAATATTGTCTCTCCAAATGGAACAGAAAATTTTTTATCATTTATTTCAACAGAAACTTTGCCGCCTATGCCATCGTGCCCATTAGTGGGTTTTACTTTATGCGGCTGCTGGCTTAAGGGTGTTCTTACAAGATCATTGGTTTCCATCAGTTGCCTCCTATCCCGTTAGAGTGGAAAATTTCATCTTTAAAATTATCGAGAATTGAAATGAACGAATTGGGACTTGATTGACCTAAACCACATTTGGAAGCAACCTGCATGGTTCGTCCGAGTTCTTTAAGTGTGTTAATATACTTGAATGTATATTCTCCACTCTCTATCATTTTAATACCTTCAAGTAGTTTAGTGTTACCTATTCTGCAAGGAGTGCATTGCCCGCAAGATTCTTCTTCGAAAAACTCCATAAAGTTTTTTAATACTTTAAGCATATCTCTTTGTTCATCAAAAATCATAATTGAACCGCCGGTGGATAAATCTTCATATCCAAGCTTTCTATCAAATTGATCTTTAGGTATGCACACACCGGAAGCTCCGCCAACCTGCACAGCTTTTGCTTTTTCCGCACCAACCATTTTAAGCAGTTCGCGTATCGTTGTTCCCCAGGGAAGTTCGTAAACACCAGGTTTTTTGCAATCACCTGATATTGAGAACAACTTTGAGCCGGTTGATTTATCAGTCCCGCTTTTACTAAACCATTCACCCCCTTTAGTAACAATATGCGAAACGGCCGCAAGAGTTTCGACATTATTTACTACAGTTGGCTTTCCCATAAATCCTGTATTAACGGGATACGGTGGTCTGTTTCTTGCTTCGCCTCTATGTCCTTCAAGCGATTCTATTAATGCGGTCTCTTCTCCACAAACATAAGCGCCGGAACCAAGTCTTATTGTAATATCAAAACTAAAATCTTCTTTGTCTAATATCTTTTCACCAAGCAGATTATCTTTTCTCATCACATCAAGATAATCTTCTAATGATGAAAGCATATATTCATATTCACCTCTCAGGTAAACAATACCTTCGGTTGCGCCGGTAGTATAACCAGCTATAACCATTCCTTCAAAAACCAATTCGGGGTATTCCATTAAAAGAACCCTGTCTTTAAAAGTGCCGGGTTCACCTTCATCAGCGTTACAAATAATATATTTTTTATCGGATTTAGCAGCAGCATTCAGCATCCACTTTGTTGCTGTGGGGAATCCTGCACCGCCTCTTCCTTTAAGTCCTGATTCTTTCAGTTCAAACAGGATATCATTTCTTGAAAGCTCTAAAACTTTCTTTATCCCTTCTCCCCTTGTATAAGATGAAAAGAGAACATGACCAGTACGTTCAGTTTTAATTTTTGTTGATACTTCCATTACTCAACCTTATTTAATTTCATTCAATATTTTAACTGCTTTTTCAGGATCAAGCTTTGTATAAACTCTTTCATTAACAATCATTGAAGGTCCAACATCGCACATTCCTAAACAGTTGGTGTATTCCAGTGTAATTCGTTTATCTTTTGTCGTCTCGCCAAAGTTTATACCAAGCTCGCGTTTAATTGCTTCTTCCACATTGTTCTTTCCTGCCATATCGCAAACAATGGTTCTGCAAAGCCGTACAATATTTCTTCCTCTTGGTTTGGTGTGAAGAAAAGAATAAAATGAAATAACGCTGTAAACCTCCACAGGATGAATATCGAGCATGCGTGCTACTTCCTGCTGTGCAAAGTTGCTTATATGGCTGTGCCTTCTTTGTATTTCCTGAAGAATCGGTAAAAGTGCCGAACGGTTACTACCATATTTTTGAATATAATTCTCTATCTCTTCGGTTAGTGCATTTTTCTCTTCTACAAACATAACTTACTCCTTTACCTGTAATTGCAGATGTTTTTCCACTTTGTCTACTAAAACATCAGGAGCAATTGGTTTTTCAATAAAATCGTCAACAGGTACAATTTCGCTTGCGCCAAACTCCATTCCAATTGATTTTGAAACCGATGTATACATTATTATTGGTCCATTAAATTTTCCTCGCCTCAATTTCTGGGCAAGGAAGAATCCATCATCCGGCTCATCCATCATTACATCAAGAATTATTAGATCCGGTTTCCTTTCCATAACAATTTTAAATCCGTCGTCAGGATTATTGGCGGTTATTACTTCATATCCCTTAGCTCTAAGTACAAGGCTGCTTGCATCAAGAATATCGGGATCGTCGTCTATAATTGCTATTGTCGCCATTTGTTTACCTTATTGTTTTTCATTTCTGTTAACATTCTCTTCTTAATATTATTTAAAAGTCATTCTGCTTCTTCATGTTAAATGCCATTATCAGGTAGAATTAATAATTACTTTAATTGATTAAAAAATTGCTTTTAAAAACCGGAGTGATATTTTTTCTTACTTCTAAGAAGCTGTTATTCTCAAAAAAGATAAGTTTTCGGGCTGTAATCGTTCTTTCGTAATTACTAAGAGTTGCCAATTATGAAATGATAATGATCTCCATCGAAAGATAGTTAATGCTAAAATAATGAATGAATGAACTCCGATTAAATAAATCTTATTGTTTCTCCCTTGAAATAAATTTAAGTTTATTTTAAGAAAATTTGACTAGTAAATGATAGAAATAATTTGAAAATATTTTAATACTCTTTTCAAAACTTAGGAGCGATCATGAAGAAATATTACTCATTGTTTTTCATTATCCTAATCAGCCCACAGTTATTTGCACAAGGCAACCAAGATAAATTCACTATACAGGATTTCTACTTTTATTCACGTTTCAACGGGATGGATTTTTCACCTAATGGCGAAATGATTGCATATGCACTTGGCGATAAAAAAGAATGGGATGACAAAAGAAATTACAACATTTGGATTGTAAAGGGAGAAAGCAAGGAAAATCTACAGCTCACAACTTCTGATAAAAATGATTTTAATCCCAAATGGTCGCCGGATGGTTCGACTATAGCTTTCCTTTCTACAAGAAGTGAAAAAACACAGGTTTACAAAATCAGCATTAAAGGCGGGGAAGCAACACAGGTTACTTCTACAGAAAGGGGCGTAAACTCTTTTGAATGGATTGATAATTCCACTATTGCATTTCTTACAGACGAACCACGCGATTCCGTTCTAACTGCCCGTGAAGAAGCAGCAGGTGGCGGATATGTTTTTGGTACAACTTTTCATACTTCTGCAATATGGACGCAATCAATTAAAGATGAATCGGTTGTTAACAAAATTACAGACGGAACTTATTACATAAGTGAGTTTGCGGCATCCCGCGATGGAAGCAGTTTCCTATTATTAACTGCTGAAAATTCTGATCTGTTTGAAAGCTTAGTTAACGGTAGAGTGCTTTGGGTAGATAGTGATGGAAAAGTGTTTTACTCTTTCAACGATGCGAAAGTATTTACAGCACCTTCAATTTCTCCAGATGGAATACGAGCATGCTTTGTGGGAAATACGGTTGGTTATTCATCTAACAATGCATTATTTGTGGTTGATAAAAAAACAGGGGAAACTAAAAAATCTAACCGACAGATTTTGACCCGACTGTTAATGAAGTTGAATGGATTGATAACGAAAACATATCCTTCAGAACTCCGCGAAATGTTTACTCGGGAATTTACAGTGTAAATATTAATGGTAAAGTTACCACACTTATTGAACCACAATATGTTATTTATTCTTACTCTTTAAGCACCGAAACAGGCGAGCTGGCATTTATAGGAAGCATCAGTAATATTCCAAATGAACTTTTCGTTTCAAAATTCGAAAGAGATCCTAAAGAAGCTTTACAATTAACTGATGTTTCAACATGGGTTCAGGGAAAAACTCTCGGCACATCTAAAGTTATACAATATCCTTCCTACGATGGAACAATTATAGAAGCCGTGTTAACCTTGCCTCCGGGTTATGATGATTCAAACCCTTACCCGTTAATGGTTCTTCCGCATGGCGGACCTGATGGAATTATTATGGATCGCTTTAATTATTTTGGGCAGATCTTCGCACAGGAAGGGTTGGTAGTATTTGAACCGAACTTCAGGGGTGGAATTGGTTACGGTTCAGAATTTTATGCTGCAAACCGTGGTAAACTTGGCTACGTTGATTACGATGATATTATGTCCGGCGTAGATTATCTTATTAAAAATAAAATTGCAGATGAAGATAAAATGGTGGTTGGTGGATGGAGTTACGGCGGCTATATGACTAACTGGATAATAGGACATACGGACAAATTTAAAGCTGCGGTTAGTGTTGCCGGTGTTACCAACACAGTAAGCAACTACGCACAGAGCGATATAAATCATGGAGAGATAGCTTATTGGGAGTTTGTCGGCTTGCCTGTAACAGATGTTGAACAGTTTACAAATTCTTCACCACTTGAATATTTAAAAAACGCAAAAACTCCAACACTTATAATGCATGGAGAAGCTGATGATCGTGTGCATGTAATGCAGAGCTGGGAAATTTACAGGGCTCTGGAAGATTTAGGAGTTGAAGTGGAAATGGTTTTATATCCTGATGCAAAACACAGCATAACCGCACCTAATCAGCGTGTGGATGTTTTTAAAAGATGGGTTGAGTGGTATAAAAAATATTTAAACTAAAAAAAGGCGGCAATAAGCCGCCTTCTTTTTCCCTCTAAAGATAACACACAAAACTATTTTGTAAGAACCATCTTTTTCACATCTACAAATTGTTTGCTTTCAAACCTATAGAAGTATACACCGAGAAGATAAGAGAAGTTTGAGGCATCAAATTTAACTTCGTGATAACCCTCTTCCATCTCACCTTTAAATAAATCTGAAACTTTTTCTCCTAAGGAGTTATAAACAGCTATCACTAAATCTGTTTTAACCGGAAGTGTAAACCTGATAGTTGTAGCAGGGTTAAACGGGTTTGGATAGTTTTGCATTAATGTAAATTCCGTTGGTCCTGTTACATCAATTTCTATTTCGGGGCTGTAAGTTGTTGTTCCGTCAAAATCAATTTGCTTTAACCTATAAAAATATGACCCAAGTTTTTCTATCTTATCTCTATAAATATATTCGTTAACTTCTGTCGTTGTTCCATTCCCCTCAACAAATGCGATAATATTCCAGTTTTTCTTACTACTGACTCCAGATTTTTGACTTCTTTCAAGCTCAAAACCACTGTTGTTTGATTCGGTTGCTGTCTGCCATTTGATAATCACTTCGCCATTAATATTTTCCAAGGTAAAATCAGTTAGCTCAACAGGCACCACAACATCAAGGGCAAGAATAGTTGTACAATCTCCCATAATGTTGTATTGTTCCATTAATTTTAATCCTTGTCCTGAGCTTCCTCCCCAGAGATCCATTGCATGCATAATACCATTAAAAAGCACTCCGCCAACAGTCTGCATTTGCTCTGTTGTAAGAAGATCTGTTGAATGATTTTGCATATCGCACGGAGGAACCCAGCTAGCAAGTGTGGAAGAACCGAAAGATGCAATAGCTCCTTTTGGATCATTCATATCTCCAGCTCTTATCCATGCTTCCTCCATACATTCGCCTAATTCAAAATTGCCATTTGTGCAGGAAACATCAATAACAAAAGGATTTTTTGTGCCGTTTGATAAATTATAAATTTTTGAAACGTTGAAACCGGTTGTTCCCCAGGAAGTTCCGGAACCATGACCAAGATAATTAATAACACTGCGTCCTTCGTTTAAAACAGTGGTAACCTGTAAGGAAGTTGCGCCCGGATCGTATATTTGATCTACTTGTGTGAAGGTCATGTTATTCAGCAACATATCTCTAAGCCAGTTCGCTCTTTCCCAATCACGGGGATTACCTTCATTGCTTGCTATGCCCGTTCCCTTATGATACCAGGCAGCTTCAGGTCCAACATCAGGATTTTCTTCATAGTTTCGAAGTTTCCATAAAATATAATCCAGGTTATCCGATGAGCTGGGTGAAATCCTGGAAATAAATGCATCTGGGTAAGCATCGCTGCCGGCAAGCTTTGTATAACTCGGATCGGAAGGAGCGCCTTCGTACTGCCCGTAAAGTGTTGGTACCTGGTTCGATTCTCCAACAAGAATAATAAATGCTAAACCATCCGGTGAATCGTAAATATTCTGAATATAATCTTTTATTGAATTAGCATCGTTTCCTGTTTCAGTAGGATATTCAGCAGTAATAGTTGTTAACCCTCTTTGTACTTTCCAATTAACAAACGGTGTTATGTTATTACTGTACTCAGAAGCATATATTACGAGTAACCTGCCCTGTTCATTTACGGTAACATAATCATAATAACCAGTTCCGTAATTGATAAACAGGTTTTTGTAAATGCCGTCAAATTCCATTGAAGTGCCGATCAAAGGAAAATTCCTTATAAGCGGATTCACAACCTGCTGGTTTGGATCGTCGTAAACTTCTACAACTAATCTTGTACAAATCTTTAATTTATCTTCTACGGGATTGTACTTCATGGGGTTAAACTGTACTGTTGCTCCTCTTAAATCTTTTACTATGTAAGGTTCATCTATAAGAATTGTTTCTGCAGGATACCAATCGTTAATTGAATAAAAATTACTGAACGCAAAAGGTATAGTTGATGGATCGATATCACGGGTTATATGTCCCTTTGATGGCATCACTGGAAGTGTTCCAATTTCCGTCATACTCTTCTGAAATTATATTAAAATTCATTGCTGCAAGATCCGGGATAATAATACTGCTGCGGTAAATTGGTAATTGCGGCATTCCTTTTTCCATGAGCCATACGTTTCCAGGTATAGAATAGAAAATGCTTTCTGTTCCATTGACATCTATACTTACCTCATCATAATCGTTTAATATAAATTCAATAGTAGTGCTGGTTGGGGTTGTGTTTAATATATTCGTTTGTATACCATTTGAGCTGCTCAACTGTGCAAACATTATTGAAGGCAATGCTAAAATAACCAGCAGTGTAAAAATAATATTTATCTTTTTTTTGGTTGCGGTAGAAATAGTTCATTTGTGATCGCATTTGTAAATCCCTTTAAATTCTAACACTAGCCTGCCACTAAATTTATGGCAGCAATAATTTGTTTTTTGTGTTTGTTTTGAGATCACAACTGCTAAATTAAGTTGTGGGATTAAACGAAGCCCTTGAAGAAACCCTGTTACTTAATTATGAAATAGTAAAAAGCATAGCTGTTATGATTTCGTTCATAGCAGTAATAATAAATTGCCAGAACTACTTTCTCTCAAAATTTTTTTTCTGTGAATGAAAAAAATTTCTTTTTATTATTCTTTTGAACTTATACACATTAAATGCCATTTATTTGCAGAGGTCAAATGTGCCTTTAAGATTCAATTTATCAAGAAAATTTATCCTATTGAAAATGATAGGATTCGTTTTGAGATTTTTTTTCAAAATGATAATCAGTTGTTTATCAATGAAAATTACTGTATTACGTCTTCTATTTTAGTAATAACATTTTCTTTATAGATGTAAATTCGGATGTTTTCAATCTACAATAATATATGCCGCTTGCATAAGCGTGAGCATCAAACTGTACTTCGTGATATCCTTCTTCCATTGTTTTATTTATCAATTCAGCTAAAACTTGCCCAACGATATTGTAAATAACAAGTTTTACATCCGCTTGCTTTGGCATCGAGAATTTAATTGTTGTAGTCGGGTTAAATGGATTTGGATAATTCTGGAACAATGCAAATTCCTGTGGAGCGGTTACATCAATTTCAACTTCGGGACTGTAGGAAACTGTTCCATCAAAATCGATTTGCTTTAACCTATAATAATAAGTACCTGGTTCTTCTATCTTATCTAGATAAGTATAATCGCTAGTTTCGTTGTTGTTCCATTCCCTTCTACAAAAGTGATATTCTCCCAGTTCTTCTGAACACTAACTCCTGATTCCTGGCTTCTTTCTAATTCAAAACCACTGTTGTTGGTTTCTGTTGCAGTCTGCCATTTGAGCATAACTTCATCATTGACGATTTCAGCAGTAAAAGAAATCAACTCTACAGGAACTACGTCGGTAGCCTTAATTGCATCAAGATCGAAGCCGGCATTTGGAGCAATAGCAGTTCCATCTCCATCATCTACAATCCTAATAAATTGTGCATTTACTAAGCCAGATCCTGTTAGATCGAATTGAGTTGTGCCATTACCAGTTCCCAATAATATCCAGGGACCATCAAGAGTTTGACCAGCATAGCAGTTATATCCTTCAGGAGAAGTATCCCCTTCATATAATATAAAATCCGAACCATTAACATCAGGAATGGGATATTGCATATCCAACACACACCAGCCATTTTTTCCAATTGAATAGTTAATATCATCCGGTTCTCCAATTACCGCAGTTGTCAACCCCTCGTCAGAGTGATTGTTGTTCGGAATTTGAGATGCAGAAAATTTGTAAACATAATGCCCTCCACCCGGCTGCAGCTGGAAATTTGTAGCTGTTGAACTATTTGTTGAAACAACCACGTTATTAATCGTTTGACTTTCATAACCATTAGCAACAACTGTGATTGAATAAGTGCCTGGAAGAACATACTTATGGTAATCTCCAGCGGTTGGATCTGTATAAGTTGGATAATAGTTGTTTACAAAAACCGATGCTGTTACCGGGGCACCAGTTACCGCATCAGTTACAATTCCTTCAAGACCGAAACCTGCATATTCTATCATGGCAAGCATAGAAGGATAGTTACGGTTATAGTACAACATTATCTCGGATGTGGGCGGTTGCTTGCTGTAGGAAATCTCCATTGACCAGCTAATTGATCCCATCATTCCGTAATTACCATCCTTTGTGCTTCCATTGATGGCATACATTCCATTATAACCCTGGCCATACTGTAAGTTAGAGTAACCGGAAATAGACGAATAAAGTCCTGCTAATTGAATTATTTGATTCCAATCAAGTGGTTGATCAGGACGGTAGCTCCAGGGACAGGAAATGTATTCAGTTCCGCTATGATAAGTTGTATGTACAACAAATTGATTTGAATACATGCAGCTTCTTAAATTTTTTGATTCGATTTGAGAACAAGGACCTGTGCTGCCTCCCCAAGCATCCCACATATAAGCCCAATCTCTGTTCAAATCTACCCCGTTTGCGTTATAGCGTGACATATTGTGTCTACCATCAGGATTAACCATTAAGTATAACCAGATCTCCCTAGTATTAATCAGGTTTGTAACTGTTGGATCGGTGCCGTATTGCAGACAAAGATCACGAGCAAACCGAATAATATTTTCTGGTCCCCCAATTTCATTACCATGAATTCCCCCATCAAACAAAACCTCGGCTTCCGGCTCATCAATTTCAACATTGTCACTTATTTTTAAAGCAACGCATTGACGATTCCGAATTGAATATCCAAAAATGTACTTTTTGCAAATCGAAGGGAATGCCCCAGCTAGACTATCTGCAAGATCAATTATTTGCTGATAGGTATGATAAGCAGCCAGTTCGAGCCAAAGATTTTTATTGTGGCTGTTTAAGTCTTCAACTTCAACAATGTATGGAATCCCCAGCCCTTCAATTTGTTTTAATTCATCAGGAATTACATAAGCAATTATATGATCATAAGCCGGAGCGTAAAAATCCATATTTAGCTTAAGCTGATAGAGCTGCTTAATATGTTCTGAGTTATCTGCAGAAATTCTAATTTGCTTTTCGCCAACGCGCCAACCTCCATCTCCCAGAATCTGTGCATTTAGTGAAGAACAAATCAACAAAGAAATAATAAAAAATGCTAACAAGAAAAAAGGTTTATTCATTTTATTCTCTCTAATTAAAAATAGTATGTCCCTTACATATAAATATAAAAAAGCCCCGATAAAATCGGGGCAAATATCTAACAAATAATTTTAAGCCGTAAAATAATCTAACATTAAAATCCTCAACTACTTTCTCTCCAATTGATTTGTAATCAGCAATCATTGGCTCCATATTTTCAGCCATTCCAAATTTAATTCTCGTAGTCGGGTTTAATGGAATAGGATAGTTTTGAAATAAAGCAACATTATTGAGTCTAGAATTTAGACTTTCAATAGTTTTACTTTATTCCACTCAGACATAGCTTCGCTAAAGGGTTCCAAAGCACGTGGTATTGCGCCGTGTAGATATGAGATTAAAATACCATAATTAACAATTCGGATATCCATCAAGCGGGCTTGCTTTAATCGAACCTGCATAGATTTCCTTGTTAACATACATCCACCGCAATGAATTATAAGTTTATAGTCGGTGATGTTTTGAGGAAAATCAAAACCATGTGCCACATTAATTTCAAGCTCTTTACCTGTATGCTCACGAAGCCATCTTGGTATTTTAACTGTACCAATGTCATCTCTCTGCGCATGGTGTGTACATGCTTCGGCTATAAAAACTTTATCGCCGTTTTGCAATTCATCTACTTTTTGTAACCCGTTTACGAAAACGGGCAGATCGCCTTTAAGCCTTGCCATCAGGATTGAAAATGTTGTTACTTTAATTCCCTCGGGAACATCAGCAGCAACTTGCATAATTGCCTGGCTGTCGGTTACAACAAGATCGGGAGGATTTTTTAAACTGTTTAATGCTTCGGAAAGTTCTGTATGCTGCACCACAATTGAAATTGTGTTTTTATCAAGTGCTTCGCGCAATGCGTGTGCCTGCGGTTTAATTATTCTACCTTTGGGCGCGCCGGAATCTATTGGAACAACCAACACAACCACATCACCTTTTTTTATAAGATCGCCGATCAATAACTTCTCGGTTTCCTGTGGAAGCGCACAAATTATTTCAACTCTTAGGGTTTCAAATCCGATTTGCTCTTTGCAGGAAACTTCGAAGTGGGTAACATTTAATTTTTTTAGCTCGTCTAGTAATTCAAGATTAACGCCAAATTCAATTTTATTAACAACTACTATATAGTTAACTGAAATTTTATCCAGGTATTCAACTAACTGTTTTTCTTCAATGGTTAATTTTTCTCTTGCGTCAACAACAACGATGGCAAAGTCAGCAGAGGAAATTGCTTTAAGGGTTCTGCTTATTCTTTTTTCGCCAAGCTCGCCTTCATCATCAATGCCTGCAGTATCAACAATAACTACAGGTCCGTATGGTAACAGTTCGATAGCTTTTTTAACCGGATCAGTTGTAGTCCCTGCAACTTCACTAACGATTGATAATTCCTGCCCTGTTAGAGCATTAATAAGTGAAGATTTGCCAACGTTTCTTCTTCCGGCAATTGCAATATGTAACCGTTCGGCATTAGCTACTTTATCCACTTTTTATCCATACGTAAAAGTAATTCAAATAAAATTTATTAGGTTTCTAAAAATTTTTCCTGTTGTCAATAAATCTGCTAATGACAAAAACTGTTCCAGCAGTCTTTTCTTCAAAAAATATATTCTATTCAGCTTTTTTGTTTCTGTTTTTAGCTACTTCTCTAAACCGGTTTCAAAAGTAAAAATGTTTTTCTCTCTTTAGAGAAATGTCTTATTCCGTTTTTAGCTTCTATAATCAATTTGAAACTTCTTTAGTGGTATGTTAGTTGCACTATACTGTTAGCTTCTATTTATTTTGGAAGAATTGATTATATGATGGAGTTAGTTTATGGAGTTTATTAAGGAAGGAAATATTAGCCAATTATTAACTGATGATTCGCTTCAGAATGAAGACTACCAGCACGATTTAATTGAAAAGGCAGCGGATGCAAAAGGACTTAATTTACAAGAAAGTGCTGCCTTGTTGAATATTAATTCACCTGAATTACTAGATAAATTATTCCACACCGCAAAGCAGGTAAAGGAGAAAATTTACGGTAACCGGCTTGTTATATTTGCACCGTTATATGTAACAAATTTGTGTGTTAACAACTGCCTCTATTGTGCTTTCAGGAAAGATAACAAGGAACTGCAGCGCCGTACGCTTACTTTAGATGAGATTGAGCAGGAAGCAAGATACCTTGTGCTTCAAGGGCAAAAACGAATTTTACTTGTTGCTGGTGAACATCCTAAAAAAGCAAATATTCAATCTATAGGCTAAGCAATAGATAGAATTTATAGTGTAAATTTAAATGGAAACAATATTAGAAGACTGAATGTAAACACAGCCCCTCTCTCGCTTAACCAGTTTAAAGAACTTAAAAGTTTTGGAATTGGAACTTACCAATGCTTCCAGGAAACGTATCACTTTGACACTTATAAAGAGATGCATCCAGGTGGACCAAAGAGTGATTATGCATGGCGTCTTTATGCAATGGATAGAGCTCTGCAGGCAGGTATTGATGATGTTGGAATAGGTGCATTGTTTGGATTAATTGATTATAAATTTGAAACTTTAGCTTTGCTTTCTCATGCATTTGATCTTGATCATAAATACGGAATCGGTCCGCATACAATTTCAATCCCAAGGTTAGAACCGGCACTTAACGCACCGGCAGCAATGCAGCCGCCTCATGCAGTTGATGATGAATCTTTCAAAAAGCTTGTTGCCGTGATCCGTCTCGCTGTTCCATATACGGGAATTATTCTTTCAACAAGGGAACGAGCAGAACTAAGACGAGAAATATTTGAAGTAGGTGTTTCACAAATTAGTGCCGGAAGCAGAACTGCTCCGGGAAGTTATCATGATTCCGAGGAGGGTTCCGCTAAAAAAGAATTAGAACAGTTTCAATTGGGAGATCATCGATCTCTTGATGAAATTGTTAAAGATTGTGCTGCGCTTGGCTACATGCCAAGCTTTTGCACAGCATGTTACCGTTCAAACCGTACCGGCGATAGATTTATGGAACTGGCTAAATCAGGAAACATTGGAAAGATATGTGTACCAAATGCATTAGCAACTTTTAAAGAATACCTAAACGATTTTGCAGAAGACGACACAAAAAAGTACAGGTGAAAAATTTTTAAAAGATGAACTTGAAAAAGTTGAGGGAACAGCGAGGGAGAAAACTGAAAAGATGATTGAGCGGATTGATGAAGGCGAAAGAGATGTGTATTTGTAGTAAAATCGTCATTGCAAATCCCAATCGTGTTTACTTTCAGGCAGCTTCATTGGGATGAAGCAATCTAAATGATTAAAAGATTGTTTCGTTACTTTGCTCCTCGTAACCACCATCAAAAGAAATTTTACATATGAAAAATATTAGTTTAAACACAGTTTTAGAAAAAGATAGTCTAACTAAAAAAGACATTGTTTCTCTTCTCTCTCTTGAAGATCCATTAGATGTTAAACTTCTGTATCAAAAAGCAGATGAAGTGAGGAAAGAATATTGTGGAGATGAAGTTCACTTGAGGGGAATAATTGAGATTTCCAATTATTGTGATCAACATTGCCTTTATTGCGGTTTGCGGCTCCATAATACCAGGTTGGAAAGATACCGAATGACAAAGGAAGAGATTATTAATGCTGCACACTTTATTTATGAATCGGGCATAAGAACAATTGTTTTACAATCCGGCGAGGATCATAAATTTGATTGCAAAGATATTGAAGAAATAATAACCGCGATAAAAAAGGATCTGGATGTAGCAATTACACTTAGCACCGGCGAAAGAGAATTTTATGAATACAAAAGATGGAAGGATGCTGGGGCTGATCGTTATCTTTTAAAGCATGAAACTGCAAATCCAAAACTTTATTCCGTTTACCACCAGGGAGATGAACTGGATGAAAGAATTGAGCATATAAAATATTTAAAATCAATCGGCTTCCAGGTTGGCAGCGGAAATATTATAGGATTACCACAGCAAACAATTGAAGATATCGCAAATGATATCCTTTTACTAAAAGAGTTGGATGTTGATATGTGTTCAATCAGTCCTTTTGTTCCTTCCCAAAATACACCCTATAGGAATGAAGAGAATGGCGATATAAATTTAGTGCTGCGCACAATGGCGGTTGCACGAATTGTTTTAAGGAATTCGCACATTCCTGCAACAACTGCACTTGCTACTTTAGATTCTGATGGAAGAAAAAAAGGATTGGATGTTGGAGCAAATGTGATAATGCCAAACTTCACTCCACAGCCCTACAAAGAAAAGTATCTCATTTATGAAAGCAAAGATCGTACAGATAGTGATCCAAAATTCTTTGTTAAACAGTTACATAAGTTGATCGAATCTGCAGGAAGAAAAGTTGGAATGACTAAAGGACATTCATTAAAAGTAAAGGAAGAAGCTTAATTTTCTCGTTATTTTATTTCCTTATAAAATTTCTCCACCATAATTTATTTGGGAATATCCAAAACTTATTAGTACTCTCCCTCATAATCTTTTTTCAGTTCAGCCATGCTTTGAGGATCGCCTATAATTGTTAATCTATCACCTTCAAGAATAACTGTGCTTCCCTTTGGAACAATTGTTTGACCCTGTCTTCGTAAAATAGCAACTAGGCAGCCTTCAGGAAATCGTATGTCCTTCAGTTCTTTATCAATTAGAACATCACTCGAGCTGTCGCGCTCTACAAGCAGGGAAAGCAGCCGGTCTTCGTGCAGCACTGCTTCTTTCAGTTCCTGTTCATCATTTGCACTCTGCCATTCTTCTGCAAAACCATCTTCTTCAACTCTTCCTGCAATTTGTGCTAAAATTCTTAAATGTTGTGTGGGGTCTTTCTCTGGACTTACTAAAAAGAAAATTGCACCTACATCAGCTTCATCTTCATCATCATGGTCTTTAAGTGGGTCTCTAAATTTAATATGGATTCCCTCCCTTCCCCTGGCTAAAACCAATTCTGCATGATCTAATCCTCTTAACCTGAGGTGAGGAAGTGCAATTCCATGAGTAACAGGAGTGGCACCCATTCTTGTTCCATCCAAAAACATCTTCTCAATTTCCGATGGGGTGCTATCAACAAACTGCGATATCCATTCAGAAGCTTTGCGCACTGCGGTTTCAAAGTCTTCTTTTTCTTTATAATCAATAACAAAACTCCTAGTAACAATTTCATTAAAAGGATCCGCTTCCCGTAATCCTTTTTCTTTAAGAATTCCCCTAAGCTCTGTATCCAGCCCGTCAAATCGCTGTCTGCCCAGCCGTTCAAACAGGTGATAAATTGCGCCTGTGCGTACAACTTTGTTCCGTGCGTAGTACCAGTACCACGCTGCGCCAACAGCAATAAGCCCAAGGCTGAAGAGAAACGGTAAAATTCCCATTTGATAAATCAAAATAAATGGAAGGATTATTCCTAACAAATTGCAGCCAGGGATAAAAAGGAGATTTGAAACCGGGATCATAAGCTTCAATTTTACTTTCGCGTATAATAATTACTGCAAGGCAAATAAATGCAAAAACCAATAGCTGGAATGAGCTTGCCAGTTTTGCAATTCCAATTGGATCAAGAAACAACAAGATTATAATGATGGTTCCTATTGTTACAAGGATTGCAAAGAAAGGTGTGCCCCATCTGCTTAGTTTCTGGAAAAACCTTGGAAGAAGATGATCCCTGCTTAAAGCCAGCGGGTAGCGAGATGCAGCAAGGGTTCCGCCGTTAGCAACAGATATAAAAGCAAACAACGCGGCTAACGAAAGAAGTATAACGCCGGTATCGCCAAAAATGTACTTAGCGGCAGTGGCTACAGGAGTAAGATCACCCTTGAGTTCTTCCATCGGAATAATACCCACCATAACTATTGTCCCCAAAAAATAGATTATAACTGCACTGCCGATTGCAAGAAAAATTCCTAGAGGAAGATTGCGTTCAGGATTTTTTACTTCTTCAGATAGAGATGCTATGTTTGTAATTCCAATATAGCTTATATAAACTAATCCTGCTGCAGAAAGAATTGAGGACCAGCCGGAGGAAAGAAAACCACTAAAATTTACCTCGCTTATTTTCGGAACCCCGCCGCTAATAAAAATAAGGAGTAAAAAAAGAAGCATAGTAATTAATACAACCTGCAACTTTCCACTTCGCTTCGACCCAAAAGTACTAAGCATTCCAAGCACAAAAGCAATTAATATTGCCACTGGAACAATTTCCACTGTAGGGAAAAACAAATTGATGTAAGCACCCATTCCAATAAGTGCAAACGAAACTTTTAATACTAAAGCTGCCCAGGTACCAAATCCACCAATCGTACCAACCATTGGTCCCATTGTACGATCGAGGAAATAATATACACCTCCTGCTCTTGGCATAGCGGTTCCAAGCTCAATTATGCTGAACATTGCAGGAATAAGTGGAATTACAGCAATTAAATAAGCCAGGGGCAATGCGGCTCCCGCTTCAACGGCAGCCAAACCGGGCAGCAGGAAGAACCCTGCACTTAAAGTAGTCCCGGCAGCGATTGCGTAAACGTGAAACAGAGTCAGCTCTTTTTTAAGTCTATCTTTTCGTTTTACAACCATAAATTAAATGTAGCTAAAAATTGTAATCCAAAAAAATTGAAATTATCTAGTTAAAATTTATATCCTGAAACCAAATTGCCTTTCGCTCATCTCAACTTTCCTAAGTTGAGGATTCGTTACTAAATAAATTGATTATCTTTAGGGAATTGTACAATTCGACCATAAAACTAATATAGTCGATAAATTTGCAAGTAATACTTTAAGTCATTTTGTTTAATCTTTGTATTGTATTTACTTAACGTCTACTCTAACTTTGTATTATAAATGCTATGTTAAATAAAGAATGAGGTGTCACTTGAAGTCATTTTCAATAATGTTTCTAATTTTACTGGTGGTTGGTTTGTTAGGATTTACAGTAGTTACTAATAACAATGAAATCGAAGATGTAATATTAGTTGTTGATGAATTCATCCCTGTTACCGTAAAAGAGAACACTGTTAAAACTTCGGTGGTTGAGCTTATAGACCGTGGAACAATGAAAGCTTCCTGGTATGGTTCCAGGTTTCATGGTAAAAAGACAGCAAATGGTGAAATTTATGATCAAATGGCTTATACAGCGGCTCATAAATCAATAAAATTTGGAACGCTGCTTAAGCTTACAAATACAAAATCCGGGAAATCGTTGGTTGTAAGAATAAACGACCGCGGACCATACATTCCAAGGCGCCAGTTGGATCTTTCCAAAGCCGCTGCAATTGAACTTGGTGTAATTGCAAACGGTGTTGCAAGTTTAAAAGTTGAAGAAATATATTTAAACGGAATTAATAACCCTATTGTAACGGTAAATTAAAATTTTTTCATATCCTTTTCCTGAATTGCCCGGCAATAGTGTCGGGCTTTTTTATACCCAAAATTAATTAATTCAATCTAATTTTATAAATTTGAAATATGCTTTGCTTAAAGTGAGAAACAAATCCTATCTTGGTTAACTCTTTTTTGAAAGATCTCAACCTTTTATACGTTTATATGATATTATTTATTTATAAAAGGGAAATCGTCAAAAAAGTTGGTGAGCATATTGAATCAGGGAAAAGTATTGTTGTTTCTCTAACTGATCCCTATATACAGAAGTTACAATAAAATCAAAAAGTAGAAATGCAATCAAATCCAAATATAACTAATTCATCTGGCACCACTGGTTTAGGGACAAAATATGGTTTCCAGAAATTGAATTCGAAGGATGAAATCACCCGCTTTTATATTTCACATTTTGTAAGAGATGCTTTTCTTATATTGCTCGGTATTGCCTCAGCTGGCTTTGGGTTGAAAGGATTCCTAATTCCAAACTCATTTATAGATGGTGGCGTTACGGGGATATCGCTGCTAACTGAACAGGTAACAGGAATTTCTTTATCAATTTTATTAGTGATCATTAATCTTCCATTCATCATAGTTGGTTACTCACAAATCAGTAAAGCTTTCGCCATTAAAAGTATTGCGGCAATTGTGGGTCTTGCTTTTGCAGTATATTTTGTACCTTATCCTGTTATTACTACAGATAAACTTCTAATAGCAATTTTTGGTGGTTTTTTTCTGGGGCTTGGGATTGGTTTGTCAATGAGAGGCGGAGCAGTTATAGATGGAACTGAAGTACTGGCAGTTTCTCTTAGTAAAAGAACAGGGCTCACAATAGGCGATATAATATTAATTTTTAATACCATTATTTTTATGTTTGGAGCTTATATTTTATCCGTTGAAATTGCTCTTTATGCTATACTAACTTATTTAGCAGCATCAAGAACTGTTGATTTCATTATTGAAGGCGTTGAGGAATATACAGGAGTTACTATTGTTTCAGGTAAAAGTGATGAAATCAGACAAGCTATTATTGATAATATGGGCAGGGGAGTTACACTATACAGTGGTAATCGTGGATATGGTAAAAACCGGGATGAGTTACAGCACGTGGATATAGTTTATACTGTAATAACACGGCTTGAACTCTCAAAGCTGAAACGAGAGATAGATAAAATTGACCCGGATGCTTTTATAATAATGAATAGTATAAAAGATGTCCATGGCGGAATGATAAAAAAAAGGCCATTTAAAAAATAATTTACACACATTGATAATCTATTAACTAACAATTATTAGAATGAAACTAAATATTGGCTGCGGAAAAGATATTAAGGAAGGATATGTTAATCTTGATTTAGTGGATTACGGTGGAAACCAGATTCATAACCTAAATAAATTTCCTTATCCATTTGAAGAGAACAGTTTCGATGAAGTGTTTGCATCACATATCCTTGAACACCTTGATAACTTCCACGATTACATTACCGAGATCTACAGGATACTTAAACCGGGTGGATTATTAATCGTATACGCTCCTTTCTTTCTAAATACAAAATATTTTGGCGAGCCGGATCATAAAATTCCTTTCTCAATAAGAACTTTCGATAATTATGAGTACATCCGAAACAGGAAATTAAAATTTTACGAAAAGTGGAAACTCAATCATCGAACAAACTATGAAGGAAAAGCACAGTTTGAAGTGTTGGAAAAAAAGTTTATTACATCGCATTTCTCAATTTTAAGATGGATGGATCTTATCGTAAATATTGAACCGGTAATTTATGAAAGATTTTTTGCGGGAATCTTTTCACCTGAAGAAGTTTATTTTAAATTGAAGGCGATTAAAGAGTGAGAAGAGGACTTCGATTTTATTAAATACTTGAAAAATATTTTACTAAATTTGGCTTCCATTATTTAACAATAAAAAAATTATGAAAATTCTACAAAAATTAATTTTACCCGTCTTGCTTTTGCTCGTATTTTTTTTGGTTTACACAATTTACTTTTCTCCAAGCAAAGGTTTAGGATCCTTCTCTGATTTTGATCCAAATAATAATGCTGTAAAGGATATTAAAGTTCAGGTTGTTCTGGATAAAGGTATTAATAAAGATTCACATGGCGGTGTAGTGTTTTATGCGGCTGATAAGAACAATAGTGTTATTGTTATTAATGCTGATAAGGTTTCCTTAGATATTGAATCTGCTGAGATTGTTATTTTAAGAGGACACATGAGCCAGGACAATAGTTTTCATGCACACGATGTAGTCCCCGATTAAAAAGAATGAACAAATTTGAGCTTGTATCAAACTATGAACCATCCGGCGATCAACCTAATGCTATAAAAGAACTTGTTGAAGGTATTAACAGGGGAGATAAATTTCAAACCCTGCTTGGAGTAACGGGAAGCGGAAAAACTTTTACCATTTCAAATGTTATTCAACAGGTTAACAAACCTGTGCTGGTTATCTCCCATAACAAAACTCTTGCCGCACAGCTTTATTCGGAGTTTAAGAGTTTCTTTCCTAAAAACGCTGTTGAATTTTTTATTAGCTACTACGATTACTACCAGCCGGAAGCTTACGTTGTTAGAAGCGATCTCTATATCGAAAAAGACTTCTCTATTAATGAAGAAATTGACCGCCTTCGCTTAAAGGCTACCACATCATTAATTGAAGGTCGATCCGATGTGCTGGTTGTTGCAAGCGTAAGCTGCATATACGGAATAGGTGCACCGCAGGAATATGCAGACCAGATTATGTTTGTAAGAAAAGGAGAGAAGCTTGACAGGAAAAAATTCTTAAGAAACCTTATTGATATTCATTTTGTTAGAAACGATGTGGAGTTTACACGCGGTACATTCCGTGCAAGAGGGGATATTGTGGAGATTATTCCTGCTTACCAGTATGAAGAAGCATTGAGAATTGAGTTCTGGGATGATGATGTAGAGCGGCTCTCTATTATAGATTCAACAACCGGCAAGGTGCTGCAGGAAATTGAATCTGCGCCGATATACCCTGCAAAATATTTTGTTACAGACAGGGATAAACTTCAAAAAGCAGTATATAATATTGACCTTGAACTTGAGGAACAGCTTAAATATTTCAGATCGGAAGAAAAATATTTAGAAGCACAACGAATTGAACAGCGCACACGTTTTGATATTGAAATGATGAAAGAGATCGGTTACTGTTCCGGGATTGAAAATTATTCACGCCACATGGATGCCAGATCACCCGGATCAAGACCCTATACTTTGTTCGATTATTTTCCGAAAGATTTTTTATTAATAATAGATGAATCACATGTAACCATTCCGCAATTGAGAGCAATGTACAACGGCGATAAAAAACGGAAGGGTACTTTAGTTGAATATGGATTTCGCCTGCCTTCTGCACTTGATAACAGACCTATGAAGTTTGAGGAGTTTGAAGGTATGGTTAACCAGGTAATTTTTGTAGGCGCTACACCTTCTGATTACGAATTAGAGAAAAGTGGTGGTGTTATTGTTGAGCAGATCATTCGTCCAACCGGTTTGCTTGATCCTCCGATTGAAGTGCGTCCAATAACTGGGCAGATTGATGATCTTATTGCGGAAATAAGAAAAAGAACTGAGAAAAAAGAACGTACGCTTGTTACAACCCTTACTAAAAAGATGGCTGAAGACCTTGCAGATTATTTAGATAAAATTGGTGTGCTGGTAAGATATATCCACAGCGATATAGATTCACTTGAAAGAGTTGAGATTCTCCGCGATCTTCGTTTAGGTGAATTTGATGTTTTGGTGGGCGTAAATCTTTTAAGGGAAGGATTGGATCTTCCGGAAGTTTCCTTTGTTGCAATTATTGATGCAGATAAAGAAGGGTTTCTTCGAAGTGAAAAATCGTTGATGCAGGTAGCAGGCAGAACTGCACGAAACGTAAACGGATTAGTTATTATGTATGCTGATATCATTACTAAATCAATGCAGAAGACAATAACCGAGACAAACAGGCGAAGGAAACTTCAAAAAGAATATAATGAGAAGCATAACATAAAACCTGTTACTATCTATAAAAGTACGGAAGAGATAATGAACTCAACTTCAATTGCTGATATGCGAAAGAAAGATGATAAAGAAGATTATGGGTTTGCAAAAGTAGCGGAACCGGTTTTGAAATACATGGATAAAGAGCAAAAGCAAGATTTGATTGAACAGTTACGCGAACAAATGCACGAAGCTGCAAAAGATCTTGAGTTTGAAAAGGCTGCTTCTATAAGAGATGAGATTGCGAAGTTAGAGAAGATGGTGAAGTAGGGGTACACCTCATTTCATTTTTAGAGGCTTATTCTCTCCTCAGCATAATCCTCATCAGTTTCAGAAACTCTAACCATAATTGCATTTACATTTGCAGGAAGATCAGCATTATTAATTTGATCTAAAAGATATATGCAAATATTTTCCGCTGTCGATTCAAAATCAACCACAACTTTTTTTGAGTTTAGCTTTTCTAAAAATTCTATTGTAAGCTTATCATCCTTGTTAACGAGGAAAGCGTGATCTAGTTTTTCAATTATAGGTTTGACTATTTTTTCAACATTGTAATAATCTATTACCATTCCGTTTTTATCAAGCTCACCTTCAAACTCAACTAACATTTTATAAGAGTGCCCATGTATATTTTTACACTGCCCAAAATGTTCCGGCAGGCGATGTCCCATTTCCCACTTAAATTCTTTACCTATTTTCATCATACTCCTTTTGTTTCCGGATGCCAGATAAATTTATGCATCTGTAATTGAAATCTTACTTCTAGTTTATCTTCTAAAATCCAATTAACTAATGTTAACGGTTCAAACTTGCCAAACACAACCGAGGCAAGCAATGTGCACTTATTTTGTAAATTATATTTACTGATGATCTCCTTCATCCAATCATAATCTTCGCAGTTACCTATTACAAATTTTACCTCATCATCTTTTTTAAGATGATTTACATTTTCATATAAATTTTTATCCATCATTCCACTGGATGGACATTTCAAATCCATAATTATCTTAACTCGTTTATCAACTTCTTTTAACGGCATATTTCCTGAAGTTTCCAGCATTACATCAAAATCTTTATCGCATAACTTTTTCATCAGCTCAAAGCTTTCAGCCTGCATGAGAGGTTCGCCGCCTGTAAGTTCCACAAGCTTACAGTTGTATTTTTTCACCTCTTCAATTATTTCATCAATTGATCTTTCTTTTCCTTCAAAAAATGCATATTCTGTATCGCAATAAGTGCAGCGGAGGTTACACCCGGTTAATCTGACAAACACGCATTGAAGCCCGGCATTGGTACTTTCACCCTGTATTGAGTGATATATTTCATTCACTTTTAACATAAAAAGCAGGATTTTAAGCCATAATTGAAGAATTTGAGGTATAAAAATACTAAACTAATATTTGACTTCAAATGTCCAAATATCTATATTTTGTGTTCGATTTTTTAGAAATTTACAACAGGATAACTATTTAATGGCAAACCATAAATCGGCAAAGAAGAGAATACGTACGTCAGAGAGAAAACGTGTGGCTAATAAAAATGCAGCATCTAAGATTAAATCGAGTTTAAAGAAAGTATTTGATTCTAAGAATAAAGAAGAAGCAGAAAAGTTATACAAAGATGCGGTTAGTTTATTAGATAGGAACTCTACGAAAAACAGGATCCCGAAAAATAATGCTTCCAGGAAAAAATCACAGCTTACAAAACACGTAAATAGTTTAAAGCCAGCCGAAACTGAAACTAAAGAGTAAGCGGAAATAAAATCAAAGTTTTGATAAGAAGCTCTTCAATTGAAGAGCTTTTTTATTATCTAATCATATTTTCCGGTGAAAGTATTTTATCAAGTTCCTCTTTAGAAAGCAGCTTCCTCTCCAAAACCAGTTCATAAACACCTTTATTTTTCTCCAGCGCTTCCTTGGCTAATGAAGTTGAAGTTTCATATCCTAAAACCGGATTTAAAGCAGTTACCAATCCTATGCTGTTTTCAACCAAATGTTTGCAATGATCTTTATTAGCAGTGATATCATTTATGCATTTATACACAAGAGTTTCCATTCCATTCTTCAGCATCTCTATAGATTCAAACAAACTTTGAACTATAACCGGTTCAAAAACATTTAACTCTAACTGCCCGCCTTCGGCAGCTATAGTAACTGTTAAATCATTGCCGATAACTTTAAAAGCAATCTGGTTTACAACTTCTGGAATTACAGGATTAACTTTACCCGGCATAATGGATGAACCCGGCTGCATAGGCGGAAGATTGATTTCATTTAATCCTGCACGTGGACCTGATGAAAGCAAACGAAGATCGTTGGACATTTTTGATAATTTTACAGCCAATCTTTTTACAGCAGAGGAATACATTACAAAGGCTCCCGTATCCTGCGTTGCTTCAACAAGATTTCCTGCAAGTTTTATATCAAGATTTGTAATGTTTCTTAAATGATGAATACACTTTTCACTGTAACCGGGTTCAGCGTTTATTCCTGTGCCGATTGCAGTTGCTCCCATGTTTACTTCCAAAAACAAATTTACATTCTCCTCAAGCCGTGCAACTTCTTCTTCGAAAGTAACTGCATAAGCTTCGAAAGACTGACCAAGTGTCATCGGTACTGCATCCTGGAGCTGGGTTCTTCCCATTTTTATTACATCAGAAAATTCATTTGCTTTTTTCCGTAGTGCTTTTATTAAAACATTCAAAACATCAAGCAGTTTTTTGTTGCTGTTTATTAAAGCTATTTTAATTGAAGTAGGATATGCATCATTAGTTGATTGAGATAAATTTACATGATTATTCGGATGGCAATATTTATAGTCTCCTTTTTCGTAACCAAGAATTGTTAACGCACGGTTTGCAATCACTTCGTTGGCATTCATATTAGTTGAAGTTCCTGCTCCACCCTGTATCATATCCACAACAAAGTGAGTGTGCAGCTTTCCGTTTATAATTTCATTACAGGCTTGAACTATCGCATCAGTAATAGGTTTTGATAATAATCCTAAATCGTGATTTGCTTTTGCGGCTGCCATTTTTACCATCGCCAAAGCTTGTATAAGAACAGGATAGAAATTAAGCGTAACTCCGCTGATGTTAAAATTTTCAATTGCGCGCAAAGTTTGCACACCATAATATCTTTCAAAAGGAACGTCTCTATCTCCAAGCAGATCGTGCTCGCTACGGGTTCTTCCGGAATCGTACTGTGCGCCAACGCTTAAACCTTTTGAATTTGCATTACTCATACGGCGGGAAATTACACGGGAAATCTGGGAATAAATTTTTACAGAAATTTCTCCGTTTGCTTTTACAATTTCTGTGAATTTATCACGGCTGATAAGAAAAACTTTTGTTTTTAAAAGCGCTCTTGCAGAAGTTGAATGTGGAGAATCATCAATTAAAGAACCTTCAGCTAAAAAATCGTGTTTGCTGAAGAATGAAAGACGGTTTTCTTCGCCATAAGGAGTTTTTTTAAACAGCTCTACTTCGCCATCATAAATTAAGTAAACATCTTTACGCGGGTTGTGTTCTCTGAATAAAAGCTCATCCTTCTCGTAAACTTTTTCCTGCAGACCTGAAGTAACTAAATTCAGCTCTTCATCCGTTAACTCTTTAAACAGCTCTATCTTTTTAATAAACTCAATTATTTGTGCTTTATCCATTGTTCACTCCTTTTAAATTCTCTATCACAATTTAGGGAAAACAGGTTTATTGAGGAAGATTAATTGTTTATATATTTAGGAAAGTTAAAAGGTTGGCAATAAAGAAAAAATAAAAATGTCATTTGTGCTTTACAGCCGTTTTACAATAAAGAGATTAGTTGCTTTTATAAACCTTCCCCGCAATCTCATTCATCTCCTTTAGCACTTCCTGTGTATTAAAGCCCATTACAACATAATTTTTTTCAGGGCTTGCTGCTGCAACTGTGTAACGTTTTTCATTAAAGAGGGCAATAAGGTCTGTTAAGTAAATTTCGCTCTGCACATTGTCGCTTTTCAGTTTGCCAATCATTTCTGCAATCTTGCCATATCTAAAAGCAAAAACACCGGAGTTGTACTCGTTGTTGCTTATAAGCGCTTCTTTCGTGTAAGTATATTCTTTTCCTTTATAATTTGCTGTAAAAGGTTTATCATCCGGTAGAACTAAAATATCTTTATGTTCCATTATTTGTATTACATTTCCAGTTTCATCTTTTGCCCTGATAATTCTACCGTAATAATTATCTTCAGGTTTTCCTTCGTATAAACCTGTAAGCACAATCATATCAGCATTGGATTTTAAAAACTCTTCGCGGAATTGCTTTACTGTTTCCGCATCAATCAATCCCATATCGCCGGGGAGGATATAAACAATCGCATCATCGGGAATATTTTTTAATCCCTGCAAAGCAACCTGTACGGCGTGTCCTGTTCCGTGCTGCTCTTCCTGGTATACATAAACTGTTCTTTCTCTTTTTCCAAGATATTCCATAACATCCGCAGCTTTTATTCCAACAACAATAATGGCGTTAATTCCATCAATACCTTTTATGCAAGCATTGTAAACTCTTTCAACTGTCGGCACACCCAAAATTGTGTGCAGCATTTTGGATTTTTCGGATTTTAATCTTTTACCATGTCCCGCCGCAAGAATTATTGCAAGTTCCTTACATTTATTATCAAACTCCGAAGAGAGTTTGATCACATTTTCTAAAACCAATTTTCTCTCCTTATCATTCATTTATATTATCTCCACTTTTATCAATATTAATATCCTGTTTAATGTTAGAAATATTTTCCTCATCAATTCTCTTTCCAGATTGAACTATTACCTGCAACGCAGTTGCTGCAAGGAACCACCAGAAAATATTATTCTCAAGATCGGTAAAAAAACATTGAAATTGGGCAGCCACCAGTATTCCCGAAATTCCTAAAATTGCCGAGAGAATAATTTTCTTATCTGCATCCTTCCACAAATTTTTAGAAAAAGCTTTAACCGCAAAATAGAACCATGCAATCCACATAGCCAGCCACGCTGCGAGACCAACAATGCCGTTTAAAACAGTTACATTTATAAAATCATTATGTGCATGACCTGTAGCATCATAAAAACCGGGAACCTTAAACATTTCAAAGTATTGAGTGAAATTACCATGACCGATCCCAAAGAATATATTTTCTTTAAATATTTCCCATGAAGTCAGCCACAAGGTTAGCCGTCCCTCATTTTGTGATAAATCAAAAATACTGGTAAACCTGCTTTGTAAATCCGGAATGAGGAAAAATAAAACAGCGCCGGAAAGTATCAATCCACCTAAAACATAAAGAAAGTGTTTCCGATTTACAATCAAAGTACCAAGCAGTATAACAAAAATTACTGCTAACCATGCACTGCGTGTGAATGATGCAACAATGCTTAGAAAAATTATTGCGGTAAAGAGAAGATAAACGTATCGCTCAATTTTCTGATTGCCCGCCAAAATGAAAAAAGCGAAGGCGGCTGCAAACGCAAATAACTGGTTACCGCCGTAAGTATAAAAACCGCCGTATCCACCAATAGCTCTATAAAAATTTCCCTGCACAGTTAAAGTTTCACCCTTGAAAATATCAACACCGGAAAAAAATTGAAATATACCGTACAGCCCTGCAACAGCAGCGGAAAGAAGCAAAACTCTGAATCCTTGCTTCCTCCAGAGTGCCTTTATGGGTAAAGAAACGAGGAAAGGAATTGTTAAGATTAGCCAATCATTTTGAAAAACAGAATTAAGTGAATGTGCTACATCATCAGTTCGACTAGCGCTTATTAAATCGGTTAGCAGATAAATGCCAAGAAAAATATAGAACGGATGATAGATAAAAGGTGAACGACGCTTTAATACCGAAAGCAGAATTGACAGCAGAATAACTGCACCCAAAGCAATTTGCATTCCTGCCATAGACCATGGTAAAACTAAACACCAGAATACAAACATTACCTGAAGTGTTTTATCTATTTGCTTAATAAATTTTTCTTTTAACAAAAAGAATTATCTTTCTGAAATTATAGTTTAATTATTCTGAATTGTTAACCGGTTTATCTAAAATAATAACATTACCGCGGAATATTAACAATTCCACAGCCGCCTCTTATTCTTACAGTTGCAACAAGTTCATTCAGTTTGTAATTATAAATATTGATATAGCTTTGATAATTTAATCCATCATCAAAAACAAGCAGGTTGTTAAAAGTAATATAGTTTTTTGCGCCTGTTCCTTCCCATTTGGAGACTAATGAATCGCCATTAATAGAATAAACAAAAAGTTCGGATTTCTTTTGCATGTTTACAGATTCACTATCCGGGGTGATGGTTGAGAAGATTAAATATTCTTCATCATTACTCCAGCTTAGCTTATTAATTTCATGGTTAGCTTGAGTTATAAACTGCATGTTATCTTCGCCTGCAGTCTTTAGAAAAATTGAATCCCCTTCCACAGCAATTCCGTTTTTTCCTGAAGGTGATATGGTTGGACTCCGATTAGGGATTAACGAGGGATATCCATCTTTAATTATATCATAAGTTTCAGTTTTTTCATCAATCAATCTTCCGAAAGTATTGTAAACCTTTTTATCAACATTAAAGTAGCTGGATATGGTTCTATCGATTGAAGTAATAATGATCTCGTAGTTCCCATCATCATTCCATTGTGCAAGAAGCTGGCTGCCGTTTCCAAGATCTTCAATCATTTCAACGGCTAAATTTTTGGATTTATCCGGTAAAATTTAATTTTATTAACAAAGGGTAATCCGCCGCGTGTGCCTGATTTTCGGGCAGTTAAAAAGAAAACCGAATTTAGATCCCTGCTGTAGTTTAAACTTATTACGGATTCTTTCTGAACTGCAAACAGAGGTTTATATTTATGTTCCTGGATATTATAATTGAAAACACCTGGCTTACCGTGATAATTCCAACAAATAAAAAATAATTTCGCTTTTCAATTGATATTGTATCACGCACCTTCAGTTGAATCAATCTGTTCTTCTACATTATTATTATGCTTGTTGTTGCAGCTTATTGTAAGAAGAGTAATATAAAAAGTACAAGGCAACTTATTTTTATTTTGTTCTGCATTTTAATAAAAGCTTTACAGGTTATAATTAAATTAAAATTAGCTAAATGCAAACAATATACTTATAACGATAATCTCAACCGCGCGGATGAAAATCTTTATGCATTTGTTTTATATATTCCCTGTCAATATGAGTATAAATTTGTGTTGTTGAGATATCAGCATGTCCAAGCATCTCCTGAACAGCACGCAGATCAGCTCCACCTTCCAGCAAATGAGTTGCAAATGAATGCCGGAAAGTATGAGGATGAACTTCCTTTTTTATTCCAGCATCTTTAACATATTTATCAACAATTTTCCAGATGCCCATCCTGGAAAGCTTTGTTCCTCTTTGGTTGAGGAAAAGAAAATTTTCACTTTTATGTTTTTTCTCCAGCATCGGTCTGCTTTTAATTAAATATTCTTTTACCCACTTTACCGCTGATCTTCCTACCGGAACCAACCTTTCTTTAGACCCCTTACCGAACACTCTAATCATTTCTTCATTAAAAAAAAGATCTGAAACTTTTAAGCCAAGTAGTTCCGAAACGCGAACACCACAAGCATAAAGCAATTCGAGCAAAGCTTTATCGCGTAATCCAAGCACGTTTGAAGTATCAGGTCTTGCTAAAATGGAATCCACTTCTGTAACCGAAAGAACCAGCGGCAAACCTTTTTTAAGTTTTGGAGAAGAAACTCTCTCCATCGGATTCTCTTTAATGTAATTTTGTATAAAGAGATACCTGAAAAAACCTTTAATTGAAGAGTAATACCTTGCTGCAGAATTGCTGCTTAACCCGGTTTTATTAAGAGATGAGAAAAATGAGTTTAAATCTTTTTTATTTACCTGGGAAGGATCGGTGACGCCAAGTGTTTCCAGGTAACTTAGCAGAGATGAAATATCATTTTTATATGATGAGACCGTGTTACCCGATAAATTTCTTTCAAGTTTAAGAGTAGTTAAGTATTCTTTCAGAAATATTTCCATTACTCAGATTTTTCTTCTTTCGCTCCTTTTTCGACTTCATCCTGGTTCGGGTACTTTATCCTGCGGTGATGCTGACCGAGTAATATGCTAACAAATGCTTCCTTCATCTTAGTTAGATCTGCAAATGTTATTGGAGATTCATCAAGCTGTTTGTCATTAATCCTTGATTTAAAAATGTTAGCAATTACATTTTCAACCTTTGCGGGGTTAGGTTCATCAATAGATCTTACTGCAGATTCGCAGCCGTCAGCCAGCATAATTATAGCAGTTTCTTTTGAGTTCGGTTTTGGACCCGGGTACCTAAAATCTTTTTCATCCACCTCATCTTCGCCATCCCGTTCTTTTGCCTTTTCATAAAAATAAGACATTATAGATGTACCATGATGCATAGGTATAAAATCGATTATTTCACGCGGTAATCCACTTTCGATAGCAAGGTTAATACCTTCCTGAACATGGCTCTTTATCAGGTTTACACTTTGCTCAGGTTTTAGATTTTCGTGAATGTTACTATTATCGAGCTGGTTCTCTACAAAATTTTGCGGTGTAATAGTTTTTCCAATATCGTGGTAATATGCACCAACTCTTGCCAGCAGGGGATTTGCTTTAATTTTTTCTGCAGCAGCTTCTGCTATAGTGCCTATGGTCATAGAATGATTAAATGTGCCCGGTGCTTTTCTTGCAAGATCTTTAAGTAGCGGGCGATCGAAGTTTGATAATTCCAATAATGTAAGGTCTGTTGTAATCTTAAACAACTTTTCAAAAAATATTAACAATCCATAAGTAAGAACAGGACTTATCAAAGCATTTGAAGCTGCAAAGGCAAATTCAATCAGCATCACATTCCACGGGGCAAACCTTTCCAAACCAAATGCAAGGATTGTAAGAAAGTAAGCAAGCAGAATAAAAAGGAATGACCGGAAAATTTGTGAACGGTTTTTAATATCTCTAACAGTGTAAACAGCAACTCCGCCCGCAATAAAATTCATCGCCATAAATGTGTAATCATTTCCCCTAAGTGCACCGGTAACTAAAGTAAGAATTACGGTTGTATAAAATCCAACCCGCGAATCGAACATTATTGTAAGCAGCATAGATGCAGCAGGAATAAAAATAAGAAACTGCACTGGCGCAGGCACACTTACCTGGTTCACAAGAAATGTCATAAAGGAAACGAACACGATCAGCATAGATATCAGCAGCAATTTCTGGTTATCATAAAATATTCGTTTTCTAAATAGGTAGAGGTACACAACAAGTAAAGAAATCAATAAAGCTATATGGATAAATTTTCCAACTCCCTGAAGTATTAATCCTTCTTCCCCAATGGCTTCACCTTTTGCTTCTTTATATGATTCTATTTTTAGTTTTGTTTCCTTGCTGATCCGTTCATGTTTGGCAATTATCCTCTCATTCTCATTAACAATATCCGTATACTTAGAAATATTACTCTTTGCCTGTTCAATTTCTTCATCGGTTAATTCGGCACTGTACTGAAGATTGGGAGAAAGAAAATAAATTGTGTACTCAATGAGTGCATTATCAATATCTTCAGGATAGTTAAGTTTATTTATTTCGCGCGAAACATTGTTCTTTGCATTATCAAAGAAGATGTAATTTCCAGTTGATTCAATCTTGTCCATGTAACCGGTTCTTACAGCAATGCTATCTTTAAAAGGCAAGTTTGAATCTATACTAAGGATTCCTTTGCTATAAATACTGCTAAGAATCATTTCTGCCTGTTTAAATAGAGTTCTTAAAGCCGGGTTATTTCCCTGAACAAGATTTCTTTCCTGTATGCGAAGATTTTTAAACCTGGCGTATGATTCGGAAGATAAAAATGTAGGATTAAAAATAGGTGTAGTATCCGATTCAGCAGCTTGATCCAATGTTTGAATAAGATAGTTGCTGTAGTTCTTAATCGAATCCACCGCTTTGCCTGAAATTTCAGTCAAGTTTAAAGATCTTGGAAATACTTTTCCTTCAGCTTCTCTTATTTCTGCTTTGTAAATCTCTTCACTCTTTTTTATGGGAAAACTGAACGGTGCAATTAAATCATCATAAAGCCAAATTGTTCCTTCGGAAATTTCATATTCTAAAGATTCACCTTTGGGAAACATAATAGTTATAACAATGACCGTAATAATTCCCATTACTACCTTCAGCAAAGCACCTTTTCGCTTACCCGTTTTATCAGAGTCTGTCATTTGTTAATCCTTTTTTGCTTTTAAAACTTTCTTAAAAAATTTAGCGGCACCTTCATCGTTATTACTTTTAGATGTTACCATATCAGCCATTCTTTTAATTTCCGGTATTGCATTGGCTACTGCTACTTTAAAGGCATCTGTTTCGAATAAACTTATATCGTTATACCAATCTCCTAATACTGCTGCATTGGTTGGTTTTATTTTATGATGCTTTAACAATCTTTCCAAACCCTTCCCTTTAGTAGAGCCAGATCTTCTAATTTCAAGAAAACTAATACTAGGATGTCGGTGTGATTTATAAAATGAAATATTGCTGCCAATGGAAAACGGAAATAAAAACCTGTCTCTCACATATCTCATAGAATTTGCAGCATCGCTGAACAAAACCACTTCAAGGGTTCTGTCAATATAATTATCATAAGAAGTTACCTCTTTGTACTTTGCGCCGTATTTATCGAGATAGCACCGGCATATTTGAATTTCTATCTGTATAATAAATTGCTTCATCGTGGCAGAGCACGATGTTTAAAAGCTGTTCTTCGGCAAACTTGAAGCGCTCTTTTAACATGCTTTTTTTTACAAATGATTCATAAATCCTTGACCCATCCGCTATGCTTCTTATCATGCTTCCGTCTAAAGATATTATAGGCGATTTTATTGATAACTCCTCTGCAATACTTGTAACAGCAGAATGAAGCCGCCCGGTGGCAAGCGCAAAGATAATACCGCAATCCTGCAACTGGTTTATAAGTTGTTTTGTTTCTATTCCAATGGCACCGCTGTCAGAAAGCAATGTTCCATCAAGATCAGAAACAATTATTTTTATATTTTTTAGTCTTTCAGTATTATTCATATAGGATTATTCCACAACAGATTTCCACCCAATTGAACTAAGGTTTCTGTAAATGATAAAAACAGAAACAATGGCTACTAACAGATAAATGAAAAATTCCAGATAGTAACCAAATATTAATTTACCCGTGCCGAATAATATAGAATAAACCAACAGAACTCCAAATAACCAGTTAATAAACATCCGCAAAAAACTACTATCGCTTTTAACGCCAGGTAACTTGGAAGAAATCTTCTTCCAGAGAAATCCGCCCGGATGAATTTTTTTATAAAAAGAGAAAAGCACTGCTTCATCTGTTGGAGAAGTTAAAAATGTAACCACTAACCAAACAATACTGGTAGATGGAACAAGGATCAGAAGTGTATCTGGAAACTTAACACCAAGATTAGAAATAATTGGGTAGATGATAAACGGGGTTATCATTGCAGATATTTCTGACCATGCATTTATTCTCCACCAGAACCATCTTAAAATAAGCACCAAACCTACACCGGCACCGCATTCTATTATAAATTCCCATGCACCGGATATTCTTGTAATTAAAAGTGTAACGATTACAGAGATGATCATTAAAAGCATTGTGGCAATGCGGGAGGATTTTACGTAATGTTTTTCATCTTTATCTTTGATTAAAAACCGTCTGTAATAATCGTTAATAAGATATGAAGCCCCCCAATTTAACTGGGTAGCAATGGTACTCATATAAGCGGCAAAAAAAGCTGCAACCAGTAAACCTTTTAAACCGGCAGGAAGATAATCTCTTATCGCATAGATATATCCCATTCCTTTTTCCTCACCACTCAATTCCGGGTAAAGTATTAAAGTACAAAGTGCAACTATTATCCAGGGCCAGGGGCGAATTGCATAATGAGCTATCTGGAAAAATAAAGTAGCGAAAAGTGAATGCTTTTCATCTTTGGCAGACATCATTCTTTGTGCAACATAACCGCCACCTCCGGGCTCTGCACCCGGATACCAGGAAGCCCACCAGATAATTCCTACATAGGCAAGAAAAGATGCTACAGTTAATGCAAATGCACCACCCATTGATCCAACATCAGAAATGGTTGGGAAAAAATTGAACACATACTCGGGTAGTTTCTCCTGCATTCCGCTAATTCCACCAACATCCGGAGAATTTACTACCAGGATAGCAAGTATAATACAGCCGGTCATTGCAATTACAAACTGGAAAGCATCTGTAATTACTACACCCCACAAACCGGAAAGTGCAGAATAAAAAGCAACGAAAAGCATACAAGCAAAAACAAAAAAGTAAACCTGGGATTCAGGAATTCCAAATAAACCGGTAAGTATGGAAGCCATCGCTTTGTTTACCCAGCCCATAATAATAACATTCATAAACAGACCAAGGTACAATGCACGAAAACCTCTTAAGAAACGTGCGGGCTTACCTGAATAGCGCAACTCTGCAAACTCAACCTCGGTAACTATTCCGGCTCTTCTCCATAACCGGGCAAAGAAGAAAACGGTAAGGATACCGCCAAAGGCAAAATTCCACCAGAGCCAGTTGCCTGCAATTCCGTTTTTAGCGACTAATTCCGTAACCGCAAGGGGTGTATCTGCTGCAAAGGTAGTTGCCACCATCGAAATGCCTGCCAGGTACCAGGGAAGATTCCTGCCTGATAGGAAAAACTCGTTTGTATCTTTACCAGCACGCTTTGAATAATAGAGTGCAATTGAAACAGAAATTACTAAATAGACTGCTATTATTAAATAATCTACAAATTCCAGGTTAGTTCTTTCGTTTTATTATTTTTTAGAACAATTAAATTCAGTAAAGTTTTTTATTTCATCTTAAAAAAGTTACAAGTTTGAATTACTGAAATTTTCATCTTTATTTTAAAATGATAGAGAAAAAATAAAAAAAATTTATTAGTTTTTAGTTACTAAAAGGAAAATTTCATATTCCAGTGAGTTTTATTAGAATTTTAATCAACTATACCAGCAGGTGCGTTATGTCAATCACGCTTATAATACTGTTTGTTATAGCAGCAGCAGTGCTGATTATATATCTGGTTAAAAGCAGCAGCAAAGAGTTTAAACCAAAACTTACTTATAAAGAGAGAATTGAGCTTGAGCGCAAAATAGACGAGGAAAGTAAACATAAGACCAAGATTGTTGCTAGATTCAGAAATTGATTTGGAATGATTTGGAAATGATTCTGAAACTGAAGAAGCGGCTGAAAAAGAAATAAAATCCAACACAACGCCGGTTTACACTTTCCCACCCAAAGATTACCTGGAAGAACTTTTAACATTTGGAAAGATTCCTGATTCCAGCAGGCGATAAATTTAAACTTGCATTCAGCAGCGCTATTTCAAGAGCGAAGGAGAATGATTTCAGAAATTCTCTTACTGAATTCAGTAAGGCTTTGGATATTAAAAAAGATGACGCAGTAACTTTGTATTGCAGGGCACTGGTAAAATGTAAACTTGATAATTATGAAAGTGCGGTTGGTGATTTTACAAGCGCAATTAGCGCAAATCTTGATGATGTTAATGCCCTTTTCTACCGTGGGGTTGCACGGTATCATATAAAAGAATACTCGGCAGCTCTGCAAGATTTTTCCAGCTATGTTAAATCTGTCCCAGATTATCCGCTGGCTTTTTACTATATAGGGTTGGTAAAGAGTAAAACCCAGGACTATAATGGTGCAATTGAGAATTTTTCAGTCGCTGTTGAATCTAAATCCGCTCTTTGCCGAGGCTTATTTTGATAGAGCTATGGCTAAAGAATATTTAGGTGACCGCGAAGGATGCTGTTCTGATTTAAAAGCGGCAATGAACAAAGGTCATCTCGATTCATATCATTACATAAGAAAATATTGTTCAGAGGGAGGGAGCAGTACTTAAAATTATTAGTAACTATTTTTACTGAATTAACAATCCACTTATAAATTATTATTCGTTATGATTTATTTTTATCTGAATCAACAAGTGAAGATAATAATGTGCCTACAAAAATTGTAGCTATAACACCTATCAACGTAAACCAGGTCCAAACAAATAAATTAAGTGTAATTACAGTTACCATAACCAAAATCCCTGCAACAAAACCGGCAATGGCATCCTCTTGTTTTGCTTTGGTGATTAATATTCCTAAAAGAAACACACCTAACAATCCTCCGTAAGTAAAAGATGCAATGCTAAGTGCAACTTCCACCACTGCGCGGGAGCTTCCCATAAAAATTAGGGCAGAGAGTACTAACAAACCTGCCCAAAGTATAGTTAATAAACGGGAGATTTTTAGTTTTTTCTCTTCACTTAAAACTTTGCCGGAAAGCGGAGTATATAAATCCATCATTGAAGAAGAAGAGAGTGCACTCATTGAACCGGCAAGGGTAGACATTGCAGCAGCAAATAATCCTGCAATAATAATTCCCGAAACACCGGGCGGCAGTACATCAATAATAAACATGGGAAAAATTTCATCAGATTTAATATCCATTTTACCGTAGTAAGCAAAAAGCATAACCCCAATTATAAGAAATAATGCAAACTGGAAAACCACAATCACACCACTGCCAATAACTGCTTTGCGTGCACTTTTAAGATCTTTTGTTGCCAATAATCGCTGCACAATTAGTTGATCTGTTCCGTGAGACGCCATAGATAAAAATGCTCCGCCAACTAATCCTGCAAATAATGTGTAGGGCTCACTAAAAAATTCAATAATGTTTTTATCGAAGCCAAGATTAATAATTGAAAATTTATTATCCGCTGCTGCAGAATTAATTACAGTTGCTAATCCATCAGGCAATGAATTAAGAAGAAAGAAACCTGCCAGGGCTGCACCACCGATATAAATAAACATTTGAATAACATCTACCCAAATTACTCCTTTTAATCCGCCGGTGTAAGTATAAACAAGTGAAACCATCGCAATTATAATTATAGCTATAACCGGATCAATTTTTAGGATAAGATAAAGTGGTATGGCTGTTGCAAATAATCGAACCCCATCTGCGGCTGTTCTTGTAAGTAAAAAAACTATCGAGGCAAAGGATCTTGTTTTTCCTCCAAACCTGATTTCAAGAAATGTGTATGCGGTTTTTAACTCGCCTTTAAAATAAGCAGGCAGGAAAAGTCGTGCGACAACTATTCTTCCTAATAAAAATCCTAAAGCAACCTGTAAAAAATTAAGATTAGTTAAGTAAGCAAGTCCAGGAATGGAAATGAAAGTAAGCGTGCTGGTTTCTGCGGCAACTATAGAAAAACAAACTGCCCACCATGGAATTTTCTCTGCTCCTAAAAAATAATCTTTAGCAGTTCTTTGTTTACCTCCTGAAACTATACCCCAAATAGCAATTCCAACCAGGTAAGTGATGATAATTATATAATCAAGTATGCGGGTTTCCAAATTCTGAAGGTGTTTTCTAACTCAGTTATTAAAAGTAACGAGCAATTTATGTTGTATAATAAAAAAGCATCCTTTTTAGTTATCGGATGCTTATTATGCATTAAAAAAAATTTTAAATGAAAATTCAATTGATTTTTTTTAATTCATCAAATGCTTCGGCAACGGTATCGCAAACAGGCAACACACGATCCAGTTGTGTAATTTTTATTAATGAATAAACTTTTTCGGATGGTGCAGCTAATCTCATATGCCCATTATTGGTATTAAGAATTCTGTTAGCAACAAGTATAGCGCTTAAGCCGGAGCTGTCGCAGCTTTTAACATTCACTTAAATCAAAAATAAATTTACTGGCACCTTCTACTTTTAACAGAAGAGTAAACTCTCCTTTAAGAAGCCCCGAGATGCTGGTATCAAGCCGTTCTTCATTTAATTTGAAGATTGTAATATCATCTTCCTTTTTTATTTCAAAATTCATTTAAATACCTTAAAACATTTTTAAACAATTTAATAAATTCTGATAAGAAATTTCAGGTTCGTTTTTATTATTTGCAATCTGCAGATTAAAATACTTATCAGCATTTTTCCCGGAAAAACCAATCCGCACAGGAGAATTAATAACATTAGCTATAAAGTTATAAAACACTACTTCGTGCCTGTTAGTATCAATCACAACATCAAATTGCATTCTTTCCTAAGCTGGTTTAAAAACTTTTTAGTTGGTAATTCCAGTTTTGTCTTATCATTAATTCCATGTCCAACTGCACTTACTTTAAATGCAGTGGGCAGAAGACTAACCCTGAAATCGTCGGTCATTGCAGTAACATTTTTTTTCGATTCTTTTAAAAAATTTAAAACCTCAACTGCATGCCTGAAATCTCTTTCATCTTTAGGCATTAATACAAGGTATGAGTATGAACTTTTAAAAATCCTGGAGAATTCCAGTTCACTGAACTTATGCTCCTTCAGTTTCTGGTTTATAATAAATTTAGCTGCCTTTTCTTTTAAAGGAGTAATCATTTTTTCGGCTTCATTTAATAATTCAATAAAATCTGTTTCACTTAAGATTTTAATTCCAAGCGACTTTGCCTTTGTAAATTTTGAACCTGCCTTTTCACCGGCAATAAGATAATCAGTTTTATTTGTAACACTGGAGGTAACTTTACCACCAAGTTCTGTAATCTTTGTCAGATGCCTCATCGCGTGAATACTTACTTAGTGTTCCTGTAAGAACAAAAGTTTTTCCTGTAAAAATAGTTACCTTTTGCTTCTTATATATATCATCACTTAACTTAAAATTCAAACCGGCTTTTTTCAATTCTTTAATAATTCCAAGATTCTTTTTACTGCTGAAAAAAGTTTTTACACTTCTGCTAATACTCGCTCCAATTTCATCTGCTTCCGTCAGTTCCTCTTCGGTAGCATTCATCATGTTGTCTAACGATCTAAAATGCTTGGCAAGTTTTGAGGCAACACCTGCACCAACATACCTTATACCCAATGCAAACAATACTTTATCAAACGGTTTTTGTTTGCTGATCTCAATTGCATTTAAAAGATTATCAACACTTTTTTCACCCATTCTTTCCATATCAATCAATTCAGAACGCAAGTTTTTTAGTTTATAAATATCAGCATAAGTATTTAATAAACCTTTTTCAACAAAAATATCAATTGAAGAAACACCAAGTCCTTCAATATCCATTGCTCCCCTCGATGCGAAATGTTCAAGTCGTCCTTTTACCTGCGCAGGACAAAAATGATTTTCACAATAATAAGCAACTTCATCTTCGGGTTTAAATAATTCAGTACCGCATTCAGGACATTGATTCGGTGGTTTGGTTTTGCGGCTTGCAGCAGGTCTTTCAGCAAGTACAACCGAAACTACTTTGGGAATTACATCTCCTCCTTTTTCTATCACAACTTTGTCTTTTACACGGATATCTTTTCTTTCAATTTCATCAAAGTTATGTAAGGTAGCCCTGCTTATTGTTGAGCCGGCAAGCAAAACCGGTTCTAGTTCTGCAACCGGAGTTATAGCACCGGTTCTTCCTACTTGCCAAATTAATTTTATTAATAACGGTGAATGCCTGCTTTGCTTTGAATTTAAATGCAACAGCCCATCGCGGCGATTTTGCAATGTTGCCAAGTATATCTTGCTGCTTAATCGAATTAACTTTAACAACGGCACCGTCTATTTCATATTCAAGTTTATCTCTAAGTGATTCAAAATCTTGGCAAACTTTAATTACTTCTTTAATGCTTTTGCACTTTTTGTAATTTGGATTAACCCTGAATCCAAGTTTTTTAAGAACATCCATGTTTTTTTCATGGGTTTCAAGATTGTCTTCAGGACTTATAAGTGAATATATAAAATTGTTAAGCGGTCTATTAGCAACAATTTTCTGGATCCTGCATTTTCAGTGTTCCCGCAGCGGAATTTCTAGGATTGGCAAATAATTTTTCACCTTTTGCTAGATCGCTCTTTATTCAGTTTTTCAAATTCATCAATGTTCATAAAAATTTCGCCGCGCACTTCAAAATCATTTAACTTATATGCATCAGAAACATCTTTTCTTAATCGTAAAGGAATAGTACGCATAGTTTTAACATTTGTTGTTATCTCCTCGCCAATTGTCCCATCGCCCCTGGTAGCAGCCGTTTTCAGCACTCCGTCAACATAATTTAAACTTACCGATGCACCATCGATCTTAAGTTCAACAATATACTCTACTTTTTCATTTTCGGGAAGTGCATTCCTAACTCGTTTATCAAAATCAAAAAGCTCTTCTTCATTATAAGTGTTGGCAAGACTAAGCATTGGAATTTTGTGTGTAACATGCGGGAAATCTTTTGTAAGATCTTTTCCAACTCTTTGAGTGGGAGAATCCGGGGTGATTAATTCAGGATACTTGTTTTCAAGTTTTTCCACTTCCTTAACAAGCAAATCATATTTTTCATCACTTATAACAGGATCAGCTAACACATAATACTTATAATCGTGATCCCTTATTTTTCCTTAAGTGAATCTAATTTCTGTTTAATATCTGAAGACATTTACTCTTGCATTAAATTTGGAGGTGAATATAATCTTTCCAGCCCGTTATAATCAAGTTTGAAGTGTCTAACGGATTTTCGTCTTCCTTCAAACTCAAGGTTTTCTCCATCTAATTCTAAACGAATAACGCCGGAATTACCAAGTGTAAATTTAAAATTGTTACCAGCTTTAAAAGTTTTTCCGGAGCCGGGATAAAACAGGTAATCTTCTTTTATAATGTTATCGGATATAACCAGAACCCATGAAGTATCTCTTGAGTCTGTATTTTTAATCAGAAGAGATAAACTATCAGTATTTACAGCAGAAGTTATTTCTTCATCCTTTATTTCTTCCTCAACGTAACGTTGTGTTGATTCTTCAAGTACTTCTTCGTATGGTTTTTCTTCAACGATTATCTGTGAGCTATCCTGGAAAAAAATCACGTAAATTAAAATTGCAATAATCACTGCACCAACCACTCCACCACCGGTCATCATTGCCCTTTTCTTTTTACCAGAGTCGTCTTCGGTTTGGGGCTCAGTTATATCAGTAAAAGTTTGAAGTGGTTGTGCTTGTTTTTTTTCAGGTTCTTGGATTATTCTCTTCAACAGGTTCTTTCTTTTCCTCTTTCTTTTTCTTCCACCTCCACTTTTTCTGGCAGTTTTCCTTGCTTTGCAGCTTCATAATTTTTTATTGTTTCTTCTTCATCCAGTCCAACTGTTTTGGCATACTGTTTTATAAAGGCGCGAACATAAATAGTTGGAAGGAAGGAAAAATTTCCATTATCAATTGCTTCAAGGAATTTAATATCAATCCTTGTTTTGGCAGCCATTTGCTGTAACGTTATTTCGTTTTCTTCACGTGCCTGCCTTAGTTCTTCAGCAAATTTATCTAGCATAATTTAACCCGGTAAATTTTTCTTAACTCATCCATTATAAATGAAAAAATAAATGTTTAGTTCTTCCTCACCAGCTTAGCCGCAAATGCTCCATCCAAGATTATGTTTATGCGGCAAGTGTTTGAACACATCCGTTTTCATCAAGAATTTCATCAGGAAATTTATCCTTTGCACTCTCCAACTCAAATTCCGGATTGTTAGCCAAGAACTTTTCAACTATATCAAAATTTTCTTCCGGTTCAATTGAGCAGGTACTGTAAACAACTACACCTCCCGGCTTCACTAGTTCTGCGGCTTTGCATAGCAGCTTATATTGTATCTTATTCAAATCTCTTATATCGAATAAATCTTTTTTCCACTTTATATCCGGTTTCTTAGAAAGTGTGCCGGTGCCGGAACAAGGTACATCTGCAAGAACTCTATCGAACAGTTCACCTTCATAAGTTAATGCATCAGCTGCTTCAGCTCTCACACAATCTAAGTCCTAACCTATCCATATTTTTTTGCAGCAGTTTTAACCTGCTTTCAAATCTGTCTATTGCAAAAATTTCTCCCTGCGAATGCATTAAAGCAGCAATGTATGCAGTCTTTCCACCGGGGGCAGCACATAAATCGAGTACACGCATTCCATCTCTTACCTGCAGTAGACGGCAAGCCAGCCCTGCGCTTTCATCCTGAATATTGAAATGTCCTTTAGCAAAATATTCCCAAGCAGTAATGTTGGTAAGATTCTGAAGTTTAAAAAATTCTGGTAAATATTTACCATTGTTGTAGTGCAGGTTAACGGAATCGAGCAATTTTTTAAATTCATCAGGTTGAACTTTAAGCGAATTAACCCGAAGTGTGAGAAAAGGTTTCTCGTTATTAACCTGAAGCAGCTTTTCAGTTTCTTCACGCCCAAATCTTTCTACATACCTTTTAACCATCCAGGAAGGATGAGAATAATAAGAACTTAAATATCCAATCAAATCCTCTTCCGGGTTGGGGTACCTGATAGAATTTTTATTCCTGATAATATTGCGCAGCACAGCATTAACAAGATCCGCAGGTTTTTGTCCCTGGAATCTTTTAACAAACTCCACTACTTCGTTAACTGCTGCATAATCAGGAACTCTATCCAAAAACATTACCTGGTAGAGTGCAACCCTAAGTCCGTTCTTCATATTAGGGATTGCTTTTGAAAAAGTACCTTTATAAAAACCGTTAAGAATCCAATCGAGCCGTCCCATCCATCTAACTACGCCATGAACAATTTCGTAAAGAAGCGCTTTATCCTGTCCTTTAAGTTCAGAGTTACGCATCTCGCTATCAAGCAAGTCTTTCCAGGTAAGCATCGGTTCTCTCAACACGGTTAAGAATTTTTACTGCCAGACCGCGCACGCCTTCATAAAGTCCTTTTACTGTATGATACTCTAATTTAGGTGTCTCTTCCACTAATATCCTCTTCTCTCACGATCTTCTTTGGTAAGATTAAAAATTGTGTTAAATATGTTCTCTTCTTCATTCACTAAAAACTTTATCTCTTCTTTTAAATACTGCTTTTGCAGTTTCAATTGCTTTTGCAAGTTTATATTCTTTTACAGATGAACTTCCTCCCCAGCCAAACGATGAAATATATTTTGGAGGGAAATCCTTCGCCGTAAACATTGCACGAAAAACCAACAACAGTTCCCGTATTGAACATAGTATTTATAGCAGTTTTAGAATGATCTCCCATCATCAAACCAACGAACTGCCTGCCGGTATCAATGTGTCTTCCGTTTACCTGCACTTTAATTGTGCCGTAATTGTTTTGCAGATCGCTGCAATTTGTATCCGCGCCAATATTTACCCAGCTTCCAAGATATGAATGCCCTAAAAATCCTGAATGCTGCTTGTTTGAGTAAGACATAATTATTGAGTCCTCAATTTCGCCGCCAACTTTACAAACTTTTCCAACGCTTACATTTTCGTAAATAGTGGCGCAGCTTTTTACTTGGGAAGACTCGCCTATGTAAACAGGTCCTTCTATGACAGCGTTTGGAAAGATGAAAACATCCTTATCTAAATAGATGGGACCTTTTGAAGCATCCAGCACAACACCCGGTTTTATATTAACATTTTCACTTATAAAGACTTGTTCAGGATTAATAAAATTAACGCCAGCATATTTATCTTTTTCTAATTTTGTTCCTTTAATTTTATTTTTAGCTGAAAGGAACGCTATATCTTTTTTAAGTTCTTCGCCGTTCAGATAAACTAAATCCCAAAGATATTCTGCACAAGTAAGTTCAACCTCTTCGGATGGAATGCCATCAAAATCTGCAGAACTGAGAACATCTTTATCTAAAATAGTTTTTAATTTATCTCCCGAAACTCTTGCTGCTGCAACTGTTCCACTAGATTTGAAAACTTTATCTTCTGAAAGTGTTGGTGATATAATTTCAGCCAGATTTTCCGGTGCAACAATTCTTCCGTTAATAAACAGCACTTCGTTATCAGAAAAATTATTTACTTCATTTGATAGGATTTTGAGATTTGAGCATTTCTTCAAGGTATTTTCTGCAATGAAGCACAATTTTTAAGTTGGGATAAGCACGTTCTATTTTCTCTCTTAAAGTGCTTGCACCGCAAACCAGTTCGTAAACCGGTCTGTAATAAATAAGCGGCTCAAAGTTTATATATTTTTCATCCTCGAAAATGACGATCTGCATTAGCAACCCATTAGTAAAGTAATAATTTACAGCATTTAATTTAAGCTTTTTTGTTGTAAGATTCTTTAACAGAATTTATCACTTTTCCGAGCAGCCAATTAGGATTAAAGAAGTTATTTGTTGCATTCATTCCAATAATTTCTTACGTTTGGTAAAATTAAACTTGGGTAACAATGAGAAAGTATTATTTAATATCAATTTTATTTCTTTCTCTCACTTCACAAATCTTTTCGCAAGAGTTATTTTGGGAACAAAAGTACAGTTCACCTGATCTATATTACATAAATATTGCTTTTGATTCATCAGATAACATTTATGTTTTAACTTCCGATAGTGCTATTCTTTTTTCAAGTGATTTTGGTGAAAATTGGGATCGAATAAATTTACCATTTATCGAGCCTTCTCAAAGAGATATAGCCATAGATGCGCATAACCATATATACCTAACCCGGGCAAGTGGCAATTCTTCTCCTGGAATCTATAAATCAACTGATTATGGATCGACCTGGTTCCCCTTAAATTTCGGAGTCAACAGATCTGCATCCAAATTATTTATTGATAAAAATGGAGATATTTACGTCGGGAGTTGGGAGGGTGTATTCAAATCAACTGATTTTGGTATAAGTTGGGATTTATTTTATTTTAATTCAAATGTTACACGATTTATAGATAAAAAGGATAGTATCGTTTTAATTGGAGCTGGAGGAGTTTCCTATTCAACAAATAATGGCCAAAGCTGGTTAAGTAATGGATTTGTCGTTGGGAACTATTGGCCAAGTGTATTTTGCGGAGTAATCACTGATAAATATTTCTATGTGGGAACAGATACAGGATTGTTTATTTCAACAAATTTAGGGACCACTTGGAATAGAAGACTACCTTCCTCTGATATCAGACAAGTAGTATCAAACTATGAAGGGAATATGTTTCTAGCTACAACTAATGGAAATTATTATTCAAATGATGCTGGCCTTACTATTAGAGAATTAAATGAAGGATTGCTAACAAACTACTCACAATTTATTCAAGCTGATTATTTGGGTAGAATATATACTGGTTTATGGCAGGATGGAATTTACAAGGGGAGTAAATCTGTGAATAACCTACTTGCTAACTATTATCCAAGGAATTTAGTATTACCGTTTATATCTGGATATTTAGATTCATTAAAGATCGAAAATGCAGGATTAGAAGAATTAGAAATAAGTGACGTTGTTTCGTTTAATCCCTTAATTGATGTGACACCTACAAGTGCAAATCTTAGCCCGGGGGAGTTCATATATTTCCGATTTTATTTTAATGCCCTTCCTAAGGGTGTTTACAATGGTCCTGTGCGATTTATCAGCAATTCATTTTCGTCCCCTGATATATTAGATTTAACAGTTAATTATGGAGTACCCTATTTATTTAAAAGTCCAGAAATCATAAATTTTGGCTTAGTGATTTTAGGGGAAACTGAATTTGATACTGTATTAGTAAAAAACTTGGGATTTGATACCTTAGAGGTTGATTCAATTACAACTACAGATGATGATGTCACTGTTAATATTTCAAACTTTATTCTGCAGCATAATGAGCAGATAGAGGTACAAGTGGAATACACACCACAAGTATTGAATCAGAATCACTCTTCTGGATGGCTAATTATGTACAGTAATTCTCCTACTTCTCCAGACAGTGTGCTCTTTTTAATTGATATGGTTGTATCAGTATCAGATTATTTTACCAATAATAACAATTATTTTTTAGAACAAAACTACCCCAACCCTTTCAACCCAACGACAACAATTAATTATCATGCTCCAAAATTAAGTTTTGTTACACTTAAAAGTTTATGATGTTTTGGGAAATGAAGTTGCGACACTAGTTAACGAAGAAAAACCTGCAGGAAGTTATGAAGTGGAATTCAATGGGGATAATCTTACTAAGTGGAATTTATTTTTACAGGTTAGCAAACAGGTTCTTTTGTTGAAACTAAGAAGATGGTGCTTATAAAATAAAAAAAGCCGGGTAAACCGGCTTTGTAAAACAATAATATATTTATTAAAACTATTTTTTTGCTTCTTTTTTCTTTGCGTATTTCCTGTTGAATTTCTCAACTCTTCCTGCTGTATCGAGAAGTTTCTGCTTTCCTGTAAAGAACGGATGAGAACCACTGGAAATTTCAAGTTTAACCAACGGGTATGTGTTACCGTCTTCCCATTTAATGGTATCTTTTGTCTTAATTGTGGATTTGCTTAAAATAGCAAAATCGCACGACGGGTCTTGAAAAACAACCGGTCTGTATTCTGGGTGAATCCCTTTTTTCATCTTAAAATCCTAATTTTTAAACAATTCTTTCAAATTTTCAAGCAGTAAATATAGAAAATTTAACTTTTACTTACAATATTCTTACTAGCTGATTTATTCAATTTTTAAGCTATCCACGACCTGGATTTGTACTTTTTCCCTTAATTGATCAACAACCTGCTGCTCTTCTTCGCTTAACTGAATTTGCCTGAAATTTAGTTTTTCCTTGCTGATTGCCAATCCGGTTGCCATTTCAGTTTGCCCTCTGTTGATACAGTTGTTGGTTCGCTTGTTTCTGTTAGCAATGGTTCCGTGGTTCCCAAAATAATTGGTTCAGTTGGCACAGAATCAATATCAGCGATCATTTTATCATCAGCAAAACTTTCTTCAAGTACATCTCCTTCCATTCGCCTTCCAGATTTCTTATCTTCGGTAACAGTGCTTTCAGTCATAGTAGTACGTTTCTCTAAAGGTGCTTCATTTACATCCTTTTTATCTTCCCGCTCTAATTTACTTTCATCGTAATCAACAACTTCAATAATATCTTCGCGCACTCTTGGTTCCATAACTAAAGGATCTTCCAACTCTTCAGGGTTAAGCGTTACAACAAAGAAAACAATAACTGCTGCGGCAGCCAATCCTGCAGAAGGAATTAATCTTGATGGTATAAAAAACTTACTCCAAGTACTTTGTTTTTTTTCTTTAAACTTTTCAGAGTTAATTTTCCTCATCAATTCAGCTTCAAAATCAGCCGGGGCTTTAACTTCCTGCAGCTGGTTAAGGGTTTTAATTACATCGCTATATTTTTTATCATCATCTTTCACTGGCATTTCATCACCTACTCGTTATAAATATCCTTCAATAAAATTTGAAGTTGTGCTCTTCCTCTGTTTATTCTTGATTTAACCGTTCCTTCATTTACTTTTAATATTTCTGCAATCTCTTCGTAGCTCATTCCCTGCACATCTCTTAAAATAACTGCTTCCCTGTATGCATCTTTAACTTTCAACAATGCTTTCTGAATTATTTCATCCTTAATTCCGCTGTCTGTCATAACATCGGGTCTGTACGCTTCATCCGGAATATCGAATGTTTTGTGTTCATCCCCGTAATCGCTGATAGAAATAAATTGTCTTCTTCTCTGTCTTCTGTATTCTGTTCGTGCAAGGTTTCCGGCAATTGTATAAATCCATGTAGAAAATTTTGCCACCGAACTATAACTATCTTTATACCTGTGTACTTTTATCATCGTTTCCTGAACAACATCGGCACAAGCATCGTAATTACCAATAAACCTGAAGACATAATTTGTTAATGGATTTTTATACCGTTGAACTAAAATCTCAAACGCCCGCTCAGTGTTATTCTTCTGGAATTCAAGAATCAACTCTTCATCAGTAAGCTCGTGGAGATTCTTATCCATTAACAGAGTTTATACCTTAGTAGTAAGAAATTTGTTTCCATAATTGAATGTTAAATTAACTAAAAATGGAGAAAATCAGAAGAATTTTGGAGTTAGGATTACAGGATTTCTGAAATAAGGATGGTAATAAGTGTCTTATCATCCAGGTTTGTAGTTTTGATAGAAATATCTGCTTTAAGCAACGCCCTGAAAACTTCGACCAGTTTCTCATCAGAAAAAATCGTGCGGGCTTTTATATAGCCCTTGTAGTAAAAAGGATGTGTACCTACAATCCTGGCTGCCGCCTGATCGGTCATGTTTTTGCTTTTTAATTCGGTTACTTTTGATAAACCGGTAAAGTACCTGGTTAACATGCTTACAATATAAACCGGTTCAAATCCGTTATCCAATAAATTAAAAGCAATTTCCAGGGCTCGGGGTTTATCCATCACAGCAACAGCATCCTGGAGATCGAAAATGGTGAACTGCTTTAATGATGATGAAACTTCGCGAATATTTTCAATTGTGATTTCATTTTTATCTTTAAGGTAAAGAAGAATTTTTTCCAATTGCGTTTCCAGCATACTCCTGTTTTCGCCAACCATATCAACCAATACCTGCGCATTTTCTTTTTTCAGAGTTTTTCCTTTTGATTCAGCATAACTTATAAGCCAATCAACAAGAGCGCTGCCCTTTAATTTTTTCGCCTCGAAGATAAAATTATTTTCAAGCAATGTTTTATACGGCTCCGAAGATAAATTTGTTATTGTGCCGTTATGAATTAAAACAAGTACTGTAAAATCAGCGGGGGCAAGAGCATAATTTTTAAGAGGTTTTTTATCTTTAACCTTTTCGAATTGTTTAAAGATTATAATTTTTTTCTCTGATCCAAAAGGAAAAGCTGTTGCAAGATCTAAGACTTCGCCAAGTGGTTTGTCTTCACCATAAAAAACACTTTTGTCAAACTCAGAAGAAAGTAACGGCTCAACTGCTGCTTCAACGGAGCTTAAAGCACTATCTAAGCTGAAAGAATCTTCACCGAAAAAATAATAGATCGGGGCAAGCTTTCCTTTTTTCAGATTCAGGAATAACCTGTAATATGGAGGGGGCTTTACTCTTTGCCATTTTTTGATTTTAGTTTTTCATATTTAATTGCTTTAAATATAAAGATACCCAATCCGCCACAAACAATTCCGAGAACAACTATCATTGTTATTATTGTACTTAATATCCATTGTTTATCCTTCTAGAAAGAGAGTTTTCATTTAAGGTTTTTTTAACTAAAAATTTATTCATAGCGATTAAAACCGACAGAACAATTGCCCATTGGAAAATTACTGTTCCAAAATTTTCTGAATGAAACGGGTTCCACCATTCCGGGTCCCAGGATATAGATGATATAAGCCACCAGCTAACCAGCACAACAACCTGAACGGGAATCAGCACACCAATAACATAATTATACCATTTACCAATTTTAATATCACTTCCGAAACCGTTTATTATTTCTGTGCGGAATTTATCAACTCCATACCTTATAATTGAAAATGAAATAAAGGCACCGCTTAAAATTAAACCAACACCCCAAACCCAATCCTGGTTTGCAAGAAATTTAAGATCGATTGCTGAAGGAATTCCAAGCAAAATTGCTAGTGATGCAACAACAATAATTGCTCTTCTTTCTTTTTATTCCGGTATCGATAAGTGTGCGGGTGGAAAGTTCTACCATAGAAATTAATGATGTAAAAGCTGCAAAGAACAAACCGAGAAAAAAAAGTGAGGCAAAGATTGTGTTTACAAGATTGCTTTCAGAAATTCTTGAAAAGAGAAGCGGAAGATAGATAAAAGTTAAGCCCGTGTTTGCAGGTCCGCTTTGAGAAACCTGCTGCATAGCATCAACAGAACTTAAAGCAAAGACCGTAGAGAAGATAGTAATGCCTGCAAGAATTGAAATTGTGTTATTCCCAAAACCAATGAGTGCAGCATTGAGTGAAATATCTTCTCTCTTTTTCATATAGATTGCATAAGTAAGGATCAATCCCCAACCTGCGCCAGTATCCCATGCATTTTGCGTTAACGCATTAAGCCATACTTTATGATCAAGTATTACACTCATATCCGGTGTAAAAAAATATTTTATTCCTTCAAAAGCATTTGGTAAAGTAACAGCGCGTATAAAGAGCAGAAAGAGGATTACCAGTAAAGAAGGAACAAGAAATTTGGTAACTCTTTCAACGCCTTTAGTAACTCCCCTAAAAACTACAAGCGCAACAAGCACCATTGCTGCAATATGAAAAAGTAGCGGCTGGTAACCTGAAGTGAATTCATTCCAGTAAGTTAGATGTTCAGAAGTATTGAAAAGATCTCCGGAAACTGCTGAATAAAAGTACCTCATGCACCAGCCGGTTACAACTGAGTAGTAAAACATTATAGCAGCAGATACAAAAACAATATATGCACCCATCCACCCAAACTTTTTTCCAGCAGTTTTTGCAATAGCTCCAACCGGTCCCATTCTTGCAGATTTGCCAATTGCAAACTCAGCAATTAATAATGGAACAGACCAGATAAGCAGGAAGATAACCCACGGAATGAGAAAAGAACCGCCGCCATTTTGAGCAACAATGCGCGAAAAGCGCCAGATGTTTCCGGTGCCAACAGCAATACCAATCGAGGCAATTATTAATGCCCACCTTGATGAAAAAAATTCCTGCTGCTTCATTTTTTAACGGCGGTTATTTTCTATTGATTTTATTTTTCTCGCTGTTCAATTTTTACATTTATCATTTTAACATCTTCAACCGGTTTATCACCAGCCCCGGTTTTAATTTTGCCAATATCTTCAACTACGTTCATTCCGCTAATCACTTTGCCAAAGATTGTATGCTTACCATCCAGCCATGGAGTTGGAACGAGTGTTATAAAAAACTGGCTACCGTTTGTATTCGGTCCGGAATTAGCCATTGAAAGTATGCCCGGTGTTTCGTGTCTTAATTCCGTAACAAACTCATCTGCAAATGATGTGCCCCATAAACTTTCGCCGCCGCGTCCTGTACCAGTAGGATCGCCGCCTTGTAACATAAAATCGGCTATAACACGATGAAAAATTATTCCGTCATAATATCCTTTATTTGCTAACCCTACAAAGTTTTCGACTGTCTTTGGAGTTTTATCAGCAAAAAGTTCGACCTCAATTGTTCCCATGTTTGTGTTTATTACTGCTACAGTCATTGATTCTGGCATTTGTGTTTCTTCCTCTGTTGATGTTGTTTGTTCTTCTGTTTTTTCTTTAACCGTGTCTGAGCTCTGGCATCCGAAAAAAGCTACAGCAAATACCAGGGCTAATACAATGTTTTTCATTTTTCCTCCGTTAAGGTTTAATAGAATTTGTAAATAATAAAACTAATATAAATAATCCAATTGCAATCCTGTAATAGATAAATACAAAAGTAGAATGCTTTTTTAAAAATTTAATAAGAAAATCTATCGCAAGGTAACCGCTAATTCCTGAAACCACTGTGGCTATAGATAATATTTAATGCCATATCTGCTGTGAGATAATCTAACGAATGAATCAACTCAAACAAACCACTCGCTAATACAGCAGGAATACTTAATAAAAATGAAAACCTTGCAGCCACATCTCGCTTAAAACCTAAAAACAAACCTCCTGTAATTGTGGTACCCGATCGGGATGAACCGGGGATTAACGCAAATGCCTGTGCAATTCCAATAATTATAGAATCTTTAATTGTAATGCTATCCATATCTTTTTTGAAATTTGCAATTTTTTCAGCAATAGCTAATATGATAGCTAATCCTATTAAACTAAAACTTATAACATAAAGATTCTTAGTTAGGGTACCTTCTATTGAATCTTTAAATAACAATCCAATAACTACAACAGGTATTGTGCCGACAATGACCAACCACCCAAGTCTTGAATTTAGACTTTGTAAACTAAATTTTTTTCTTGAAAGGAAATTATCTCTTAAAAAATCCCTCACAATTAGAAACAAATCTTTTGCAAAATAAATTAAAACAGAAAACATAGTACCTAATTGAATAACAGCAATAAATGCAGTCCATCTTTCCGGGTGTTCACTTGAAATTAGATTAAGAAGTTTGCCGGCAACTGTAACATGCCCTGTACTGCTAATAGGAAGGAATTCTGATAAACCTTGTATAAATCCTAAAAGAATAGCTTCAAATACACTCAATCAGCTACCCCAAATAAGTAAGATATTCCTAGTTTCACACCAAATGCTAAAATGAATTAAAGTTTACATTTTCTATTAAAATTTGTAATTTTATTTCCATCACTATCAGATGGTTCTCCATTAGCATCGTACCTTATATCTAAACCTATATTTGCAAACAAATTATCACTCAAAACGGTGTTGCCTTCGGCTCTTAAAACAACACCAAACCCAGTTAACTATAATCCACTTCGCTACCCATCCATTTTTTAGATTCCTTTACTGAAACAAACCTTAGACCGGCACCTCCACCAATTTTAAAATTATATCCATTTCCAACAAGTGCATAATAAGCCATCACTGAAGGCAATATTGAGTTATAAGTAAGATCATATTGACCAAGTCCAACATTGCTATTGTATGAAAATATCTGGTATGGAATTTCGAGACCCAGCTCAAAATTACTACTGAGGAACTGACCTGCTTCAACTGTAAATATAACAGCTGAACTGAAACTACCTAACTCTACTATTGGCTGGTAGCTTTGGTTAATGTAATCCTGTACTGAAGGAATACTTATAAAATTAATTCCCATAGTTGCTTTCAATTCTGTTTGAGCATAAGCAAAATTAATTGAAAACAAAATAAATCCTGATAGCAAAAGTTTTTTCATGTTTCTTCCAGATCTGTTTTAACTATTTTAAAAAGATTAATGTGCTGCCTATTTAAAATTACAAATACAACTAAAGAGGTAAAGATGAACATCACGTAAGATACAGCGTGTGTAAGGAAAGCATACGCAGCACTTATAGTTTCACCAAAACCAAATAATAATACAAGAGTTGTTTTTGCCAGCGCATGGTATGAACCGGTTCCACCGGGAGTTGGAATAACAACACCGATAGCACTTATACTCATCAATACCCAAGCCATTTCGTAAGTAACTGGCTGCAGCTTATCCAGCCCAAGCATTAAAAATCCCAGATAGGAACTAACACCATAAAGCAATAGCATAGCAACAGTTAGCAGTATTGTAAACAAATAATTATTGAATCCTTTAAGACTGGTAAATCCCTGGATCAGCATTTCGAAAATATAAACGATTTTTTCTGCCCACTTTGATGAAAACCTTTCAAACAGCTTTACAATTATTCCGTAAAATCTTTCTTTAAAACGAACTGAGAAATATATTGTAAGAATAATAGCGAGCATAGCAAATGCAGATAAATATAAACTTGTTTCAAGCCATGGAAAGATTGAATAGAGACTATCCCTCCATATAAAAGCTGAAATAAGTACAGCAAATCCTAACGAAACTAAATCAATTACACGCTCAACAATTACAGTACCAAACATTGAAGTGCGCGACAATCCTTCCCACTTACCAAGCATAATTGCTCGGGTAACTTCGCCTAGTTTAGGAGTTACACAGTTAACTCCATAGCCAACCATAAGTGCGCCGAAAAGATGTTTCATGGAAGCATCGGGTTTAACAGAATGTAATATAACTTTCCAGCGTACTGCTCTTATATAATGACTAGCCATTGTAGAAATAGTAAATACGACGAGCCAAAAAATTGATGCCTGGGAAACAAGAGTAAACACTTCACCAAGGTTAACACCGTTGAAGGCGATGAACAGAAAGATAGCTGCCAATCCTATTGAGATAATAAAATTAATCAGTCCTCTTAGGGCAGGAATTTTTTTTGAATTACCTGAGATCAATAACCTTACTTCCTTCCGGTGGTGTAAATGTAAATTTTGAATCGGGAAGATTTTTATCGATACGATAGTTTGTCAAATCAATCTGTACAAGACCCGCCACCGGATCATCAATTAATACCCTGTAAATAAGATTATCCTCTGATATCCATAATTTTACTGAGTTAAAATTAAATGTGGAGGTTTGGGGTACAAGCATTAAAACTTCCTGATCTGCAATCAAGTAAGTGCTTAGTTCACACTCTTCAGGGTAATCAAAAATGATACGCTCAATAGATAACAAACCGGCATCTTCTTCATCATAACTGCTTATAATAACTTTGTTTTCTTTTTCATTATAATTCCAGTTTGTTTCACCATCAGATACAATTAGAATATTTGTGAGTTCAAATCTTATTTTATTCTCTTTTTTATAATAAACCTTTCCTGTGAGATTTGCAGATCCATTAACTGATTGTGTTAAGTTTGCCGAAAGATCGCTTAGTGTATTAAACTTTTCCTGCACCGCCTGTAGAAGTTGATTTGCATCGCTTTGAGCGATAACCATTTTACTGCTGGCAAAAAATACTAATAGAAAAAAAACGATGCTGTTTGTTCTATAGAATCGAAATGTTTTTTTCATAATAATTTATTATAATGATCTGAATACAGTTTCAAGTTGTTCTTCATTCTCCACTAAAACTTGCCTTGCCTTACTTCCATCATTAGGTCCAACAATTCCCGCATCTTCAAGCTGATCAACTATCCTTGCAGCGCGAGAATAACCTAATTTAAGTTTTCTCTGGAGAAGTGATACAGAACCCTGTTGATGACGCACAATAACTTTAGCTGCTTCTTCAAACATAGGATCTACATCAGCAAATAACCCGGCTGATGATCCTTTTTTCTTATCATAAATAGAAGGAAGAAAATACGGCTTGGAATAAGCTGGCTGAGAATAAACATAATTTGTAATCTTTTCAACTTCCTCTGTCGATATAAAAGCATTTTGGATACGAATTGGTTTCGGTGATCCGGTCGGCATAAACAGCATATCACCTTTTCCTAATAACTGCTCAGCTCCATTCATATCCAATATTGTTCTGGAATCGATTTTTGTTGCAACCTGGTATGCAATCCTTGAACTGAAGTTCGCTTTTATAACACCTGTAATAACATTAACTGATGGTCTTTGTGTTGCTAGCACAAGATGAATTCCAACAGCACGAGCTAATTGAGCAAGCCGGGTAATTGGTTCTTCAACATCTTTGCCGGCTGTTATCATTAAATCTGCGAGCTCATCTATAACAACAACAAGGTAGGGAAGATGATGATGCTTTATAGATTCAGTATCGTGCGGTCTTGTTGCTGGGTCATCTACCTTGCGATTATAATCGACAATATTTCTTACACCGGCTTTTGCCAGCCTATCATAACGCCGTTCCATTTCAATTTCTACAGATTTTAAAATAAGCACTGCATTCTGCGGAGCAGTTATAATTTCTTCTTCAAGATCAGGTGAAACTGCGAGGTAGTGTCTTCTTAGTTTATTATAAAAAGATAGTTCTATCTTTTTAGGATCCACCATTACAAATTTTACTTCGGAAGGATGTTTGGTATAAAGCAGACTACTAATTATCATATTTATACCAACGCTTTTACCGGAGCCGGTTGAACCTGCAATAAGCAAATGCGGCATTAATGCAAGATCTGCTATATAAACATCACCATTAATAGTTTTGCCAAATGCCATAGGCAGTTCAGCTTTGGATTCGTAAATTTTGCCCAGCACTGAGCGTGCATTAACCAGCTCAGCAACAGCGTTTGGTATTTCCACTCCAATTGCACCTTTACCCGGGATGGGCGCAATAATTCTTATTCCTTTAGCTGCTAATGCAAGCGCTATATCGTTTTCAAGCCCAACTATCTTACTAATTTTTACCCCAGGCGCAGGAACAATTTCGTAAAGTGTAACAACGGGACCGGGAGTAACTGAAATATCCTGAATATCAATATCAAATAGTTTTAATTTTTCTTTTAACAGTTCTGCATTTCTTGTTAATTCTTCTTCTGCAACTTTAAAATTTTCTTCGGGAGCCGGTTCCAACATATCCAGCGTAACCATTTTATAATCTATATTTTCTTCCCACGGCTCAGGTAGTTTTTCCTCTTCATCTCTAGCAAATTCCCTAGCAGGTACTTCTCCGGTTTTTTCGAGATCAACTTTTTTTCTTTCTTCGCGAATCACTTCATTTTGATCATCATCGGAATATCCATCATCTTTTCTTATAATTCTTATTTTTGTTTGTGATTGTACCTCTTCATCCATCAACTCTTCTGCAGTAGAAAGTGTTTCTTCATTTTTATTTTTAAGTTTTTTCTTTTCGGATCGAAGTCTCTTTATTTTATCCAGGTTAGTTTCAACCCCTTCATCATTCCTTTTTATTTTTATTTCATTACCTGTTGTACCCGCAAAAGTAGATTTAAGGAGTCCTATTATTTTTTCAATCTTGATATCAAAAGCAAATATTAAAACGGTAACAAAAGCAAACAAAAGTAAAATTATTCCGCCAATCCCACCTAGTAATCCTGATAAAGCTTCTCCAAGATACTCGCCAATATATCCCCTTAGCTCATAAGAACCAGCAAATAGATTGTAATTTACTGTTAGCAATCCAAAGAATGAGGCAAGGATTAATGCGATGAAGATAAAAAAGTTTGATAGATGAATTTTAAGTTTGAATGATAATTTCTTAAAAAATGAAAAGCCCCACAGAAAAAGTATAAAAGCGAATGCAATAGAAAAATATCCCAACGTCTGCTTTATAAGAAAGTGAGCAGTGTGCGCGCCTATAATTCCAAGCCAATTATTTATATCAGATTTGTCACCCGGTGAGAAAATATCTTTGAAGAAATCACCCATCAAGGCTTCATCATAACGGCTGTAAGAAATTACAGACAGGAATAAAAAGACAGATAACACCAAAAGAAAAATGGCAAAAATGGTCTTTTTCTTTTCGGGAGAAATTGCAAAATAAGACTTGCCCGCCGATTTATTTTCCCGTTTTTTAGTTGTCTTTCTATTAACAGCCATCAATAACTAAGATCTTATTAAGAAAGTAATTATACTTTATGTGATTGTAATGCGCTTCCATTAAAGAAAGGGACTGTATTGGTTACGCTTAATTTACTGCAAACTTTAAGATCATCTTCAAACCCGCGGGAGACAAGCAATTTACCATGCTCTGTTTCTTTAAGCATTTTTAAAATACTTTTACCAAAAGATTGATTTAATGCTACAGCACATTTAGCGGAGTCTGATAATTCCACATTGTCTTTTATTGACCCGAGTTCCTCCACAAGCCTGCCTGCACAAACCGAATCTTCCATGGAAAAAAGATTGTTATTTCCCGCACATAGAATTTCGACATCTTTATCGAGGTTAGCAAGTTGCTTTGCAACAGCATTTAGATTATTGAAGGAACAAATTAATAGATTAGCGGAAAATTTTGCCTTAACAATTGCTTTTGAGCCATTTGTGGTATAGTAAACTATCGATTTGTTCTCAATCAGTCTTCCTTCATATTCGGCTGGAGAATTACCAAGCGCAAATCCATCTATTTTTTGTGCGTTTCTTTCGCCACCAAGCAAAGTATGTCCGCCAAACATTCCCCCCGAAACTTTAACAGCAAATTCAACTGTGGCTACAGGTATTACTTCCTTTGCACCATTTGAAAGAGCGGTGATAATAGTTGTTGAAGCGCGAAGAACATCAATGACAACAGTGGTTTTCGCAGAAAAGTAAAGCTCATCTTTATTAACCGGTGAAAACATTATGTTTATTTTCATAGCGGTGTATCACCGTTTAGTTTTTAACAAAAGGCAGCTTAACCACTTTAGCCGCAAATTCTTTTCCCCTGATTGAAATATTTATTTCGGTTCCAACTTTTTTATAATCTGAATCTACATAACCCAAAGCAATAGGCTTTTCAAGAACCGGGCTAACAGTGCCGCTTGTAATTGTTCCAATCTTTTTATCGCCATCAACTATATCATATCCTTTTCTTGGGAAGAATTTATCATTAGAAATCATCGCAACAAGTTTTCTGGTAATGCCGTTCTCTTTAACTTTTTTTAGTGATTCCCGCCCTATAAAATCTTCTTTGTTTAACTTGGTAATCCAACCAAGCCCTGCTTCGATTGTGTTTGTAGTTTCATCAATATCATTACCATATAGGCAAAAACCCATTTCGAGTCTTAAAGAATCTCTTGCCGCAAGTCCGGCTGGTTGAACATCATATTCTTTTCCAGCTTTAAATAGTTCAATCCAAACATGAGCTGCCGTTTCTTCATCCCCTGCAAAATAAAGCTCATAGCCAAGTTCGCCGGTATAGCCGGTTCGCGATACTATCATCTCTACGCCGGCAACCTTATCAATTTTAAAATGATAATAATCCAGGTCAATCTTATTATCCATTAGATTTTGAACAACTGATTTCGAATTAGGACCTTGCACCGCAAGCAGGGAATAATCATCACTTAAATTATTAATTTCAACACCAAATTTATTGTTTTCTATTAACCAGTTAAAATCTTTTTCGATATTAGCTGCATTTATAACAAGCATGTATTTGTTTTCTGCGATATTGTAAACAAGCAGGTCATCAACAATTCCACCGTTGGGGTAACACATAGCAGAATACTGAACTTTGCCAGGAGAAAGCTGCGAAGCATCGTTAACCGTAATGTACTGAACAAAATCTAAAGCGTTGCTGCCTTTTATAAATATTTCGCCCATGTGCGAAACATCAAACACTCCAACTGAATCGCGGACTGCTTTATGTTCGGCTATGATTGAAGAATATTGTACGGGCATTTCATAATCAGCAAACTCTACAATTTTTGCACCGGCTTTTTTATGAAGCTCGTAAAATTTAGTTTTTTTCATATAAAAGAATTAATTATTTCTTATCTAATTTTTTCCAGTCACTTAAAAACTTATCAATCCCAATATCAGTTAATGGGTGATTAAACAGTTTATTTATTACAGCAAACGGAATAGTGCAAACATCAGCACCCATTAAGGCTGCTTCTACAAGATGAAGCGGGTGCCTTATACTTGCAACCAGCACTTCTGTTTGATAATTATAATTGCTGTAAATCTGAACAATCTGTGAAATCAAATCCATCCCGCTGGTGCTTATATCATCTAACCTGCCTACGAAAGGACTAATATAGGTTGCACCTGCTTTTGCAGCAAGCAGTGCCTGCGAGGCGGAGAAACAAAGCGTAACGTTTGTGTTTATGCCTTCATCTGAAAGTGTTTTAACAGCTTTTAATCCTTCTTTAATAAGAGGAATTTTTACCACAATATTTTTATGAATAGCAGCAAGTTCGCGCGCTTCCTTAAGCATTCCATCGTAATCGGTTGCAATAACTTCTGCACTTATCGGTCCGTCTACTATTTTAATTATTTCATCTAATAATTCTCTAAAATTTTTGCCTTCTTTGGCTACTAAAGATGGGTTTGTTGTAACACCATCTAAAACTCCAAGTGAAGCTGCTTCTTTTATTTCATCAATGTTTGCTGTATCAATAAAAAATTTCATGGTTAGTCTCCGAATAAAATTATAAAAAAATAAATTTTTTAATCAAACAATTGTGTTAAATCTTTACCCGTTTTTGCAGAAATAAATTTAAACCTACCCGGTTTAACAGATACTCGTTTCTTCAACTTTTAAACGTGTAAAATATTTTATTTGAAACTTGGTTAAAGATTTAATTTTTCCTTCACGCAGATTTGCTGCTGTAGATGGATGACACTTAATAATTAAACTTCTTTCCTTGGAATTTCTTTTAAACTTTTTCAGCCAGGATTCAAGATCGTAAACAAGGTGCGATCCCTTAGTTAACTGACCTGTTCCAAGACAAGAAGGGCAAACCTCTTTTATTGCCTGATCAATATTCTGTCTTATACGCTGCCTGGTAATTTGGATAAGACCAAAATCAGTCATTGGTAAAATAGCAACCTTAGCCCGGTCCTTCCTGAATTCCTTTTTTAATTCATCATAAACCTTTTTACGGTTTTTATCTTCTTCAAGATCAATAAAATCGGCAACAATTATTCCTCCAATATCTCTTAATCTTAACTGCCGACAAACTTCGCGAGCAGCTTCTAAATCTGTTTTAAGAGAATTCAGCTCCTGCTCTTTACTCCTGGCATATCTTCCGCTGTTAACATCAATTACAACCATCGCTTCGGTATGCTCTATTATCAGGTAGCCGCCGCTTGGAAGATGAACTCGTCTGCCCATAAGTGTTTTAATCTGCTCTTCAATTTTAAAATCATCAAAGATCCCATCGGAAGTTTTGTACGGTTCCACCTTTTCAGCAATTGCCGGTTGAACAACCCGCAGATAACTGTTTATCTGTTTATATAATTTTTTAGAATCAATAAATACTTTGGAAACATCAGAATTGAAAAGATCCCTGATAACGCTAACGGTTGTGTTAAGATCCTGATAAATTAATGAGGGGGGCTTTTCTGTTTTAACTGATGACTCAATTTCGGACCAAGTCTTCATGAGTAATCTTTAAATCATCTTTTAGTGATTCTTCAGATTGCTTTTGAGCAACAGTTCTTATTATAAGTCCATAATTTTCAGGGATGATTCCGCGAGCAATATACCTTAATCTTTTTTTCTCACGGTAATCTGTAATTTTTTTTGAAACACCAATTTTATTATCGAAAGGTAGAAGAACACAAAACCTGCCTGGTAACGAAATTGATGAAGTTACGCGAACTCCTTTATTAGCAACCGGTTCTTTTGTAATCTGGACAAGTATATCCTGTCCTTTGCGCAGTTTTGGTATAGGTCTGTTCGAGCCGTTTCTGCCGGGAGACGTTGGGGCTATACTATCCTGGGGAGAATCTTCTTCTTCAACATCTTCCCCAATCATATCCTGCAGTTGCTGTGTTCTATCGCCAATATCTGAAAAATGAAGAAATGCATCGTGCTTCATTCCAATATCTATAAAGGCAGCCCTTATGCCGGGAAGGACGCGAGCCACCCTTCCAAGATAAATATCTCCTACCGTTCTGCGATTTTCAGGATGGTCGACAAAGAAGTCGACTAAACTTCCATCTTCCGTAATGGCTACGCGTGTTTGGGTAGAAGTGGAATTGATAATAATTTCTTTTACCATATAGGTTAAACTCTCTTAATGAAATTAAATATTTCATTATAAAACTTTTTATACTTAAAAAAACCAGATAAAAAATCTGCCCTACATGAATAAATCGATGCAGGGTGATACCAAATAAAAACATGGAAAATGTGTTTAAACTAATTAACATACTATAAGGTTTTTATAAGTATTAAAAAATACTAGAAAAATTTTATTAGTTAATAATCAATTAGGTGTTACTTTATTGAAACACCTGTTTATTTATTTTAATTTTAATTGCTGTCTTATAACAGTTCTTTTCTGCTTAAAGACAGTTTGCCGTTATCTGTTTTAATAAGTTTAACTTTAACCTTGTCACCTGTTTTAAAGTAATCGGATACTTTTTCAACTCTTTTATTATCTATCTGCGAAATATGAAGTAAGCCCTCTTTACCGGGGAGTATTTCAACAAACGCTCCAAAGTCAACAATTTTTACAATAACACCATCATATATTTCCCCAACTTCCGGGGTTGCAGTAAGTTGTTTGATATATTCCTTACACTTAGTGGCGCTTTCTCCGTTTGTTGACGAAATATTAATGGTTCCGTCATCTTCAATAGAAATTTCAACACCGAATAATCTCTGCATACCCTGAATTGTTTTCCCACCGGGACCAATTACAAGACCAATCTGTTCAGTTTCAACATTCATCGAAATTAATCTTGGTGCATATTCTGATAATTGCTCACGGGTTTTATCTATTGCCTCATTCATTACGTTAAGAATGTGCATTCTTCCTTCCTTTGCCTGCTGCAGGGCTTTTTCCATAATTTCGAATGAAATGCCCTGTATTTTTATATCCATCTGGAATGCTGTTATACCATCGGAAGTACCGGCAACTTTAAAATCCATATCTCCCAGATAATCTTCATTTCCTAGAATATCAGAAAGGACAGAAAATTGGTCAGCTTCTTTTACAAGTCCCATTGCAATACCGGAAACAGGTTTGCGAATAGGTACGCCAGCATCCATCATTGCAAGTGACCCGGCACATACTGTTGCCATGGAAGATGAACCGTTGGATTCGAGAATATCGGAAATAATCCTAACCGTGTAAGGAAACTCACTCTGTTCCGGAAAAACAATTTTCAAAGCTCTCTCTGCAAGGTTTCCATGTCCAACTTCTCTTCGTCCAACGCCGGTCATTCTTCCAACTTCGCCAACACTAAACGGGGGAAAATTATAGTGAAGCATAAATTTCTTTTTATATTCTTCACGTAAACCATCAATAATCTGTTCATCACGTTTTGAACCGAGTGTAATAGAAGTGCAACTTTGGGTTTCTCCTCTTGTAAAGAGCGCAGAACCATGTGTTCTTGGTAAGTTGCCAAGTTCGATGGTAATAGGTCTTACCTGTGTGGTGGTTCTTCCATCCAACCGAATTCCTTCTTCTAGAATGCGCTTGCGCATAAAATCTTTTTCAATATCGTGCAGGATGTTTGAAATAGCACCTTCCTGCTCAGGATATTTTTCTTCAAGCGATTCTTTAACTTCTTTTTTAAGCTCACTGTTTTTCTGGGCTCTTTCTTCCTTGGTAAGAACGGAGTAAACGATATCTTTAAACTTTTGTTCGCCCAATTGGTAAACATCGTTTTTCATATCTTCATCAACTTCCTTTTTTTCTACCTCCCATTTGGGTTTGCCTGCTTCTTCTTTAAGATCTAACTGGAGCTTAACCATTTTCTTTATTTCAGACTCAGCAAACTTTAATGCATCAAGCAATTCCTCTTCACTCACCTCGTTCGATTCACCTTCAACCATCATAATAGAATCTTCAGTTCCGGCAACAATAAGTTCCATATCGCTGTTATCTATTTCAGCGTGCGATGGATTTACAACATATTTTCCATCTATCCTTCCAACCCTTACCTCAGCCATAGGACCATCAAAAGGAATATCTGAAATTGTTAAAGCAGCAGATGCACCTATTGCACCGAGCACATCGGGATCGTTTTCACCATCATACGAGAGTACGAATGAAATAATTTGTGTTTCATTTTGGAAATCTTTTGGGAATAAAGGTCTTATCGGTCTATCTATTAATCTTGCAGTTAGTATTTCTTTTTCGGTCGGTCTGGCTTCTCTTTTAAAGAACCCACCCGGAATTTTCCCTGCAGCAGAGGTTCTTTCGCGGTATTCAACTTGCAGCGGAAAAAAGCCCCTGTCTTCTTTTGCTTCTGTTTCGGCAACTGCAGAAACCAACACCATTGTATCTCCATAGCGAACCATAACGGCACCGTTTGCTTGTCTTGCATACCTACCGGTTTCTATGGATAATATTTTTCCGCCAATTTCAACTTCTTTTTTAACAATCATTTTTAAACCTTACTTTCTAATATTCAATTCTTTGATAATTACTCTGTATCTTTCTATGTCTTTTGCAGTTAGATAATCCAACAGTCTTCTTCTCTTGCCAACCATCATCATTAATCCCCTTCTGGAATGGTGATCTTTTTTGTGAGTGTTAAAGTGGTCTGTTAGATCATTAATTCTTTTTGTTAAAAGTGCAATTTGTACTTCCGATCTTCCGGAATCACTTTCACTTTTGCCAAACTTCTTAACAATCTCTTGTTTTTCTTCTTTTGTCATTCTATTATACCTTATATTATTTATACAATGTAACCCCAGAATTAACCGGGATCAATTAATTTGCTTTAAAATTTTTAATCCTGTTTCTTGATCTTTTTTCATCTGCTCTACAAGTTCTTCGGCAGACGAAAATTTTTCTTCTCCCCTAATTCTATCAACAACATTTACCTGAATAGTTTGGTTATAAATTTGTTTGTTGAAATCAAAAATATAAACTTCGGGTATTATCTCTCCGGCCTCATGAAAAGTAGGACGGCTGCCGATACTTAAAAGGGCTTTATGTTTTTTACCTTCAACAATACACTCTGCAGCATAGATGCCTGTTGCAGGTAAAAGTTTATCTTCATTTTCTACCAGAAGATTTGCTGTGGGAAATCCAAGCTCTCTTCCTCTTTTGTCTCCAGGTACAACTAATCCTTCAAAAGAATAAAAGCGTCCTAACATTTTATTAGCTTTTACAATATCGCCAACAATAAGGTCCTTGCGTATCTTTGTGCTGCTAACTATAATATCATCAATTTTATATTCCGGAACAGCTGTTACTTTAAATCCTATTTCTTTCCCTTTCTTTTTCAAAATTTCTATGTTTCCGCCTCTTCCCTTTCCAAAGTGGTGATCGTAGCCGATAACAATTTCCTTAACACCAATACCATTAATTAGATATTTATCAACAAATTCCTCGGGAGTTTGCTGCGAGAATTCTTTTGTAAATTGAATAACCAAAAGGTTATTCATTCCAAAAGTTTCAATTATTTTTTTCTTTTCAGAAAGTGTGCTTAGCAGTTTAATTTCATTGCCCCCGGGAATAACTTTACGAGGGTGAGGTGAAAAAGTTATAAGCAGACTTCTACCGCCAAATTCTGTTGCTTTCTGAACAACTGCTTCAATAATTTCTTTATGCCCCAAATGAATTCCATCAAAGGTTCCAAGCGTGATAATAGTGTTGTCGTTATGTTCTACTTCTAAAAAATCTTGGTATATCTGCATATTATCTCAGAATATGAACTAAAGCTTATAAATATACTTTAATTAACAGGAAAATGAAATGAAAAACCTACTACCGTTTATAGTAATATGGACTAAATCCTACTACATTAGCAGATTTTTCTCCTCAATTGAATTCAAAAACTTATCAACTTCCAAAGCATCTTTTACTGAGTATTCGCCAATTTTTGTTCGGCGTAAATTGCTTAAAATTCCTCCGCATCCCAGTTTCTCTCCAAAGTCGTTTGCAATTACCCTAATGTATGTACCTTTAGAACAGCTAATTTCAAAATGAATATCCGGCAAATCAATCTTTAAAATATCAAAGCTGTAAATAGTTACTTTGCGCGGTTCTCTCTTTACAGTTTTCCCTTTTCGGGCTAATTTATAGAGTTTTTGTCCATCAACTTTTAGCGCTGAATACATTGGCGGAATTTGAGAAATCTCACCAAGGAACTGATCGCGTATAATTTTAATCTGCTCTTCATCCAGCTTTTCCCGTATTGTGTGTACTTTTGTTTCTGTTTCAGCATCCATAGATGGTGAAGTTAATCCCAGTGTAATTTTACCGCTATAGGTTTTATTTAAATCCTGGTATTTATAAATCTCCTTAGTTTTTTTTCCTGTACACAAAATCAATAATCCCGTAGCCATGGGATCGAGCGTACCTGCATGACCAACGCGGCGGGCATTGGTTGCTTTCCGAATTCTGTTTACTACTTTAAATGATGTCCAACTATGAGGTTTGTCGATCAGTAAAACTTCGCCGGCTTTAAAATCAAGTATTGAAAAATTACTCGTTTGTTTTGTTACCATCTTCTTTATGGATCCTGTCAATCAATCCTTCAATTTTTTCAACGAAATCGAGGGTATCATCAATAAAAAATTTTATTTCGGGAACGAACTTTAAGCTTATTCTATGAGCCAGCTCTGTGCGTATAAACTTGGTTTTATTATCTATCCTGTCCAGCACCAGTGCTCTTTTTTCTTTTTCAAGAACCGATAGATAAATTTTAGCCATTTTAAGATCAGGGCTTACTTTAACATTTGTTATTGTAATAAACCCAAGATCGGGTTGCTGAATTTTATATAAGAAAATGGAACTAACTTCTTTTTTTATAAGCTGTTCAACTTTATCAATTCTATGGGATGACATTTTATTGCTGGGTATTTTGATATATTAATTTGCTGAGAATTCGTGTTTAGTAAAATCAGGCAAGGGTTTGTTTTGTTTCAACCAGTTTGTAAGCTTCAAGTATATCGCCTACTTTAACGTCGTTGTAGTTATTAATATTCAGACCACATTCATAGCCAGCATCTACCTCTTTAACATCATCCTTAAACCTGCGCAGGGTTCCAATTTCACCTTCCTGTATTACAATTCCATCTCTAATCAACCTGATTTTGCTGCTCCTGGAAATTTTACCTTCAAGCACATAACAACCAGCAACAGTTCCAAATTTTGGAACTTTGAATAAGTCTCTTACCTCAACTGTTGCTACAACTTCTTCTGAAACTACTGGCGATAGCAAACCTTCGAGGGCGGATTTAACTTCGTTTATTGCATCGTAAATAACGTTATACATTCTTACGTCTACACTTTGCTTTTCCGCAAGTTTACGTGCATTTAAGTTTGGTCTTACATGAAAACCGATAATAATCGCATCCGATGCATCGGCAAGCAGCACATCACTTTCGGAGATACCGCCAACACCTTTATGAATAACCCGCACAATAACTTCTTCTGTAGAAAGTTTCATCAGGGAATCGGCTAAAGCTTCAACGGAACCATCCACATCACCTTTAACAATAAGTGGAAGTTCTTTTACGCCGCCAATGCTAATCTGTTTTGCAATTTCATCAAGTGTGATGTGATGAACCTGCTTCTGGTCCTGCTCTCTTTTAAGCTGTTGTCTTTTCAGACCTATTTCCCTGGCATCCCTTTCCGAATCAAGTACAACAAAAGTATCGCCAGCTTGCGGAGTACCTTCCAAACCTAATACCAAAACTGGTGTTGATGGAGCTGCTTCAAAAACTTTTTTACCTCTTTCATCGAACATTGCCCTTACTTTACCCTGGTAAATACCTGCAACAAAAGGATCGCCGATTTTTAATGTTCCTTTTTGCACCAGAATTGTTCCAGTAATTCCTCTTCCTTTATCAAGTTCTGCTTCAACAACAACGCCGCGTACATTTCTATCGGGATTTGCTTTTAAATCGAGCATTTCTGCTTCAAGTAATATTGTATCTAACAGCTTGTCAATGTTAGTACCTGCTTTAGCAGAAATTTCCACACACTGATATTTACCTCCCCATTCCTCAACAAGGATATTTCTATCAGCAAGCTGTTGCTTAATTTTTTCTACATTAGCGCCCGGTTTATCAATTTTATTGATCGCAATAACAATTGGCACTTCAGCAGCCTGGGCATGGTTTATTGCTTCAACTGTTTGCGGCATCACAGCATCATCCGCAGCAACAATAAGCACAACAATATCGGTTAACTGTGCACCGCGGGCCCTCATGGCTGTAAATGCTTCATGACCGGGAGTATCAAGGAAGGTTATTGATTTACCGTCTCCAACTTCCATTTTATATGCACCAATGTGCTGGGTAATTCCACCCGATTCACCGGCAACAACATTCGCTCTTCTTACATAATCTAGAAGCGAGGTTTTACCATGATCTACGTGACCCATAATTGTAACAACAGGTGAACGGAATTTTAAAGATTCGGGATCGTCCTCAAAATCTTCAAGTGCTTCGGCAGTATATTCTTCCTGGAATTCAACTTCAAACCCGAATTCATCTGCGACCATGGTTATAGTTTCTACATCAAGTCGCTGGTTTATCGAAACCATCAAACCAAGCTCAATACATTTAGTAATAACATCGCCAACAGGAACCTGCATTAAATTCGCAAGTTCGTTGACAGCAATAAACTCGTTTACTTTTATCTTCTGACCTTCCAGAACCATCTCTTCCTGTATTCTTTCTTCTTCGGCTTCCCTGTCTTGTTTTTTCTTTTTTCTAAAACTGGCTCTGCCGGAAACCCGGGAATCATCCATACTTGATAAGGTTTTTTTGATGGCTTTTTTTACATCCTGTTCATTTATTTCAAACTTTTTAACTCGCTTCTTTTTCTTAGCAACGGGAGTCTCTTCGGTACCTGTATCAGTAGTTTTTCTGCGCATACGCGGCTTACGTTTTTTCTTTGCAGTCGCCTTTTCATCTCCATCTTTTGTTTTCTGCGGCTTCTTATCCTCTTCAAGGTCGATCTTACCAATAACCTTTAGACCTTTTTGCTTACCTGCATTTTTCTCTTTCTGTTTAGGAGAATCCTTGGCTTTCTCATCTTTAGATTTAACTTCTGCCGCAGTCTTAGTTTTATCTTTTTCTTTAACGACCTTCTCTTTTTCCGTTTCCTCTTCTTCTGCAACTTTATCGGTTATTCTAATTTCCTCAGGTTCAGAAACCGGCGCTGTTTCTTCAACAGCTACTTCTGTTCCCGCCTCTACAGCTTCTTCAATTGCTTTTTCAGCTCTCTTCTTATGAAACTCTGCTATTTTTTTGTAATGTTTTTCAGCTTTTTCTATATCTTTTTTGTAATGATCATTGATTGAAGCGATCATCTCTTCGTTAAGCATAGACATATGAGATTTAACCTTAAAGCCCTTTTCTCTTAAAAACTCGACGAGATTATCGGCGGAAAGATTATACTCCGTTGCCAGATTATAAATTCTTATTTTCTTTTGTTTAACTTCAGCCATATTTTACACCGGAAATTGAGATGTTTACTCTTCTTCAAATTGTGATTTTATCAGTTCAATAATCTCAGTTACTTTCTTTTCATCGAACTGTTCTATTTCTGTTAGTTTTTCCTGCCCGGCTGTTAATACTTCCAGTGCAGTATCGTAACGGTTATTTATAAGAATATCATAAACTTCTTCACCAATATCTTCCTTAAGGTCTATCAATTCAATGTCTTCATCATAATCTTCAAATGGTTTTTCTTCTCTTAAAATTTCTATCTCATAACCGGTTAGCTTCATTGCAAGTCTTATATTAACTCCGTTCCTTCCAACAATAATTGAAACCTGGTCGGAGTCGGCAGTAATAACAGCTTTCTTTTCATCCTCATCAAGTTCAATCTCTTTAAGTTTTGCAGGTGCCAGAGCTCTTTGAATAAAGTAGATCGGGTCATCAGAATAATTTAATCACATCAATATTTTCGTTATTAAGTTCTCTAACAATGGCATGAATACGAACACCCTTCATACCAACACATGCACCAACAGCATCAATTCTTGCATCCTGCGATTCAACTGCTACTTTGGCTCTTTCGCCTGGTTCGCGGGCGATAGCTTTTATATCTATTATCCCGTCATAAATTTCAGGAATTTCTATCTCAAAAAGTCTTTGGAGAAACAAATTATCCGCCCTGGAAATAATAATAACCGGACCGCTGTTACCTTTGGTAACATCCTTAACAATAGCTCTAATTGTTTCGCCTTTTTTGTAACGCTCGAACGGAATTTGCTCAGAGCGTGGTAAGAGCAATTCGTTTTTGTTATGGTTAACCAGTATATCGCTTTTCCTAAGTTGGTAAATATCTCCAACTACTATTTCGCCGAGCAACTCTTTATACTCGCTGTAAACTATTTCTTTTTCAATTTCCCTTATCTTCTGGTTTAAACTTTGCTTAGCCAGGGTAATTAATCTTCTTCCAAGAGAAGTAAGTTCTATCTTTTCAACAAAATCTTCACCAACTTCAAGTTCGTCTTCGTTCCCTTTTGAGTTAACTTCATCGATACTTATTTGAGTATCGGGATCTTCAACTTCTTCAACAATTTCTCTTTCCAGAAATATTTCTATATCGCCTCTATCAACATTTACAACAACATCAAACTTAGCTTCCTCGCCATATTTTTTTCTTATAAGAATGCCAAAGACATCTTCGAGTATGCCTGCTAAAACATCTTTATCAAGACCCTTAATCTTAACCATATCGGAAAATGATTCAACTATATCACGGTTCATTTTAGTTTAACTCCTTTAGGAAAAACTTACTAATACTTTTGCTTTAATTATATCTTCAAATTTAATTACCTGTTCTCTGTCTGAATAAAAATAAAGCTTATCCTCTTCAATTTTTACCAGTTTAGCGGTAATACTTTTTTTGTTTCCCCCGGATTTATATCTTACTTCAAATTTCCGGTTAATATGTTTTTTATACTGCTTCAAATATTCCAAGGGACGATCCACGCCAGGTGTAGAGACATCCAGCCGATAAGCAGAATTGAGTAATTCGTTCTTTTCGATTACCTCGTTTATTTCCCTGCTAATTCTTGCGCAGTCATCAGCAGAGAGATTATCTTCTCCGTCAATAAAGATCTCAATTACGCTGTTCCTGTCAGTTCCTCTAAACAGAACTTCTAAAAGGAGGAGATTATTTTTCTCTGAAATTTCCTGCGCCGCATTTAAAATATTTTGCTTAGTTGAGTTCATATAAACAAAAATCGCCCTTAAAAGGGCGAATTAGAGTAAACAAAGATAAAGGTATTTGTGGGAATAAGCAAGAAATCAATATTATCCAACCACAGAGTATTTTGATGACAAACTAGCTCTTTTTCTTGCGAATCAGCTACGCTTTTCGGTCTTAAGCTCCTTTTTTTTCCTTCTTTCATAAACGCTGCAAGTAAATATTCCTATGATCATTCCGATTATGAAAATGACTACAATTAAAACAATTAGAGGAATCGACAAGTTCCAGAAAAAGATATTAAGTTCTGTTGTGGTTGTATTTTGTACAGCTAATATTGCAAAAAGCAGAAAGAGAATGGAGATTATAATTAGTTTTGTTCGCATAACTTTACAGTTTCAGATTTTGAATGAAATCTATAATTAATAATATACAACTTAAATGAGCTACTCAAAATTTGAAATAAGCACTTTATTGTAGATATAGGGTTGAGAGGATTTAAGAATAGTCTGAATGAATGAATTAATTGACCCTGGATGAATGAGTAAATCGCTTTTCTATTTGATTTAAATGTTTGCAATTAGAATAATAAAAAATGCCATCCCGTAAAACAAGGATGGCATTTAAAATTTCCTACCGTTGGGTGGAAACAATAATTGATCTGCTTTTTACTTCAGCAATATCATCTTCTTATTATCTATAAAACTTCTGCTCTCACCAACAGCTTTTATCCGGTAAATATATGTTCCAGATGAAAGTTTGCTGGCATCAAAGTTAATCCTGTGATAACCTGCTTCGAAAGAACCGGAAACAATGGTTGCAGCAAGTTCGCCAACAACAGAGTAAATAGTAATTGTAACGTTGCTTACTTCCGGAATTGAATAACTCAATAGTAGTTGTCAGGTTAAATGGGTTGGGATAATTTTGGCTCAAGACTGAATCCTCCCGGAGCTATTACATCAACCTCAATCGCATTGCTGTATTCAGATGTTCCATCGTGGTCAATCTGTTTTAACCTGTAACTATATTTTCCAATTCTTAAGATCTTCATCATCATAGTTATAACTTTTTCTTTCAGTTGTTGTACCAAAACCGGGCACATAACCAACTTCTGCCCAGCTACCACTTAAAACAGTTTTCTTTCAATACTGAATCCCTGAATTATTTGTTTCAGTTTCAGTTGTCCAATTAAGGTTACACTCATTACTATTACTATTTGCAGTAAACGAAGATAACTCAACAGGAATCATTGCTAATGCTAATAGATATGCTTCATAAGCATCTATTCTTCCGGCGCCATACCTGTTATCTTTTCCAGCGAGCTCCTTTTTCTACAGCAGTTGTTTGAATTATCATACTAACTTGTTCGGGAGTTAAAAACGGATTAATTGACCATATCAATGCAGCTGTTCCAGCAGTATGAGGAGTTGCACTTGATGTACCACCAAAGGAAGAATAACCACCGCCATCTGATAAAGAAGTTGTGCTACTACCAGGAGCAGAAACGTCAGGTTTTAATAATCCCATTGATCCGGGTATTGTTTCATAATGGGTAATCCTGATATGCAAGTGGTACCGGATATGGATAACCTGGATGATTTACCTGCTAGTCTTCCCATGCCCAGGGACCCCAGGGTGAACTGCTTGCAATAATATCGGTAGAAGGCATCAACGTTTCCAACGCCAATTACAGAGCTAACACCACCAACCAATGTTTGATCTGGGTGCATCCAGGGACCGGGACAATTACCCGGAGCGGAGATATTAAAAGGAATTCCTACGCTATTGCCATCGTTACTTGTAGAGTTTGTATGTAATACGCCAGCAGCCAGTTCAACATCAGTCATCTGCCTGTGCATTGGATAATTTGGCTGCGGATTGAAATACCATTTATAACTATGTGAGCTTGTTGTTATATCAACTCCATTATCAACCGCATATTGTATAGCAAGCCATGAAGTCAGCTTCACCACTAATTTTACAATTCATAAGCTTTGCTCTTGGGGCAACACCGGTTTGCGTACCCATTGGTTCCATCACCGCAAATTATACCAGCAGTACTTGTACCGTGTGTACCATTCGGTCCAACATTATTATCATTACCTGCAAAATCCCATCCAATAAAATCATCAATGTAACCATTGCCATCATCATCAATACCATTTATATCACCGGGATCGAAAACCCCTGCGCCTCCGCTCCCTTCAATAGTATGACCATCGCCATCGAAATCTTCACCTAAGTTGTTCCAGATATTGTTAAATAAATCGGGATGATCCCAATCGCAGCCGGAATCGTTATTAGAAACAAGTACGCCCTGTCCGCTATCGCCTTCAGCCCAAACAGCAGGCGCATTAATTAAAATAAGCCCCTGTTGGGGAGCCAGCATCGTACCATCTCCCGAAGGCACTGGTATGTGAGGGTTCGGTTGGATCTTCTAATTCACTTTGGTCTATGGTTGCATCATATCTTATCTCAGCAATTTCGTCAAAGTCCTCGGCAAGATTATATATTACCTGTGGAACTGCTGAAAAGATAACAGTATTTGCCAGCCCATAAAATGTCTATGTGGCTAACAAGGTTTTGCTGCTTTGCATTTTGCAGAAAAGCCAGCACTGCCTGTTGTTGTTCGGCAGCAAACTCTTTTAAAACTCTTACTACCTCTTTTTGTTTATCCTTTCTTGAAAGATGAGCGGTTTCCTGTCTCAGTTCATCAAGAGGATATTGCTCATTAAGAGTTGCGTAAACATCCACCGTTTCATTAGCGGGAGTTTCAAGTAGAACTACCTGCAGAAAAGGGTGAATTTTTGAAGATACTTCCTGTGCAAACAAATTTAGGTTAAGTAACACAAAAAGTGATGCGAGAAGAAGAACAGTAGATCTTTTTTCTCATTGACCTGCTCCATATTTTATTGTTGGAATTTAGTTGTGAATTAAAGTGATTCTAACTTGCTGAAAAGTTAAAACAATATCAAATTTAATGTGGTAAAATTTTACTAATAATTATTCAGCAGAGTAATTAATATCAGAATGAGATGGGACAATGACCGGAGTTTTTGTTAGTTATCGATTTATAAAATAGCAACTAGCTTAACATTAGCCGTTACCCTTTTCTTCTTTTACACGGGCAGAAGCTTAGTTATTCAATAATATCTTTTTAATAGTTTCTGTTTTATTCATCAACCTTTCACTTTTTCCTCATCACTTAATTTCAACTCTGCTATTCTCATTAAATTCTTCAAAAGCTTCGTTGTATAAACCTTTTTCAAAGAGAATATCTGCAAAAAAGATTCTGTAAGAAGATAATAATTTAGTATCAGGATATTTTCTGAATGTTTCTTGTGCAAACACAACTGCTGATTCTTTCATATCAGTCTCAGCAAGCTGCATTGCGCCGTTCAATCTTTTAATCCCAAAGTCACTCGATAATAATTCAAGTTCATCACTATTGCCTTCATCGGTACCGTAAACAGCAGTGTTACCAGATTTCCCGTTCCCGTTATTTTTAGGTGCATTTATCATATCTTCCATTGCAAGTGCAAGAAGCAGCTCATCCGTGCTCATCTCTTTAATGCTGCTTACAGATATTGCGGAAGATTCATTTAGTGTGAAGTGTAGATTATTACTTTTTAATGTAATGGAGGAATTATCTCCAGTTGATATTACTGCATCCTGTTCAATCGTTTCGTTTTCTTTAAGATCAACCCAGTTTTCATTTCCACCGGCTTGATATTTAGTATTGCCAGTTATTTTTGCAACTGTGAATTCCTGTGCAAACGTTAAACCACTGCTTAATAATAAAAATAAAATTATCTTCTTCATTTTTTTACCTTCATGTTAATAAACATCTATTATTTCTACGTTGCCTGTAGCAATACCTAAATCAGAAAACGCTTCTTTATTAAACTTCTCAACACCAACATTCCAGGCAGTGTTAAAATCTGTTAGGGAAGTAGTTTCAACCGGCAGCCACACCTCGCTCTTCCTATTACTGTTTTCCCGAACAAAATACTTTGTATCGTTGTTGGTAACCAGTTTTGCCTGGTTAGGAGTAAGTTTTGTATTAAAAAGAATATTTACGTGCCTGATATTGCCATCGGCTTTATAATCAACTAGAGCTGTTTGAATACCAACACTTTCCAGCAAAGAGCTGTAACAGACACTAAGGTCGTCGCAATCTCCACCTTTAAGCTGAACGGTTTGCTGCGGGAACTGTACATATTCTGCAGTAGCCCTGGGATCAGAAGTATAAACCATCCTTTTTATAAGATCATTAAAAAGAAGTTTTGCTTTATGAAATGTGGAAAGTGCTGACGGTAGTGTATCGAGCAGTTCTTTATTATCACTTAAAACAGATTTTGAATAATCCATTGAAAATGCGATATCCCGCATTATAAAATATCTTAAGTTGCTAACCTTTCCATCCCATGCATTAACACTGTTTACCAAAGTAGCTTTCTGAAACCGGTCATCCGGTTCTTCGTTAACTGTGGTAACATAAAAATCCGCATAAGAAAGTACTGGTTTTTCTGAAGAATAACCTTCCGGAATTATTGTATAGAAAGGAATCCTTAGTGTGTCGAACGGATCAATAATAACAATAGGCGACTGAATTTTTTCATCGTTCAATCCTTCAATTTTTACTAACGGTTTAACTGTAACATGTTCATCCGTAAGGTTTACAAGTATGCCATAAGCGAACGGAAAATCGAGATAGCTATCGTAAAAAGTGGGGTAAATTTCTTCCACAATTTCTACGTCAATCAATTCCACTCTTTTTTCAGCAACGCTGCTAATAGTAAAGGCCACCGATAATATTAACTTATCAAAGCTGTAACGGTTATTAAGAATGTTATAAATTCCTTCATCCCTGAAAGTGGAAAAGCTTTGTGATGTTTTCCTATTGGAAAAATATTTTATTCCCGAAAGAATTACTTCAAAAAGATCTGTCTTATATCCAAACGAGGGAATAATCCCCGCAATAACAGGGGTTTGGTATCTATCGTGAAAGATAGTGGCTCCGTATGAAAAATCTCCAGCAAAACCTGTAATGCTTGCCTGGAAAGATTGCGAAGTTTCATAAACAAAGTGAAGGTTAAATGGTTTAATGGGAGTATAACTTGTTCTCAACATCACCTCCGTACTATGTTTTAATTTGAACTCTCTGAAATCCTCGTTTACAAATTCATCACCAAAATTAAAAAGATTTATAGATGCTGCGCTGATACTGAAATTGTTACTTAATTTATAATCAATTCCAATATCGCCTCTCCAGGTTTCTACTTTTTCATTAAGATTTTCACGATCCAGGTAGAAGAGAGAATCAATGAAAATAGGAGTGGCTATTTCCTGATTAAAATCCTGAGTAAAAAACCTGAATGTAAGCCCGGCGCTTAACTGGTTTGTAAATTTATAAGAATAACCAAATCCAAATATTTCTTTGAATGTAAACTTAGCTTCAAGTGATTGGGTTGTTGAATCTTCAAGAACAATTGATTCGCCCGTATTAAATAAAAATTCTTTCTGATAACCGGGAGTGAATCTTCCTGTGAAAGCATGCTTGTGTAATTTTTTAGCAAGTGATATGGAGTAAAGATTTGAATTAACAATTTTGGAAAATTCAGATCCATAAGTAAAAGAGATAGCCCAATCTTTAACATTAGAAAAATTTGATGGGGTTGCTTCGTAGCTATTTAACGGAATAGTTAAACTTCCAGGTAAACCCCAATAACCTGCTAGCCCAAATGAGCTTTGCGGGAATATGTTAATATTCGAAGTCATAACTATTAAAAAAATTAGAGCTAAATATTTCAAGGAATATCTATAACTATACTATGAATACTTTGTGCTGATACCAGCAATTTATTTTCACCAGATTCTTCCAATCCTTCATAGCTTCTAATAAATGTAATAACAAGCTTATCAAAATTATGAAGTGGTAATTCACTAAAGAATCTTTTTGGTACTATTAACTCTCCATCATCCCCGGTTCTAATTTTATAGATGGGAATAGTGTAGGTACTATCCCTTCTCTTAACACCTACAATTAAAGTGATTTTCCGGTGTCCTAATCCGTTCCATTCAAGCACTGCTTCGAGATCTCTGTTTCCTCTGCTGCCACGTAAAAAAACATTTCCATTTATTTCCGGGGGAGTTGGGATATCGAAACTGATTGCAGGAAGAATGATCGGATCGAATATTACATTAACAGATGAATTGTATTGGAAAATGAAAGGATCGATTGTTCCCCCAAAACCACTCCATAATACATACCTGTTTCCAATAACAGTATCCCTGGGAACACCCAGATCACGATATCGTATTTTAAAAGATCTTATCCTTGCAAGATGATTATCAAAACGCATTAAACCGGGTGTAACAGTTTCATAAGCAAGAAGTGTAGTACCATCAGAATAATATATCGGTTTACTTCTATCAAAAAATATTGCCTGGGCAAGCGATAAGTTGAAAGTTCCGATATCATTCGTAATCTTAATTCCGCTAAGCGAAATAATATTCGTGAGTCCTCTTAAGTCCTGTTCCAATCCTGAAGTATCTACCCCGCTGTTATAATACTGGTCATCCAGGTTTTTATTAAGAATTTCATATTCATCTTCTGACGAATCGTCAAACAATTCTGTTGGTGCTGGTTTATCACATCCTGAAATTAAAAGAAGTGATAAAAACAGCGCCGTTATTGTAAGTAAATTTTTCATCTGTTTATAATTATAAATTTTTGTCAGATGGAACTCGCATTATAATCGTTTTTTTTAATCTGAAAATATATGCTCGTTTCATAATGTTTAATTTATAGTTGAACTTTTTCATTATCAATCTTAAAAAATTATTCCCTCCAATATAATTTCCCCCTCCCCAAAATTATGGGAAGGGGAATGTGGAGAGGAGTTGAAGGGAAAATCCCTTTTAATTATGGAAGAACCAGGTATGGTATTCCCCAAGCTTCTGATTCAACCGGTGTAGCGTCATCAAATACAACCTGTCTTGGCATAGCGTTAATTACAGCATGGTAAAATCCCGGGAACTGGTGCGTAGTATATGTCTGTTCATATACTTTTTCCCATCCGCTGCCGCTGGGATTTGATGATACCAATTCGAATATTTTTTTAGCTCTCCGGTTATGAAACCTGTTTGCACCGTAAGTTAGCGTAACAAAGTCATCTTCTTCATATGCGCTGAATAATTCAACTCTGAGCAGTACAGATTCGCCCATATGAAGAATAGGAATTTGTCTCCACCACCCAAAACGCCACGTTACATAGTAATCATTGGGTGAATCAACCTGGATAGTATCGCCGTTAGGTAAAAAAGCGGTAAGCTTCATTATATCGATGTTGGGACTTTGTGTTCCGCCTTCAGGTAAAGAGATAGCAGCAATTATCCAATTCTGCATAGGAAACGGTGTGTTGTTTATTTTCTTAAAGATTATATTTCTGGTTACAACTGCTGTAAAAGGTTTCTCTATTATTGTATCCGGTAATGTACCGTTGGGATCGTAAGTTAGCAGCAATAAATAGTATCCCTTCAAAAGTTTTAGTAAGTGTTCCGTAGGCAATCGTATCCTGGAAATTAATATTGAGGTTTCTGTTTACCAATCTCATTTTGTGTCCAACACGGAAAGGATAAATCTCGGTATCAACTTTACCAAGAAAATCCATCAAACCTTCTTCGTTATAATTATAATCGAAGGAAGTAAGGGCAGAATCTTCATCAACCATTTTTTCCAGTGCTCCCTGGTCTGTAGTGGGCTCGGTATCAACCGGCTCAATTACCATTTCATTCTGGCAGCCGAAGAACACCACAATTACTCCTAACAGAAGAAGCGGGAGAAAATGTCTGCGGAAAAGCATTGAAAATTTCATTTTAGAACTCCTTATTTATAATGAATAATTATTATTTAATCCAAATTCCTCTCAACTAACTTTTTTGTATATGGAAAAATTTATGCCACAGGAGAGAAACGAATTAAGCTATTGTAAAATAATGGATTAAGGAGTGCTGCAAATTACTTCAAATGCATGGATTATCATTTTAAATGCATGGGATTTGGATTCCATGCAAGTTATCTTCTTTATCTTTCAATTAATTGCGCGCAAAATTTTCTTCAATCTTATAGAACAGAATATTAACTTTAGACCTAGTTTCAAATAAATATGTTTTTGATGGTGCAGCTATAAAAACAATATCAATCAAAAACCAGTAAAAAGGAAAAGGAATGAAAAACTTTATACTGAATACATCATTTATAATTTTTATAATTCAATTAGGTGCTTTAGCGCAACACCCCTTGCCTACCCAAACCTCAACTCTTTTCAGTGGATCGGGAAACTGCATCCTTTGCCACTCCAGCAATGGAATTGCGATGACTGTTGATAGTATTGATGTATCACCAATTACGTACTGGCGATCTACTATGATGGGTAATGCTAGTAAGGATCCGGTATGGCGTGCCATGGTTGCTGAAGAAGTTCATCTTTTCCCACAACTTCAGGAAACAATTGAAACAACATGTTTGCGATGTCATTCGCCGATGGGTTACACCGAAGCTTTTTTCCTTGGTGATACGACTTATTCAATGGCACAGTTAAAGCAAGATCCGCTAGCAAACGATGGTGTGAGTTGTACGGCTTGCCATCAAATAAAACCTGATAATTTTGGCTCAGCAGAATCTTACTCGGGGCATTATATAATTGAACCTGATAGTATTCTTTACGGACCTTATGAAAATTCTGATACTACCTTAATGCCTGCTGTAATAGGTTACACTTCTGCTTACGGTCCGCACTTGAATGATTCAGAATTATGTGCAACTTGCCACACATTGTTTACACCTTATCTTGATAACCAGGGTAATATTGCCGGAATCTTCCCAGAGCAAACTCCTTATCTTGAATGGAAGAACAGCATTTATCCAGCACAGGATGAACAATGCCAGGATTGCCATATGCCAAAAATTTACGATCCTGTTCTACTTACCACAATGGGTAATTTTCCTCCGCGTTCTCCATTTTGGAAACATAGCTTTGTTGGGGGTAATGCTTATATGTTAAGAATGATAAAGGATAATATCGATTCAGTTGGTGCAACCGCAGAACCTGAGCATTTCGATTCAACAACCGCAAGAGCAGAATATAATCTGAATGAAAAATCTCTGGTAATGAATACTGAAACCAGTTTTGTAAATGATTCCTTAATTGTAAAAGTAACTCTTGAAAATACAACCGGGCATAAACTTCCTACGGGAATACCTTTTAGGAGAATGTGGGTTCACTTAAAAGTTGAACAGATTGGCGGACCGGTTATATTTGAATCGGGTGAGTATGATGCAGACGGGAAAATTGCGGATTATGATTCTGATTACGAACCGCACTACCAGTTAATTATAAACGAAAACGAGGTGCAGGTTTACGAGGGCGTTTTTATAGATGTTGATCAGCAGGTTACTTACACTTTGCTTAGAGCATCTGGTTATATAAAAGATAACCGCATACCACCAATTGGATTTACATCAACTCATGTTAGTTATGATTCTACTGGAATTTTTGGAAATGCACTTAACGATCCTGATTTTAATAAAGATGCTGGTACAGAAGGTACTGGTATTGATATTATTAAATATATGATTCCTGCATTGCCGAATACTGATTACAGAATCAGAGCTGAAGTTTGTTACCAATCGATTAAACCGGGGCTGGTTGATCATCTAAGAGGAATAAATAAGCTTGATATAAACAGGTTTGTTGGAATGTACGATAATCTGCCAAACATACCATTTGTAATGAGAGGCGTTACTTTTGATATAGTTACTGATGTAGAAAATGAAACGATGCAACCAAATAGATTTTTACTTGAGCAGAATTATCCGAATCCGTTTAACCCGGCAACTAAAATAAAATTCACTATTCCCTCCCTCATTGTAAGTGGAACGAATCAATCTCAATTAACATCGCTTAAAATATTTGATGTTTTAGGAAATGAAGTTACAACTTTAGTCAACAAGGAAATGCCTGCTGGAGAATATGAAGTTGAGTTTAATGCAAACAGTCAATCCGGCTCCGTCCGGAATTTGAGCAGCGGAATCTATTATTACCAGCTAAAAGCTGGTGATTTTGTTGATACTAAAAAGATGATACTTTTGAAATAGTGGTGTTTAACAGTATGCCATCCCAAATATTTGGGATGGCATATGTAATTTTAATTACAGAAAAGACTGAATGTGATTAACATAATTAACTGCACCGCCCTGCTGGTAACCGGTTTTTGCCAGCAGTTTGCCTGTGCTATCCAATATTAAGATAGTTGGGAAACCCTGTATGCCATACTTTTGTGCAAGTGATTGGTTATACATTTTTATTTCGTTGGTTTGCTGAATACTGCGCGGAAAATCGAGCTTAACAAGCACTAAATTTTCCTGTGCATATTTTTCAAATTCTGCCTGCGAAAAAACTTCATCACTTAATTTAAAACACCATTTACACCAATCGGAGCCAGTAAAGTTAACAAGGATTGCTTTGTTTTCATTTTTAGCAACTTGCATCGCTTCTTCCATATTTGTTTTCCATTCCAGCGAATCGGAAGCGGGAGTATCTGGTACATCCGAGGGATAAGAGAACGGTTATAATTACCGGGATAAATATCGCTTTCAAATCATTTCTCCTGTTTTTCATAGATTTTTTGTTTCTTAAAAATAGTTAGATAATAAAAATCCAAAATGGATTCTGAATTATTTCCATTTATTCAAAATAAATATGATTTTATTTTTGCTTAATAGCTGTCGGCTAAATAACATTTTCACTTATTTCTGATTTTAACACTGAGATTGAAGAATTAATTTAAGATTCCGATATTTCAATCTCTTCCTTCTCTGTTGGTTTTGGAGGGCGTTCATACAGTACTGTTAAATCCTTGTACTTTTTTTCAATTTCTTTAGCTATCTGATCCCATGTAAATCTCCATGCCCAGTTTCCTCCGCCAAGTGTGCTAGGAAAATTCATTCTTGCTTCCCCTCCCAGATTCAGAATATCCTGCATAGGAATTACGACAATGCTTGCAACAGAAGCATAAGCAGTTCGGATTAACTCAGATAGAATTCTTCCCCATTAAAATTCAAGATACTTTTGGGTATGTTCAAAAATATCACTCTCTTTGTTTTTCTTTTCTTTTTCAAAATATGCTTTTGTAGTATCGTTATCATGTGTACCTGTGTAAACAACACAATTGGGTATAAAATTATGCGGGAGAAATTTACGTTCCATTCCTGTTCCAAAAGCAAATTGCAGCACTTTCATCCCCGGAAACCCGAATTGATCTCTTAAAGCTTCAACTTCAGGTGGGTGATAACTCCCAAATCCTCAGCAAGAATTGGAAGATCTCCCAAATATTTTTTTACAATTTCAAAAAGCTTATCGCCGGGTGCTTTAATCCATTTACCATCGATTGCAGTTTCTGCATCACCTGGAATTTTCCAGTAAGCTTCAAATCCTCTAAAATGATCTATTCGAATAATATCAACCAGCTCAAGCAAGCTGGAAAATCTTTTTCGCCACCATAGGAATTCATCTTTTTCCATCTCATCCCATTTGTAAAGTGGATTGCCCCAGAGCTGCCCGGTTTCACTAAAATAATCAGGCGGAACACCTGCAACAGAAGTAAGTTTGCCATCTTCATCAACTGTAAAGAGCTCTTTATTTGCCCAAAGATCTGCGCTATCGTAAGCGATAAAAATCGGCATATCGCCAATTATTTTTATTCCTTTTTCATTCGCGTATTCTTTTAATTCTTTCCACTGTTTAAAAAACACAAACTGAACAAATTTATGATAAAGAATATCATCGCTTAATTTTTCACTCCATTCTTTCATTACATGTCTCTTCTCTTTGGATTAATCCTTTTTCCCATTCACTCCAAACAACGCCGTTGTGTGCATCTTTACAAGCTATGAAAAGTGAAAAATCATCCAGCCATTCTTTTTGTTCTTCACAGAAGCCGTTAAAGTCTTTTTCCAATCCATTAGAATTATTTTTAAAATTATTAAAAGCCGTTCTAAGTAATTTCTTTTTGTATTCTATCACATTTCCAAAATCTACTTTTTTCGGATCTGATTTAGGTGGATCTATTTAACTCGTCATCAGATAATAATCCATCTTCTTTTAATTTATCAGGACTAATAAGCAAAGGATTGCCAGCAAAAGCGGAAAAGCACTGATATGGAGAATCGCCGTAACCTGTAGGACCGAGCGGAAAGACCTGCCAGAGAGTTTGTCCAGCTTCAACTAAAAAATCAATAAACCTGTAGGCATCATTTCCAAGATCGCCAATTCCATATTTACCAGGTAAAGAGGATGGGTGTAAGAAGTATTCCTGCGCTTCGTTCAAAATTCATTTGTACCTCGTAAATAATAAAATAATAACAATGGAGTGAAGTTAAATACTATCTTCCACTTGTTTATCAATATCATTTTTTCCAAACAGCTATTAATTTCTTATGTTTGCGCTTTATTCCGATAAATTGTTAATACTGATTGAAGCTACTACGAAACTTATATGATTGGGTTCTGCATTGGGCAGAAACTCCTTACGGTGCTGTTGCACTTTTTTTACTTGCATTTGCCGAGTCATCATTTTTTCCTATTCCGCCAGATGCACTGCTTATTGCACTGGTTTTAGGTTCGATCTAAAAAAGCATTCAAGTTTGCGTCAATTTGCCTTACCGGTTCTGTTGCGGGGGCAATTCTAGGTTATGTTATAGGACATTTTCTCTGGTGGACGCCATTCAAATGAATTTACATAGATCGCCCTTTTCTTTTTTAATAGCATCCCCGAGTTTTACAGAATCAGCATTTTTTGATATTCAAAAATTGTACGTGGATATGATTTCTGGATAATTTTACTGCAGGATTCACCCCACTACCATACAAAGTTATAACAATCTCATCAGGCAGCTTTTAACATAAATTTTATTATGTTTATTTTTGCTTCAATCATCAGCCGCGGTGCAAGATTCTTTTTGGTTGCGGATTGATTTGGAAATTCGGACCGCAATTAAAATCGTTTATTGATAAGTACTTTAACTGGCTCGCAATTGCCTTTACAGTTTTGTTAATCGGTGGTTTTGCGGCAATTAAACTATTCCTTTAAAAATTGTTGCTAACTATCAACTGATTTTTATTCTCTTTCCTTTGATTATTTAATCTCATCTTCTTACATTAAAATCAGGATTACAACTTAAACCACTCGCATAATTCTTCCGGCTAAAGATGTATGGTTTTAACAGCGTATAAAACCTATGTTCAACTATACGGAAAGGATTAAGCCATGAAAACATTTGTGTTACTGACAAAACTCTCCCCGGAAACTTCTAAGATGATGAAAGAAAGAGCCAAACTTGGAAGAGCCTGGCTTGAACAGGTAAAAGAAAAGTGCCCGGAAGTTAAATTTATTTCTCACTATGCTCTTCTGGGGCATTACGATTTTCTCGATATCTACGAAGCACCTGATGAAGAAACTGCAGCAAAGGTTTCGATGATAGGAATGTCGAATGGAGCTTTCCAGGCAGAGAGTTTATCGGCTATACCTTATAAAAGATTTTTAGAGTTGACTGAAGAAATTACTTGAAATATTATTCTTAAGTGATTGCTGCATTACAATTGTGTATTTACATATTCCTGTTTAGATAATGTTAAAAATAAATGCAGCAAAAAATTATTATTAACCAAGTTTAACAGGAGGTAAAAATGCCATTACAAACACTTAAAAGAATTTTCTGGATGAGAATAATGTGAAGTATGTAGCCATCCAGCATTCTTCAGCATATACAGCCCAGGAAATTGCGGCAAGTGCACACATACCAGGTAAAGAACTTGCAAAAACAGTTATTATTAAAATTGATGGGAAGATGGGAATGGCTGTTCTGCCTGCTTCTTACAAAGTAAACTTCGAACAATTAAAAGATGCGCTTAATGCAGAAGAAGTAAGACTTGCCTATGAGCAGGAGTTTATGGATAAATTTCCTGATTGTGATGTTGGGGCAATGCCGCCCTTTGGTAATCTTTATGGAATGGATGTTTACGTGGCAGAAAGTCTTGCAGAAGATGAAGAGATTGCATTCAGCGCATGCTCTCATACCGAGCTTATTAAAATGAAGTTTGCAGATTTACAAGAAACTTGTTAATCCAACAATGTTTAAATTTTCTGTGTTAAGTAAAACATAATCAGGATTGTTGCAATTTTCTTTAACGATCTTTCTGTAACAAATTAACTGACTTGAAATCAGAATTGGAAATATACTATTCCCGCAAGAGCATCTGAGTACGAAAAGATTTACAAAAAGCCTGAAAGACAGGCTGATTTGCAATCACTTAAGCGATTAGTAAAAGATTTCCTTCAAGATAAATCTGTATTGGAAATTGCATGCGGAACAGGTTACTGGACTGAAATTATTTCTTCTCCGCACATTCAATCGTGGCAATTGACTCAAGCAAAGAAGTGCTTGATATCGCAAGATTAAAATCCTACATAGAAATAATGTTAAATTTATTAATGATGATGCATTATCGCTTTTAAAGATTAAGAATACATTTGATTCTGCATTCTGTGGCTTTTGGCTTTCACACGTTCAAAAAAAAATATAAAATCTTTTATAGCTAACCTTCATACAAAGCTTAAACCTGATTCAGTTGTAGTAATGATTGATAACAACTATGTTGAGGGCAGCAGTACACCTGTTATAGAAAGGATGAAGAAGGAAATACGTATCAACTTAGAAAGCTTGAAGATGGTTCGGAGTATGAAGTACTAAAAATTTTTTACTTGAAGTTGAGCTTAAAAATATATTTAGAAACTATTCATCTAAACTTTGAAATATTTAATTTAAAATATTATTGGATGATAAAGTACAATATATAGTTTTTTTGGTAGGAAAATAAATAAACAAGGGATCTATTAAGATCCCTTGTTATTTGTTAACTTATGTAAGATCTTCAATTTTTGAAGATGAGTTCTTTCTTCACTGCATTCATGCCATTAGTGCAACCTCTTTTCTCAGTGTACATCTGGCTGGAACCAACAATCTGTTTGTTTTTAGAAATTAAATTGAAGTGAAATTTGCCATTTTTTGCCTGCTTCACCTCAAAGTTTTTTACGCTGCGAGCGTGCGCTTTTACAGATGCAACACCTGATTTAGCACCTGCTTTGGTTTTATAACCCTGGCTCTGAAGAACCACCTGTCCGTTTCCGCTCTTTAAACGGAAATAAACCTTTTTATTAGTGGCTGTATAAATTTGAAATTTAGGATTTTTCATTTTTTTCTCCTTTGTTTAATGAATAATGATTTTGATTTAAAATAGACTTTTTCTTCTTTTTTGTTCCGCCTAATCCTAAAACGCCAAGTATTCCCCTTGTAATTTCTCTCACAAATGTTCTGCCCGACCTGTTTTGCTGTTGGGCTTGATAAAACCTGCTCAAAAGTACTTTTTGTTTTTCTCGTTCTTCTTGTTTTGGTGTTGGTTGTTTTAGTTTGTCTTTTTTCTTTCAACCTTTTTTTCTACTTCTTCTTTAGCCTCCGATAACTTTTCGCTCAGCATTTCATAAGCACTTTCCCTATCAATAGTTTCGTTGTACTTAGGTATAAGTTTCGAGTTGACTGATCAGTTCATCAATTTCCTTGGTATTAAGAACATCCATCCTGGATTTTGGAGCAGATAATAATGTTGCTGCCAGCGGGGTTGGTACTCCTTTCTCATTTAAACCTGAAATTAAAGCTTCACCAATTCCCAACGAAGTTAATACTTCATCAGTTTTATAATAATCTGAAATGGGATAATTCTCAGCAGTTAGTTTTATCATCTTTCTGTCTTTAGCAGTAAAAGCTCTTAAAGCATGCTGCACTTTAAGTCCAAGCTGGCTTAAAACTGCATCGGGAATATCAGTAGGGTTTTGTGTGCAAAAGTAAATTCCAACGCCTTTTGATCTGATCAGTTTAACAATAGTTTCTATCTGATCGAGTAAAGCTTTTGATGCTTCATCAAAAATTAAATGTGCTTCATCAAAAAATATTACAAGCTTTGGCTGGTCTAAATCTCCTTCTTCCGGAAAGGATGAATAAATTTCTGCCAGCAAGCTCAACATAAAAGTAGAAAATAGTTTAGGTCTGTCCTGCAAATCAACTAATCTTAATATTGAAATAATCCCTAATCCGTTTTCATCAATTCTTAACAGATCATCAACTTCAAATGACTTTTCACCAAAGAACAGTTCAGCTCCCTGCTGTTCCAACTCAATTACTTTTCTAAGCACCGTACCTAAAGATGAAGAAGAAATATTCCCATATGAATCTTTAATCTCCTCCTTGCCTTCGTTTAGTACATAATGAATCACTTTTTTAAAATCTTTTAAATCCAGAAGTGGCAGCCCTTTATCATCACAATATTTAAAGATCATTGAAACATAACTGGATTGAGTATCATTTAGTTCAAGTATCTTAGAAAATAATACTGGTCCGAATTCAGAAACTGTTGCTCTTAATCTAATCCCTTTTTCTTCCGATAGAGATAACAACTCAACAGGAAAACCATGCGGGTTATAAGGTATTCCAATTTTTGCCTGGCGTTCTTCAATTTTAGGATGGGTTTTTCCTGATTGTGCTAAACCGCTTAAATCGCCTTTTACGTCCATCAATAATACCGGAACACTTTTTTCAGATAATGCTTCGGCAATTACCTGTAATGTTTTTGTTTTACCCGTTCCGGTTGCACCTGCTATTAAACCATGCCTGTTCATGGCTTTTAATGGAATTTTAATATGTGTTTCGGGCACAGCATTTTTATTAAGAATTGCAGTACCAAGTATTATCGAATCACCTTTAAAAGTGTATCCGCTGGCAATATGTTCTTTAAACTCTTCCATAGACTTTTAATCAATATAAATTAAAATGAATTTGATGACTTTAATAATATAAAAATATTATTACTCAAGTGTTTAATAAAGTGACTTGTAAGGTTAGTTAACCGTTTATCAGCTTTTAAAGAAATATGGTCAACAATTTCTTCAACTGTTTTCAAATGCTTTAACCAGTTCTAGTTTCTCTTCCTTCCTTTTTCATCTGTATATTCATTATCGAAACTATTCCCTGCCACATTGATGAATGACAAAGTATCGGTTTATGATCCATCAACCCTTTATTTGATAATTCCCAGACAGCAGCAAGCTCAAGTAGTGTGCCTGTTCCACCCTGCAACACAATAAACGCATCACCAAGTTCAATAAGCTTGTTTACTCTATCCAGAAGGTTTTCACATTTTATTTCTTTAGTGATAAACTTATTCGGATCGCTGCTCCAGATATCAACAGTAACCCCAATCACTTCGGCTCCATTTTCATTTGCACCTTTTGAAACTGCTTCCATTGTGCCCATAAACCCGCCAGTACAAACATTAAATCCTCTTTTTGCGAGTAAACTTACCTAATTTATATGCAGTGTTATACTCTTCGTCCCCCTCACGTGGTTGTGAGCTTCCGAAAACTGTGATTGTTTTTTTCATGATTTGCGAACAATGGATAAAATTGTTCTCCAAATATAACAATAAAAAATCCGCAACCCTCTAAAGGATTGCGGACTTAAATTGAAAAGCTTTACCTCTGAGGATAATTATTTTGCGTTGGAACCAACTATGTTTACACCAATCTCAATATTATCAGACACTTTTTGTCCAAGCACCATATTATCAACTGCGTAATCGGAGAGCGTAATATTAAAAGTAGCTTGTACCCCCAACAGATCTCCCGGAGCTCTCTTATTAGTTTGTTCACTTTCATCAAGATAACTCATTGTAACATCAGCAGTAATTTCTTTTGTTACACCATGCGCTGTAAAATCACCGGTTACTTTTGCTGTTAGTTTATTGCTCTCAACCGATTCAATATTACTAGCGCTTTTAATTGCAAAGGTGATTTCGGGATAACTATCTGCATCGAGCCAGTTTGCGCTTCTCAAATGTTCATCCCTTAGATCTATTCCTGTTTTAAGGGATGCAGTTGATAATGAGATTGTCCCTCTTAATGTTGAGAGATCTCCAATATCAAATGTCACGCTTCCATTTACATCATTGGTTAGTCCGTTAATATCTTCTAATGGAGTTGTGCTAAAAAATGTTGCCTGGTTTCTTCCATTCTTATCGTGAAAAGAAAAATTCTGCTCGCCTGAAGCTAACACATTGAAACCCTGTGCTAAAGATGCAGAAACATATAAAACGATAACCGCAAAAGTTTTTATTATAATTTTCATACCTGCTTTTCCTTTTTTTTATCTTTGAATATAAACAATAAAATTCCTGTAATTAATGCAACAACTGCTGAGAAACTTCCCGCATAATCTAAACCAATTATTATTTTATCAACCCATTCTTCATAAGTGTACCCAAAAAGTTCGTCGTACTTTTCAACCAGCACCTGGGTTTTTGTAAATATTTCTGCACCGTGCGCAAGCCAAATAACTAACGCAGACGCAATTAATACCAAACCGATTATTAACGTAGTTTTTTGTTTACTATTCATAACACACCTAATCAAAAATTAGTTCAATAGTAGTATTGTTAAAGTAAATAAAGTTTTAACAGATTTTACTATTAATTAAATTACTTCGTGTTATTTATCTATTTTTTAATTTAATCAAATTGCACTTGTATGTTACGACATATATTACTAAGGTTCAAGGCATTGTGTTATTCATCACTTAAGTAAAAAATGAGTTCAAAATTATATGATATCGTAATAATTGGAGGGGGAATTATCGGCTGCGCTACAGCAATGTCCCTTCTTAAAAACTCCAAACATAAAGTTCTTGTTATTGAAGCAGAAAATAAACTTGCTGTGCATCAAACAGGAAATAACAGCGGGGTTGTTCATTCCGGACTTTATTACAAACCAGACTCGCTTAAAGCAGAGAATTGTACAGAGGGAAGAAAATTACTCTATGATTTTTGTGAAGAACATAATATTAAATTCGAAAAATGCGGTAAACTTGTAGTTGCTGTAACTGAAGATGAAATTAAATCGCTGAATGATCTTTACGAAAGAGGAATTGCTAACGGTTTAGAAGGATTAAAAAAACTTAGTGCCGATAAATTGAAAGAATATGAACCAAATGTAAATGGTGTCGCAGGATTATTAGTTCCGCAAACGGGTATTGTTGATTATTTACAGGTTACAAACACCTATGCTCAGATAATAAAAGAAGCCGGCGGCGAAGTTGAAATTGACTGCAAGTTTCAATCAATTAGCAAATTAGGTAAAGAATTAATCTCAAAAACTTCTTGTGGTGATATTAAAACAAAATTTTTAGTAAACTGCGGCGGACTCTATTCTGATCGCATTGCAAAAGCTTGCGATGTAAATCCCGGCTTGCAGATAATTCCTTTTAGAGGTGAATATTTTAAATTAAGAGAAGAAAAAAAACATCTAGTAAAAAATTTAATTTATCCTGTGCCTGATCCAAAGTTTCCATTTCTTGGTGTTCATTTTACAAGGATGATAAACGGCAGAATTGAAGCCGGACCAAATGCTGTGCTCGCTTTTAAACGCGAAGGATATAATAAAACTGATTTTTCTTTTAAAGATGTCTCTGGTATGATTACTTATTCCGGCTTCTGGAAAATGGCTTCAAAATATTATAAGATGGGATTCGGAGAATTCTATCGTTCTTTCAGCAAGAAGGCATTTGTTAAAGCATTGCAAAAACTTGTCCCCGAAGTTCAGTTAAGCGATATTGCGAAGGGCGGTTCCGGCGTAAGAGCGCAAGCACTTGAACCAAACGGCAAGTTGGTTGATGATTTCAGATTTGCTGAAGCTGAAAGAATGATTCATGTTTTAAATGCTCCATCGCCTGCAGCAACTGCATCAATCAGCATAGGAAACAGAATTGCAAAAATGGTAAAGAATAAATTTGATAAGGAAGTTTAGATTGAAGAACATCGAACTTATAAAAGATATTAGAGATGCATCCGAACTGGATAATTTAAAAAAGATTAAGAAAAAGATCGGACACATTCTTATCAAAGTTAAAAACCAGGAAGGTAATTTATTATTCTTAGTAGTAAACGATGAATCGGTTGAAATTAAATGTGAATATCTTAGAGGCGAACTGGAACAGATACTTAAAGCAAAAACGGTAGAGAGGACAAAGTATTATATAAACAGGCTTATTAAAGGTCTTACTAAAAGCAAAACATCGAAGATTAATGATTTAAACCTGAACCGTTGGAAAGAGTATGAAGATCTTATTACAGACAGTTTGTGGATTCTTGAAAAACGTGATAAATCGGGTGCACACAAAGCTGATTACTGGGGTAACTTCATTCCGCAAATTCCCAACCAGCTTCTAAGAAGATACACAAAAAAAGATGACTGGATTTTAGATGCTTTTGCAGGAAGCGGAACAACATTAATTGAGTGTAAGCGCCTTGGCAGAAATGGAATTGGTGTCGAGCTTAGCAATGATGTGGTTAAGCTTGCAAAGAAAAATATTGCCAAAGAAAAAACCGGGAATAAAGTAAAGATAAAATTAGTAGAAGGAGACAGTACAAGGGTTAATCTAAAAGATGAATTGAAAAAAGCTGGAACTAAATCAGTTCAGTTTGTGTTTCTTCATCCTCCTTACTGGGATATAATTAAATTCAGCAGAAAGAAAAATGATCTTTCAAATGCAAAATCGGTTGGAGAGTTTTTAGAAATGTTCGGGAAGGTTATTGATAACACCGGCAGCGTGCTTGAAGAAGGAAGATATCTTGCAGTAGTAATAGGAGATAAATATTCTGATGGCGAATGGATTCCGCTTGGTTTTTATACGATGCAGGAAGTGATGAAGCGAGGTTACAAATTAAAATCTACTATTGTTAAGAATTTTGATACAACAAAAGGAAAGATGAACCAGAAAGAATTATGGCGCTACCGTGCTTTAGCCGGAGGATTTTACATCTTTAAACATGAATACATTTTCCTGTTTAAGAAAGAGAAAGGAAAGAAAAATGTTTAAACCAACAGAAAAAAAACAATTAAGAATATTCGTTGCTTTTTTGATCACTTGTCTGGTTATAATCTTTGCGGCTTTAGTGATCGGCTGCTCAACAAAAGAAACTGGAGTTAATGTGAGACTGCACGATATCTGGGCGCTTGAATCTATTAATGGTGAAAAATTTATTAAAGATAATCAGACTAACAATCATCCTCTAATAGAAATTTACTTAAAGGAAGAAAGATTGCACGGAAATGCAGGATGCAACACTATTAATGGTACAGTTAAAGTTGATGAAAATAATATTTCATTTTCAAATATCATTTCAACAGAAATGGCTTGCCCGGGAGATATTGAGCAGAGATTCCTAACGGCGCTTCAGATTGTTGATAATTATAAAATAGAAAAGATGAGATTATATTTATTTGAAGGTGAGGAAGAAAGATTAGTTTTTAGAAAGATTGATTAAATAAATCGCAAATCTCAATTTTCAAAACTCAAATAATATCCAATAACTAAACAGCAAGATTAAAAAATTTGGATTTTGTTAATTGGTAATTATTTGAGGATTGTATTTTGTGATTTGGTAATTACAAAGATGGATAGCGAATTAAACAAAATAGAAAGCGAACTTAAAAAGCGTTTAACTTACCCTTACAAGTGGGGAAGAAAACAAAATAACGCGTTTGATAATCTAACCAATTTTATCTACCGCACTTTTCAATTTGATGATGTTATTAAAGAAATAAACAGCAGGTTCAAAAAGGACAAAGAACATCAAAATATTTCTAATTATGCGTTAAACCGGTGGTACAACTTCTGGTCTGCACAGGCAGTAGAGAAAATTTTCTGCTCGCTGCCAAACGTTAAACCTGCTTTAGATAGCAAAGATAAATTAGTTGATTTCACAATTGATGGAGTAACATTCGATCATAAAACTTCTGTCTTTCCAAAAAACTTTCCTTACGAGATAAAAGATGCAATTAACAAAACTGATGAATTAATTGGATGGCTTTACAAAAACCAATCACAGCAGCAAAGGATGCATTTAAAGAATAGATTGTTTGTCGTCCTCTATTCATCCGATGGAGAACATTGGAAATTGAAATCAGAAATCTCCTGGCTGAAGGAGAGAATAGAGAAATATATGGAAGGATTCAATCCGCATTACCTTCTGAAATTTCCACTCGAACCTGGTCATCAAACCCTGGCGGATGTTATTTGGGCTGTGAAAGCTTAATATGCCCTCTATGACGTCTCAATTTGTCCATATGTGACCTGTAACACACGGTTGAACATATTTCAACAATAGAAACAATTAGGGGTTGGTAATACTTGCCTAATATAAAATGGTTTATTAAATTAAATTGGTTTTGTGAGGCTATTCCCATCTGTTTTAGCTAGTGTCCCTGCAAATGTAACCATCACAGAAATGAGTTTACCGGTTGTCAATTATTGATAATCATTTTTAAAAACCAATAAAATTGAGACAATTATGAAATTATTATTCCTACTTTTTCTTTTTATATCATTTTCCGTATATGCGCAGTTTGATATTGACATAGAAAAAAAGATAAAGGACAAAGTAAACAAAGAATTAAATGATGCAACTGATGATGCTATAAATGAAACCGCAGAAACCATAAAGAAAGGCGGTGAAGAAGAAAATGAAAATACGAGCACAGAAGATCAAACAACCGATAACAATCCAAATACAAATATTGAAACGAACACTCAAAATAGCGAATTAGATCAGGGAACCGCCGAGGAATTAAAGATGTGGTCCAAATATGATTTTGTGGCAGGCGAAAAGGTAATTTTTGAAGATGATCTTTCCAGAGAAGAGAGTGGAGAGTTTCCTTCTCGCTGGGATTTGCTTAGTGGCAGCGCAGAAGTTGCTTCTTTAGGCGGAGACAATGTTATTCATTTCAATAATAATTCCGTAATTCTTCCTCTAATGGATAAAAAGGATTTTCTGCCAGAGATTTTTACATTGGAATTTGATGTCTTCTTTGAAGAAGATGGGGTTATAAGATCAGATTATTACAAAGTCAGATTTTTTGAGGGAACCAGTAACTATGCTAAGATTGAAGGGAAAAGTATTCCACCAATAGACATTAGTTGGAATGCAGTGAAAATGGGACAGTTCGGTGGTAAAACTAGTTCTTTTACAGAAGAAAAAAAGGAATGGCAGCCGAAGTGGAAACACATTGCTATTTCATTTAACAAAAGATCCCTCAAAGTATATATGGATGAAGAGCGGTTATTAAACATTCCAAATCTTGGTTTTAAACCTAAAATGTTCTCAATCGGTGCACATTACGACGATCGTTTTATAAAAATGAGTTCTATGAAAAATATACGTGTTAATGAAGGCGGTAAAAAGTTATACGATAGAATTACGGAAGAGGGCAAATTTGTCACTCGCGGAATTTTGTTCGAAGTTAACAAATCCACAATTAATGGTGAGTCAATGGGAACCATAAATGAAATTGTTAAGCTGATGAACAAGCACTCTGATTTAAATTTTACTATTGAAGGACATACGGATAGTGATGGCGAAGAATCGTTCAATCAAAAATTATCAGAAGATCGGGCTGCTGCAGTAAAGGTAATGCTTGTTAAACTTGGTATTGATGCTTCACGCTTAAATTCAAAAGGATACGGTGAAAGTATTCCTGTAAGCGAAAACTCTTCGCCTGAAGGAAAAGCTAACAATCGAAGAGTTGAGTTTATAAAAATTTAAGCTCCAAAAAATCAGAAGGTGTTCTTTGATATTTAACTTTTAAAATAATTAATTACTTAATCACAACAAAAGGAGAAAAAGAAGATGAAAAAAATTCTTCTGTTTTTTGCAGTTGCGAGCTGTACAACCCTTGCACAGATTACTATTAACAGCAGTGATGTTGCTAATATGTTTGCTATAGGTAACACAGCAACAATCCATGAAGATACTTTACAATCAAATTTCGATATTGGCTCACCAGGTGGGGGCAATAACTGGGATTTTACAAATCTTCAATCTAATTTAATGGTTACCCTTGAAAGTATTGATCCTGCTACCTCGCCTTATATAAATGATTTCCCAACAGCTAATATTTGCAATTATAGTGCAAGTACTATCGGTGGAAATTTTTCAGAAATCTGGACATATTCAAAACTTAATGGGCAGTTTGATGTTTTGGGTAATGCAGCAGTATCAAGTGCACTTCCAGGTTTTGTAACTGAAATATCATATGACCCATACAGGCGACAGTATGAACATCCATTTACCATTAATTCGCAATGGTCAGATACATATACTCAAACAATAAGTATTAATGGTACGCCGATAAATTCATCTAGCGTCTCTATCAGTACAAATGTTGACGCGTACGGTACGATAACTATTCCTGGCGGGGTAAGTTATGATGCTCTAAGGATTAGAGAAGAATTAACTATTTCTGGAATAACAAGTGTTAATTTTTCATTTATATCAAAAAATGGCGCACAGGTTAATGTTAATGCAGTCAGCTCAAATCCTCCAAATAGTGGAATGATTTCTGTCGATGGAACAACTTATTATGATGGGCTAGTTAGTTCAGTTGAACAAATAAATGAAATACCAAACGATTTTACACTTAACCAGAATTACCCCAACCCGTTTAATCCAACTACTAAGATAGAATATAGCATTCCCGAACAATCCTTTGTTGAATTGAAAGTTTTTGATGTTTTGGGAAATGAAGTTGCTACATTAATTAATGAAGATCAAGCCGCAGGGGTTTACAGAGCTGATTTCTCAGGAATAAATCTTGCAAGCGGACTTTATATTGCAAAAATTTCCGCTGGCAATTACACAAGTTCTATTAAAATGGCACTTATGAAGTAGTAAAATTCATTTCATTATTTCTTATGCCGGTTGCTATCAAAGTGGCCGGCACTTTTTATCTTCTTTCTGCTTATTTCGCAAAAACTTATTTTACAGTTAAAATAATAATCTGTTTTTCTAATGATCCAGTTTCTTCCACTTGGCGGCGCCGGGGAGATAGGCGCAAACTGTTATTACCTGAATATTAATGGTATTGGCATAATCCTCGATTGCGGTATGCATCCTCAAAAACAAGGGTTGGATGCTCTTCCGGATTTTAATCTTTTAAAGGATAAACCGTTAGATCACGTATTGATTTCCCATGCACACCAGGATCACCTAAACTCGCTGCCTTTTCTCATAAAAAAATTCCCGTATCTTAAGATTACCACCACACCGCAAACCCGTGCACTCTCGGAGCTAACACTTCATAACGCGATTTCAATTCTTAAAAAACAAGTGAGCGATGAAAGTTTTGAAATATATTCTCACTGATGAAGTTGATTTATTAATAAAGTCAATTGATTACAAATCGTACGAAGAAGAATTTTACATTAAAGGATTTAATGCAGCAGATGATGAGACCGGTAAAAGTAAAATTTTACGATGCGGGACACATTCTTGGCTCTGCTGGAATTTATATTAACTACAAAGAGTATAAAATATTTTATACCGGCGATATAAATATTTCATCTCAAACCTCTACTGCCTGGTGCGCAGCTTCCGCAGGAAAAAATCAATACACTAATTTCCGAATCAACTTACGGAGCAACTGATTCTTCAATAATAAAAATCGTGGGAAGTGGAAACTGATTATTTTGCCCGATCACTTAACAAAGTAATTAACTCCGGCGGATCAGTTCTTATCCCGGTTTTTTCATTGGGAAAAATGCAGGAAATTTTTGCAACTATCCTGTTGCTTCTGAAAAAGAACAAAGTAACCAACGTGGATATTTATACAGGTGGAATAGGAAAAAAAATAAACTCGTGCTTATGATTCCAACCGCTTTGTTGTAAACTATAACCAAAGCGAATTAGTATTGCACGACTCCCCACAAAAGGATATAAGAGATGTAAACAACTTTGATGAGTTCTTTAAGTTTCCTTCAATCATACTTGCTTCCAGCGGAATGATAATAGAATCTACAATTTCCTTTAATCTTGCAAAGAGATGGCTCAGGCAAAATGGTTCAGCAATATTTACTTGTTGGTTATATGGATGAAAGCACACCGGGTTATAAAATTGCCAAAGCAAAGAAGGGTAATAAGCTCCAATTGACCGAATCAGATAAAAAAAGGGAAGTTAAGATGCGATATAAAGAATTTCAGCTTCTCCGCTCATTCTAAAAGAGAAGAGCTTGTAAGTATTTTAGAAAAGTTAAAACCGGAAAATCTTATTCTTGTTCATGGCGATGAGGAAGCAATTGACTGGATGGGAAATTCAGCTCTGAAAAAGTATAAGGGAATAAAAGTTTACGCTGCATCGCCGGGGAAAGAAATATTATTTGATTAATACAACAAATAATTGATATGTTTAAGCATACAATTTTTACAATTATGGGGAATAGGGGATGATGAATAGTTCGTGCTTTATATATTCTAATTTTTACTTCTGTTCAACTGCGAACTATGCACATTCTTGTATTCCTCTAGTTCATTCAAAAATTTGTACAGGAACAATAAAATCCTGTTTTGAAAACTTAAGAAACGGAGGACTAATATGTCACGCTTAAAAGAAAAACTTGGACAAAAAATAGACGAGTGGCGCCCGCGTACCACCAAACTATTAAAAGAGCATGGAGATAAAAAAGTTGGCGAAGTTACAATAGCCCAGGTTATTGGCGGAGCCAGAGGTGTTAAATGTTTAACAACCGATATCTCTTATCTCGATCCTTTTGAAGGTATTCGTTTCAGGGGGTTTACAATTCCCGAGAAACCCTGGAAACTCTTCCTAAAGTACCCGGCTAGGAAATGCCTTATGTAGAAGGATTTGTTCTACTTGCTTCTTACTGGTGAATTTCCTGCTGATGAGGATGTAAAAGAAGTTGCAGAAGAGTTTAAGAAACGACCAGCATGTTCCGCAGTATGTATTTGATGTGCTGAAAGCAATTGCCGAAAGATGCTCATCCAATGGCAATGTTCTCAACCGCTATTGTTGCCATGCAGAGCGAATCTGTCTTTGTTAAAGAATATAATGCCGGTCTTGGTAAGATGGATTATTGGAAACCTACATTCGAAGATGGAATTAACCTTCTTGCAAAACTACCCAAGATAGGATGCATTTCATTTACCGGTTGAAGTATAAAAATGATGATATCATCGAGCCGGATCCTAAACTTGACCTTGGAGGCAACTTTGCACATATGATGGGAATTGATCATCCTTATGATGAAGTATCCAGATTGTACTTCATTCTTCACAGTGACCATGAAAGCGGAAACGTTAGCGCGCATGCTGGTCATCTTGTTGCAAGCGCTCTTTCAGATGTTTATTATGCAATCTCAGCAATGATTGACGGATTGCAGGACCTTTGCACGGTTTGGCAAACCAGCAAGTTTTACGATGGATGCAGGGTGTTTATGGATAAGATGGGCGGTAAAGTTCCTACTGAAGAAGAAATGAATAAGTTTGTTTGGGATACTTTAAATTCGGCGGACAGGTTATACCGGGATTCGGGCATGCAGTATTAAGAAAAACTGATCCTCGTTATCATGGCACAAAGAGAATTTTGCCTGAAGCATCTTGCCCGATGATCCTATGTTTAAATATGTTGATTTGCTTTTCAAAGTTACGCCACCTATTTTGCTGGAACAAGGTAAAGCAAAGAATCCATGGCCAAATGTTGATGCACAATCGGGTGTTATACAATGGCACTATGGTTTAAACGAGTATGATTTCTATACTGTTTTGTTTGGAATCGGAAGAGCACTGGGTGTTGTTTCAAACATTATCTGGGATCGTGCACTTGGTTACCCGTTGAAAGACCAAAATCTGTTACAACTGCAATGCTTGAAGAAGTTGCAGGAATAAAAAGTTAATAACAATTAATTTTCTTTAAATAGAAAGGGATGTCAAACGGCATCCCTTTTTTATATAGCAAAAACTGTTCTCACCAAACATTCTATTCTCCTCAATTATTTTTAACTTTAAAGTAGTTAACGTTTACAGCTTTTTATTATGGACAGCAATTAAATGAGCAAATTTAAAGATAATCCTCTTTCAGCAAAAATTTCAGATTTAAAAGAAAAATTCTTTTCCGGCAGATCTGCGCTGGAAGAAGAACAGGTTGAACAGGTTTACAATGAGTTACAATCTGTAATAAAAAATATTGCTGATAACGATCTCCTCTCTTCCAATCCAAGTTTAGCAAATGAACTAACTGAAATTTTTAAATCAGTTGTGCCGGACAAGTTTGCAAACCCGCTGATGGAAAATTTTGACAAAGAATTATTTTTCACCTTTGGTAATTATCTTTTAGCAAATGCTGGTAAGGAAAAGATATATTCACTAATCCACGAATACTTAAACCTCTTCCGCTTCTCTTCCTTCCTCAAAAGAATTTACGAGGAAGAAAGATGGGAAAAACTAATCGAAGATCTTATCTCACAAAGCAATTACACCATCCGCACTCTATTTATCCAAAGAGTTAGAGATTACAGGAACAAACCTTTATTCAGGATTATTAAAGGGAACGTTGTTTCAGAAATAAATTGGAACAGTACAGCAGAGTTCGTTAATGATTATACTCGTTCATTTAATGCACTGCTGAAAAGTGAAAATGAAGAGAACGTAAAGGTTGCCTTCTTACTTGAGAATTGCCCCGAAATGGCGATGCTGGATATTGCCTGTCTTACAAGCGGAGTGGTAAACTTAATGATTCCTGCTAACTCGGTGCCGGAACATATAAGTTTTATTCTTAATCAAACTAAAGCTGCGATTGTAATTGCGCATAACGAAAAACAGCTTGCAAAAATAAAATCAGTAAAGAACGAACTACATCATTTAAAAGAAAATAGTTTTGCTTGTTGGCAGCAGCGCCGATGATTATGTAATTTCTTTTGAAGAATTTTTAAGCGGCAGTAAAGATGCTGATGAATCTCTTGCAGAAAAGCTGCTGGAAAAGATAAAACCGGATTCGCTTGCAACAATTATGTACACATCCGGCACAACCGGTGAACCAAAGGGAATAATGTTTTCGCACATGAACATTATTTACAAGCGATTCTGCCGTGCAATGGCTCTCCCTGACATTGGAGATTCAGATAGGTTCCTTTCCTTCCTTCCGCTCTTTCATACTTTTGGTAGATGGCTGGAAATGATAGGCTCTGTTTTCTGGGGTGCAGAATATGCTTTCATGGAAAATCCTTCTGTTGATACGATGATCTTAAATATGAAGCTAATTAAACCTTCAATATTTATAAGCATTCCTAAAAAATGGCTGCAGCTTTATGAATACGTATCAAGCCAGGTTGATATTGAAGTTGATGATCATCAAATAATTAAGGGAGCGGTTGAAGAATCAACCGGCGGCAATTTGAAAGTTTGGGTTATCTGCTGCGGGTTACCTTCCGCCAGATGTTTTCCAGTTTTTTCAGTCTTATGGAATTGAATTGATGAGCGGCTTTGGTATGACCGAAGCAACAGGCGGAATTACAATGACCCCGCCTGGAAGATATAAACCAAACTCACTTGGCAAAGCGCTGCCCGGAATTAAGATAAAATTAGGTAAAGATGGAGAAATATTAATCAAAGGTGCTTATGTAATGATGGGTTACTTTGGAAGCAGCAGGGAAGATATTTTCCTTAATGATGACTGGTTTCCCTCGGGCGATATAATGAAGATAGATGAAGACGGTTTTATAGAGATTATCGACAGGAAAAAAGAAATCTATAAAAATATTAAAGGGGAAACTATAGCGCCGCAAAAAATTGAAAACTTCTTTAGAGATTTTGAAAGCATTAAACAGGTTTTTCTTGTTGGCGATCATAAACCGTTTAACACGGTGCTTCTCTATCCAAACGACCAAGCAGATGAATCGCCCGTTCCCGGAATGAATGAACTGCAGAAGCAGGAATATTTTTCTTCCGTAATAGTTACCATAAATAAATTCCTCGCCCCTTTCGAAAGGATTCTCGATTTCAGAATTATAGATAGACCATTTTCAGATGAGCAAGGTGAGCTTACAGCAAAAGGAACTTACAAGAGAAGAGTAATCGAGAAAAACTTTGATAATATTATTGAATCGATGTACACCAAAGAGCACACAAGTATTTTTGTTAAGAAGACCGAAGTACGCATTCCAAATTGGTTCCTTAGAGAAAAGGGATGCCTTAGCAGGGATATTGTTGCTGATGACGAGGGGATCTCAATTTCCAAACTTAATTTATCATTAAAATTAAGAGCGGTACAGGAAGGTAAAAACATTTTCCGTATAGGTAGTTATAATTACAAATCAGACTCTCATTATATTGATATGCAGTCGCTTCTTACAAACCCGTTATTATGGATCGGGAATAAGGAGGCTATCGACTTTACCGGAAAATCAATAATTCAATGGTATAGGCAGCAAAACATATCAGAACATTTAAATTTTCTTTCCCGTTCCGCCGAAGTGATTATAAGCGAAGAGGATAGGATCTCGCTTGCAAAAAAATATCAGCCGGAGAAGTTTCGCTTGAAGCTTTAAACACTGCTTATTTGCTTATACAAACAGAAAATATTAAAGATTGTAAACATGCGTTGTCTTACATTGAAAAAATTCTTTCCGATGAAACAAATCATCTTTATAAATTAGCGCTTGCACTTGTTTCGCGCCCGAACATTACCGGGTTAACAGAAATACGAAGGGAGATTTTTAAAGCAGCAATCAGTAATGTAAATCAGCAGGTATTCAGTGAAATATTTACAGACTTTACATTAGTTGATAAAGAGTTGCTTGATGAAGAGGTTATAGGTTATATTGTTGATAAAAGTAAAGGTGGCGAAAACCTAGATGTAATTGAATCATCAATTAAAAATCTTGTGGATTTGCCGGTTGATAAGCTTGTGCAAAGCATCTCATCTATCGAATCATTTTTTCATCTCATCACTGTTTACGGTTCGCATCACCCGGTTACATATAAAAGAATAAGAAGATTTGTAATGAGATTTTATGTTTTCAGCAAATCATCCGAAGTAAGTGTGGAAGCTGTAAAAACTCTTACGAATCTGCGTAATGGATTAAGAGAATGGTTTGGGGAAAACCAAAAGTTTGCTGTTGATGCTGAAACCGGTGAAGAATACGGCTGGAAAGATGTAATAACTTTTGAAGAAGGAATTGATGCTGAAGACAGGCAGAGGATGAAAAATGCAATCATTAAAACATCTATACTTCGCGAAGCAATATTTCTCTTTTCGGGGGGAGTTTCATTACGATTGGATAACGTATTACCAGGCGGTGTTTGGGTTAGTAAATTAGTTGCAAAAAATGATAAGTCAATATACAGGATATCGGTTCAAACAAGATTTCAGGGCAGCTTTGATATTACCTTGCACTTAAATAAAAACTTTCCGCCTGGGGTTGTTAAAGAAGAACTAAAATGGTTGATACTTGCGGAAACAAATTTAAAGGGTGAAAGATTGCTGCCTAAATTTGGAGGCTACTGGGATGAGTATGATCTCTGGAGTGAAGACTTTGTTCCGCGAGAAAGTGTTGCAAAATTCTTAAACGGAGAATTAATGAGGAAAGAAGAAAACTACGAGCAGCGCCTTTATTTTCTATGGACTTTCTTTGTTTGGAATGCTGCAAAAGCTTATATCAATTTCTGGCACTTAACAAATCGCGAAATTGAACTGGCTAACCCTCTGCCGGATAATATCACAATTCCAACACACGATTACCAGACAGGCACTTTGCTCTATTCTGTTTCACAGCGAATAAAATCTTCTTCCATTGCTTCTTTCTTTACAAACTTTTATAACATGTTTGTTAAAAATACAGTTGAAGAAATTCCGGATTTGAAAAATGATTTTATTTGGAATTATATATTCTCAGGAGTGATTGAAGCCGAAGGTGAAGAAAAGGGTTTGGAACTCCTGTCAGCTTTTAAAGATGAATTACAGGAACCAAATGAGTTTGAGGAAAAAGAACATGTCTTATCAAAATTAGATTCGTTCATTAATACCGTTAAACTTAGTGGTTACGTTCCTAAAGCGCTTTTCTTTGCTATTAAAAGGTTTCATAGGTGGTTCGAGCTGAATGAAGAAGCATCACTAAGCGCACAGGCAGAAATGTTATTTGATCTGTATGAAACCTACGAGTTATTTTCCCTGGAAGAAAAATATCCCGCTGTAAGAACACAATTCTATTTAAGAACTGTGTTTAAAGATTCTTCAGAAGAATTTAAAAATACACTTAAAGAAATAGTTAAAAAGCAACACGAGAGCAGTATTAATAAGGATGAAATACAGCAGCTTATTTCAGGTTCGCATTTGCAATTTCAATTAAGTGAACGGGAAGAGTTTTTTGTTACACGTTTAAGCTTCCCTCATCTTAAACCAACAGATTCTGCTGCACTTATTAAAGTAAAAAGTGATAGCGGCACAGCATCCAACCTGGTGGTGCAGCTTTTAGATAACGACAACGTTTCTTACATGATAAGGAATCCTATTTCCCCAAAAGAAATATCACGGCTTCACCAGCTTTTCTTCGAAACAAATCTTAACGTTCACTTTAATCCTGAGCACCAGTTCCTCGTTGCACTTTCTGAAAGAGGATTTATTATAGGTGGATTGTTTTTCAATAGGATTGATGATCAAACAGCGCACATGGAAAAAATTGTGGTCTCCAGCAGGTACCGCCGCAAAGGTATAAGTGAAGGATTAATGAATGAACTTTTTAACCGGCTTAAAGGTGAACATTTAAAATATTTAACTACCGGCTTTTTCCGACCTGAATATTTTTACAGGTTTGGTTTTAAAATTGAAAGAAAATATTCGGGGCTCATGAAAGATTTGCTTAATGATGTGGATAAAAAGTAATCTGTAAATTTCTATAAAACTAACTAATGGAATTTATTTCCAAAACATTATCAACTACTAATCCTATTTTTGTAAATGAACTGGAAAGAATTTTTAACTGATAAGAAGAAACGAAAGGAACTTATAATTTCCATTCCTTTCATTGCAGCCATTCTAATAATTTTTCCTCAATTTCTACAATTTGTTGAATCTCGCCAGGGCGTAGTGTTTACCGATCCAATACTTGCGTTATTCAACCCGATTGATTTAACATGGCTTACCTTCGGACTGATTTATTTATCAATTGTTATTACTATTTTTTCCCTGGCTAAAAAACCTGAAAGGTTATTGTTTACCCTTCAGTGTTATGGTTTGATGGTTTTTTTCCGGCTGATAGTAATGTACCTTCTACCCCTCGAAGCACCAGCTACACTTATTCCACTGAACGATCCATTAGTTCAGCTTTTGGGAACAGGCGAAATTTTAACTAAGGATCTCTTCTTTTCTGGGCATACGGCAACTCTTTTTTTACTTTTTCTAATAATGGAAAAGCGTGTAATTAAGATTATCTTCCTTGCCTCAACAATCCTTGTAGGAATTGCTGTGTATGCTGCAACATGTTCATTATGTGGTTGATGTTGCGGTTGCACCCTTCTTTGCGTACACCAGCTACAAAATAATTGAGAGGCTAAAAAATAAGTTATATAGGAGCTCAATTAATCCAGCTGTTCTATAATTCTTTCAAAAATTAATCCAGCCAGCACTTTGATTTTTTTAACATCATATCCTTATGATCTTTTTCGGGTTTACCTGCCAAAGTACATTCTGTAATCGCTATAACTTCTTGTAATAAAAGCTTGATAATTATTATTTTAATGTTTAACTTCATAAAGCTTTAATAACTTCTTGTGTTATAAGATGTTCATATACAAAGTATTTTTCACTCGGAACTTCCGCTATCTTTTTATTAACAAGAGAGTTAAGGGAGTATAAAATATGGCTTTATTAAATTCTAAAAAACTTAAAGATCTTCAAACAGAGAATGAAGAACTTAACAGCACTCTTCAAAGGATAAATGATAAGGAAGATAAACTTATACGCCTTGAAGAAGTGATAAAAACTGTTTATACCGAGATCAACGAGTTGAAGCCGGCAGAAAGCAGATTATATAACCACAGTTGATCAATTGAAAGGTGAAGAAACTGAACTGAACGATGAACTTGAAAAACTTCACTTTGAAATTGATAAGCTAAGGGAAATGAAAAGCGATGAACAGCATAACCTTCTCTTTCTTACAAATCATATTAATGATGTAAAGTCTTCAACCGATAACTCCAACGGTTCTACAAACAATGAAATTGGAATAAATGATGACGAGCTGCAAGCGGCGGAGAAAAGAAAAAAGCTATTGGAAGCAGAAAACACCAAACTGGAAATTCAATTGGGTGAACTTGGGGGAAAAATTGGTTCGCTGGATGAACAGCAAGCTGATCTTCAGGCGCTTATTGATGAAAAGAAACTTGAGCTGAAAAATCTCGATGACTCAGTTTCAGAAAGCAAACGGCAGGAACTGATAAAGCTTGATGAAAAAATCTCTAATCTGAAAGAGAACGAAACCAAAACCGTTAATGAATTTGAAAAGAGACTTGGGGAATTATCTTTAAAAGAAAAATCTTTAAGAGATAGTATCAATTTAAAAAATAAAGAGCTTGAAGAAATTGAAAATAACATGCAAAAAAATAGAGCCCGGGAGGACATCAACAAATGAAGATAATCTAATCTCGTTGATTGTTGAAGAGCAAAATCTTGTGGACTCGATTACAAAGAAACGGCGCTATCTTGAAGAAATGGAAATGAAAATCTCTTCCTTAAAGGATGATGAACAGATGTTAAAAGCATCAGTTGAAGCCGGAAAGAAGGAGCTTGGAGAAATTGGAAGTATAAGCGGTAATTCAATCAATCTTCAAAACTCAATCTCTTTATTAAAGGAGGAAGAAGGTGAACTTAGAGGAAAACTTGACCTTCTTAATCAAGCGGAGCAGATTAAAAAAGATTTGATTTCTGAGCTTAATGATAAACTTTCCGCTAATGAAATTAAGTTTGCTGCGCTGGAAAAAGATTATGAAGAAAAAGCAAACCAGTTAGAGAAAACCACGCTTAAACTCCGGAAAATAACCGGGGAAAGCACTTACAAGCAGAAAGAACTTCTTACACTAGCCCAGGTAGTAGATGATAAAACTAAAATATTAAAAAACCTCTCTGCAGAGATTTCTTTTTCTGAAGGAAAAATAAATTCGCTTAAAAAGGAGACTATTAAGATTGAAAATTTACAAGCCGAAGCAGAACAGAAATATGAATCGAGAAAGAGATAATTAATGCACTGAAAAAAGATTACATGAAGTTAAAAGAATATTTGCCCAGCCTTGAAAGAAGAAAGACGGAGATGAAAGAGGGCAACAGTATGCTCGAGAGCAGGTTCAAAAACATGTTCCAGGTGTACAATAAAGAACTGAACGAAGCGAATAAAAAGAAAAATGTGCTGGAGCAGATAATTGTTAAAAAAGAAAAAGATATAAATGAACGGGACCAGGTATTGTTTGAAAAGGTTGCAGCACTTAATGAAACCGAAAGCGTTTTGAATCTAAGACAGGTAGAAATTAGTTCTTTTGAGGATCTTCTTTCGGTTATAAATGAACAAACAGAATTGCTTAAAAACGACTTAATAAATCTTGATGACAAAGCAGCAGCAAAGAAAAATGCAAATAAAGAGCTGGATTTAGAGGCTGAATTGCTTAAGGAAAAGATAAATGAGTTTGAGAAAGGATTGCATGCCTTACTGGAGAACTCTAAAAAACGATTTCTTAAAGGATCCGAAAAAAGAGTAGTGCTTGAAAAAGAAATTAAAGAATATGAACACCGTTTAACCGATCTTAATTATAAGATTAAAGAATCGATGAACGAACTGGTTGGGCTGCAGGAATCTTTAGGAAGAATTAAAATTGAACACGAAGAACACCGAAGTGATATTTCCAAACTTGTTTCGATGAAAAAGAAAATGCAGGAAGAAATAAATACGAACCAGTTATTGCTTGAAAAGTATGCGAAAATAAAAGAGAAACTAAAAGCAGAACGGGAAGCAATGAAAAAACGGAAGGGACTTATCACGTTCGTAACAGCGAAAATTTGCAGCATGAAAAGGATTTTTCAAAAATTTTCAGGCTGTAATTACTTAGAATTTTAATCTAAAAAACATTTAAGCGGAAGAACTCTTTCTAAAATTTAGTCCTTTCAGGTTGTACTTTTAGCTGCTTAAAAATTTTCCTTCCTATTAAATACATTTATCAATATTAAGCTGATATTTTCAGTTTAATATCCTATCTTAATAATACAATACTATAAATCGTTTAAAGTTTGGATAATTAAAATGAGAGCCTTATTAAAATCAACAACATTATTTGCCCTTTTATTTACAACGGTTCTCTATTCTCAAAACCATGTTTCATTAACTCGCCTCCTGATTGGAGTTATAATAAAATTATCTACGAAGTTAATATCAGGCAATTTACAGATGATGGATCATTTAATACGTTTAAGAGACACTTACCACGTCTAAAAGAAATGGGAGTTGGTATTCTATGGTTTATGCCTATCCATCCTATTGGAGAAAAAAACCGGAAGGGAACGCTTGGCAGTTATTATTCTGTTAAGGATTATAAAGCTATTAATCCTGAATTCGGAACACTCAAAGAGTTTAAAGACCTCGTTGATATAATTCACAAAATGGGAATGTATGTTATTATTGATTGGGTAGCGAACCATACTGCATGGGATAATGAATGGATCATTGAACATCCTGATTATTATACAAAAGATTCACTCGGAAGTATTATTTCACCTAATCCCGATTGGACAGATGTTGCAGACCTTAATTATGAAAATAAAGAATTGTGGGCTGCACATGATTGATGCCTTAAGATTTTGGGTTGAAGAATATGATATTGATGGTTACCGTTGTGATGTGGCAGGAATGATGCCAGTTGAATTCTGGATTGAAGTAAGAAAAGAGCTTGATAAAATTAAACCTCTGTTTATGCTTGCCGAGTGGGATACACCTGAAATGCATTTAGCATTTGATATGACGTACGATTGGACTTTGCACAAGATTATGAATGGGATTGCAGAGGGTGAGAAATCAGCAAGAGATTTAATTGATCATATTAATATTGATAATAAAAGGTATCCTGCAGATGCATTTAGAATGCAGTTCACTTCAAATCATGATGAGAATACATGGAACGGAACTGTGTTCGAAAGATTGGGTGATGGAGCAGAATTGTTTGCCGTGTTTTCTTTCTTGATTCCGGATATGCCATTAATATATTCCGGGCAGGAAGCGGGTTTAAATAAAAGACTGGGGTTTTTTGATAAGGATAATATTGAATGGATAGGAACATAAATTTCAAAAGGTATACTCAAAACTTATTAAGCTTAAAGATAATAATGATGCCTTGCTAAACGGAGAAAGTGGGGGCAAAATTGTATGGCTAAACAGTACAGATAAGAAAAACATACTTTCTTTTACGAGAACAAAAAACAAAGATAAAATATTTGCAATCTTCAATTTCTCAGAAAAGAAAATTGAGTTTGACCTTGATGGTGAAACAATTGGGGGAACCTATAAAAATTACTTTACCGGCAAGATTGAAACTTTTTCAAATTATGGAAAATTTAATCTTGAACCCTGGAAATTTAAAATTTTTGTGAAGTAGTAATCTTAATCGTATCAATCTCACTAAAATATTTCACCGGGCAACAAATATTATTTATATCAATAGGATTTCAACTTCAGAAAACTATTTTATCCACAATAATATCATAAATATCATCACTGACTTGATAGTATTACTGTCCCTCCTTTAATACGCCTTTGATTAGATTACCATACACTATCTTACTTCCCCTTTCATCTAACCTGTACGAATAGTTAGAATTTAAGTTGATTTCAATACAAAATAATTGATTATTCTAGTTAAACAACAGGCAAAGGATTTGATAGGGATATAAGATGAAAGGAATACTTAAATGAAAAGATTTTTACAAATTACAACAATTACCATATCCATTTTTATAACTTCTTTTGCACAGCCATCTGCTTCACTCTATTTTACCACTGCTTTTCCAATGGGGGAGTTTAATGATTTTACCGCCGCAACCGGTTTTGGTACAACCACCGAGTTTTTCTTTTTCACCCCTTCTAAAAAAGTGCCTTACGGTGTTGGATTAAACTTTAGCTACGTTGCTTACGGTCTCCGGTTTGTTAATGATCCTTATGACAAGGAACTTTCCTTAAGTTTTAACAGGGCAAATAACTTTGCAAGCATGCATATTCTTTTCCAGGTTGGAAGTTATTCCGGCTCTGTAAGACCTTACTTTGAAACTTTATTCGGTGGAAGCTACATTTTTTCAAATACAGAAATCGGGTACGACTATTACGACAGGATTTCCCTCTGGATTGATGATTGGGCATGGAGTTACGGCGCTGGAATAGGCTTAAAATTTCTATCTTTAGGTGATGCTTTTTTTAATCGCGGTTCTGTTTACATAGATTTAAAAGTTCGCTACTTATTCGGCACAACAACATCCTACCTTGACCGCGAATCTATTATCCTCTACTACGATACAATAGAATATTCACTTATTGAATCGAAAACCGATATGTTAACAGCAAGCATTGGGCTCTACTTTTTCTTTTAGTATCATTTTCCTTTCACAGCAAAAGATTACCTCTCATCATAAATAGCTGATTCTGTAGTTATTTATTATTCTATTTGTAACAAATAGTTTACTCATATCGTCTATAGAAACAGATGTTAGAATCATCAAAATTTAATTTTCTTGTTGATCAGCATAAGAACAGAATTTACAATTACGCATTATTATATGCTGCGCAACAGGATGGATGCAGAGGATATCACCCAGGAAGTGATGATACGTACATGGCAGAATATTAATAAATTTAATTTTAATGCGGCAAGAGCCTGGATAATGAGAACTACACATAACTTATGTATTGATTACCTTAGGAAAAACCGGTTGAACTTACAGAGAGAAATGCCAATTGATAGTGAGAGGGAAAATTATCTTGAAGATAAAAGTAATGAGGGAAACCCGGCTAAGGTTGCGAACAAAATAATGCTCGGTACAAAGATAAAATCAGCTATAGAAAATCTTCCGGAGAAACTTAAGAGCCCGTTTGTTCTATACGAGCTGGAAGGATTCAAATACAGAGAAATAAGTAAAATTTTAGATGTTCCTTTGAACACGGTAAAAGTAAACCTGCTCCGTGCAAGAAAACATTTACAGAAAGAATTAAAAGTATATAAGTATGATTAACCCGGAAAACATAAATCCAAAATTAATTGATAAAATAATAAATGTTGCTTACGGCGATGCAAGCATAACTGAAAGAATCATTATAAACTGGAAGGCATTTCGAAATGATGAAGTACGGAGAATTTTAGTAGAGTATAAAACCACAGCTAACTCGGTACATAATATTAATAAAGAAGAACTTCCTGAATTTGTTATTAAATCCGTTCGCAGAAGGATAGAGTTTGAGAATGAATCAGAAAGCTTAATATCAAAAGCATATTTTGCACTCTTTTCTAAACCATTTTTTTCTGCAGCAGTGGTTAGCATATTTGTGTTGGCGATAATATCGATGTTCATCTTTAAACAGCCAGCCGAAACACATAAATACAGCAAAGCAGAAATTGAGACTTGCACAGCGGCAGCTTGCGGAATCAGTTGCAATTGTAAGTAAAGTGTTTACTAAAGCAGAACAAAAATTTGATAAAGAAATTATAAACAAACGTGTAAGCAAACAATTAAACAAAGGTCTAAACTTTGTAAACGAATACCTTATAGGAGGATAAAATGAAAACGATTAAACTAATACCAATGATTGTGCTTTTTTCAATCGCATTATTTGCACAAAGCAACGAGCTAAAGAATGAGCCCGGTTATGTTGATTTTGGTGATCTATCAGCATTCGAAAATTCAACCGGTGTTACTGAAGTTATTCTAGAAGAAGATCTTCTTTCAACTCTCGCACAAATTTCGAATGTAGAAGATCCGAACATCATGGCTATTCTAGAAGGGCTTAAACTTGTTAAAGCAAATGTTTTTGAAGTAAGTGAAGAGAACCAGGATGAATTGAAAAGCAGGATTGACAAAATAGACTCCAAGCTTACGGGCAGCAACTGGAAAAGAATTGTAAGAACCAGGAGCGCTGAAGAAACTGCTAACGTCTATATCAAACAGAATAGCAGCAAGCAAATTATCGGTTTGGCAGTTACAACGCTTGAAGCAGATGGCGAAGCAGCATTTGTTAACATTGTTGGAACAATTGACCTCGCCACCATTGGTAAGCTCGGTAACAAGTTCAACATTCCTCATCTTGAGGGAGTTGGAAAACATAATGGTGACTCCGATGAAGACTAAATCAATAATCGTTTTGGTTGCCATTTCAGTTTTTCTTGTTACACTAACTGGGTGTATAGGTGTTAACCGGCAGTTCTCTGAAATAAAGAATAAAATTATGGGCGATCTTGGTGATGATTATAAAACAGAGTTCCAGTTTTCCGTTGGTTCTTCATTAATCCATGTATCAAGCTGGTTTGTGGATCTCGCAGCAGACGAGGAATATGTCGATGATATGATACGTGAGATTTCTAGTGTGCAGGTTGGGGTCTATAACAGGATTGAAGGGGCCACTCACAATAACAGCTTTAGTACACTCAATTCAATTGATGAAGAGATGAATAGTAATGGTTGGAAGTATCTTGTCCGCACAATTGACAGGAATGAACTGACAACTATCTACATTAGCGCCGATCCCGATGAGCTTCTTAAGAAGATGTTCATAATTAATTTAAACGATGATGAGCTTGTAATAGTAGAAGTTAACGGCGATCTGAAAAAAGTAATCGCCTATGCAATTGAAGAAAGAAGCTTTAACTTGAAAATGTAATGTAAGTCCTTTCAAGTTTCTTGCAAATTCTATGTGCCCTTTGTTTAGCATATTCTAAGCAGGGGGTACAAAATTTTTGCATTAATTATTAGATCCAATTATACTTGATATTTATTTACCTTCCCGCAACAAATTTGGAACAATTACCCAATTACTAATGTTAAAGAGCTTAATGTATAAACTAATATTTATAATATTATTTTCTTTCCCGATTAATATTTTAGGAAATGCAGCCCAACCCGGATTTTGGGGTGCTGGTGGAACGGGAACCTTTTCTCTTCTTTTTCCCGAGGATAGTTTACAATACAAACAAATTCAGATGGTTAAAGAAAATGTCTCGATTCAACTGTATAGGGGTTATGCAGTAGTAAAGGGTAAATACTGGATGTATAATCCCACTTCAGAATCGGTAACAATTAAAGTCGGATATCCTTTAAACTCCAGCTTTAACAGCGAAACTGAATTTTCTCATCACTTAACAGAAATCAGGTTTGATTCTCTTTATGGACTAAAAGCTTACAGAAATGGTGCAGCGGTAACAATCTTATCCGAAGCTATTGATAATCCGGATGCTGGCTTGGAAAATGAGAATTGGTATATCTGGGATAATACATTTGCATTCTATGATACAACTTTAATTACCGTATACTTTATTGTAAATACAAACAATACTATAATTCGTAAAGGTTACAACAAAGATCACAATAATGGTTTTCTTTACCTGCTTGAAACAGGCGCAACGTGGAAGCAGCCCATTGTTGAAGGAGAAATCAGAATAAAATTAATGAATGGTCTCTTACTTGGAGATATAAAGGGACTGTCACCCGATTCACTTTTTGTGGTTGATTCTAAGACAGGAACCCTCTTAACAAGATTTCAAAATCTTTCCCCAACTGCAAAAAACAATATCATAATTGCCTATACAGAAAATCTGGGTGAATTTAATTTTCAGAATGTTTTAAATAATCAGAATGATCTATTTAATAAAATTGATCGCTTCTCATTATTACAATTTGATGAAAGCAATTTCGTTCGAAAACAATTCGGTGATCCTTTCGAAGTTGAATCTACAAACCTGCTAACATCTATATTAATGATCATACTTTTTGCATCACCAATTTTTATCATTGCCGTAGTTATTGTTGGAATTGCAATCCTTGTACTGATCATTGCAAAGAGAAGATGAGAGAATAAATTGTTGATGATTATTATATAGCAAGATATTACTGATCCAAGCTTCTGCTCGCAAATACTAATAGTGACCGATTCTCCAGACTTTAGCACAAACATATCGGTAACTTAAACCCCAACTTTTTTTACCTTATTATTTTTGCAAAAAATCAAATTGCAAATTTTCTCCTGGCAAATGCTTTACAGCGTTATTATTTGTACATACGTACAATTATATCTAAGTTTATTGAACAATTTTAGGGAAAAAGAGAATCAAGGGAGTCAGTTTGTTATTGCGGAGTTTGCTCGTTTCAGGATTATTGTTACCAATTATTCTCGTTTTTGCAAGCTATTCTTTTATTAATTCTCATTCCAATAGCTCGATTCAAATTTCAAACTCAAGATTAGAAATTAGTCGGTTAAGCCTGCAAGGCGGAGATCTGATTTTCAGGAGGGGAACCAGTGTTGAAAGCCAAATCGTTTTGCTCACCGATCAAAATTCCAAATATTCTCACGTTGGAATGATTTACAAAATTAACGGCAAGCTATTCGTTATTCATACTGTCCCAAAAGAAAATGATGATGATCCCGGTTACATAAAATTTGAATCGATTGATGAATTCTTATCTGAAGAGAAAGCGGCAAGAGTTGGAATTTACCGTCTTATTCAAAAATCTCCAGATAAGATAAACTCAGCTAGTAGCTATGCATACAATTGTTACATAGAAAAATACTGTTTTGATAACAATTATAACCTTATGACTGACACACGACTTTATTGCACTGAGTTGATATGGAAAGCATATAAGCAAGCAGGAGTAGACCTGGTTTGCAACAGGTTAAAAGATATTAATATTATAGTAACCAGCAGAACTATGATAATGCCAAGTTCAATTATTGAAAGCAAATTATTGAAAAAAATTTACTCTAACTAAGTTCAAATCACTATAATCAGAAGAGATACAACTATGAAAACATTTAAATTTTTATTTAGTATTGCATTAATAACTGCAATTTTGGCATTAATATCTTGCGGAGAAGGAGGACTTGGGGGTAGCAGCTCACCCGGCGATGTAGTTAAAAAATCGGCAGGAAACATTGCAGATGAAGACTATGATGCCCTATTTGCAGTTTATGTAAACAAAAATGGTGAGGAACTTAGCAAGGAAGAACAGGACAAAATAAAAGCTATTATGCCGCAAATAAAAGGAGAGATGGACAAAAAGGGGGGGGTAAAGGAAGTAATAATTATTGAAGAAACTATTTCAGAAGACGGTACAACTGCCACTGTAAATTCGCAACTAGTGTTCGGTGATGGGGAGAAAAGTAATGAAGATAAAACTGAACTGATAAATGTGAATGGCAGCTGGAAAATTGTCTTCGAAATTGGTGGCTAAATTTAATTCAGAAAATCTTTAAACATATTTCGAGCCCCGCCAAACTAAACTTTGCCGGAGATTTTATTCATTATAAATAATTATAAAGATTGATGACAATAAATAAGCTGTACAGAAGATAAAGTATTCAATTTTAATAAACGTAAAGCAGAACATGAAAACTTTAGGAAATATATTGTGGCACTTTCCGTTTTTAGGATTCGTGAATGCACTACTTACATTTTTACTTGGCGGTTTGCTGGTAATTATTGTAATTGGGGCACCAATCGGGCTGGGACTTATTCAATTATCAAAATTTCTGCTGGCTCCCTTTTCAAGTTCAATGGTAGATAAAAAGGACTTAAAAATAGAACAGAACACACTATGGAAATCATTTGGGTTTATTATCAGGATTCTTTACTTCCCGTTTGGTTTGATCTTAGCCATTTTAACAATATTCGAAATTGCAGGATTATTTGTTTCGATAGTGGGAATACCAATAGCGATTGTACTTGCAAAATCAGTATCAACATTTTTTAATCCTGTAAACAAAAAGTGTGTCCCCGTTGCAGTCGCAGATGAGCTGCAGAAACAAAAAGCCCAAAACCAGATTAATAAACATTTAGACAAAACATAACTTCAGTCTAAAACCCGGGCTTCTAATTTTAAAAAATTCCGGGTTTTTAATAATTCAGATTTCTAGAATCCATCCTCTTCAATATTTTTTTCTGTTACGTCGCCGTACTTTTTAACTTTATCTCTAATCTCATCAGCTTTACCGATTAAAACAAACTGCAGGTTTTCTCTGGGAAAATATTTTGAGATAATTTCGCTTGCTTTCTTAACAGTCATCGCATCAACGTTCTTTTCAAAATCATTTATATATGAATCATCCAAACCATAAAAATGCATTGTTGTTAACAAATCAGCCAACTCGCCAGATGTTTCATAATCAGGTGGAAACTGCCCTTTTACATAATTCTTCGCAGAAAGAAGGGTTTCCTCATCAATCCCCTCTGTATGAAGTCGATCAAGAACTTCAAGTGCGAGATCAATCGCTTCAACAGTTGTTTCTGTAGCAGTAAAAGTTGAGATGAAAAATGTACCTGCGCTTTTATAATTATAAAAGCTGCTTCGTGCACCGTAAGTTAACCCAGCATTAACTCTTAACTCATCGTTCAGCCAGGAAGTGAACCTTCCACCAAAGATAGTATTAATAACTTGAATTTGTGTTATGTCAGCATTGTTCCACGCAACACCATACCCGCCAATTAAAAATGTAGTTTCGCGTGCATCATCTTTATTAACAAGGAGCAGTTGGCTTCTATCAAGCATCTTCATCTCCCTGCTCAACTCATAAGGTATTTGCAGCATTTCTAATTTAGGAGATGGCGGGAAATAACTTTCAATTTTTGACTTCATATCTGTAATAGAAAAATCTCCAACCAAAACTATCCCTGCAGTAGAAAGCTGGTAATGCATTCCAAAAAATGCACGCAACTCTTCAACCGTTAATTCATTAATTGAAGAGATTGTGCCACCCGCAGGATTTCCGTAAGGATTTTCATCAAATAAAAATTTATTAAAGTAACTTCTAATAACTCTGCGTGGAGATTCTTTATCCTGCTCTAGCTCAGCTAACCATCGCTTTTTTCTTTTGTCAAATTCATTTTGCGGAAAGCTGGGATTTGTAACAACATCAACAAAAACTGGGAGTAGTTTATCAACATCATCTTTCTTAAAAGACATATAAACCTCAGCAGCTTCCTGCCCCGCGTAACTGTTAATTGATGCGCCAAGAAAATCGAAAGTCTCCTCTATCTGATCTTTCGAATAATTTTTTGAACCGAACAAAAGTGCTTCTGCAGTAAACGCTGCAAGCCCGCTCCTATCCTGATCCCACACTGCCCCGGCAGGAAAAATAGCCGAGGCATAAATTAATGGAACCTCATGCTGTTCCATTAAATATAAGGTTAAGCCATTATCCAGAATATATTTTTCATACGGAGGTAATTGGAATTGTGCATAACTTATTGAGCTAATAACAAAACAGAGAATGATTGTATGAACGAATGAATGATTGATTGAATTTTTCATTGGGTTGCCTCCCCGGTTTGCATTATGCCTATTGTTCTGTTATTGCCAGTAAAATATTTTTGTGCAACTTTCTGAATATCTTCAGCAGTTACATTTGCAAAATCCTGCGGTGCTGAAAAAAGCTTTTTATAATCACCAAAAAATAAATCATACGTGCCGATTGTATTTGCCTTGCCGTTTATTGTTTCCATCGTATAATAGAACTCCATCAGCTTCTGATTTTTCACTTTTTGTAATTCGTCCGGAGTAACACCTTCAGTTATAATTTTATCAATCTCACTTAATATTGCAGTTTCAAGACTATCGGGCGAAATACTTTTACTGCAAATTGCATACACCGTAAAAAGATACGGATCGAAAGCATAGCTGTAATCTGTTCCCAAATCAATTGCGAGCTGGTTTTCATCAATAAGTGAAGAGTAAAGCCGCGATGTTTTACCGGAAGATAAAATCGATTCCAGTAAACTTAAAGCGTAATATTCTTCTGAGTTCGTTTGCGGAACGTGGTAAGAAATCATTACATAAGGAGAAGGCACATCTCGTGTAACTGTTATTTTTTTTTCACCAAGCTGTTCCGGCTCAATTGTACGCATTTCTCTCGGCAGTGGTCCGCGTTCAATCGGTTCAAAATATTTTTTAGAGAGTGTACTAATTTCATCAAGAGTAACATCGCCAACAATAACCACAACGCAATTGCTGGGTGAGTAATAAGTTTTAAAATATGTTTGAAGATCTTCTTTCGTCCAGCTTTTAATATCAGATTCATAACCTATTACTGGAATTTGATAAGGGTGCGCAAAGAAAGCCGTTCCCTGAACCTGTTCCCACAATTGCCAGAGCGGGCTGTTCTCAAGTCCTGTGCTTCTTTCGGAAAGAATAACACCCCTTTCACTTTCAATCATCTTATCATCAAAATTAAGATTTGCAATCCTGTCCGCTTCAAGCTCGAACATTACTTCCAGCGAACTGCTGGGAAACCAATCTGTGTAAACCGTAATATTCTCCGAAGTGTAAGCATTGTTTGCGCCGCCGTTTGCTTCCATTGTTTTATCAAACTCTTTTGGTCCGTACTTTTTTGCACCATTGAACATCATATGCTCAAAAAAGTGTGAGATGCCGGTTATGCCCGGATATTCGTTCCGTGAACCGACCTTCCAGAAAAAATACATATTTGCATTGGGGATTGAGTGGTCTTCCAAAACAATCACCTTCATTCCGTTTTCTAAGGTAAAAGTTTGTACGTCTTCAACTTTGGTTTGCGCAAAGCAAACAAAACTGAAGAAAAAAAAGAATAAAATATGTTTCATTTCTTATGCCTTAAGTTCTAAAATAATTTTGAAGAGTAACTTAATAATTCTTTTAATAAAACGTTGAGTTAAGTAGACTGTCATTGATTTTCTCTCTAAATCTCATCTGTACTAGCACTGCACCAGCATCGACAACATTCATCCCTATAATTTCATTCAGGGTTTCTTCGCTAAAAAATATCCAGGTAAGAATAAAGGTTCATATCAGCATAATTTCTTTAAAATTGCTATGTATTTCTCTTTTATAGAAGATAAAAAAGTGGTAAATTTAATATTCTATTTTAAAATGACTCGGATTGAGTTTTTAATGGGTAGATAAATAGTAAACGTTTCAATTTTACCCGTGATAAAACTTATTCATAAATAAACAAAGGATACAAATGAGCAAAAATATATCATTCATCGTAGTATATTTTATCATAGCAGCAATAGCTTACTACGGATGTGAAAAGAAGACCGACGAATCGGAAACTTCAATAGATAATATCGAAAGTGAAACAATAGTACCGGATACTACCTCCGATGAAATAATTTCTGAGATAATTGAGCCGGTTGAAGAAATAAAAGTTACTATTCCAGATATTAAAGGTACCTGGGGTGGAACATTTGATAGCAGATCAACTGTGCTGAATATAACCGAACAAACCGACAGCAGTTTTTCTGGTAAAATATCAATCAGTTACAGAGAAGCGATCAACCAGGATGTGAAAGGATCTTTTAGTCCATCTACAATGAATATGAAAATGAAAGATCAACTGCACAGCCGTTTCCGGGGAAAGTATAATGGAAAATTATCCAAAGATGCTGATAATTACTCCGGTACTTTTACTATGGATCTGGATGGATCAAAATTTTCATTCAACTTGAACAAAAAATAAAGGAAGATAAAAATGAAAAAACTAATTTTATTACTTATAATTCCATTTGCCGCATTTTTAATAACTTCTTGCGATTCTACAGAAGATCCTGTTACTCCCGCCGCAAAAGGCAATCTATTTTTAACATCCAATCCAGCAGGAGCTGAGATTTGGATAGATGGAAGCAATACATCTAAAACCACACCGGATACAGTTAAGGATTTGGATGCCGCTGTTTATAGTGTAACACTAAAGTTAACTGACTATAATGATACTACTTTTTCAATAAGTGTGTCATCCGGTCAAACAAGTGTTGTAACTAATATCGCTCTTGTATCAAATATGATGACAACGCTTTATGGTCCTGTAAGAATTTATGAAACTACAGGAACAACAGCACAGCAACCAAGTGGTTTAGATCTTTCAAGCGGAAAGGCTTGGGGAATTAGCTCTGATTCGAGCGGTCTCGTAGATATTTATTATACCAGTACTGGATTTCTCGTTCAAAGTGCTCATCTTTCTCCAAGCCTTGTTCGGGAAACAGACTTTTTTGTAGGGAAGTGCTGACAATCTTTTTGATGAAGAAGATTCACCACTAAGAAATACAGGTACGTGGGCAGAAAATATTGGCGATAGAGAAACAAATTACGTTTTTCTTTACGATCATGACGGTCATTACTCAAAGCTTAAAATAGTAAACTTTGGAGGCGGAGTACCAGGTGAACCAGCTTGGATCGAAGTTCAATGGTATTACAATGATGTGCAACTGGATAACCGTTTCTAATTCTTCATATCGAGATAGTATTTTATTTACCCTCACCTTTTTTTATAGGTGGGGGTTTTTTTTGATTGATAACAAACTCTCAATTTCAGGTCAGAAGTTAATTTTGTACAGTTCGCTTTCTTAATTGCACAAGCACGGCACCAACAGCCGCAACTGCCATCCCCATAATTTCCTGCAAACCTATTCCTTCACCAAGAAAGATCCAGGCAAGAACCGCAATCTGAATTAGCATAGTTCCGTTTATTATGCTCGATTCTATAGCTGTTAAAGTGCGCAGTGTGTAATTCCAGATGACGAATGCGACCGCAGTATTTATAATTGCAAGCCATAAAAGATAAATAATATTCTGTGTACTTATCGGTGGAAGACCCTGGAGAACAATTCCAAATGTAAGAAGAATAACAGAACCAAATCCCATGCTTATAACTGTAACCACAAATGGATTAAGTTTCCCGCTGCGGTTTATATCTCTTCCTAAAACTGCGGAAGAAGAGTTTGCAAGCACTCCAACCGTCATAACTATTAATCCAAGTGTTTTTGATTCACTCAAAGAAGCAGGGAAGAAATAAGTAACAATTCCTGCAATAAACAGAAATACGCCGCCCCATTGGAGAATTGTTGGATATTCACGCAGGAAGAAAATTGCCATTGCTGCAACAACAATAGGCGTAAAGTTTAACCATAGGCTTACTGTTACAGCAGGAAGAAGCTGCAGTCCCATAAACATTGCTCCCTGCGTAAAAGCTATAAAGAGCAAACCATATAAGCTGAGTTTCATCCATTCATTGCCGCTAAGAGTTTTAATTGCCGTTTTATTCTTTTTTGTAAATGCAAATGGGAGTAAACATAAAAATGCCAACGAGTATCGTAATCCCGCATAAGTTATGGGTGGAATTTCAGCTAATCCCCATTTTATCAAAATGAAGGAGGTTGACCATAAAAAGGTAACCAGCAGTGCAAGAAGAATGGCTTTTAGGTGAGATGGATGTTTCACACAACAAATATATAAAGATTTTCCAAACAGATCACTGGTCTATTTTTAACTAATTTTTACGGTGATTATCAATCTTATCTTGTGTTCCTCCAAAGATGATATCCTGAATACTTTCGGATGATAAAAATTCGTGTGGAAATCCCATTTCAATTTTACTAGCCTCATTAAGCTTATTAAGCTGATCATCATTTAAAGTAAAGTTTAAGCATTCCAGATTATCTTTTAATTGCTTTTCAGTTTTTGCACCGATTATTGGAATTATTACCCCCGGCTGCTGTCTTACCCAGTTTAATGCAACTTGCGAAGCTGTTTTTCCGTTTTCTTTTGCAACTTTAATAACTTCGGCTGCAACTTTAAGTTTTTCATCACTAATCGATTTATAAATCTGTGCCCGTCCTGCTACATTTCTTTTTTTGTTATACTTTCCTGTCAGTATTCCTCCATCCAAAATTCCCCATGGAGTTACGGCTATATCAAGTTTGCGCGCCATCGGAAGTAGTTCGCGCTCAACTGTTCTTTCCAGCAGACTGTATTTTATCTGTAATCCAACAAACTGTGTCCATCCTCTAAGTTCGGCAATAGCATTCATTCGCGATACAATCCATGCAGGAGTATCGGAAATTCCTATGTATAAAATTTTTCCTGCCCGAACCATATCATCCAGCATACGAAGAACTTCTTCCTCGGGAGTTGTATAATCCCAGGCGTGCAGCCAGTATAGATCGATGTAATCGGTTTTCAATCTTTTTAAACTTGCATCAAGTGCCTGCACCATATTTTTACGATGGTTACCAGAAAAGTTGGGGTCATCTCTTCTCATGAATAGTGTATATTTAGTTGCAAGCACAAAGTGCTCTCTATCAGCTTTAATAAATTCGCCAACATATTTTTCTGACGTACCTTCTGTGTACCTGTTTGCAGTATCAATAAAGTTTCCATTTGTTTTTGCATACATATCAAACACTTTTTTACTTTCAGTTTTGCCCACGCCCCATCCCCATTCTTCACCGAAGGTCATAGTACCAAGTGCAAGTTCTGAAACCCGTAAACCACTTTTACCAAATAGTTTGTATTGCATAATTATTCCTTATTTAATGTTTAGATTAAAATTATATCTGAAATTTTCATAAATCAAGAAAAATAATCAATAACCTTTACTCACTTTTTCATAAAGATAATCAATACACCTCATATCTTTTTGGAACTTACTAAACATTTTACTTAATTTTAAAGAGAATAGAGTGATAGGAATTTATATGAGCTATATATTCAGACTTTTCCTGGTAGTTGTTTTTATTGGCGCCTGCACTGCGCAGGATGATAAATACAAAAGCGACCGGGAATCCATGGTAAAACTGCAAATCGAGAACAGGGACATTAATAATGAGCCAACTTTAGAATCAATGAGAACTGTTCCGCGTGATAAGTTTGTTCCTCCAAATTTAATTGAAAGATCTTACGATGACGGGCCTTTGCCGATTGGCTACGGACAAACGATCTCGCAGCCATACATTGTTGCATTCATGACTGCGGCAATTGATCCCAGAAAAGAATTTAAAGTTTTGGAAATCGGAACCGGCTCAGGTTATCAGGCAGCAATACTTTCCGGAATAGTAAGTGATGTTTACACGATAGAAATTATAACAGAACTTTATAACTCCGCGAGTAAAAGATTAAGAAATCTTGGTTATGAGAATGTAATCTGTAAAAATGCTGATGGTTATTATCGGCTGGGAAGATTTTGCTCCATTCGATGCAATAATTGTAACTGCAGCAGCGGAATATATTCCACCGCCATTAATTAAGCAGCTTAAAGATGGCGGGAAGATGATCATACCGGTTGGTTCACCTTATTTAACTCAAACTTTAATACTTGTAGAGAAAGAAGGCGAGGACATAACCACTACCGCTTTACTTCCTGTTCGTTTTGTTCCGTTTACGAGGGGAAATTGAATAACGAAAAGAAATATCTTTTTAAGTTATCTGCCGCAATTGCTCTTCTTTCTGTTTCACTAATAGCTTTTGAATTAACTCTTATTCAAATTCTTTCTATTGTGCAGTGGTATCACTTTGCTTATATGGTTATTTCTGTTGCGCTGCTTGGTTTTGGTGCTGCCGGAACGTTTATAGCAATCTTCAGGGAAACTCTTATTAAAAAAACAGAAATGCTTTTTCCGTGGCTGATGGTTCTTACAAGTTTGCTTATGTCTATCTCAGTAACTATCTCTCAAACATCCTTATTCAGTTTCGATTCCTATAAACTTTTTTCAGATTTCTCTCACATCTGGAAACTTATTGCAACTTACATGATATTTTTCCCTCCATTTTTCGTCGGGGCTTTGGCAATCGGGTTAGCTTTTGTTAAATATGTAAGCAGAGTAGGAATGTTATACTCCGCAAATATGATCGGCTCCGGGATTGGTGCATTGATAGCTGTTCTGCTTATGTGGTGGTTTTTCCCGCAAAAACTTCCCGCTGTGGTTTCAACAATTGCTTTTTTTGCTGCAGTTATAATTGTACCCAAACAATTAAGAGCAGGGTTTTCATTAGTGATAGCGTCTGCAGTTGCCCTGTTATCATTTTTTTATATCAGTTCTCCATCCCTTAATATTTCGGAATATAAAAGTATCTCCAGGGCTCTTAATCTGCCGGATTCAAAAGTGATTGAAAGTGAATGCAGCCCCTATGGAATTATTAACATTGTCTCATCAAATCATTTAAGATATGCGCCTGGTTTAAGCATAAAATATCCAGGGATTGTTTCTGTTAACAATGCTGTCTTCAATAATGGTGATTGGCTTGGCCCATTAATCTCATTACAAAATAATTCGCTTAATTACTTTGCCATATTCAACTGAATTGCTTCCTTACATCTTTAGTAATAATAAAGATGTTCTTGTACTTAATTCGGGAACGGGGAGAGAGGCGAACCTTGCAGCTTTTAACAATGCACAGAGAGTGGTTGCAGTTGAACCTAATAAAGCATTGCTGGAATTGTTAACCAAAAATTTTGATAAAGATTTTGAAGCAATCTACAATAAACCTAATGTGCTTGTAAGAAACATTTCTCCCCGAACATATTTATTGGCTCCTCATTCAAAGTTTGATTTGATTACACTTCCAGTTATCAGCTCGTTCGGCGGAACATCAGGATTATTTGCTCTGCAGGAAGAGTATCTCCTTACCAAAGAATCTTTCGGGGAGATGTGGAGAAGTCTTAAAGATGATGGTATGATAAGTATAAACACCTGGATTGATTATCCTTACAGGAATCCGTTAAAAATAATTGCCACACTTGCAGAAGTTATTGAAGAACATGGTATTCAAGATATTTCAGAACATATAGCTGCAATTAAAAACTGGAACATCATTAGTATAATTACAAAACGGTCTCATATTACCATTGAAGAAACTGAAAAGATCAGAACGTTTTGTAAAGAAATGAATTTTGATCCGGTTTTACTACCGGATTTGAAAGATGGTGAGAGGGACCGCTTTAATAAATTACAGGATAAATCATTTTACAGGATGATTGATAAAATTCTTTCTTCTAAAAACGAAAGAGAATCCGTTTATTCTAATTACTCTTTCAATATTAAACCCGCTACCGATAACCAGCCGTACTTCTCTCAGTTTTTGCAATTTAAAAGCATTCCTCTTCTCGCAGAACTTTTTGGCAGCAATGCTGTTCCCTTTTTTGAGGTGGGATATATACTGCTTTACATTACTTTTCTTCAGATCCTTCTTATCTCATTCATTTTAATTATTATTCCACTTTTTAAATTTGGTTGGAAAGGCAAAAACCGAAGCTGGACATTTTTCTATTTTAGCGGATTGGGAATCGGGTATATGTTTATTGAAATTGTGTTAATACAAAAGTTTACACTTTATTTTGGAAACGTAATTTACTCTGCCGCAGCAGTAGTCTCTTTAATGCTAATATCTTCGGGTTTTGGAAGCTGGTTTTCTCAAAGCTTGTATGCTAAACCGAGCCGGATAATTGGTGTAAACATATTTATTATTTTTTCGCTAATAATATATTTAATTTTTCTATCACCTATTCTAAGTACTACCATTGCGTTTACACTAACAACAAAAATTCTTTTTACAACATTTCTAATCGCCCCGCCTGCATTTATTATGGGTATGCCATTCCCGTTAGGTTTAAGACTACTTGCTTTGCGCAATGAATCAGACGGCAGCGGACAGGTTCCCTGGGCATGGGGTATTAACGGTTTGTTCTCAGTTATCAGCGTTGTACTTGCAACTTTAGTAGCTATTGAGTTGGGGTTTGCCTGGGTAATGATTTTGGCGATTACGGCTTACTGCTTATCGCTATCCGTTAATCTTAAAAGAAATTAGAAATGCTTCCTCTTTACCTGGAAAAACTAACTCTAAATGATTTAAATCAAAGATCAGAAGCCCTTCATCAGCTTTTTAAAGAATGCAGAATCTGTCCGAATGAATGCATGGCAAATAGAATCGAGGGAGAAACCGGAGATTGTCACTCTACAGATGAAGTAATAATTTCAAGTGTTGGTCCGCACTTTGGAGAAGAACCACCTCTGGTTGGTACACATGGATCGGGAACAATATTTTTTACTAACTGTAATCTTTCCTGTGAGTTTTGCCAGAACTATGATATAAGTCATTTGGGAATGGGCGAAAAAATTTCAATTGAAAATTTAGCAAGAGCTATACTAAAACTCCAGCAGCGAGGCTGCCACAATATAAATCTTGTAACACCTACGCATTTTACAGCACAGATTGTTGACGCATTAATCCTCGCAATAGAAAAGGGATTGGAAATTCCGATCGTTTATAACTGCGGGGGATATGAATCAGTTGAAACATTAAAACTGCTTGAAGATATTATTGATATTTATATGCCGGATATAAAATACTCTACTGATGAAAATGCTTTAAAATATTCAGGGATCAAAAACTATTGGAAAGTTGTAACTTCTGCAATAAAAGAAATGCACAGACAGGTTGGTGATCTAAAAATAAGTAAGAGAGGAATTGCACAAAGAGGTTTGCTGATAAGGCATCTTGTTTTACCAAATGATGTAGCCGGTTTAAGAATAATAATTAATTTTGTGGCGGAAGAAATTTCTAAAGACGCTTACATCAATTTTATGGATCAATACCACCCAACGTACAACGCAAACAAATATGAAAAACTTAACAGACGAATTACTCCATCGGAATACAAAGAGGTTGTTGATTACGCAATAACTAAGGGATTAAGCAGAGGGTTAGAGGAATAATTTTCCGTTTGTACTTTTCTTGGTTTAATTTTACTTTTTCAGCCAATCTAATTAATTAAAAAAAATTATGAAATCATTAATAAATATTGTACTTGTACTCACTGCTATTTTTATATATGTATCTTGTACAGGAAAAGACCCTGCACCAAGTGGCTCTCCCGAATACATAGCTGAAATTGAGCAATGGCATAAAAATCGGATTGAACGACTGAAAGCAGATAACGGATGGCTTAATCTTGTTGGCTTATATTGGCTTAAGGAAGGTGAAAACAGTTTCGGTTCCTCTGAAGAAAATAATATTCAGTTTCCTTCAACAAGTCCATCACTTATTGGGAAAGTAATTCTGAAGGATAGCTCGATTGTCTTTAAATCTACAGAAAAAATAAACGTTACAATTGATGGACAAAATGTAACCGAATCAGTTTTAGAACAAGATATTACAGGCAAACCAACAATAATGGAACTTGGATCACTAAGATGGTTTATAATTAAAAGAGATGATAGATATGGAATACGACTTCGCGATCTGGAATCATCTTTAGTGAAAGAGTTTGATGGAATTGAAAGATTTGCTGTTAATGATGAGTGGAGAATCGAAGTAAACTATGAAGCTTACAATCCACCTAAGATTATATCTATTCCAAATATTCTTGGAACGGTAAGCGAAGAGAAATCTCCCGGTAAGATTATTTTTGAAAAGGATGAGAAGTCATATTCTCTGGATGCTGTTGATGCTGGCGAAAATTTATTTTTTGTATTTGCAGATGAAACAAGCGAAGAAGAAACTTACGGTGCTGGTAGATTCCTTTACACTGAGAAAGCTGATTCAGATGGGAAAATCATTGTAGATTTTAATAAAGCATACAACCCACCATGTGTATTTACAAAATATGCAACCTGCCCATTACCGCCAAAACAAAATTTTCTTAAACTAAAAATTACTGCGGGAGAAAAGATGTGGGGTAATAATCATTAAATATTTGTTAGCTTTTATTTTAATGCAGTCATGCAATCAAGCTGCTATTCAAAGAGTTTAAATGCATGGGCGCCTGGCTACATGTTCGACTAATTTCTGCTTCTGAATTTCGTTATCATTTTTCCTTGCTAAATACAGATAACAATCCATACATTATCGCTTCTGGTGGACAAATGAGATGAGTTCCGCCATCAAATACTTTTGTTTCAATATTCAAACCCTCGTAATTGCGCGCTTGTAGAATTGAAACCATTTCATCAATTGGGTTGAAGTATTTTTCTTCTGATTCCTCGCTGCCTACTGAAAGAAAAAGCCTGGCATTTATCTTTTTAAATTTTATAGACGCACTCTCTTCTTCACTAAATATAACTTCGTTATCCCAAAGCAAATAAGGGCTACCAACAATGTAACGGTTGAATGATTCCGGTTTATTAAACAATGTATACAATCCAAATAATCCTGCCATAGAGTATCCGAAAACCGTTTTATCATTTTTCTCAGTCCGGTAAGTTGAATCAATATGTGGAAAAAGTTCATCTGTTAAAAAATTCAAAAAGTTTGGCGCACCGCCTGTTATATCTTCTTTACCGGTTTTTACAGTTGGAGAATAATCTCTCTGTCGCATATTACCTTCCTCCTTTTTCAAAGTGCCGTAACCAATTCCTACAATAATTAGCTCAGGTATGCTTCCGCCAAATTGAAGGTAGCGGGCAATACTTGCAGCCATTCCGTAAGCCATATCGCCATCTAAAATATAAAGCACTGGGTAGCTTTTATCCGTGGTTTCATAACTCCGAGGCAGACTAATATAAATATAGAAGTCATCTTCAACTTCAACAGATTTATATTTCTTTACCTCTGTATTGTAAATGCTACCTTTATCATCAGCATCCGTAATAGTCTGTGCAACGTTTGCAGAAACCGCAATTAAAAAAACGATGGTTAATTTTATAATATTCATTTTAGTCCTCTCATGCTCTGTTCATTCATATAAAAATATACAAATCGGAAATGCAATTTGATAGGCAATAAAAGCTCAATTAAATTGCACAGACTTTTAGTAAAAAATAAAATTTAACAATTGAATCACCCCTGGAGCGGGTTAAAAAATATCCCGCATAACATTTGGATACTTGCTATCGGCTCACTTATAAATAGAGCTGGTATGATGGTACTCCCTTTTATTGCTTTATACGCTGTGGAAGAGTTAAAAGTCAGCGTATCAGAAGCCGGGCTTGTTCTAGCTTGTTTTGGTGCCGGCGCATTTATCTCGGCTCCATTTGCTGGGAAACTAAGTGACCGGTTTGGTTCACTGCGTTTAATGATAGTATCGCTGCTTGCTTCGGGAATTTTCCTTTTCATCTATTCTTTTATAAACAACTTTATTACTTTTCTTGTATTAAGTTTTTTATGGGCAATAATCTCTGAAGCTTTTCGTCCTGCAAGCATGTCCTTCATTTCACAGGAAATTACTTCAAACAGAAGAAAAACTGCTTTTGCGCTTAACCGCTTAGCAATAAACCTTGGTATGAGTATAGGTCCTGTTCTTGGTGGAATTTTAAGCACAATAAATTTTTCATTGTTGTTTTATGTAGATGGGATTACATCTATTGCCGCGGGATTATTCCTTCTATTTTCTAGAATAAAAGTTCATCAACCAGGTCTTCCCGGCAATAACGCACAAGAAGTATTAATTGGAAATGAACGAAAATCGGTTTTTAATAACAAAGTCTTCCTCTATTTCCTTTTGGCTTTAATACCTGTAGAAATTGTTTTCTTCCAGCACATAGGAGCTTTACCAATTTTTATAGTCAATGATCTCGGATTTATTAAGTCAACTTTCGGTTTGCTTATGGGGGTTAATACCGTACTAATTATTTTGGTTGAAGTTCCTTTAAATGATGCGATGAGAAATTGGAAACATTGGCAATCTCTTTCGCTTGGTGCCTTTCTGGCTGCCGCAGGTTTTGGAATACTCGTTTTTGCAAACGGATTGATTCTTGTAATTGCTTCCGTTATCATATGGACTTTTGGTGAAATGATCCTTTTTCCTGCAGCGGGAGATTATGTAGCTGAAATTTCCCCCAATGGAAAAAGCGGCGAGTATATGGGTTATTTTCAAATGACTTTTAGTTTAGCATTTATTTTAGGACCGTTGCTCGGCACAAAATTGTTGGAGGATTTCGGTTCAGATTTTTTATGGAGCTTAATATTTATTTTAGGAACTATTTCTGCAGTTTTTATGCTAAAAGTAAAAACAATAAAAAGCCCCGACTTAATCGGGGCTTAAAATGAGTTGGCGGTTATTGCTTACTCGCTCGCGATATCCTTATATACTTCTTTAGATTTTTTTCTTCTTCTTAGAAATATTAATACAGCAGGTATTATAATTATCACAATACCACATCCATAGCACCACGTAAAACCACATTTTGAGGGGTATAACTTCGCTCTTCCACTCTTCAATATTCAATTCAACTTCATCTTTTTGCTTTTCAGTAAGCAGTCCGCCTTCTATAAGGTAAGGCACCCAATTCGGTTTTACAACTGCGAACCATGTACTATCTGTAAAATTAACAAAAGTTTTTTCCGAAGCTTCATCGCTTTTTACACCAAGATTTTTTATTTCATCTTCTATAAAAAGTTTTATGGACTGAACAAAATCACCACCATAATTAAAATCTTTTAAGATAATACCGTTTGATTTGAATTCGTCCCTGATTGATCTCCAAACATTCTGATCAACGGACTTGGAATACCATTGACGTATACAACGAATCTATTTCTTTAAGCACAGTAGCTTTACTGCTTTTATCTGCATAAACATCAACCAGCTTTGGTCCTATTGCTTTCCACGAGTCGGAAAATTGCTCCTGCTGCTTCTGAACATCTTTTATATCATCAGGATTTAGTGATGTTGCTTCTAAAAACCTTATGTTATCTTCAATTGAGATTTTTACATTTTGCAGAACATCTTCTTTTTGTTCTTCACGGCGAACCATATTTTGATCTTCCGGAGAAAGTGTTGCTTTCTCCCTCATAATTGGAGGCATAAGTTTATCCATCATATCAACAACGAGTTTATCTCGCTTCCGCAGAGAGTTTCTTAATTCTGCAATAAGATTTTCTAATTCAGCTATGGTTTTCTTATCCTTCTTTCTCAGAGCTTTAAGATCTTCAATCTTTATAATTAATTCGGTGTTTCTTTGGTTTAGAAATTCAACCTCTTGCTCCAACTCTATTACTTCCGTTTGAAGAACATCAATTGTAGTGAAATCTCCCTGTCTTAATACGTAAGAAGCAGTAAGTTTCTCAATTGATTTATTATAATTATCAGGGTATAAACTTTTATCCAGAAGTTCTTTATGCTCATTAAATTCCTGTTTTAATTGATCTATCATTGCAACAACTGTATTTAGTTCTTCCAATGACAAAGTGTCCTTAATCTGCTTTTCAATTTCCTGGTATTTTGCTTTGAAGTCCTGAACAATTTCATAATCGGATTGAGCAATGGAAGTATTGGTAAATAAAAAAGCAAGAAAAATTACAGCAAGCTTTGTAAATAAATTCTTTTTCATTTGTTACTCCTCTTCAATTCCCTGATGACTGAGCTTTAAGATTCTATCTCCATCAATTAATTCAATGTAAGGTGGTCTTTGATTAAAAACTGGATTTCTCAAAACCAAATTCCGAAATAAATATTTTGGTGTTTAATTCCAGTGTTCCATCAATAAGCCTTGAATACATAAACATTTTTAAAATGATTTCCGGTCATAAAGTAGTAACCCATGGCATCCCTGATTATTCGCAAATCTCTATCCAGGTATGCTAATGAATCTTCAAACTCTTCGTAGTAAAGTCCTTTGGCATCAAACGAAAACGAATACCTTTCATCACTCACCTCGCCTTCATCATTCACTTGTAAAACAGATTCAATCGGCCAGGCAAAGTTTGCGGGAGTTAACGTCAGCACAGAGCAAGCTGTAAATGTTCCGATGAGAAATAAAACTAATATAATTACGGACTTCATACATCCTCCGGTTTTAAAATTATTGCTGCTAAACTTAAGAAAATATTTTCTATTTATCTCTCCTGTAATCCGGTTGACGTTATTTATTTAATTATTTTTTAAAAGACAGAAAAAAGGAGCAATATTTTGATTTTAGTCTAAAAGCAAAATATTTGAGACATTAAAAAGTTTGAGGGGAAAGATCAAAAAACTAAATATTTAGCCATCCTGATTCTGACATTTCATATATAATCATCCTGATATATTTCATAAAATATTGACATTCTAAATTAATTAGTATAATTTTGTTATGAGCATATGCTCATAATTATAAAAATGGCGAGACCAAAGAAAAATAGAAAAATCAGGTGTGCCCCGGCATCATATTATTTTAAACCAAGGGGAATACCAATGGCTGATCTTCAGGAAGTGATTTTGGAAGTTGATGAGCTGGAAGCAATACGGCTTGGCGATATGTTGAATTATTCGCAGGAAGAAGCTGCATTGAAGATGAAGATTTCCCGGGCAACTTTTGGAAGAATAGTGAACAAGGCGCGGCAAAAAATTGCAGAAGGAATGATAAATGGTAAAGCTATCCGCATTTCAGAAGATCTGCCTGCACAAATTAAATCTAAACTAGATTACACCTGCAAATCGTGCGGTTATAAAACAAAACTCAGAAGAAAAAATCAATCAAATAATTGTCCTAAATGTAAATCATAATAATTACGAGGAGTTTAAAATGAATATTGCAGTAGCAAGTGACGACAAAGTTCATGTCAGCGGTCATATTGGAAGATGTAAATCTTTTATTGTTTTTAAAACAGATAAGGAAAAGATTTTAAATAAAGAAATCAGGGAAAACGTATTTACGAATCACCATCGCGGCCATCAGCATCATCCGGTGAAGGCAAAGGAGGAGGAGGAAACGGCCACAATCGATTAATTGATGGATTGAAAGACTGCGAAGTTTTAATTTTCAGTTCTGGCGGATGGAGACTTATTGATGATTTAAAAGCAAACAATATAACTCCATTTTTAACTGATGAAGACATTGCCGAAGAAGCTGCACAAAAGTATTTAAAAGGCGAGCTAGTAGAAAAAGATAATAACGATTGCAGTCATAGTTAGGCAATTATCCTATTAAAAATATTTTAACACCTTAGAATTTAAAATTTTTCGGTTAAGCTGGCTGGATTCTGACTTGCTTTTATTAAAAAATTGGCTTTATTAATAAGCGGGTGCTTTATGAATCTAGTAGATTTAAATATAATTGAAGCTGATGCTGAAATTCTTACGGAAGTGCTTGAAAGTTATATTTCCGATCTCTCGATGGAGATAAGAGCAACAGATAGATTTGAGTTCCGCGAAGCTCTGAAGGCAAAAAGAATCTCTCTCCAAAAAATCCTGCGAGAAATAAAAAAGAAAAGCGTGGTTGCACATTAAGAATTTCAGCATCACCTGCTAAACAGAAATTACGTGACGGGAAGTCAAGTTACTGCCCGCCTACCAATAGTTTTACCCTTCAAATATATATCCCGCTCCACGAACACTTTTAATGTATATCGGGTTGGATGGATCTTCTTCAAAGTAATTACGCAAGCGTGAAATAAATATATCTACTGTGCGCGTTTCGATATCCGGATTTAAATGCCAGACTTTTTCAAGCAATTCCTTCCGTGATACGATCTTTCCTTTATTATTAACCAGGTACTTTAAGACCATAGCTTCATGCGGAGTAAGCTTCAACTCTTTATTGCCGCATTTACATTTTAAGTTTTCAAAATTAATTTCATTATTTCCAAAGCTGAATTTTGGCTGGTTAAGAGTTACTTCTTTGTACCATGCTTTTCGTTTTAACATCCCCTTTACTCGTAGTAAAAGTTCCTTCAAATGAAAAGGTTTTGTAATGTAATCATCTGCTCCCAATTCCAATCCTTTAACCTTGTCTCCCTTAGAAGTTTTTGCAGTAAGCATTAAGATTGGCATTTGAGGATTAGCTTTGCGGACTATTTCTGCAATTTCAAAACCATCAAAGTATGGAAGCATAATATCAAGTATTATCATATCAAAATTACCTGATTCAAAAAGACTAATTGCTTCTCTTCCATCTTTAGCCCATTCAACAAGGTAACCCTCTTCAACTAAGTTAAACTCCAGGCCAACGGCAAGGGTTTTCTCATCTTCGACTAATAATATTTTACTTTCTTTGTATGAATTGTTATCCATCGATTTATTTATCTTATTTCTTTAGAAGTTTATTTATAAAACGTTTTTTAGATGCATGGTAAACGGGCAGCTCAATAGTAAATTTGGTTCCTTTATTTTCGCCTTCACTTAAAACCGAGATCTTACCGCCATGATTTCTAATTATTTCTTTTGTCCAGTAAAGCCCTAAGCCGGTTCCTTTTACGTTCGGTATATTATTATGCTGTATACGATGAAATTTATTAAAGACCTTCTTCAATTCCCCGGGTGGAATACCGATTCCCCTATCGCTGAATTCGACTATAAACTTTTTCGGATTACAGGATAATTTAACATCTATTTTAACGGAGCCCGCAGAATATTTTATAGCATTATCTATCAGGTTATCCAGCACAATCCTCATCGCTTTTGCATCTGTAACAATTTTACAAGGTGCGCTGCCGTTTATATTTAAAACATCATCCGGCAGCCTGAATTGCCCGGCGGATTCCTTAAGTAAATTTCTTATAGTTAATTCAGCCTCCTGAACCTGGTAATCGTGTGCAAGTTTTTTCTGCTCCAGCGCTGATATTTCCAGGATAGAATTAATAAGATTATTGAGCCGGTTAACATCTGTCCTCATTAAATCAATAAATTCTTTCTGCTTATCCGGCGGAACATTGCGTTCCTTCAATGTTTCCAGGTAAAGTTGGATAGATGATAAAGGGGATTTTAACTCGTGGGTAACATTGCTTATAAAATTATCGTAAAGCTTAGTTAACCTTAGTTGAACGTTCAAATGCCTGAAGATTAAAGAAGTTGTGAAAGATAAGCCGCTAAGCAAAACCAGCCCAATTACAAACGGGACAACATTTGTAATATCATAACTAAGTTGAGGAGACGCCTGGCCACCAACTTTTTCGAACACAATGTAGTTATAAACATACCAGTAAATCCACAGTCCCAGCAAAGACAGCCATGCTAGCTGTGCCAATACAAAAATAACAATATGATAAAAAAGGGAATGCTTTTTTTTCATTTCTTAATTATATTAAATCTTGTTATGATCCTTCTGATTAAAATTTAATCCGTTCCAAATATCATCTTTTCAATATCCAAGTACAAGAAATAAGGATTAACTTTTACATTTCTTTTACAGTACTTGTAAAGAATAATTTGCATAATAGAGATGTTAAAACAGATTATTTTTTACGGAGTATTATGTGAAAATTTTAATGGTTTACCCTGAAACACCTTCAACCTTTTGGAGTTTTAAAGATGCTTTGAAGTTTGTTTCAAAAAAAGCAGCTGAGCCGCCGCTTGGGCTTATAACAGTTGCAGCTATGCTTCCCGGAGAGTGGGAGAAAAAATTAATCGACTTAAATGTTACGCGCTTGAATGATGAAGATATTTTGTGGGCAGATTACGTTTTCCTTAGCGGTATGAATATTCAATTAAAATCTTTTAATGAAGTAATACGACGATGTAATACTTTAGGCATTAAAATTGTTGCGGGCGGTCCGCTGGCTACAACTCAATACCAGGATTTTTTAGGAGTTGATCATTTTGTTTTAAATGAAGCAGAGTTGACTCTTCCTAAATTTTTAGAAGACCTGGAAAACGGAACACCTGAGCATATCTATACTACAGAGGAATTTCCTGATGTTAAATCATCTCCTGTTCCGATGTGGGAACTGCTTGATATGAAAAAATATGCGGGCATGGCAATGCAATATTCCCGCGGCTGCCCTTACGATTGTGAGTTTTGCAGTATAACAATGCTTAACGGTCGTACACCAAGAACAAAATCCGTTAATCAATTCATTATCGAACTTGATACTCTTTACAAACTTGGTTGGCGGGAACCAATTTCAATTGTTGATGATAATTTTATTGGTAATAAGAAAAAACTTAAAACTGAAGTGCTCCCTGCTATAATTGAATGGTCTAAACAAAAAAGATATCCCTTTAAATTTATTACAGAAGTATCAATCAATCTTTCTGATGATGAAGAGCTGATGACAATGATGGTTGATGCAGGATTTAACAGCGTCTTCGTCGGTATTGAAACGCCAAACAGCTTGAGTCTTGTTGAATGCGGAAAAGCACAAAACTTAAGGCGTGATCTTGTAAACTCAGTTAATAAATTGCAGAAGCGAGGGTTTATAGTTTCCGCTGGATTCATAGTTGGATTCGATAATGATCATCCTGAAGTTTTTGAAGAGCAGATAAATTTTATTCAGAAAAGCGGAATTGTTACAGCTATGGTTGGGTTGCTGAATGCACCAATCGGAACAAAATTATTTAAGCGGTTAAGCGGAGAAAAGCGTTTGCTTACTGGCTTTACGGGGAATAACATGGACGGCTCAATTAATTTTATTCCTAAAATGAATTACGCGGAACTGATGGCTGGTTATTCTTATATACTTAAAACTATCTACTCTCAAAAAGTTTACTACCAAAGGTTAATAAAATTCTTGCATCACTATGAACTTCCTTCCTGGGATAAAAATAAATTTTCTATTAACGAAGTTAAGGCGTTTTTCAGATTGATCTGGTTATTAGGGACACTGGAAAAAGGTAAAAAATATTTTTGGAAACTGCTGGCCTTTAGCTTGTTTAAATATCCTGCAAAATTTTCGCTTGCCATGACATTGGCAGTTTACGGTTATCACTTCAGGCGGGTTGCACTAACAATATAGATCATTCTTTTTTTGTAATAGTTTCTTAGAATTTCTGCATTAGCTGCTTAACTTAAATTTTTGTTACGGGAGGACAAGTTTCGGCCTGCCTGCCAATAATTTTAGCCATCATTACACAAACTTTACTTTCCTGTGATTATTCCGTGATATTTTAAAATTAGTTTTCTCCTGAAATTAATTCGATTAATAATAAATTGGAAAAATTATGAGAATACTAACTTTAATCGGGGCTATTTCGTTACTTACCTTCTTCGGATGCTCAAATGAAGAGCCAACTATCGTTCCCCAACCATCTGGTACTACATTAACCTTAAATTTAAATGGTTTAGAAGACCTTGGTGCCGATGCTTTGTATGAAGGATGGATTATAGTTAACGGCAGTCCAGTATCAACAGGAACATTTAGTGTTGATGCAAATGGAAGTCTTAGCCAAACTGAGTTTGAACTTGATGCAAACGAACTTTCAGCTGCAACTTCTTTTGTGTTAACTATCGAACCAAATCCCGATTCGGATCCAAATCCAAGCGAAGTTCATATACTTGCAGGAGATTTCAGCAACAATTCGGCAAGTGTTACAACTGACCATGGTTCAGCGTTAGGTATTGATTTTGCAAACGCGACAGGAAACTATATTTTAGCAACTCCTACTGATGGTGCAATGACAAACGAAAACAGTGGTATTTGGTTTCTAAATCCACCGAGCACTACCTTTGCAATAAATTTTACTGGATTGGATCCGCTGTTAAACGGATATCATTATGAAGGATGGGCTATTGTAGACGGCTCTCCTGTATCAACTGGTAAATTTAATTTAGATTCCAACGGAAACCTGGTTGACTTAAACGGGATGGAAATAACAAATGGTGAATTTAATTTGGGTGGAGATCTTAGCTCAGCCACTGAATTTGTGCTTACCATTGAACCGACAGGAGATGTAGATGATATCCCGGCTATGACTCATTACTTAGCTGGTGATGTTTCCGGTGAAAGTGCAATGTTAAGTGTTGGTCATTCTTCTGCTTTGGGAGATGACTTTTTAAGCTCTACCGGAAATTACATACTCGCTACTCCGACAAATGGAGCAAATACAGATGAGAACAGCGGTATCTGGTTCCTTGATCTATCTTCGGGAAGTCCTGCACAGGGATTATTTCTCCCAACTCTCCCTGATGGATGGAAATATGAGGGTTGGACGGTGATTAATGGAACACCAGTAACAACAGGAACATTTACGGATGCAACAGTTGTTTGATGATGCTGATCCATACAGCAGTACAATGCCTGGCCCGCCATTTCCGGGAGAGGACTTTTTACTTAATGCGCCTCCAGGATTAACTTTTCCTACAGATATAGCTGGCGATGTTGCAGTTATATCTATTGAACCTTTTCCTGATGATGATGCTTCTCCCTTTACACTAAAGCCCCTTATTGGAATGATCCCAACCAATGCTATGGATCATGTAACTTATCCAATGGATAATAATGCAGGAGTCTATCCCACTGGAGCTGTAACGATTACGGTTGCTGGTGCATCTGCAGGATTAACTTTACAAACTCTTCCGGCTGGCTGGAAGTATGAGGGATGGACGGTTATTAATGGCGTGCCTGTTTCTACAGGAACCTTCACGAATATATCTGATTTTGATGATGCTGATCCATACAGCAGCACTATGCCGGGACCACCATTCCCTGGAGAGGACTTTTTATTAAACGCTCCGGCAGGTTTAACTTTTCCAACAGATATTGCAGGGGGAGTTGCCGTTATTTCAATTGAACCATCGCCTGATAACAGTGCAGATCCGTTTACATTAAAACCGTTAGTTGGCAATATTCCAATGAATGCAGTTGATCATACAACTTACATGATGGACACAAATCTTTCTTCGTTCCCAACAGGAACAGTTTCTCGATAACTCTCTCCTAAAAGGGCTGTAATCACTTACAGTCCTTTTTTCTAATTCAATTCTTATTATTTACTATACTGTGATAGTTTTGTTATGATTTCATATTATTTTTGTATTGAAATCAATCACAAAGTAAAATGATGAAAAACGTATTAGTAGTTGAAGACGATAAATCTATATCCGATCTTCTAAAAATTCACTTAACAGATTTGAACTGCGAAGTTACACAATCAGCTGATGGTGTAGAGGGATTAAAGCACGCTTTAAACGATCAGTTTGATCTGATCGTTTTGGATTTAATGCTTCCGAAGTTAGACGGTCTTGAAATATGCAAAGAAGTGCGCAGGAAAGACATCTACACACCGATATTAATGCTCACTTCAAAATCTGAAGAATTTGATAAAGTTCTTGGGCTTGAAGTAGGAGCAGACGACTACCTTACTAAACCATTCGGAATAAGAGAATTTATAGCAAGGGTTAAAGCAATATTCAGAAGAATCGAAGCTATAAAAAAAGAGATCGATAATGAAGCTGATATCACCTTTGGAGATTTGAAGATAGAGGTTGCGAATCGGAGAGTGCTTTTGGATGAAGATAGAATAGAGTTAACTCCAAAAGAATTTGATCTGTTGCATCTACTTGCTTCCCATCCTGGCAGAACGTATACAAGAGAACAACTTCTTAATATTCTTTGGGGTTATCAATATAACGGGTATGAGCATACAGTTAATTCACATATAAACAGGTTAAGAAGTAAGATTGAATCCAATCTGTCTGATCCAAAATATATTTTAACTTCGTGGGGAGTTGGATACAGGTTTAATGAAAGCGAGGATATCTGAGGTTACTATGAAGGGAAATCAAAAAAGAAAAAATCGTTTTCTCACAAGTATATTCTGGAAGATTAGCGCAATTTTTTTGCTAACACTGCTGGTTCTTTCAGTTGTTTACCTTTACATATCTGTTTACACAGCAGAGATGTACTTCCAGGAAGCAGGACAAAAACTAAATGCAGAAGTTGCTCCACATATTGCTGCCGAGAATAAATGTTTTATTAACGGGGAAACAAACGAAGAAGTGCTTAAGGAAGTCTTCCACGATGTTATGATTATAAATCCAAGTATCGAAGTTTATCTACTTAACACCGAAGGGAAAATTTTAACATACTTTGCGCCGGATAAAGTAATCAAGTTGGACTATGTTCCATTAGATCCAATAAAAGAATTTATAGAAGTTGGTACATCTACTTTTGTTATGGGCGTTGATCCGAAAAATGAAACTGTTATGAAAGGTTTCTCTGCATCAGAGGTTTACGAAAACTCTGTTCTTATGGGTTACATGTATGTTATTCTTGGCGGAGAAGAATATGAGAATGCTACACAGTTTGTATTTGGCAGTTATATGTTAAGACTGGGAGTTCGTTCAATGACAATCACTCTTATAGCTGCAGCATTAATCAGTTTAATCGCGCTTGCATTTATCACAAGAAACTTAAGCAAGATTATTTATGTAATAAGAAGATTTAAAGACGGTGATCTTAATACAAGAATAAAATTCAAAAGCAGTGGCGAACTGGGAGAATTTGCAGATTCATTTAATGAAATGGCAGATACAATTGTAAGCAATATAGAGGAGATGAAAACGATGGATAATTTGAGAAGGGAGTTGGTAGCAAATGTATCCCACGATTTAAGAACACCGCTTGCAACAATACAGGGCTATATTGAAACTATATTAATGAAAGCAGATACTCTTACCGATGAAGACAAAAAGAAATATATGCAAACAATTTTCGGAAGTACCGAAAGATTAAAAAATTTAGTTGAAGAATTATTTGAACTATCAAAACTTGAAGCAAGAGAAACTGTTCCCAATCCCGAACCATTTTCGATTGCAGAACTTGTGCAGGACGTGCAGCAGAAGAACCTTATAATTGCAGAACCCAAAAAGATAGATCTCGCTCTGAAATTTCCTTTTAATCTGCCTTTGGTATATGCGGATATCGGTATGATGGAAAAGGTGCTTCAAAATTTATTGGATAACGCAATTAAGTTTACCCCCGAAAGTGGAAATATTACAATTAGTTTATCACCTCAAAAGGAAGAGATTCTTTTATCCGTTAAGGATACAGGTGCAGGAATAAACACTGAAGATTTACCACATATTTTTGATAGGTACCAGAAAGCCGAGAGAACAAATATGCATGATAATGTTGGATTGGGCTTAGGGTTAACAATAGTTAAAAAAATTCTGGAAGTACACAATATCTCCATTGATGTGAAAAGCACTGAAGGCGAAGGAACCTCATTTTCTTTTAAAATTCCCATCTACAAAGCAAAACAAACCGCAAATAAAGCGGTTGAGTATAGTTAATATTAACTGGATTCAGATTTAGTAATTGTAATACTTCCCCAATGCAATATGAATAATCCCAGCATTTATATTTGCCGTTAATATTAATTTGTAAACACCTAATATTACCGTTTATAGGAGTAAACAGTTTCTAAGGCAAACTTATATTTTACTCACTTTAGCTATATTTAGACACTAACAAAAATAGTTATTGACAATATTTAAAGGGTTGACATGAACAGAATTATTAATCTAGTGATTACAATACTTTTTGCAGCATTTACTTACTCGCTTATTGATATTCCTGAACAAGAAATTAATCTTGATAAAAAGTTTTATCCAAGCGATTGGTTTTATTTACAAAGAGCTTATCCTAATGAAACAATTCCAATGGAAAAATATTTTTCGGCAATCGAAGAAAAAGAAAAGATGATAAGTAAAAATTCCACTGTACTTGGTACAGGCTGGTACCCTGTTGGTCCATCTAACGTTGGTGGAAGAATAACAGCGCTGGATTATGATCCTGCCAATAATTTTCTTTATATAGGCGCAGCAGCCGGAGGAATTTTCAAATCAACTGATTTGGGAAATAGCTGGATACCCAAAACAGATTTCTTCCCAAGCTTGTCAATCGGTTCCCTTGTTATTGATCCTGCTAATTCAAATACTATTTATTGCGGAACAGGCGAAGCAAATATCAGTACTGATTCTTATGCAGGATTCGGTATGTTGAAATCAACAGATAATGGAGAAACCTGGTTTATATCAGGTTTGGAGGATTCCAGGCATATAGCTGAAATTGAAATTCATCCTTTAAATACAAATTTAATTTACGCTGCTGTATCCGGTGGTCTTTACTCAAAGGGTGATAACAGGGGCATTTATAAATCAACTGATGCAGGTGCAAGCTGGAATAAAGTTTTATTTTTAAACGATTCAACTAGCGCAATAGATGTTGCAATTGATCCGGGTGATTTGAATGTCATGTATGCTGCAATGTGGGAACGGCTGAGAGGTCCGTCATTTCGGAAAGCAGCTGGTGTGAACAGTGGAATTTATAAATCAACCGATGGTGGTACAAGCTGGACACAACTATTAAACGGTCTTCCTGCACCAAATCCTATAATAGGGAGAATAAGTATTGCGGTTGCACCAAGCAATCCAAATTATGTTTATGCTCTCTATAAAGAAGCTTCATCTCCCAATGGATCAGATAATACTTTTCATGGGTTTTACAGATCAACAGATAAAGGAAATATATGGGCTCAAATGCCCTCCGGAATTTTACCCTCTGAATTTTCTGGATTTGGTTGGTACTTTGGTTTGCTTGAAGTTGATCCGAACGACAATAATTTAGTTTATTGTGCTGATGTTGATCTATTTAAATCAACTAACGGGGGAAGTAGTTGGCAAAATATTACAAATTCTTATTCCGGCTCTTTTGATCAGCAGCATCCAGATCAGCATGCAATGTGGATTAATCCAACGAACCAAGACAATTTAATAGTTGGAAATGACGGAGGAATGTTTAATACAACTGTAGGCGGGGCACCATGGGCAAAATCCTACGATTTACCTATATCACAATTCTATGCAACTGAAATTGATTACCTTCAACCCGAAATTAAACTTGGCGGAACGCAAGATAATGGTACATTAAAATCTGATGGTACAATTAATAACTGGGATCATATTTATGGAGGTGATGGCTTCCATACAAAAGTTGATTACACAAACTCAAATATTGTTTATGCCGAATCTCAGTTTGGTGGAATTGGCAAAAGCTTTAATGGTGGACAAAGTTTTAACTATATAGGAAACGGTATTGACTTTTCTAGAACTAATTGGTCTACTCCTTACGTGCTAGATGTGCAGGATCCTAACATTCTTTATTTCGGGACTTATAAACTTCACAGAACAACTAACGGCGGTAGCAACTGGACAGAAATAAGTTCTGATCTTACAAGAGGTGCAAACGGAAGACTTGGAACAATTACATGTGTTACCTCTGCAGTTGAGAGTGATAATATTACAAGGGTAATTTATGTGGGAACCGATGATGCAAAATTATCTGTATCAACAAATTCCGGAACCGGCTGGGAAGATAAAACCGGAATATTACCGCAAAGATATATGACTGATGTTCTTGCAGATAAAAGAGTACCTTCAACAGCTTATGTTACAATCAGCGGGTATAATCTTGATGAAACAAATCCTCACGTATTCCGAACAATAGACTACGGAAATACCTGGAACGATATTAGCGGAAATCTTCCTGACGTTCCCGTAAATTCTATAATTATAGAATATGATGATGACAGTACATTATATGTTGGAACGGACGTCGGAGTTTTTTTTACACAAGATCTGGGAACTAGTTGGGAAGTTTTGGGACCCGGTCTTCCAAACTCGCCTGTATATGATATAAATTATCACCAGCCAACCCACAAACTTGTTGCAGGAACTCATGGAAGATCATTGTTTGAAATTGATTTAAGCACTATTACTTCAGTTAACGAAGAAGAAGATTTGATTGTTAATAACTTTCAACTTTATCAAAACTACCCAAATCCATTTAATCCGAGCACAACGATTAGATATTCTATCCCCTGGGATGGATTTGTAACTCTAAAAATATTTAGTGCTGTTGGAGAAGAGATTAAAACACTTGTTAACGGGGAAAAATCTGCTGGAAGTTATGAAATAAATTTTAGTGCAGAAGGTCTCACCAGCGGAATATATTTCTACGAAATTCAGTCTGGAGACTTTATTGAAACAAAGAAGATGATACTATTAAAATAATTAAGTCTCTTCATCATCTTGAATAGTTAATGTGTTCTTGATTTTAACGTTAAAGTAAACTGTTTATGGGCGGTCTTTCTGACCACCCATAAACAACTACTAAATTATTTTTTCCACTCCGCTAACATTTCCTTCATCCTGTCATAATCAAAAGGTGCGCTTTCCATTTTCCCGCCTAATTCAATTGCTTTTTCCATTGTGCTGATTGATTTATCATTCATTCCTAGTTTGTTTTGTATTTGTGCCATTACCCTCGTATTCCAGTAAACTTCATCAAGTAATATGGAAGCTTGTATCCACCTCAATCCTTCTTCAAGATTTACGTCACTGTTCAAACAATAGCTGGCTGCCTGGAATGTTGGAACCCATGATAATTTTTCGCGTGATTTTGTAAGTACAAGTTCTCCTGTATTAACCTCTATATCGAAAGATATTCCTAAATTCTCCCAGAGAAGATTAACAGTAGTTTTATCATCTGTTGTGTTAGTAAAAATAAAAGTCAGTCTTTCCAGGAACGGCGTTTCTACCGGTGTCACCTTTATTCTGTACACTTCTTTCTTCTCATCAAACTCTGAGCCGGCATCAACTTCCGTATCACCACTAAATATTATCTGCCATTCTGTTTCGCCCGGGATGGTATGAATTCCGTAAGTTCCTGCCTGGATGTCGTTTCCATTTATCTTAACGGCATCATCAAATGTAATTGAAGTTACTTCGTTAGCCCCGGTACGCCAGACTTCTCCAAATGGAACCAGTTCGCCCCAAATCTTTCTGTTCTTAACTCCCGGGCTGCTGTAATCAATCGAAATGTGTGTAACACCAACAGTTTGTGTAACGGTCGCATTTGGACTTGGACGAGGAGTTTCCAGGTTTTGTGCAAATATGTTACCTGCTGCAAGTAACAACACACAAGTTATTACTGCAAAGGTAGCTTTAAAATCGAGTTTCATATCTGATCCTTATTTTAGTTGATATTTAAATGAATGCAAAATCCATCTATTTTATTTGGATAAGAAGTTAATTATCGGTTGTCTGAAAATCAACCAGGATGAATTCAGAATAGGATTCATAATGTCCGTTGTCACATAATTTGCCATTTATTAATAGTTTAATCTTTTATAATATTACGTACGAATTAATTCTCATCTTCAAATTATTCAATTACATATCACTAATTAGGAGGCTCTAATGAAAAAACTACCAGGTAGTTTTATGCTTATTCTGTTTTTTTCTTGTTACTAACCAGCTTTACTTCTGCACAGGAATGGACTGACGCACAAAAAGAGGTTTGGGCTGGAGTTGAGAAATACTGGGAAACTAATCTCAGCGATCCACTGTTATTCCTGGGATACTTTGATGATTCATATCTTGGCTGGTCTTATGAAAATGAAGCACCACACGTAAGAGATAATGTTGTTAAATCATTTACTTATTGGACAAAGAAAGGGAAAAACCAGTTCCATACGCTAACCCCTGCAAGGATCTGGGTTAACGGTGACTTTGCTTTTGTTCATTACTACTATTCACAAGTTATTGAAAGAAATGACGGAACACCAGTGCAGGAAAAAGGACGCTGGACAGATATACTTATGAAGAAAAATGGTAAGTGGATGCTTGTAGGTGATCACGGCGGCGAAGTTGATAACGATTAGTATTTAGTTTTTAATATGTTCAGGGCGAACCTGGCTTGTCAGCAGACAGGCTTTTGTTCGCCATTTTTACGAAAAAAATAATTGAACTGTTTACATATTTTAGCGTTATCGTACTAATTTCCAGGTGAATAATATTTCTATTGTCATTAACCTTTGCTTTATGTAACTATATAAGAAGATGGACAAATTTTGCCATTTATCAATTAATTTATTTCGGAGGAACCAATGAAAACAAATATCACTCTTTTTTCTGTTTTAATAACAATCTTATTTACCTCACTCTATTTTTCAGAACCAAGCTTCAATGGAACAACCCCAGGTTGCGATGGTTCTGGATGCCACACTCTGCAAAGCGGAATTGTTTCTGCGGTTGCCAACGGGCTGGATGTTGAAATAACTGTTTCGGGTACAAGCAGCAGTGTAGGAGGAGAACTTGTAACTGTAGAAGGAATGGTAGTTGCCGTTAATAACTCAACTTCAAATAATCCTTTTACTTTAACTGCTCCTTCTGAAGGCGTTTACACAGTTAATGCTGGGTATAAAGATCCAAACCGTGACTGGGGCTCCACCAGCGTTGTTGTTTCAACAACAGGGATTGGCGGTTCTACAGACCCAATAACTACATACAAACTTTACAGCAACTATCCCAATCCGTTTAATCCATCAACCAAAATTAAATATCTGGTTGCTGAAAAAACTTTTGTCAGCCTTAAGATATATGATGCTGCAGGAAGTGAAGTATCATCCATTATTAACCAGGTACAGGCAGCAGGCGAATATGAATTTGAATTCAATGCCGCCAATCTTACAAGCGGTGTTTACTTTTATAAGCTGCAGGCTGGAAGTTTTGTTAAAACAAAAAAAATGATTTTGATGAAATAATGTTTCTATGAATTTTTAAAAAGGGCGAACAAAAGTTCGCCCTTTTTATTTTTAATAAACAAATCAATCAAAATCAAAGTTAAAGATTGGGAACACAGGCAGGAATCCACCTTTACCTATAATATTTATCAAACCAATCTGCAAACCTTTTAGTGTTGCTGCATAATTTACAATTGAAAACTGCAGCCCGTTAAAATGCCCCAGATGATAATTAACTGTGCCAGTTTGTAACCCGAGGGAACTTCCTTTTGTAATGTTAACAAATCCTGATTGCCATCCTTTAAAACCACCATCATTAAGGTTAAGACCACCCCACTGAACTCCGGTTTGCGTTCCGGTTGTTTGATTAACCAGGCCGATATCAAGACCTGTAACATTTGCATTCTTTCCGTAAATAAGATTAAAGCGAAGACCAGCAATTGATGAGCTTTCAGGAAATATTTGGATTGGATTGAACAGGGAAAGTTGAATTGGTTTTTCTTGTGCGTTTACTGTGCCAGAAAAAGAAACGATTGCAACGAATAGTAAAATATGAAAATATTTTTTCATTTAGTTATCACCCTTTATTTATAGTTAAATTATTGTAAATACTAATTTAATGATAATTCTTTAAGTGGTAAAGTTCAGCGGGATTTAGTTGTACATAATTCAAGCAGGTTTTTTACTTAAACAAAAAGGATGATTTTATTGAAATAATATTTCTATAAAATTAATTAAAGGGCGAGTCACCCGCTCGCCCTAGCTAATCCCTAAAGTCTACTTACTACAAGCAAATCAAAACATAACCGAATTCTTATACTCATTACTGCTTTTACATTACTACCCTGTAAGTCATAAATCTAACAATCGTTATTCACCGGATGGATTATTGAATTGGGTGGCAATTGACATTGGAATAAGGATATATTACCATCGTATTTGTAGATGGCGAATATGGTATTTAGTAATTTGCCGGGAACATTAATTGAATAAGGAGAAACATTTTATGCTTAAAAGCACTTCATTCGAAGAATCACAATCCCACGAAACCACCATAATAAGCAATGGGGTTAAAATAGATGGGAAATTAACCTGCAGCGGAAATATCAGGATAGAGGGTGAAATACAAGGAGATATTTCATCACAAAGGAATGTTGTAGTGGGTGAAGGGGGGAAAGTGAACGGACAAATAAACGCAGATTCCATAACGATAGGCGGAAAGGTTTCCGGAACTGTAAGAGCTAGTGAAAAACTAGTGCTTGATCCTAAAGGATATCTTAAGGGAGATATTTTCACTAAAATTTTGGTGATTGAAGCTGGTGCCGGGTTCGATGGGAAAAGTAAAATGGGAGATTCGGAAAATACCTGGAAACCCAAAGAACCTCATAAAACTGAATCCAACATTAAAAAATAATCAAGCGTATATAGTTTCAACTGTATATATAATAATTTAAACTAATTAAAGGGGGAACCCGCCTTGCCGTCATCCTGATGCAGTAAAGATCTGAACTTTAGATTCACAGGCCCCAGAACAACGCGGGGCTTTTTATTAATTGCCAATCGTTAACTTTATTTTGCATTAATATTTATTTCTGGGATTACATAGATGTTTCATCGTAATAAACACCCTCATAAGAAAATTCTGGATTTGCTGCTGTAGTTTGAATCCCCTTTGTGTTAAAATCTAATACTTGTCCAGGTGCAATATCAAAAATTGTTGCACTGGTTTGCTGCCCGCCTATAGTGTATTTAATAAACACATTCTTTATAGGTTTCTTTAAATTGTTTTTTACTTTTCCATTAACTACAATGAAAAATAAGGAGCCCGATGCCTCTGTATCGTCAATAACGTCAATTGTCTGCTGAGACCTTTGTAGATTACCTGTAACTTCTACATCGCTCTCGATTTCTATAGCAGATATACAATAAACTCCGCCACCAATGGCGCCTAAAAACATTAAAATAACGAGAAATTTCACAATTTTTCTCCATTTACTTCAATTTCATTACAAGAAAGTAAACAAAAACTATTCCTTTTTTTATATTCTTCCACAATCACTTTTGCCAGTAAGTTTATATTTCTTGCCTTAATATTTTTGTTCGATTAAGCTACAGAAATGAAATAAGCAAGGGAGTTAAAATAAAAGCGCCAATTATCACCCAGGCTGCAAACAGATGATTTTGCTAAGATTAAGAAGATGGTCTTCCTACGTTAAAACTACGGCGGATAGATGTTGATGAAGTGATCTCAGCCCCTATTTATTTATCTGCATCTGCGTGAACAAATGTGATTCGGGCAATTCACAAACGGGGACTATAACTTTAAAAAACTCCGCACTGTTACTGAATGGCAAATAAACGAGTCCGCCAATAGTATCGCCAGGATTTAGAACTGATTCATTCAGAACTTCATGTTTCCAGAATTCTTTTACCTCTTCCAAATCTTTTTCAATATCCGAATGAAAGACTTCCTCACCAACCTGGTTCACTCCTGTACTGATAACATCCACAGCAACATTTTCTTCTTTGTATTCATTATCGCTGGTTAAATCTACAACAACACTTAAAATGCCAAAAAAGATGTTCCCTGCTGTAGCTAAATCGTGACGGTCATCTTCTTCTTTCATCATTACGGTTTATTTCTGCAATCTCCCGTTCCGGATCTAAAGCAGAATATTTCTTTGTGTACATATTATTTTGAGTATGAGCCTCTTCAACTACTTCTAAATAAATTTCTGTGGGATAAACAGCAAGTACATCTTCTGAGTTATTTTCTACCTCAACATAAAATAGGAAAAGGTCTTCTTCCTGTCCGATGAATTCCATATAGGTATTTGCACATTGTGTTTCCTCTTCGTTGAAATAACCGATTTGTTCTTCAAGCGGCTGAATATCAAATAACGGGGGAAGAATTATTTGATGAGCTGAGCAGCCAACCAAATAGGATACTACTGCCAATAAAAATATCATCCTGGTAATTTTTAATCTAAACATATAAAATCTCCTTATCCTAAAGCTCATCTCTTAGTATAAATATCCTGCCAGATTTTTATTGAGATTATTAAGTTTAATCAAGCATTTATCTGGTTTAATGTTTAGTAATTAGGGCAGGAATGTTTTGGTTGGGTTACACTTATTTGTTAAATGTTAATAGTAAGCCCTGAGCTGGCAGGGATAATTTTATTTCAATAGATGAATAGACTGATGAAGACTATAATGATTTGTATTGATGCTGTAAAGCGGATTCATTTATTTTCTATTGATCCAATACATTAATCTCTTCAACCCAAAACAACTCGCACGAACCTCCCCCGGTATCGTCTCTTCTGAGTGAACTTATCCATCGCCATCCTTCTGAAGTAGTTACCTTCACAAGATATCCTTTCATTTCAATCAGACTTCCCCTATAGACTTTGTCAAATTTGTCTTCAATTGCTTCATCCTTTGGTATTATATGAACATTGGCACTATTTAAACTAATATCCTTCTTCGGAATTGGGAATACATCTGCCTGCCAATGATACCATCTGTTTCTTTGAGAAATATCTATCTTATCAATTATACTCTGATCCGACATTGGTCCCCATCCAAGTGCCAGATCAAAAGGTGATAAATCACTTTCTTTACCAAATGAAAAATTATTACGGCTTAAGACCCTTGCTTTTATTTTATATTCAGCAAGTGCTTCTAAAGTATATTTCTTCAGAAGTCCATTTCAATTCGCTGGTAAGATTTGTCTGTTGCGGAGGTTCAGCGGCCATTACCCCTGCTGGATAGCTAATTACTGTTTCAGGATAAAAGAAATAAACAAGTACTATTATTAATAATGCTGAAGCAATCAGTAGTTTTTTCATTTTAACATATCCGGTTATTTGCCTTTGAATATTTTTTATTATTCAGATTAGCTGTTGGAATCAGGACATTCAATCCAAATAGTATTAAATCGTTCATTTCTAATTGCTGCAAATATTATTCCGGGAAACATTATGATAAAATGATAAAATTGTAATGAAGGAAGTGTTCAATTAGTCGAGATTTACTTGTATAGTTTAGAAAAAATTTCCAGGTGAATTGGTGATGAGTTATAAAAGGGCGAGATTAATTCTCGCCCTTCCTATTATTCTAATTATTTTAATAGCTTAGCGAATCTTTATACTCATCAGATGTTTTGCCGTACTGCGCTGGAAGACATAAACCTATAATCATTATTCACCGGATGGATTATTGAATTGGGTAGCAATTGTGGCTGGATTAAGGATATATTACTATCGAACTTTTATTTGGCGAATATAGTTATTAGCAATTTGCCGGGAATATTAAATTGTATAAGGAGAAAAATTTTATGCTCAAAAGCACGACATTTGAAGGATCGCAAACCGACGAAACCACTATAATAAGCAACGGGGTTATAATAGATTGGAAATTACAAGCAGTGTATATATCAGGGTAGAGGCTGAAATACAGAAGATATTTCTACGCTAAGAAAGTTGTCGTGGATTAAAGGGAAAGTGAACGGACAAATAAACGCTGACTCCATACGTTGGCAGACAGGCTTCGAACTGTAAGAGCTAATGAAAAACTAGTGCTTGATCCTACCGGATATCTCAAGGGAGATATTTTTACTAAAATTTTGGTGATTGAAGCTGGTGCCAGGTTCGATGGGAAAAGTAAAATGGGAGATGCGGAAAATACCTGGAAACCCAAAGAGCCAACTAAACCAAGCATTACCAAGTAACCAATAAGTATCAAATAGATTAACTGTTTAGGAAAAGAGTTTTTATCCTCCATAAAAAAATAGGGATACGATTTGGTGAGAATTCCCACTTAAAAGGAACAAATTATAGTATCCGTTGCTTACCAACCATTAAGCTTAAAAATCTTAAGCGTGCTCTATTATTAAACAGTTGAAATGATATTTATCATTTGGAAACAGGTAAGTATTAGCAATTATTATAAAAAAGGTTCTTTTATGCGGCATTGTTGTTGTGAATAATTTCGTAACTATTTAATATAGTGAGGGATCCTATGTTACTAGTTTATATTGCAATATTAATATCGCTCTTGGGGTAACGCTGTATCTTAAAATTAGAATGATGTAGCGTAATAATGTTTTACTTACCTACCCCTGCTTAATAACATTGGCAGGGGTTTTTATTTGATATTATCTGAAAAATATGACGGATAATTCTCGCAATGAGTCAATATTGACAAAATTAATTAATTCAGAAAGGAAAGAGAAAACCTTTTATTACTGATAATTTGGTACTGATGTCAACATTGATTCTAAAATTTAAAAGTAGAGTATTAATAAATTGAATGGTATATTATTTGCCTATCAAGTAGATTATTACACCCTGCAATTTTAATTTTTCATTAATTCGTTTAATTAAATATTAACTCTAAGGAACTAGAAAATGAGAATACTATCTTATTCAATTTTATTTATGTTATTAATATCCTTATGGCAATGTTCTGAAAACAACACAACTGAACCCACACCTAATGGGGGTGTAGGTTCAATAAGGCTGACTTTAATTGATTCACCATCAACATTAGACTCAGTTGTTATTTGCATATCGCGGGTAGAAGTACACGATGCTGGTACTGATACTACTGCAGGAAGCTGGGATGTAATTAATGATTCTTTAAGGTATTTTGATCTTTTGCTGTTACAGAATGGTGCAAGCGCAGTGCTTGGGGATACATCTTTATCCGCAGGTAAATATACTCAAATTCGTTTAATCGTTGAAGATTGTAATTATGTTGTGGATAACGGTGTAAAATATCCTTTAACTATTCCGAGTGGAGCCCAAACAGGAATAAAATTGAATCATTCATTTGAAATTGAGGATGGAAAACTATATGAGCTGTACTTAGATTTCAATGTTGATAAATCAATTATCATTACTGGAAACGGACAATATAAACTTAAACCAACCATAAGAGTTGTTCCGGTTGTCATATCGGGGGCGATTGCTGGACAAGTGTTACCATTAGATGCTGATCCGACGATTTGGACTTTGGTAGGAATAGATACTGCATCAACATTTACAGATCTTACCGGTTTATTTAAGCTAATGGCTTTACCGGAAGGAAATTACAATGTTCATATAACTCCTGCAGACACTTTAATTTACAGGGATACAACAATAACCGGCGTTAATGTTTTAGCCAACCAAATAACTGATATTGGAATTGTTACCCTTGAGGAAAGGTAGCACCAAATTGATTTATTATCATTCTTAGTTATTAAAAAGGGCGAGCTACCAACTCGCCCTTACTTCTTGCTTCTTGCCTCTAACCAATCAAAACTTAAGCGAATCTTGATACTCATTACTGTTTTTTTATAATGCTTATTAAAGCATTACTTTCTTAATACTGTTTTAATTATATAGAAAAACTTTTTAGTTGCTATTTACAAACTGATACTTCTTGGATTTACAAAAAATAATATCTAACTATAACCAATACTTTTTCTCTTCTCATACAGTTTAGTGTTGAAGGTTGGTTTTTTGAATAAGCCCGTGAGATTAATTACAGTTCGCTCTCACGAAGTATTCTTTTAATAATCATTGCTCTTCAGTAGGAGGTAACATGAAGTATCTAACCTTATTCTGTTTTTTCTTTCTTTCTTTTTCAACAAGTAACGTTTTCTCAATGGTTACCCCAATCAAGTGGAGTTGGAGAAACATTGCAGTCCGTGTTTTTTATTGATGGGTTAAATGGTTGGGCTGTTGGTTGGGACGGTGTAATAGTTAACACAACCGACGGTGGGAATAATTGGTCTGAGCAAGTAAGTGGAACGATTAATTATTTCAACTCAGTATTTTTCACTTCCGGGTCCGATGGTTGGGCGGTTGGTGGAAATTTTACACCAAGCAATGTTGGTATGGTCCATCATACTACTGATGGCGGTGCTACCTGGCCAATTCAGACTGACACTCTTCCTAATCAATTAAATTCAGTATTCTTTGTTTCTCCTACTACCGGATGGGCTGCCGGAGAAGGTGAACAGATACTTAAGACCAGCGATGGTGGTTTAAATTGGGTACCTCAAACTGCCGAGGCATCCGATTATAGGGGAATATTTTTTGTTAATGAAAATACCGGTTGGGCAGTTGGAGGCAATCCTTCTAATACCCTTAGTACAATTATTAAAACTACAGATGGAGGAGATAATTGGATAGCTCAAACTGCGGCAACAACTAATTATTTGCGTGCGGTATTCTTCATTTCCGATGCAACTGGCTGGGTGGCTGGAAACGAAGGGACAATTTTTAAAACTACAAATGGAGGGACAAACTGGGAACCGCAAAACAGTGATACAACAGAGGGACTTTACTCGATTCGCTTTATAGATAATAGCACCGGGTGGATAATAGGTCTATCCGGATTAATATTATATACTACCGACAGCGGCTCGAACTGGATTAATCAAAACAGCGGGACTAATGCGGGTTTCGGCTCAGTATTTTTTACCGATGCAAATAATGGTTGGGTTGTAGGAAGCCAGGGCACCATCCTTTATACAAGCAACGGAGGGGTAACTTATATTGAGGAAGAAACAGGCGAAGTACCCTCAGTCTTCCTGGTTTTACAGAATTATCCTAATCCGTTTAACCCAAGCACAAAAATTCAATTCTCTCTTCCTCAAACATCAATGGTAACATTGGAAGTATTTAACTTACTTGGAAAAAGTGTAGCTGTGCTGGTTTCTGAAGAGTTAAATGCGGGCACCTATAATTATAATTGGGATGCTGCAAGTCTTACAAGCGGAATTTATTTCTACAAACTGCAGGCTGGAAAATTTGCTAAAACAAAGAAAATGATTTTGATGAAATAAACAAAGGGAGCTAACGCTCCCTTTGTATTTTGCATTCTAACAAATTAAGGCGTAATAAATAATCCCGATAAATCTTCACTTGCTGAAAGTAATGTCTGAACACCAGCTGTTGCTTCATCATCAGAGTATAATCTCCACTGATATATATTACCTGGCTGTAACTGCATTAACGCAGATCCATCAAAATTAAATTCGACACTATTCCATTCTTTAGGAATTTGCGCGTGGCGGATTTCCCCACTAGCTGTAAAACCACCCCAGATTAGATTCCCGTTTATATTTCTCACTTCAATAATATATTCTTTCGTTTGTGGATAAGCAATCCATTGAAAAGTCGGAACAACCGAGTCTGCCAGAGCAGGTGTAATTGAATTAGCAGGGTTTGTAGGGGAGACTATATTGATTGCACCGGTTACACTGAAGTCCCGCACTTTAGATGTGTCTGTTGCAAAAGAAACATTCAGCGCTCCTGGATTCTTGAATATCCAATCAGGGTCCATAACATAATCGTCATTCTCATAGGAAGCCCAGGCAATGTATTCACCTGCGGGGATATTGTTTATTACATAATTTCTGCTTGTGTCAATCATAGTTGTTAGTCCGTTAACTACTGAATGGGAAATTTTATGTAGCAGTGAGATATCCACAATACCATTTTGAGCAGCAAGAAAAGTTACTTTACCGGTTAGGGTAGATCCAGTAATTTGATTTACATTTATCTGAACAGTAGCCGACGATGAACTAGAAGAAAGAGTAACCTGCGGTTGATTTGCTGATTGATAACCGGATTTTATAGCATCAACTCCATATGAGCTATAGGGGACGTTGAACAAAACAAAATATCCATCCGGACCCGAATAAGTGTGATATTCTGCATTCATACCTGCTGATGTAGCAACGATCAAAAACCCACTAAGATTAGGTGTAACTGTTCCCTCAATCTTTCCAAAAGTTCCCAGTAGCTCATCCATATAATAAGTTTGGGAGAATGTTTGACCAGATGTAACAGAAAACGGAACCGGACTTACACTTCCCTGTGGAACTTCATTAAATCCCTGTGCAGATATTCTAGAATAAAAATTTCCACTCGGAAACATTCTCGAATTTTGCAATGCCATCGTTCCCGGAAAAGGTGCGGGAAACAGATTCTCCTGTATTAGCGTTATATAAAACAACATTTGCCCTGGCTATAACTGAAGAATCCGCAGATGATTTAACTATTACCTGTAGTACTGTCGGTGGATCCGGTTCAATGCTGCTATCTTCATTGCATTGGTAAAAAAGCAGCGACGATAACATAAGCGATAGTAAGAGTGATTTTATTTTATAATTATTTGATCGCATCGAATTTATCCTCATAATTAAAAAATCAATGGGAATCAAAAATCACACCACACAAATAACACAATAAGCATTTGAATGTTACAAAAACGAAACAGCTTGCTTACTGGGTAAGTAAAAAATCGTGCTGAAAAGGAGAAATTACCTGTAGCCTAAGTTGTGTTTAACTTAACTATTAAAAAGAGCGAGATTAATTCTCGTCCTTCCTATTATTCTAACTATTTTAACATCTTAACGAATCTTTATATTCATCAGATGTTTTGCCGTACTGTACCGCAAGTGCCAACCTAATTTTTCTAATTTCACCCAAACGATTGTTTAATATGCCTTGTCTAAAAATAGGAAACCATCAAACACGCTAATGCAAAACAGCAGCTGGGTTACGTCGCTGGTCAGCCAAAAATTAACCAAAATATTATCACCTGGTACTTTCTTTCCATTCAGTCAGGAGGTTTAAAGTTTTCATTGCATTTTCTGCGTTGTAAATAAATTTACCCTCAGGCATCATTTCAGCAAGTAAATCTGGTTTATTCTCTTTGGCCCATATCATTAATGGTGTAAGTACATTATTGAATGCTTCAGCTGTCTCAGGTTTTGCTTCAGCGCTAATTTTACTTATTAAACCATCCTTAAAAACGAAAATAACCGAGTAATGAGCTTCACCAATTTCAGCTGTTTGCAACCAATCATTTGTCTCGGATAAATTGCAGAACACAGAATCTCCAACCGTTTCAATATTACTTACTGACATTTTTATATTAAGGACGCTATCATATTTCGTTATATCTCTAACTTGATCTTTACCGTTAAAAGAAAATTGACCCGCCACTTCAAAAACCGCATCATCAGCATACAAATTTACTATGTCATTTACATTGTGTGTGTTATACACCGTTGGATACCGTTGAGTTAGTTGTGTGAGGTTTTCGGAACAAGAAAAAATTAAAATTACCAATACAAAGATTGGGAGCCAGGTTTTGTAAATTTTCTTCATATAAGCACGCCTCCTTTAATATATATTATTAAAGACATCTATTAATTTTGAGGATACAATAGTTGCAGCTAACTTAACTCAAGCATAAAAAAGATTCAAACACACTAATACGAAACAGCAGCCGGGATGTGTTTGTTAGGCTGAAATCAAATTTATTATTTTGGCACTACAAATGGTGTTACTTGTATGTTTAAAATCTAATTAAATTATCTTTTTTTTGTATCTAATTTTATATCCGATAAGATTGAAGACTTGTAACCTATATACGAAACCTTTACAGTATATATTCCAGGAGGAATATCTTTAATTAAATAATTACCATAAACATCAGTAGCTGAGCCTATGTTATAATCCTTTAAGGTTACATTTGCACCCACAAGTGGTTCATTAGTATCCTTATCCACTACTCTCCCGAAAAGCAGAGCATTATTATTTGATCTATCATAGTTTGTCCCATCAAATAATATGTTTGCAGTTGAAGTTGGATTACAACAAATCACGAGTAGGGATAAAAATGAAGATACAATAAAGAAGAATAAATATTTCATATTGTCACCTGATGATTAAATATTATAAAATCATCTAAAGTTAAAATGCAACTTAAAGCAAAAACAGAAAGCAACGAACAACCTATTGCAAAACAGCAGCAGGATTGAGTTGCTTGTTAACCGTTGTTTTGAAAAAATTACTTAATCTAACTCATTTCTTGTCAGTTTTACACGTGCAAAGGGTTTAAATTTTCCGTTTTCTTCTCCGTCCATATTCCATTGCCATGTATCAGTATTTCTATCATAAGCAAATGTTGTATGCCAAATACTTTCTTCATTAGTTTTAAATAGGAAAGGAATTTCATCTCCATTCCGTTCTGCATAACCGGTAATAGCCTTAGCTGAAAGACCTCCACCGCCGGTAACATCCAGCCAAAGACAAGCATACTTGCTCAAATCAGAATCCCAACCGATAAGCACCAAAGCCTCGTAGGCTGCTGTACCATCAGCATCTTTTTCACGGGATATTTCAGATATCTGTAAATACTGATGCTCAAGAATCCATGAAACTTCAATATCGTGTGTAACCTCCTGCCCGGCAATAGTCCCCTTTAAAATCCAATTACCTGTCATCCTTTCCAGCAATGAATCCTGAAATGAAGTTTGTTGTGCAGAAATATTTATGGATGCAAGAAATGTAAATAAAATGATTCTTATTACTGTTTTCATAAAATACCTCTCAAATGGATAATGCCTACATTACGGCATCCGATTGATTTGTTTGTCATATGGCTTTTTTCAAAACTACTGCCATTTCTTTACTATTTGAATCATACGGTGAACCACCTACATCCGAATATAGATTCTGCACTATAAAATTTCTCTTTTCTAATTCTTCTTTTAGTGATTCAGAACTAAAATATTGTAGCCAATTATAAACAACACGATCTCTATCTTCCTCAACTATTGTGTATTTATCAAGTACGACTTTCTGTTCTTCATATTTGAATATATTTAGGAATCCATAGTATTTCTTTGAAGACCAAAAACCATTGAGTGAATTAACTTCATATGTTGATTGTTCTTCTCTTGTTCTGTATGCTTCGAGTGTATACACATCTAACAAAATTGAACCATTTTGTTTTAAGAGCTTATAAAATAATTGAAGCAACTTTTCTCTTTGCTGGGGACTCAATGCACAATAGTCACACATTATCATTGTTATTAAATCAAATCGTTTATCTGTGCCATATAAAAGATAATTCTGGTTAACGTAGTCAATATCTAATCCTTTTTCTTGTGCAACATTTTTTGCAAAATCAATTGACCTCTTTGAAAAATCTATCCCAGTAACATTTGCACCTTTTTCCGCAAATCGTGTTGTATACAAACCAGGACCACATCCGAAATCACAAACAGATGAATTGCTATCAATACCAAAGTTAGATACTATCCATTCAACCGAATGCTCAACAAATTTTTTGTTACGAGATGAAAGGTTAATATTTTCGTTTAGATGATATTCAAGCATCTTTTTGGATGTGTGTTCATCAGTCCATAATTCTTCAGTCGTGTAAAACTGGAAAGGCTGTGGTCTTGTGTTAATATCTTCTAATTTCTGATACAGTACATATTCTCCTATATTTTTGCCATAAAATTATTATTTCTACCGAATTTCTCTCAATTCTTTTTTTATTTAATAATTATTTTCTAAATATTTTACTCAACTTTAACCTTAACTTAACTCTAAAACAAAATATTATCATTCAACACTTACTTAATTATCATCATCTTTTTTTTTTCAACATATTCATTTCTAACAATCTTTTAAAATTAAACACCTTTTTTCAACACTTTTTCTTTAAATTTTATATTTTATCTACCTTCTTCTATTTCTTCATTAATTAGTTTAACAATTTCATTACCCATTATATCATACACCTTTAAATTTACTTTATCTCTTTCAATTATTCAAAATCAAATTATCTTGTTCTTTTTAAACTTTTTTTCATATTTTTTCTCTAAACTAAATTCTAATCTAATATTTTCTACATTTTCTACTCTAATACAATTAAAAGTTAACATAACATCATAATCATCATTTACATATCCTTTATCATATTCATTTATATTTACATCTTTAACCACTAAATCATCCCTTCCTTTTTAATAAACTCCTTACACCCATAATCCTCATAATCTCTCTTTTGCCTTAACACTCTAATCCTTTCCCCTTATTTTTAGTGTACCTTAACCATCTACTCTCATTTCCTGCTCTCTTGTATAAAACTTGCTTGTAAATCTGCCAGCTTAATCATATGTTTATCCCAATTTCTATGTTTTAACTCTATCCATATGTTATTACCTTCAACATTCATACTACATAATGATAACCTGTATTCACTTTCAATAGTTGCTTCTCCTATAATGAAGTTGAGTCGTTACTGTAAAAGAAAACAGGATTCGCCACTATGTTTTGTGGTGCTTCACCGATTGTATGTGCGTTTGATGTATAACGTGCTGCTAAAATTGTAACTCACTCACTTCATAATTATTTATTGTTAACAAGTTCTGCATATCCACAAAGGTGAATCGTATATATTGGTCCTCCGATGTTTCCAATATTAATTAATCCGCTCTCTCCATCAATAGAAAAAATCTATACACCCGTTGTGAATATTTCCAGTAATTGCGATTCTCTTATTGTTATTTGTGTATAATGTAATGTAAAAAAAGTACTATTAAAGAGACAGCAAAGTTTTTACAAATCTATCTTTGTGTTTTTCAGTATCCATATATTTCCCTCCTTTATAAAGTTCATTTTACTTTTCACTTACTCAAACACACCCGTCTCCACTACATTACCCTGGCTGCCCTGCCAACAAAATGCAGGTTACAAAACTACGCTTGTATGTATTTATTTAATGCTAAAAAGATACAGGATTTTTTTCTTTATAAATTTTTTCTATTCTTTCTTTATTATAAATTATAGCAGCAAGTGCTTTTTGAAAATACTTACTCACCAGGGTTTTATCTGAAATATATTGAGCGTTTATAGATGTTTCCCCCTTTTTCCATAAACTAACAACTATTTCTGTTGATATTGAACCCCGGGATTCTAATTTCGATTCAAGATTTTGTATAACATCAGAAAAATTAAAAGTATTTTTTTCAAAACCTGCAAAGTCAACTGCATGCGAACCAAAGCCAACCTGCCCCGAACCATCTTGCTTAATTGTTAATCTCCATCCCGAAGGAGTAGAAATATCAATGTTAACAAATTCGCGTTTTATTTTATTTAATTGAGATTGGTCGTTACAGCCAACAAAAATTAAACATCCAAGGAGGATAAATTTTGTAATTTTATTCATTTTTGTCTTCAGGATCTTCTCTTCTGAAAAATTTCTTTAAGTAGATATAAAGCATTATACCTGCGCCAATAGTATAGTTAATTGTACCATTGCCATTTACAATTTCAGTAAACAATACTACTGGAGAAAAAACATTAAGCAAGCTGCTTTTTACTGCGATTGTTGTAAGCATTATTATGTAACCTAAAGCTGCGCTAAAATAAACAATTAAAAAAGGTATAAGTACAAATTTTATAATATCTCTTAAAGACATAATTTAAAAAGTAACAAATAGCATAAGATTCTTTTGTCTTCGGTATTATCTCAATTAAAAACAGCAGCTGATACTGTGCTTTTGTTTACAATAAATTCTGCTTTGATTGGATTAATTCCATCCACACCAATTTGAACACCTTCAGCACTAATTGTTATCCTACTACTTTCAACGGCGCTAACCGAGTATATGCCATAATCTGTTTTTGCGAGATGTGGAGGTATATAAAACGCATAAAAAGAAAGACCGCCCCCTCCTAAATATGTTGGTTTATAATAATATCTTTGCGCCAAATAGCAGATCTTAAACCCTTCTACTATTAGAGAATCCCTGTTTATTTCGATAGCATCTGGCAACAATGCTGATTTATTTACTTTTATATAAACATAATCTGCCGAACAGCAACTAGTAAAAGTTATTCCTAATATTATAAAGATGGATGCTAAAGAGAGTTTTATAATATTTGATAAATTAATTTTCATTTATAACGTCTCATTACAAAAACCCTTGTAGTTAATTCATCATTTAACAGTATTTGTAATTACACTCAAAACATATCTTCTGCGCTAATGTTTATTAGGTTTGTGATCCAAATTCGTTATCACATATTTTACAAGATAGGAATTGTCAGACTGCTTTTCCCAGATCATAAAGTAAGAGCCGTAAAAAGCATCTGGGTATTCAGTCTCTTTAGAACTTAACACTAAACCATATTTGCCGTACTCAAAAACTTCATCGCCACAAGCCCACATTTTTTCTGGCGTGCCATTAAAAGCGTGATATTTTACACCTGCCTTTTTATTCTTCTTATACTCCTCACGAACAGCGTCCTTACCTCTTATTGCCGGTTCGAAGATTGGCATTATGATCACATCATCTGTATAATATTTTAGTAGTGCTTCATAATCCCCATCAAGAACTGCCTTATCCAGCACGCTGTTTATTTCCTTCAAAGTTTTTTTGAAATCGGTATCTTCTAAAGCCGCCTTTTTTTCTTGCTGCAAATTTTCTTTGGATTCTTCCCCGGAATTATTACAGGATATAAATGAAAAAACGAGAAGAATTAACAGAAGGGTGTTAGTAATAGATTTCATAGTGCACCTTAAAATAATTTAAAATTTTATTTAGAGTAACATAGAAATTCCTATTTCGCTACAATGAAACTTAAGTTAAAAGAAACCGGACCTCAACCTGCCTGGCGCAGACAGGTTAACAATTAGCATGTTTAATCAAACAACAAGGGATATCAGGAAAGCTTCAACCGGAAAGGAATAAATAATATCGACTCACGAATTTCTTCAGGAAATAATGCCTTTCCAATCAGCTTTAGGTTTGCCCAGCCATACCCACGCAATAAAATCAACCATGGGTGGCTCACCTCCAATTTCGCGTAGTCGAGCATTTACCTGCCCCCTGTGATAAGCGCTGTGCATAGCAACCTGTAGCAGAGTTTCTGCTAATGATGCTTCTTCAGGTTTTTGCCCAATAATTTTTTCCAGTCGGTTTGCCCAGGGAATTTCTATAATATTTTTTAACTCATTTTCTTTGAGTGAGATTAAATATTCATTAGCCTGAGCATAACATTTATATCCCCATTTTGCTATATCAAGCAATTCAAGAAAATCAGTTTCTTTGGGAAATACAAGAGGTTGTTTAGTCCGTACATAATAGAATGCCCGCTGTACAGAACTTATGTGATAAAGAAGCTTCCTCATCTTAGAATCACTGTTTGAGGAAGAAAGCTTTAACACCGATTCCCACACTTTTGCATCAGCCCATTCCATGTGATGAATCAACAATGTGATATTATTAATATCTTGCATAATAATTTTCCTGCTGGTACTGATAAAAAGTATAGAATTTAGTTGTCCAAATTTTCACTTAAATTACAATATAATTTCAATTACGCAAAGCATCAACCCGCCTGTGCTTAGTTCCTGCTGGAATAGCTGCAGATTGAACACAGATAACAAAGCCATACGCTTTTTCTGTAGTTTAACATTTAGCAAGTCTTTACCAATACTGACAATTCTTTCGGGGGTAATGTCACTTTTGGTAATTTTCTAGCACCATTTACAAAATATCTTTCATATTTGGCAATAAACCGATGGTACAATTATTGCTGGTTTGCAATCAATAATAAACACACAGGAGAAAAAATGAAAACAACTTTTATACTACTCACAATTGCAATATCGTTGATAATAATACCAATACTTCTATCCGAACCTTCGTTCAATGGGCCAAACCCCGGCTGCTCGGGCTCGGGATGCCACACATTTTCAGATGGTGCTGTTTCATATTCACTTATAGATTCCTTAAATATTGAAGTTACTGTTTCGGGTACGTCCAGTAGAGTGGGCGGAGAACTAGTTGATAACAATGGTAATGTTGTGGATGTTATAAATTCAACAAGCAGCAACCCATTCATTTTAACTGCTCCTGGAGCGGGGGTTTATCTTGTTAACGCCGGTTATGATAGCCCTCAGAGAAGATGGGACTCCACTACGGTAAACCTCAATGTACCTGTAGAGCTTTCAAGCTTCAGTGCATCTGTAAATGAAAACGATGTTACTCTTTTCTGGCAAACCGCAACTGAGCTTAACAATTCCGGATTTGGAGTTGAGAGGATAAGAGAAAATGAAGAGTGGGAAAAAGTAGGTTTTGTAGGTGGTAACGGTACCACGACAGAAATTCATAGTTATACATTTGCAGATAAGAATGTTCCGGCTGGAACTTACAACTATAGGATAAATCAAATAGATTATGACGGCACTAATGAATATTTTGAACTTGATCAGGTAATTGAAATAAACCCACCAGGTAAATTTGCCTTGCTACAGAATTATCCAAACCCGTTTAATCCTTCAACTACTATTCAGTTTGTGATTCCTGAAAAATCAAATGTTGTAATTACAATATTTAACTCGATCGGCGAGGATGTGCTAACACTTGTTAATGAAGAAAAGGCAGCGGGAAGTTATGAAGTTAATTTTAATGCGTCAGGATTTACAAGCGGCATTTATTATTACAAACTACAGACCGATGATTTTACACAAACAAAGAAGATGATATTGATGAAATAATTTAATGTAACGCTGAACCAGCAAAGAAACGGTTAATAAAAATGCGAACAAAAGTTCGCCTTTTTTATGCCAATCAAAAAATGCACGTATTCTGTTTTTAAAGGTAGTTTTTCATTTTTTTTGCTTGTAGTTGCAATTTCCCAAATTTATTTCTAATTAGTGAAGGAAAAGAATTCATGTTTAAATGGAATTAATTTCGCTCACCTTACGCTTCTTGTTCTAAAGTGTTTTAATTTCTGTACAAAATCAGAACAAATTTCTACATCTAAGATTCATGCCCGCTAATCATAAATACCTTGTAATTTTTTAAATGCCTAACTATGTTCTGTTTTACATGAAGATTTTAAGCTTCAATTAATTAAATAATTCTAAACTAATAGAGAGGGCGTATATGCCAAAGTTAATTTCATTAACAGGATTAACAATTGTTGTCCTGTTCACTTTCGCAATGTTTTCGGGGTGCACAAAAGAGGTGGGAGAAGAAAAAATTGCTGTTACTACTATGTCATCGGAGGCAAATGATGATTTTATGATGGGTCGCGATCTTTTTGAAAAACTTCAACAGCGTGAATCACTCCAACATTTCGAAAATGCTTTTGCAAAGGATAACAAGTTTGCAATGGCTTACTATTATCACTCATTAGCAAATCCTACAAACAAAGGTTTTTTTGAAGACCTGGATAACGCAGTAGCAAATACTGAGAATATATCAGAGGGAGAAAAGCTCATCATCCTGGCACTAAAGGCTGGAGTCGATGGGGATCAGAAAATGCAGGAAGAACACCTAAAAAAATTGGTCGGACTTTATCCAAATGATGAAAGAGCGCATGGGCAAATGGGTCAATTTTATTTTGGTCAGCAAAAATATGACCTTGCCGTAAAGCATCTGAAAAAATCAACTGAAATTGCTCCTGATTATTCTGCTTCATACAATATGCTTGGTTACTCATACCGGAATTTGGAAAACTATGATGATGCCGAAACAGCATTTAAAAAATACATCGAGCTAATTCCCAATGACCCAAATCCATACGATTCTTATGCCGAAATGCTTTTAAAACAAGGAAGATATGAAGAATCGATTGTTCAGTACCAAAAGGCATTAGAAGTCAATCCCGATTTTTTTGCTTCACATATGGGAATTTCAAATAATTTAATATACTTGGGTAAGTACGATGAGGCAAAGGAAAATTGTAACAATTGTTATGATATTGCAAAAAATGATGGTGAAAGACGATTTGCTCTCTTCACAAAAGCGGTTGCTTTCGTTGATGAGGGTGATACTGACGGTGCACTGGAAGAGATACAAAAACAATTCAACCTTGCAAAAAATATAAATGATGCGGGCGCGATGACAGGTGATTTGAACACAATGGGTAACATTCTTTTTGAAGCCGGAAGATTCGATGAAGCGAAAGAAAAATATGAGGAATCTTTATCTATTATGCAAGGATCAGATTTATTGGAAGAAGTAAAAGAAAATAATAGAAGATTTAACCTATATAATATGGGCAGGATTGCTTTGATGACCGGCAATATGGATGAAGCGAAAAAACTTACCAATGAATTTAGCACGCGCGCAATGAATGCCAACAATACTTTTCATATCTGGCAGTCTCATTTCTTAAAGGATTGATAGCTTTAGAAGAGAATAATTACACAAAAGCGATAAGTGAATTTGAAAATTCTAATCTGCAGAATCCGCAAACTCATTACTATATTGCAACGGCTTATTCAAAAGAGGGTAATGTTGAGGAAGCAAAAAAATATGCTGAAATGTGCGCAAACTTTAATGCTTTGACTAGCTTAAATCAAGCTTATGTAAGGAATAAAGCAAAAGATATGCTTGCTTCATTATAAATTATTTTTGGGCGGAATGAAAATTCCGCTCAGCTTTTTCTAATCATTAGCAAGTATTTTTATATTGCATTCTAGAAATAATGATATCCCTTGCCATAACTGGTAAATACCAAAGCCCGTTAATGCAATTACAGATATACCTAAAATAATCTTGGTTACTTTTGGTCCAAGAATTCTTGCCAATCCAAATAATATAATTATTCCCATCAAACTTAGAACCATGGTGCAGTAAAAACTAATTAAAAGCGCCACACCGTAACCGGCAGATTGTTCATAACCTTTGATAAAAAGCGGTCCCATTATTAGGCTCCAACCAATCCAGGGTCCCGGATTTATTGCATTAACCAGTACGGCTTTAAATAAAGAATTTTCCTGCCTGCTTCCTTCAACTCCTTTTTGCAGGTCATAATTTAAATAAGATAGAAACGCTTTATAAGCTAAGTAGAGAAGTAACAACCCGCCGCCAATCTGCAGCAACTGTATCAGCCAACCGGGAACTGTGCTGAGTAATAACAATACCAGTATGATTATCGGACCATCACTGATGAGGGGGGCAAAAGCAACGGGGAGTGTGCGCTTCCACCCGTTTTTAATTGACTGCGAAATTATAAACGCCTGGAACGGACCCGGCTGTGCGGCAGCCGCAAATGCGTATGTAATACCAAAAATTATATAACTAAGCACTTACAATAATACAATTTTCCATATAAATGCCTGCGCATAGAACATAAAAATTATCATATTGATTTTTCTATTCTTATTCTCAGTTGGTTTCATTGTTCGCCTGGCAAGATTCAAACAATAATTATCAACCAACCGGATAAAATTAGCAAAACAAGATGGAGGGAGAATAAAAAAAATCACGGCAATACACAAGTAAGTGCATTGCCGCAAATAATGATTTGTTATTCCAGTGGGATTTTACTTTTATTTTTTTCAAGCCAGCTATCAAGGCTTTGCAGTGCAGGATTTAAAGTTTTTGCGGATTCAAGATTTCTGACACCGCAAAAGTAATCTTCAAAATCATGTTAGAACTGAAACATATTTCCAAGATCCTCAGCTCCGGGAAAGCCAAAGCTGCGGTAAACGTCAAACGGAACAGCGTTGTACACAACTTCCTGTCCAATGCTTTAGTAAATGCATCAGCCATTTCTTTCCCGGTAAGATTGCCACCGCTAATTCCAACTGTTTTACCTATAAATTCATTCCCCCTTTTGAATATATTGTAAGCGCGATTTACCAATATCTTCAGCAGCGATCCCCGGAAGTTTTTTATCACCCATTGGAAGTGAAAGTGCAAGCTTGCCGTTTTCACCTTTCTTAGGTGCCATTCCAAAGTAAATAAAATTATCCCAGTAAAAAGATGTTAAAAGATTTGTAGTAGGTACACCTTGCTCTGTAAAATATTTATCTGCTTCACCCTTAGAATCAAAATGAGGGACTTTGTATTTACCGCTTAAGTGTTGGCATTCTGTTATCATCGAGTGGTATCCATTTACGTGTATCTTCAAGTGTAGACCAGACAACATGTTGAATTTGTCTTCCTTTGCAGCTTTTGCAATTGATGCCACCTGTGCTGTTTCTTTTTCCGGGGAAAAGTGTTCCCAGAAAATGTTACGGCATAAACACCGTATGCACCCTCGAAGGCTTTTTTGAGACTATCATCATTATCAATATCAACAGTAACCACCTCAGCACCCATATCTGCAATTGCTTTTGCTTTATCGGAATTTACATTCCTTGTTAAGCGCGTGAACTGTAAACTCACTGGATTTATCATTTAATATAGCGCGAACCAATCCGCCGCCTTGTGCACCTGTTGCACCAAGAACTGCAATCACTTTTTTATTTGCCATATATGATCTCCTTTATATAATTAAATATTGTTTTGAATAAAATAATATAAGAATATTTGTGTGTTGTAACAAACATTGTCATATGATTTTGGTCACAAAAATCCCCGGAAGGTTATAAAACCGACATAATCTAAAATAAAGATGGATCTTAAATTAAGAGGAATCAACAATTATAACAGGGTTTATAGTTTTTGTTGCAGACGTAAAAAATGCCGCAACAAGTGCGGCATCTTAAAACGAAATAGCAAAAGTATTAATATCGTTTTCCGCCGCCACGCCGCGCACCGCCGCCTTTTCTATCTCTTCTTTCACGTGCTTCGTTAACAACGAGTTTTTTCCCTTTTAGCTCATACGTGTTCAGGGTCTCAATTGCCTTCTGTCCGTCTGCCTGACCGGGCATTTCAACAAAACCAAAACCACGTGATTCTTGCGTGAACATATCGCGTAATATTTTTGCACTGCTTACCTTTCCGTATTCTGTAAACAAATTAGTAAGTTCCTCTTCGCTTACATCCTGTGCTATATTTCCCACGTAAATATTCATCTCTAACTCCTTACTTTGTTTAATTGAAATTATATTTTGCTCTCTCTACAGTTGGATAAAAATTAGATAAGGCAGTAAATGCTAGAAATGCTTTTACCTGATTTTTTTCGAGACACCTAAAGTTAGAATAATTATTTTGCAGTTTCAAGTTAAGCCGGGAAGTAATTATCCCTGATGTTAAATTTTCTAATAAGGTAAACGTTTTAAATAAATAGTTGTTTATTCACTTGCTTAGTGAATATGAATATTTGAAGTTTCGCTAATTTCTTTTCCCATATGTTTCTTATAAATATTCCTGTATTTATCTAACAGCTCGTCGGGTAATTTTTCGCCATCAACAAACATCTCTTTTGCGGATAATTTTATTTCAACATCTTCTTTTTCACTGTTGATATAGCCGTCTTCAACCAGTTTCTTTTTTAATTCGTCAATAAAACCGTCAAGTTTTTCTAATTCTTCATCCAGGTCTTCCATATTTATTTCAAGCCCTTCAAGCTCCTGGTTAAGTTTTTCCATCTGTATGTCAAGATCTCCCAGGTCTATATCAATATCATCCAGGTTAAAATGATGTGCTTCAATGGTTTTTTCAAATTCATCCATGTCAAAGTCGAAATCAAAATTTAATTGATGATCTTTAAATTCTTCATTTAACTTTTCCATCTGATCTTTAAACTTTTTCGAATCAAACTTCAAATCGAACTTTCGATCCTTTAGTTTTTCTAACCTTCCCTGTAACTTTTCCAGATATTCATTGAATTCACCTTCTTCAAATTTAAAATCATCAAGGCATTCAAATCGGTCGCGCATTTGTTCGTTAAATATTTCCATATCAGAATGAAATTCATCCATATCGAATGCAAAGTGATCCATCTTAAAACTTTGCTTTTTCAAACCGAATCTTATCTCATCCAACTTTTTATTTATCATCGCACGGTGTTTATCCACATCTTCAGAAGTTATTTTTTCTCCATTACGATAAACTGAGGCAATTTCATCATTTTCAAAATTTACCTCCCAATGAACGTTCTTACCATCTTCCTTTTCATAAAATGAAAGATATTTGTCATTTTCTTTGTTGAGTGAATCGCTGTTAAAGTTTCCGTTGGTGGAAGTAGCACATGAAAGTGAACTTAAACCAATCATTATTATTAAAACTAAGCAGGGAAAATTTTTGCAAACTAAAAAAGCTTTATTAATCGTATTAATATTCATAACTGTTCTCCATTATTTTTCTCTGGTCTATTATACTTATTGAGACGAAAGAGGGGGTGTGAAGTTTCGTAAAGTGTAGAATGATACGGGAATGTAAAACTACGCTGATGAACGGTTGTCAGAAAAGAGGAATGTTGTGGGCTAAGAAGATGTACGGTAAATCTGCGGTTTAAATTCTGGGAATAAACTTAAAATTACTTACACGATTGGAATTAATTCGATGTCCGATTTACACATTTACCAGATGCTTTTCCCTTTCTATTCTTTGTAGTCTCATAGAATCTGTTCTAAATTTTTGCGAGAACAGACCAAGTACATAAGCGCGGAAAATATACCACCAGAAGCTTCTTTCTTTCAACGAGTCATCAATATGATGCTCAATTTTCTTATGTTCAGCAGGAACTCGACTCCAATGCAGCCCTGCTTTTTCGTGATGGGCCGTGTGTAATCCGTTATTGAATAATAAGAAGTTCAGGAGCCCTGTAAAGTTCCTTGAATGATTCCATTCTGATTCTTCGTTGGCATGAACGTGCTGCACGTAATTAAAAATTAGTACACTAAAAAGGGAAACCTGTTGAGGGATTATTACAAACCATAATGCTTTTTCCCAATCAATCAAGAGCGCTGCACCAATCCATATAACCAAAACAACATACTGCATTATACAGAGGTAAAAAGTTTTCTTATTATTAGTGTACATGTCTTTTAAGTAATTTGCGACGGGTTTCTGCTGGTAAAAACCGCTAATGCTCGGGTATGATAGGAGGGTAAGAAAGTTATTTTTTTCACTCGCCCTGTAAGTAATAGTATAGTCTCCTTCCTTGTTATTGAGCTTGTGATGGTTTTTATTGTGTGTCGGTATCCATGAAAAAATCGGGAAACCATAAAACGCAGTCAGCCACCAGTCTGTAATTGTATTCAATATTTTCGACTTCCACATCGGGATATGGTTATGATTATGAGTCATTACAGAAACCGCAACAGACAAGAAAAGATAGATCGGGTATATATACCAAACTACGCCGGTAATGGTCCATTGAATAACAAGTAACGAAGTTGTTAAAGCTATGTATATTAAGCTTTTGATGTCAGCAATGTATCTAAGCATAAACTTACTTTCTTAAAAATATTCTTTTAATACAAATTATTAATTCACAGGGCATTACATTAAGATAGTATTATTTATTTACAAAATCTTTCTAAAAATATATATATTATATAAAGTGAGTATTTTATGGAGTATTTAACGAAATCCATACTTTTTAATGCGCTTGTACACCAAATAGCCCACAGCACCTAGCTGCGCCATTCCCAGCATATAACGAACCGGATCAAATTTAGAATCTTTAATGTATTTTTGATGAAGGGGAAGAGTGAAATGTTGTTTACCATCTTTTTCCACAAACACGGGTGATGAGGATAATGCCAGTGAAGTTCTTAACCAAATTGTAGATGAGTCATTGTAAAGAGGTAAGTCTTCCAGAAAAAGATCGGGATCATTGTAGAGGATCAGATCATCAAATTTGTAAGTCAGATTAAGCGTTGGATTGATTCCCTGGAACCTAAATGCAGAATCTTTTAGAATTTCAGTTTCCTGCTGCGGATACATATATACATGGAGCACGCAGAAAATAATCAGCAGCCGCAATTTTATAATCGAAGATTTTTTCACAATTAATTTCTTTATCGTAAAGTGAAATTCAGTTAATACTTTTCCGGCACAAAGTTCTGATCCTCAATGGGTGGTCTAATGTATCCTACTTTCTTTTGCCGTGGTGGTAGATTTATTGGTTCCGGTTTAATATTTTCATAAAGAATGGAGCCCAACAAGTGGCTTATAGTATTTAACCTTGCACGTTTTTTATTATCAGCATTAACAACAAACCAGGGAGCTTGTTTAATATCGGTGTGAGCAAACATAATATCTTTAGCTTTTGAATACTCAACCCATTTTTCCCTTGATTGCAAATCCATTTCGCTCAATTTCCATCTCTTTGTTCTATCCTTTATACGATTCTGGAACCTTCTCTCCTGTTCTTCATCGCTTACAGAAAACCAGTATTTAATAAGAATAATACCTGAACGGACGAGCATTCGTTCAAACTCAGGGCATGATCTCAGGAATTCACGGTGTTCATCTTCGGTACAGAATTTCATTACATACTCTACACCTGCACGATTGTACCAGCTTCTATCGAACAATACCATTTCACCAGCTGCAGGCAGGTGGTTAACATATCTTTGAAAATACCATTGGGTTTTTTCTCTTTCGGTTGGAGTCGCTAAAGCAACAACTCTGCAAACTCGTGGATTTAATCGTTGTGTAATTCTTTTAATAACTCCCCCTTTACCGGCTGCATCACGTCCTTCGAATAGTACAACTACTTTTAGCTCCTTGCTAACAATCCATTTTTGCAATTTTACAAGCTCCACCTGGAGAAGTGTTAGTTGTTCTTCATAATCTTCCGCAGTTAACTGCTTTTTTTTCTTTCCTAATTTAACGTCGCTGTAAACAGCTTCTTTTTTTTTTTCTCTTCTTTATTTTTCTTTTTTTAGTCACTTATTACTCCCTTATAACACTTTTTGTAAATGAACAGGTCTTATAAAAATGAAAAATAAAATTCAAATCTAAATTAATCTCTCTTCAAAATTAATGTTTATATTTTTTTCTTTTAACATAGTCATCACCTTTTCAAAACATTCTGGTTCGGCGCCAATATATTCTGGCGGGTTAATTCCTTTCCTTTTAAAATCACCGTTTAAAATCAGCCTTGCAACTGATGTGCATGTGTAACCGGTTGTTCTAGCCATGGAGGTTGTTTTTGTTTCTTCATCAAACTTATCAAAAAGATTATAAACTAATTCTTTTTGTTTACCATTCTCATTTCCTTTAATTATCAAATTCATTATTGTAAACTCTTTCTCATCTTCATCCGGTTTCCAGTGAGGAAATAACAATTTAGAAGTCAGTTCAATTGGTCTTACTTTATCACCTTTAATATTAACCTCATCCTGCCCAAAGAAGCCGGTTTCCCTTAACATTTTCATTGCATCTATATGTCCCGGGTAGCGCAGAGTTTTTTCAATCATATTTGGAATTTTCATTGTTGTAAGAAGACTCCTCAATCCATCGGTGTTAAAAGCTTCAAGTTTTCCAACTGCCGGCAGTTCAATTATTTCTGGTTCCGAGAGGGCCTCCATGGTTATTATCTTCCCATTTTTTACAATACGAGCCGGACGTGTGTATTCTTCAATTACATCGAGAGGTGAAAAAAATGCTTTAAAATAAAACGGCCATTCTTTTTTAAATGGTAATCCGCCAATCATGCATTTATATTCTTCAATTTCTATTTGCCGGTTGTGATAACCAAGAATAATATTACTTAACCCGGGGGAGATTCCGCAATCTACCACTGCCGTAACATCATTTTCTTTTGCGAGTTCATCAAGCTTAAAAGTATCCTGCGGAAGAAAGGAGATATCAACAATATCTTTTCCTTCACCAATTACCGAATGAAGTGTTTTATAACCCATAAAACCAGGGAGTGAACCGATTACAAGATCGTAATCAATTATCATTTCCTGGATTTTAATCTCGGTTGAAAGATCAGCAATGATTGTTCTTATTGAGTGACCTTCCTTAAGAAGATTAAGTTTGTGGGAGTCTTTATCTACAACTGTTACCTCGAAATCACTGCTGAGGTCTACTGCCATAGCGCTGCCTATCATCCCTGCACCAAGTACAATTATCTTTTTCATAATTACTTAACGTATTTATATAAAAAATGAAACTTAGATTTTACAAAAAATGATGGGTGAGATGTATCTCAACTCATAATTTTTAAACTCTTTAGCAATCCAACTTTTATACTATTTTCCTGCCCAACTTTTTATTAAGCTTTTTTCTTCAATAGAAATTTTTGAACCAGAGTGCATGAGTAAATAAAGCCCCGGTGGCATTCTGTCTTCATCCAGTTCTTCCCAGATTTCTCCCATTAGTTTAGCTCGTTTTTCGCCAGGATAATTTCCCCAATCGGAGAAATTCAGATGGGCTCTTGCTTCATTTACATCTTGTGCAACAATCCAGCTAACCGGGGCTATGTAAGCATACCAGGGCCATTCGGTTTCGTTAGAATGGCAATTATAACAACCCTTGGCAAATATATTTTTTACAACAGCCGGAGTATAAAAATCTGCAGTTATACGGGGATTATCCCTTTTAACTGGGAAAAACTGTATTGCAAGTATACTTACTGCAAGTATTATGATAATCGTTTTGATGTTTCTTTCTCCTTAATGTTATTTAAAACCTTTTGAGCCATTTCAACTATCTTTTCGGGTGTAAAACCATACTCCTTGAATAAAACATCGGCAGGTGCTGAAGCCCCGAACTTTTCGATACTTATCGATTCACCATAATCACCAACATATTGTTCCCAGCCCTGTTTAACACCAGCTTCAACAGAAACTCTTGCTTTAATTGATGAAGGTAATACCGATTCTTTATAATCTTCCGGTTGTTTTTCAAACAGTTCCCAGCTTGGAAAGCTAACAACCCTTACATTTATCCCATCCGATTGCAGAATGTCTGATGCCTGTAATGAAATAGATACTTCTGAGCCGGAGGCAAGAAGAATTACATCCGGTTCGATTTGGCAATCTTTCAAAATATACGCACCTTTTTCAACTTGCTCTGCTGATGCAATCTGTGTGCGATCTAAGACAGGTAGTTTTTGTCTTGTTAACACTAATGCCACCGGCGATCCTCTTGTGGTTTAAAGCTGCCTTCCATGCATAAACCGTTTCGTTAGCATCCGCAGGGCGGATAACAATCAAACCAGGTATAGCCCTTAATGAAGCGAGCTGTTCAATCGGTTGATGAGTGGGACCATCCTCACCCAAACCGATACTATCGTGAGTGAAAACATAGGATACTTTTATTCCCGAAATTGCAGCTAAACGAATTGCCGGACGAAGATAATCTGAGAAAACAAGAAACGTTGCACCGAAAGGAATAATTCCGCCATACAATGCCATTCCGTTTAACAAGCTCGCCATCCCATGTTCTCTAATACCAAAATGGAAGTTCCTTCCTGCTCTGTTAGTAGCAGAAAAATCCGTTTCATCTTTCATTAGAGTATTTGTAGATGGTGCAAGATCAGCTGAACCTCCTATGAATGTGGGAAGCTCTTTTTCGATTGAATTTATTACTTTGCCTGATGCGCTCCTGGTAGCGATGTTTTCACTCACATCTGTAAATGAAGGTAGTTTTGAATTCCACTCGTCACCAAAATCGTTATTCATAATTTTTAGGAAATGTTCAGCTTCTGCCGGATATTTATTTTTATATTCACCAAACAATTGTATCCATGCATCTTCGGTTTCCCTGCCTTTCGTCTTTACGCCAGAAAAATGTTCTGCTACTTCATCAGGAATAAAAAACGTTTCATCATTAGGCCAGTTTAAGTTTTCCTTTGTCAGTTTAACTTCATTTTCGCCAAGAGGTGAACCGTGTGCAGCAGCAGTATCTTGTTTATTCGGGCTGCCATAACCGATATGAGTTTTAGTTATAATTAATGTTGGTTTATCGATTTCACTTCTGGAATCTTTTATCGCTTTATCGATCTGTTCGAGATCATTCACATCATTTATTTGAAGTGTCTGCCAATTGTAAGATTCAAATCGTTTTTGTATATCTTCCGAAAAAGTTAGTGACGTGCTGCCTTCAATAGAAATATTATTATCATCATAAAAGAAAATAACTTTGCCAAGTTTAAGGTGCCCTGCCATAGAAGCCGCTTCGTGTGAAACTCCTTCCATTAAATCACCATCGCTGCAAATACCGTAAATGAAATGATTTAATAGTTTTATGTCATCTTTATTGAAAATAAAACGGCGAGATATTCCTGTGCAATTGCCATTCCAACAGCGTTAGCAAAACCCTGTCCCAACGGACCAGTTGTTGTTTCAACTCCGGGTGCTAATCCATACTCAGGATGACCTGGAGTTATGCTTCCCCATTGGCGGAAATTTTTAAGATCATCTAAAGATATTTCATAACCGCACAGATGAAGTGTGGAATATAAAAGCATGCTGCCATGCCCTGCAGAAAGAACGAACCTATCGCGGTTAAACCAGTATGGATTTCCGGGGTTATGATTCATGTATTTTGTGTAAAGTGCATGTGCAATTGGTGCACAACCCATAGGCATACCGGGATGTCCAGAATTTGCTTTTTGAATTGCATCAATTGATAGACATCTTATTGTGTTAATTGCTAATTTATCGATCGTGCCAAAAGACATTAAAACAGCTCCTGTGAAAAAGATATCAAATATTTTGTGGAATTATAATCCTGTAAATGAAAATGATTACCAGTTCTGCAAGAATGGGGAAGAACTAATAAATTCTATCCTAATTTTTGAACGAAAATTAACCTTATTTTTAGTGAATTAAAAAAAACAATCCCTTTTTCCAATAATTATTTTAACGGTTTGAAAGAGTTTGCCAATAGAGCGATATTTGATAACAAATAAATCAATAATTTTCAATTTTTCCGCAAACTATATTCGGAGAGTACAAAATGAATTTGTTAAAAACCAGGTGTTCTCTCTTAACTGCATTTATTCTTACTTCACTCGCCCTTCAATTTTCTACCCAGGCACAGAATGAACAGTTAACATTCACCCAGGTTTATGAGTTTGATGAACCAAGAATTTTAAAAAGACTTCCTACTTTAAAAGGCTGGCTTGATGATGAGCATTATCTTCAAATGAAGCAAGAAGATGATAACAGTTATCTTATGAAAATAAATGCAGCAACGAGTGAAGAAAGTGTGTTTGTAAATTATACTGAAATTAATGAGAACCTTCCTGATGGAATGGATGCTACACGAGCAATTGATGTAACGAAGGATTATAATGAATTTCTTTTTATTAAAGAGAATGATCTTTTTTCACTATTCAGTTTTTACCAACGAAGTTAAAAAGCTAACCGAATCAGAAGCAACAGAAAACAATCCCACACTTTCGCCTGATGGAAAGAAAGTTGCATTTACAAAAGAGCACAATCTGTTTGTTGTTGATCTTGAGACAGGGATTGAAACTCAATTAACGTTTGATGGCTCGGAGTTTATTATATAATGGATGGGCTTCTTGGGTTTACTGGGAAGAAATCTTGGGAAGAGCATCACAATATAAAGCATTCTGGTGGGCGCCTAACAGCCAGATGATCTCTTTTCTCCGGTTTGATGATTCACCAGTTCCCAAATTTCCACTTTTTATTCCAGATGGTGTTCATGGTAAACTTGAATGGGCGCACTATCCTAAAGCCGGTGATCCAAATCCAAATGTAAAACTTGGTATTGCACATCTTAAAGAAAACAAAGTCGTTTGGGTTGATGAAGATGAATCTGTTGATCAATACACTGCATGGCCATTCTGGACAAAAGACAGCAAAGAGCTGCTTTACCAAGTGTTGAACCGTGGACAGGATAGTTTACAAATATTTGCTGCTGATCCAAGTTCCGGTGAAAACAGGATTGTCCATACTGAAGTTCAACCAACCTGGGTTAATTTTTTTGAAGACATTTACATTTTTGAAAACGGCAGCGGATTTATTTTGCGTTCGGATAAGGATGGATGGAGGCACTTATACTATTACGATATGCAGGGGAACCTGATAAACAAAATAACTGGGGGAAATTGGGCAGTTGAAGAAATTATTTCTGTTGATGAAGTGAATGGTACAATCTATTTTGGTGGATCAGTTCATTATTCAACAGAAAAACATCTTCTTAAAATAAATCTTGATGGGACTGACCTGCTTCAACTAACCAAAACAGAAGGAACACATAAAACAGAGGTTTCACCGCATGGCTCATATTTTTACAGCAGCTATAGTAACATAAACAATCCGGCAAAGCTGGAACTTTTTAATAGTGCAGGCAAACCTGTAAGATTAATTGCAGATAGAAGGACAGAACTCTTTGATGAATATGATCTTGGAACCAGTGAGATGTTAACTATTCCAACCAAAGATGGTTATGAATTGCCTGCGATGTGGGTACTACCTCCGGGCTTTGATAAAAGCAAAAAGTACCCGGTTATTTTTTCTGTATACGGCGGACCTGAATACCAGGATGTTAGCAACTTTTTTTCTGCATACCTCAATCGTTTTTTTATAGCGCAATCCGGTATAATTTATTTTGAGGTTGATCACCGGGGATCAAAACACTTTGGTAAAGAAGGTGTTTCGCAAATGTTCCGCAATCTTGGCAAGTGGGAAATGCATGACTACATAGAAGCTGTAAAATGGCTTAGAAAACTGCCCTTTGTTGATGAAAAACGAATTGGTATTGAAGGCGGAAGTTATGGCGGTTACATGGCTGCACTTGGTTTAACTTATGGCGCCGATTATTTTTCTCACGGTATTGCAGAATATGCAGGCACAGACTGGCTCCTTTACGATAACGTTTATACAGAAAGATATATGGATAAACCGGATGAAAATCCTGAGGGTTATGAATTCGGTTCGGTTATGACTCACGCTGATAAATATAAAGGTAAGCTGCTAATAACACACGGAATGCTAGATGATAATGTTCATGTGCAGACATGCAATCCAGTTAATTGATGTGCTTACAGATTTAGATAAGGATTTTGAAATGATGTTTTACCCAAGCTCACGTCATGGTGTACGTTTTCCAAAATGGATTCACGCACAGCGTAACAGGTTAAATTTCTGGTACAGGCATTTCTTTGGTAAGGAGTTTGTTAAGGAGTAGATTTTAAGCTGCAAGTTGATAAGGTATGGCATTCCATCACTTCCAGTTTTTCTTAATCATCTCTTCAACTTCAGGTAAACCGCCCTGGTAAATAAGGTAACCGTTGCTGGGTTCGCGTTCAGTAATTTCCCCGGCAATCGGGGTTAGCATAATCTCTTTTACTTTTTCCAGGTCATCAGTTTGCCCAAGAGCCCAGCCAAGTTTTACATAAGCAACTTCCGGAAGCATATTTGCTGCTGGTATCACACCAAGATCCATCATCTCCCTACCAGTTTCATAAACATACATCTGCACATATCCCCACAAGGTCTGCACTGTCATATAAACCGCAACACCAGCTTCCCGTGCACGTTTAAGAGCCGGGTACATTGGTTTATTTACATGACCTAAACCTGTTCCGGCAATTACAATTCCCTTATAGCCGTTTTCAATAAGCGAATCTATAATATCCGGCTGCATATTTGGATAGTAATAAACAATAGTAACCTTCTCTTCAAAAGCAGGGTTGATGATTACATTTTTATCATCTCTTCTTCTTTTATAGTCTTCCCGAATTGGTGTTATTTTTTCACGGCTAACTGTTGCAATAGGTATATCTCCAATTGTTCTAAAAGTTGATCTATAACTTGAATGCATTTTTCTTACACGGGTTCCCCTGTGAAGCAAACCGTAAAGATCGGATGTGGGGCCGAACATACAAACCATCACTTCTGCAATATCACTTTCTGCTGCTGTTTTTACAGAGTGGATGAGGTTTAGCGCTGCATCTGATGACGGACGATCACTTGATCTTTGAGAGCCAACCATAACAATCGGAACAGGTGAGTTCTGAATCATAAATGAAAGTGCAGCAGCTGTGTGATGCATAATATCTGTTCCATGCCCTACAACAATTCCCTGCACACCTTTCTCAATTTCTTTCCCGATTGCCTCCGCAGCTCCTTTCCAATGCGAGGGACCTATATTTTCACTGAACTCACCGTAAAGTTTTTCTGTTTCAAGATTACAATAATCTGCAAGTTCTGGAACTGAGCCATAAAGTTCTCCAGGGGAAAATGCCGGAATAACAGCACCTGTTCTGTAATCGAGCCGGCTTGCAATTGTACCGCCGGTTCCAAATAATTTTACTCTTGGTTTTACCGGGATCATGAGGAAAATCCTGTTCAGGGATTTTATAGTTAGCTTCTCTTCTTCCATTGATTTTAATATCAGTTACTTTTTCAGCTGAAACTCCAATGTTATAACCAATTGGAAGTTTTAATACGATATGAAACTCATCTGCTGTTTCAGAACGCGGCAGGATTAAACCTTTGTAAGTTCCGCTATCCGTTTCTATTACCACATCGCTCCAAACAGAAGCGTTAAACTTTTTTAATTTGCTAAGGGCTGCGCCACGATAACCTTTAAAATCATTTTTATCAGACATTACTTTTGCCCTCCATTTATGAAACCAATCTTTTCAGCAACGTAAGGTGCGCCTACTCTTCCACGTAATTTTTTCATCAGCAAACCCATAAGAATATGTTCGGTCTTCTTTTCATTGTACAATTTCATCTTTTTTCACTTCACCGTTAGCTAATTCTATTTATGAATCTAAGTTCTTTATCATTTATCGGTTTGAAAAATATTTCCTCTGTGAATAAACCAAGCTCTATAACATTCTGAAGTGCTGAAAGTATAGCATCACGGGGAATTCTGTTTTCTGAATATGCTTTTATAGATTTCCGAAAAAATATTCTCATTTAACAGCTCAGTATTATACCCGGTTTTCTTTAACCGTTTTGGATATTGAATGAGCACCACAGCCGCAGTTGTGGGATTAACTTTCCACTCTGTAACAGCTTTTTTAAATAGTTCAGCATATGGAGATATCGAAAGATCATTTATCGTATCTTCAGGAATATTAAGTTCTTTGTACCATTCAATTCTTTTCCAAAATTTTTCGGGCAGCCATTTTTTTATTTCGTTTAGTCTTTCTTCACTTATTTTTTTAGGAGGAAGATCCGTATCGGGATACATTCTATCTGCCCCGGGTAATATTCTTTCAAATCCATTAGTGCCATCACTTAATGCTTGTCTTGTTTCTGATGGAATACCTATAGTTGCTTCTTTAGCACGAATGATTATTTCGTTAGCAGCAGTTTTTGTGTCTTCTTTATTTCCCCAAACAATAACCAGCGTATCGTTTTCCGCTGCACCCACAAATTTTCTAACTCTTTGCCATTCTGATGAAGTTATTGTATCACTTTTACTATCCGAGTGAATAAGGTTTGGGATTGTAGTTAAACAAGCAATTACACGAACGCGATCGGAAATCTCCTTTGAAAAATAAGTGTCTGTTTGAGTTTGCCAGTGAAGCAATCCTGCAAATCCCTTAAGAAGAACACATTTTATATTCAATCCGGCTTCAACGGCTCCTTTAAGTGGAACGTAGTGCGGTTTTTTCAAAATAGTTGTAACATCAAATGATTCGGCTTTAAAAGAATCGGGAGTAATTTTTCTTTGCTTTAATTCTTCTCTTAATCTTAAAAGATTCCATTGCCTCATTGCTTCATAATAAGTTAAGTATGGGAATTTTGGAAATCTTTGGAACACCTTTTATTTCAATCCGCGTTCCACCTTCCACACTTACATTAACATCTTCTCGCGCAGCACCCATTCCCCGGCGCACACGGTTAGTACTTCTTACAAGTTTACTGCACAACCAGGCAACTTCTGCAACTTCCTGCGGTGTACGCATCGCCGGTTCGGTTACGGTTTCTATTAACGGCATTCCCAGCCTGTCTGCAAGGTAAACTCTTTCGTGCCCAATATCGCTTACTTCCCTGCAGGAATCTTCTTCAATTGACATCTGAACAATTTCTACTTCGCGATCGTTGTAGGGAATTTTTCCATTCAACCCAAAAATTGCTGTTCTCTGAAATCCAGTTGGAATACTTCCATCTAAATATTGCTTTCTTGCTATATGCAGTTCATCAATTATGTTGCAATCGAATAAGCATCCCAATACCGAGGGCTATATCCAGTGCTTCATCATTTGCTAAGAAGGGAGGAGTATCATCCATTTCATAAGTGCAAACCGTATTACGATTAATTCTGTAAATAATATTTTTTTTAGTTTTAAACTCCATTAAAGCTGTGCCGTCATAAACTCCCATTTCTGAAAGAGTCGGGCGCATATGCCTGAGAATTTCAGCATTATATTCTTTGCCATACTTCCCGGCGGGGCAGCGGCAAAAAAGTTTTTTTTCAGTTAAAAGTTGTTGATGAATTTCGAGACCGGATTTAAAGCCCACTGTAGCATAATCTTCTTCGGTCATTTCTTCGAAAGGTTTGAAGATAAATTCTTTCAATGGCATGCCGTAATAATAAATTAAAAAATAATAAAGTAAATATAATTAGATTAATATTAAAGGGAAAGATATACATCCAAGATTGCAAAGGCAACATTTTAATAAACTCCCCCGTTAAAATAAAGGAAAATACTGCTGAGCCGGGAATATCTATTCTGAAAAAATATTGAGTTGAGCTAATATGACATATCACTTACTTCAATTATTTCAGCTTCAGGATCATGTTCATGAAGAAAATGAATAAACTCAGGATTGAAATATTTCTGATGTGTACTTTCATATTCTTTCAGCCATTGTTCTACCTCATTATGAGGTAGTGAACTTTTCAAGTAGTTTAACTTTTCTTTATCATCATAAATTCGGTAATAGTAAAGCTGCTTGTCGCTCATATTTTCTCCTCTACCCTTTTTAACTAATTTCAGAATTTTTTAAAGATGTGTGCAATTGTTTTTACATCCTGCCTTTTTTCTTAATTATATCGTGGGCAATAATACTTTTTTGAATTTCGTTAGTGCCTTCAAATATTCTGTTTATCCTGGAATCTCTGTACATTCTTTCAATTGGCAATTCCTGGGAATAACCCATTCCACCGTGAATCTGAACTGCACGATCTGCAATTTTATCAAGCGAATCGGAGCAATAAAGTTTTACAATTGCGGATTGGGTTGAAATTTTCTTGCCCAAATCGTAATCGGTTGCAGTGCGGTAAACTATAGATTCCATATTGTAAATCATTGTTGCCATTTCGGCAAGCATAAATTGAACTGCCTGGAAGTGATCGATGCTCTGTGAAAATTGTTTTCTTTCTTTAGCATATTTTGTGGATAACTCAAGCAATTCTTTTGCGGCGCCAAGACAAGCTGCACCTAAACCAAGCCTTCCTGCATCAAGTGTGTGCATTGCAATTAAAAAACCTCTGCCATCTGTACCAATAAGATTTTCCTTTGGTATTCTTACATCCTGCAAAACTTAATGCATTTGTAGTGCTTCCTTTTATACCCATTTTCTTTTCAGCCGGACCAACTGAAAAACCCGGAGTATCTGCATCAACAACAAAAGCGCTTATTCCTTTTTCAGTTCTGGCAAAAACAGAAAGTGTGCTGGCAATTGCACCATTAGTTATCCATAACTTCTCGCCGTTTATTACCCACTCATCGCCATCCAAAGCCTAGCTTTTGTTTTAAGATGAAATGAATCCGATCCGGCTTGAGCTTCTGTTAAACAGAATGCTGCTATTTTTTCTCCGGCAGCCAACGGAGTTAAAAATTTCTTTTTCTGTTCTTCGTTTCCGCCAAGATAAATTACATTTGCTCCAATAGATTGGTGTGCACCGATTAGAGTAGCTGTTGACATACATCCGCGGGCAATTTCTTCCTGTGCTATAGCAATATCCAACTTCTCCAAAACCCATTCCTCCATATTCTTCGGGAAATGATGTACCGAGAAATCCAAGCTCGCCAATCTTTTTAATTAATTCATCAGGTATTTTAGCTTCTTGATCAATTTTTGATGCAATAGGTTTTATTTCATTGTTCGTGAAATCCTTTGCCATATCGCGAAGCATATTTTGCTCTTCCGTAAATTTAAGTTCAAACATATCCTAAACACCTTTTAATTGATAAGAAGACCATCTGTCGGCTGGATTTTAGAGAAAAATCCGTCTTCAAATTACAGACTTTACAAATAATATTCCATTCGTAATAAATATTAAATATTGCCGTAATCGTACAATTTATGATCTTATAAAAAGTTGTGTTTTCAAAGTGGAGAAGCAAAAAATATAGCTTTTCTTATATGTGGGAAAGGAATATAATGTAGAAGGTATAATTTAGAATTGAAAAATTGCAATAACGGCCTATGGTGTTAAAGCAATGCATTGAGGTAGAAGATTTCGCGGAATTAGTTTTGGGTTTCTATTTTTAAAAAACTAATTGCCGAATTATACACCATTTCAACTGTAAGTTCTTTTATACATTTAAATTTTACATCATCTCTTGTGCAGATTAGAGGTTTGGGTGAATAGAAAAAACAAGGTGAGCAATCCAAATTTAAAGAAGCAATTTTATGCTCTGTCTTCCAGGGATAAATATAATTTTTATTAGTCGGTCCAATAATTGCAACAATTTTTAACTGCAATGCTGCAGCAATATGCATCTGGCTGGAATCGTTAGTAACAAACAGGTTACAGCGTTTCATTATTGCAGCACTCTCTCTTAAACTCGTCGAATTAACTATTATTACATCACGAGAATTTATTTGAGAGAAAATTTTTTCTTTTAATTCCTTCTCTTCAGGTCCGCCGAATAAAAGTATTTTCGCATTTTTTTCTGTGATTAATTTTTTACCAAGCTCTGCAAATTTTTCCGGTTCCCATCTTCTTTTAATATGATTCTTATGGGTTGCGCAGCCCGGGTGAAAACCTATGACAAGCTCATCATCTTTTATTGAATGTTCGGCATAAAATTGATTTGATAAATTTTCTTCTTCACCTGCTAAATAAAATTCTAATGGTGGTTCTTCATCAAATTTCTTTCCAGCCAATGCTTCGCAGAGTTTTATATTAGTTTGCACGTTATGCAACGAATCATCTTCCGGGATAGTTAAATTATTAAGAAAACCAAAATTCTGTTTGTTCCTTCTAAGATACTTAACACCGAACCTGCTATTAGCTCCTATTAAAAAATTGATTGTGTTGTATTCTTTCCGGTTGGAAGGATAAACATTAATTGATGCATCATACTTATTACGTAAGCCATCTACAAACTTAAGTGATTTTAATTTTCCCTCTTTAAGAAAATCAAAATAGTAAAGCTGGTTTATGTTAGGATTTGATGAATAAATATCCTCAGCTCCTTTAATCATAACGAGTGCATCAATCTGTGCTTCCGGCAACTTCTTTTTAAGAAGTTTTAATGCGGGGGTGAACATCAATGCATCACCAATTCCAGAAAGTGCAATTATTAAAATCTTCATGTTCAAAAAATACAAAAAAATAAGCGGCTGAATTGCCGCTTATAAAAATTTTAATTTTAAATGAAGAGTTTAATTAGTTAAACTATCCTGCCCGGCTGCAAGCTGCTGGTATTTTTGAATGCTTGCTTTAACAGACGGATCATTTGGGTAAAGTATTTCGAGCCGCTGCCAAACACCCACAAGCTTATTATAATCTTTAAGATTTTCGTATATCTCAAGCAATAACCTGTAAGGATTATAATATGAATTAACATCGCCCGGGTTCCGCTCAAGTGCTAATAATGCGTTCTTCTCAACTTCTTTAGCAATTTCTACATACCTATCATTCGCCCCGGCTAACTGGTAAAGGTTACCAATCTCAAACAGAAGCCCGTTATCAATTCCAAGAATATGATAAGGTAGTTTCTCATCCATATCATCAAGCACTTCAACAACCTCATCATCCTTGCCAATGTTATGATAGTAAACAGCAAGCCGCATAAAAGCATTGCGGTAATTCTGTACCATTCTTTTATGGTTATTATCAAAAAATATTGTCGGATCATTTAAGCCCCTGAACTTAAAGCCCGGCTGAAATTCCTTACTGTAACCGGGGTTTTCAATAAGCTGGGCTCTTAGCATTTCAGCATTAACAAACTCTTTACCCTGTGTTCTCTTTTCGGGTACAATCTTAAATCCCATACCTTCCATTCTAAGATAATCGTCAAGCCCAATCCTGCTGTCGTTGGAACAAGTAACTGCAAAGTAAATCGGTCGTTCCCAGTTATTAGCTTCAACTATTTCCTTAACCATAAGATCCTGCACACGCACAGCTTTTACTTCACCAAATGTTAATGTGTTATTCATCATCCAGGTAATATTTCCGGCTTTAACAACCGATGAATCGGAAATTGAATATTTATCAAACACTTCAGAATAATCGCCCTGCTTAGGAACAGGCGTAGTAATGCTTACACTGCGCGGTTCCCATTGAACCGGTCTTAGTTGTGCAATCTGGTTTTCACTTAGTCGTATGTTAACCTTTCCCACACCATACGGATCATTAAACTTAAGCTGCCGTATATACCATGGTGTGTTAAGAAGGCTGAGGTTCACAATTTTAACATCGCGTCTTACTCCTTCAACATCCTGTAAATACCAAAGCGGGAAAGTATCGTTATCACCGTTAGTGAAAAGCACCGCGTTCGGTTCGCAGCTTTGTAAAAGGTTATATGAATAATCCCACGGAACCCAATTGTTTGATCTATCATGAGTAAAATAATTTGCCTGGAGCATTCTTACAGGAATAAGAATTAAGAAGATGAGCAATATTCCAACTACCGCTGCATTTTTAACTGATTACATTTTTAATTTTTTCCTGGGCAAGGTCAACTAAACCGCGCACACCAAATGCAATCCAGATTGAGTAAACAAAAAATGCCCCGACATAAAAATAATCTCTTTCACGCGGCTGCGGCTGCTGCTGGTTCTGGTAAAAGGCTGTAAGGTAACCCATCAGTATAAACATTATCATAAACACTGATGCCATCTTCCAATCTTTTCGGAAATGAAAATAAATTCCAAGCAGACCTATAAGGAATGGAATTCCGAATAAGGAATGTTTAACACTTCCATCAAAATTAACTGCAAACACTCTGCCGAATATATTTCCAATATCATTAAAAGGTGCTACGTTTGCTCCCTCATCCTGTGCCCATCCTTCTCTTCCTGCATAATTCCAGAGAAGATAACGGGTCATCATATGATTCATCTGGTAAGTGTAGAAAAAATCAAGATCAGTTGAATAATTGCTGTACACACCCATTTGGTGCGGTTCTGTAGCAAATCTTCTTTTAAAAGTTGGAAAGTCTCCGTACTGTTCACGGTTAAGATATGATTCAACTTCGGTAAAGGTTTTCGGTTCGTTCTCATTCATCGGCGGATCCTGGTTTGCCCTGATTATAACCGTGGCAAAAGTTGTAAACCCGAGAAGAATAAAAATTGCAGACATAAAAACCAGGTGAAGCGTTGGCTTGTTTTTTTTAATTGTATAATTAACTGCGTATCCTAGTCCTGCAAAAAGTAAAGCAAAAAGTATTATCTGGAAAACCACATCGTTGCCGGCAATGCTAGTCATAAATGCAGGAAGAAATTTTACTACGCCCGGGTAAGTTGCAAAGAGTGCCACTCCACCTATAATAAGGGGCAAATAAAATGAATTTTTATTGAATACCTTCTTCCAGAAAATGCCCATAATAACTGCACTTATTCCTATAAATAGCAATTTAAACTTAGAATCAAAATCCTTATACTGATCGGCGCTTGGTGGGGTTGAGGTGGTTTCGCCAGCCCACCAAATAATTGCAAGTAATAAAATAATGCCAACATGAACAAGAAATATATAACCTGTTTTCTTCAAAGCTGCTTCATCATCAAGATATTTGCGGAAGAAAATAACCATTACAACCGGCACAATTGCCAGCACGCTCATAAGGTGAACACCTGTTGATAACCCAACCAGGTATGCAATCATAAGAATATACTTTTCGTTATCTTTTTCATCAGCTCTTTCATACCAGCGAAGTATGAGGTAAGTAATTATTGCTACTAAAAATGTACTGAAAGCGTAAACTTCTGCTTCAACACCGTTGAACCAAAACGTATCGCTAAAGCATAATGAAAAGGCACCTATAGCAGCTGCAACATAGGTTGCTAAAGCATCCAGAAGATTTTTAGGTTTGCTGCCTTTATAAATGTTTATAAGTTTTACTGCAACCAGGTATAAAAAGAAGACTGAAAAAGCACTTGAGAAAACTGAAATAAGGTTAACTTTAAATCCAACATTTTCTATAAAGGGTATATGGGCAAAAATATTTCCAAGCAAAAGAAAGAATGGTGTGCCCGGCGGGTGGGGAACCTGCATATAAAAACTTGCTGATATAAACTCACCGCAGTCCCAAAAAGAAACTGATGGTTGAACAGTGAGCAGATAGATAATAAGCGAAATAACAAATACTGCCGCTGCAAATACTCTGTGCAATAACCTTAAATTCATCCTTGCCTCTGAATTGAAAAAGAAAAACAAAATTACTTACATCACCACTCTTTAGCAACTTAAAAAGATGCTCATACAGTCACTTTTCTTCATTAATTACTTATCGGAATCATCACTCTTTTTGAAAAATTTATCATATTTCGAAAAATCCGCCGGTTTGAAATACTTATCATAAAGTTCCTTAAGCCGTCTCATCGAAACAGAATCAAAATCTTCATCATCTTTCTGACGTTTGACAAACATTTTGTATTCATCATTTTCCTGCTGTGTAAACTCCCGCTCATGTTTTTTAAGTTCATCAAGCAGTTTTTGCTGATCCCTGTATGACATAACTTATACTCCTTTAACAAAATTTTTACTTGCTCAAAATAAGTATTCCGGCAAAAGGATAAAAACCTTACAACGATTTAAGACGAAATGGAAATTGCTTCTGTTCCGCAAAGAAAAGATTTTTTACTATTAAGCTTTACTATCAATTCTTCATAACTTAATTTTTACATGCATCTAGTTTCTAGTTCTGCATTCTTCTCACATCTAACGAAAGGGAAACTTGAATGAAAAAATCATTACTAATAACTATTCTTACAAAATTGCTCTTCACATCTTTAATCCCCATAACTGTTGTTTTAATAATTGTTACTACTCCTGCATTGTAAGGGCAAGAAAAAGAAGAACAACCGGGATACGCAATATTTACTTAATTCGCCACGGAGATTATAATCACGAAGATGAAAGCGATCCTGATGTTGGGAAAGAATTGATTCCGCTTGGTATTGCGCAAGCAAGACTTGTAGCTTCGCGCTTAAAATCTTTGCCGGTAGAGATAAATTCTTTAATCACCAGCACGATGACGAGAGCACGCCAGACTGCTATGATAATAAATCATGAATTTCCAAATCTTGAATTACAAAAGGATAGCTTGATTCGCGAGTGTACTCCCCCAACGTGGCGCGAAGATATTATGGCAGAAGAAACAAAATCTAATTTGGAAGATTGCGCATCTAATCTTGAAGCCGCGTTCACTAAATATTTTATTCCTTCTCCCGATGATGATGATAGAAATGATGTTATTGTGTGCCATGGAAATGTAATTCGCTATTTTGTAACAAAGGTTCTTAAAGTCAATACTATGGCATGGCTTCAGATGACAATTAGTAATTGCAGTTTAACTATTGTAAGGATAGTGCCTGGTGGAATGATGAAATTGATTTCTTTTAATGATGTTGGGCATATACCGCCTAACCTGCAGACTGAAACTGGCGGGAATAATGAAATAAAAAAATTATTGTTACCGATTGAAAAGTAAAATGTTCATTTTAAAGTGATTAATATAAGGGGTCAATAGATGTCTGATCAGCCTAAACAACTATCCCTAGAGCTTCGTGATTGCCTGGCACTTGAACGCACTTCACTGGCAAACGAACGTACATTCTTCGCCTATGCACGAACAGCAATTATGGTGCTAATAACCGGCGTTTCTGCTTTCAAACTGTTTCCAGGTATTCTCATTATTTTCATTGGTGGTTTGGTTGCTGTAGTATTGAGTGTAATCTTGTTTTTTATTGGGCTCAAAAAATATTTGCGCCGGTACCGCTCTCTATCCACTCTGAAATCTAAGTGTTTGTTACCGGATAATGAAAAATAAACGTGGCTAGAACAAAGAAATGTATTCCAATGGTTTATTGAATAAACAGGAATCTAATATGCTTAAACCAACAATAGTAACCTGGATAATTATAATCTTTGGAGTTATAACTTTCGGACCACTTTTATATGCTCAACTAATTATGCTGTTAAATCCTAAGGGACAGAAAGCTAAAGACATCTTAATTGGTAAAGGCGAAGACTGGCGCGATAAAACTCATTTCAAATCTGCCTATGCGCTTGCTCTGGCTGATTGGATATTTATTCTACCTGTGTTCGCTGCTGGAATAATCGGCGTTTTGTCAGGAGAAATATGGGGTTATGTATTGTTTGCTGTTGCTGGCGCAATTTCAATCTATATAAATATATTTCTCTGGTTTTTTGAAAGAGAGTATGTCTATCCAGCAGTCGGTTCATTAGCTTACTATACCTATATCTGGGGAAATTTTATCTATTGGGGTTTAGTTACACTTATATATTCCTTGCTTCGATTGAATGGATTAATGTTCTAAAAAATTTTTCAACCAACTTAATTAGGAGAAAATAAGATGGATATTATCTGGGGAATATTACTCATCGTTTTTGGTTTAATTGCATGGGGAGGACAGGTGTTATCAGCGCTGACACCAAAGTTTGCAACAAAGCTAGGTTTAATTGAACCTGAAGCAGAAGTGGATGTTGCGTTTTATGCAGATGTACGTGGCGAGGCAAGATGGGATTCGATTACTCTATGGATTTTACCATTTTCTGGTTTACTAATCTTATTAAACAGCCCATTATGGATTTACTTCGGAATGGCTGGGGAAGCATGTATTTATACTTTGCAGGAAGAGCGGTATTTACACGTCTGGAATTGAAGCAACGCGGAGTACGTACAGGAAAGCCGGAACTTTTAAAAGCGTATTATATATTCGTAACGTTGTGGGGATTAATAGGTTTAGCTACAGTTATAAAGGCAGTAAAAGCACTATCAGTTTTATATTATTAATTAATAATTACATTTAGTAAACATCTATACTTTTATGGAAAAGAATTTAAGCTACAAAAGAAAAGAATACGAACCACCTCTTTCAATTAATAATTGGGGATGGAAGTTTCATCATATAGGCATACCAACCAATGAACAGAAACCAAATGAAAAATACATTGAAGGTTTAAAAATGTATGTTACAGGATTTGATACAAGTTCTTACGGTATAGAATGGATGCGCTTCGAAGATGACAGCCCTATATCAGAACTTATACAAACAGTGCCTCACATTGCTTTTGAAGTGGATAACATGGAAGATGCGCTAGTAGGTAAAGAGGTTATTACCGAAGCACACACAATATCTGCAGGAATAAAAGTGGCGATGATAATAGATAACGGGGCACCCATTGAACTCTTGGAGTTTGGTAAAAAGAAATAAGAATTCATTAAATAATTTTTACATTTTACTCTTTACTATTTACCTTTCGCAACTTAAGTTTCATAGGTGCTGCACACAATTAATGTTGATTTTTGCGATTGTGGCAAATATGCTTTTTATGATTATGCTTCTGCAAAATAAATTATTCTATAGATCCTCAACAAAGGAGTAGCACAATGGTAAGAATAAATTTATATAAAATTATTTTTCTTGTTTGCTATTGGGTTTTTGCTGCTGTTTTCTATGTGTTTTTTGAGAGCACCATTTTAAGTTATCATTCACTTTCCACAAACATTATTGGCTTACAGTATGATTTATCCAGGAGTGTATTTGTTTCTGTAATTGTTACAATTATAGGTGGAACTGCCATAGGTACTTTTGAAGTTTTATACTTTAATAAACTGCTTCGCAAACAACCTTTTGGCAAAACATTAATAATGAAAACAACCTTTTACTTACTTAACATTTTTGTTTTTACTTCAATAGCTATTATAGTCGTTGCCAGTGTAGGGTATGGGAAACCAATATTTCATAATGTTGTGCTCAGCTCTTATATAAAGTATTTTAGCAGCCAGAATTTTTTACTGTTAATGATATATTGGAGCATTGCGGTAATGACGGGGCTTTTCATTTTGCAGATTAATGATAAACTTGGAAAAGGCGTATTAATAAACTATATGCTCGGTAAATATCATGACCCTAAAGAGGAAGTAAGAATTTTTATGTTCTTAGATTTAAAATCATCAACAGCATACGCTGAAGAACATGGGCATTTAAAATACAGCCAACTCATACAGGATTGCTTTTATGATTTAACCGACGTGGTTATTAAAAGAGATGCTTCGATATATCAATATGTTGGAGACGAAGTTGTATTAACGTGGGATTTGGAAAAAGGAGTAAAAGATAATAATTGCCTGAACACCTTTTTTGATTTTGATAGAGTTTTAAAACGGAAAAGTGATTATTATAATGAAACCTACAAAATAATACCAGAGTTCAAAGCAGGTCTGCACTATGGCGAGGCAATAATTACGGAGCTGGGTGGTGTAAAAAAGGAGATTGCCTACCACGGTGATACGGTAAACACCACATCACGTATTCAAGCAACCTGTAATGAGTTACAAAAATGTTTGCTTGTATCAGCAGATCTGCTAAGTATTTTACATGATAAAGAGCTGGATGAAAAATATACTATTGAATCAAAAGGCATAGCTCAATTAAAAGGGAAAAAATATGTTGTTGGTCTTTTTAGTGTTGAGGAGAATAACGCAGCAATGGCAAGCGCTTAATGAAGAATAACGGTCACGGTAGTTTTAGATAAAAAATGAACAGCTTTAAAAAGGAAGTGGCGGAATTCTTGGAACAAGTTGATTTTGAAAAAAATCTCGGGGATATCCATAAATTTCCACCTTTAAAATTAGTAAACGCACTTTTCCCATTTCTTTACAGCACCGATAAAACTTTAAAGGAACGTACCGTAACAGGCCTTGGGGAAGTTGTTTCAAAAATGGCCGAGGCTGATTTAGAATCTGCACGAAATATAATGCGCCGTCTTATGCTTAGTTTAACAGAGGAATCAGGCGGAATAGGATGGGGAGCACCAGAAGCAATGGGTGAAATAATGGCAAGGAGCGAAAAACTGGCAAATGAGTATCACAAAATACTTATCTCTTACACACCTGGCGGAGGGAATCACCTTGATTTTGAAAATTTACAAAAAGATGTAATTGCAGGGCTTAAAAGATTATCTCAAGCTCGCCCTAATTTAGTCGAAGAAGTTGATCATCTTTTAAAGTAAAACCTAATTAAGGATTACGTGTGAGAGCAAATGTCTTACCGTATGAGTTAAGAAAATTTTTTTATTTAATAACTGAAAAATATCTCCCCATTCCAATACTTGCTTATCCAATTCGGGCGATAAATTAAAAACCATTTTATTAAAATCCCTTCTTAAATCAGATAAAAGAGTTCGATTACCTTATGCTTTTGTGATTGTTTATAGCTTCATCCTTGACTGAAAACCGATTGATTTTATTGGGTTTGCTTAACATTTTTAAAAAATTAAATGTCCTATCCAATAATTAAAAATAATAGTGTGGCAACATATTTATTTCTCATTGCTATTGTGCAGTTATATATTTATTTATATCTTCGTTTGACAATTAGCAAATAGTGGTTTAACACTAAATTATCCAACCAACTATCTTTTATAAAACTTAAGTGAGAGGACTATGCGCATTACAAAATTTTTATTGGCCATCATGGCTTTAACGTTATCAATTCTACTTTTAAACTGTTCTTCACCAAGGGAAAACAAAACATTGAAGGAATCTGATATATCACCAGGTACTGCAAAAATTGTTGGAACCATTACAGAAATAGAACCTGTTTCCGATACTGAAAATTTGAGCGGGCCTTGTTCCAAAGTTCCTTGTATAGCTTTAGTTAAAGTTACTTCAGCTGTTTATGGTTCTGCATTTCCCCAGCTTGTGATGGGTAAAGAAGTACGAATAAAATTCCTATTTACTCTTGGAAAAACCTCAAAAGAACTATTCCCTAATATGGAAGAAGAATATCCTGGATTAGAGGTGGGAGACGAATTTACTGCAGTAGTGTCTTTATCAAAAAAGTTAGATGAAACTGCTCCAAAATTCCAGGTTCATGGTTATGAAGCAAATTAATCTATCTTAATCATAAATAATATAAAGGAAAGACTTATGAACAAAAAAAACCTAACTGTCTTTGTTGTGGGATTACTGTTTGCTGTAGCTGCAATAGTGTTTTTCTACAGTGAAAATAAGCCTGTTACAACAGACTTAAAGTATGCTAAGACTGAAATAGGTCCAAAAGATGACCCGTTTGCACGAATTGAGTTTGAAAGAAGAATGCTCGTTGATCCGGTTACCGGTGAAATACCAGAAAACATTCGGATGAAGGAATTAGAGTTTGCTTCGAATCTACCTACAATTGAGTCTGTTTCACTCAACAAAGTGAACCTTGCAAACTGGACAAGGCGCGGACCAATAAACAGGGGCGGAAGAACACGTGCACTTGGAATTGATGTTAGAACACAAACAGCACCAAATATAACAATACTTGCAGGTGGGGTGTCTGGTGGTATTTTTAAATCGAATGATGACGGGGGTACCTGGGCAAACAAACTTTCTCCGAGTGTTATTCACAGTGTAACCTGTTTAGCACAGGATACCCGACCTGGCCAGGAAAATACATGGTATGCCGGGACAGGTGAATCCATTGGTAATTCAGCCGGAGCTCATTTTTCTGCTACATTTTTGGGTGATGGTGTCTTTAAATCAATTGACAACGGTGAGAACTGGGCTTTACTGCCATCTACCACAAGTGGTACTCCACAATCTTGGAATTCAGTATGGAATTATGTGAACAATATCTCAGTTAATAAATCAACAGGTAGCATATTTGCGGCAGCTTCTAATGTAGTTATGAGAAGCCAGGATGGCGGAACAAATTGGAATATGGTTAGAAGTACGTTTACGGGTTCTACAATGTCCGATATACAAATCACTACTACAGGTGTTATCTACGCTGCAATTCCTTTCGGAGAAACGGATGCTGGTATTTCCACTTCAGCGGATGATGGTGCTACGTGGACAGTTATAACACCCGGTGCTTTAACTAATTACGAAAGAATAGTTATGGCAATTGCGCCTTCAAATGAAAACATATTATACGTTTGGGCTTATACAGCAGGAGCTGGACTTACACAAACTGAGTTGTGGAAATATGATGCATCCAATACAAATTGGACAAATTTAACTGCTAATCTGCCTCCTCCAGGTCCGAGTCAAAATGATGTCTTTGGCATAAACGTACAGGGTTCATATGATATGGTTATTAAAGTAAAACCCGACGATGCTAATTTCGTAGTTGTTGGTGGAACCAATATCTACCGGTCAACAGATGGCTTTTCAACTCAAGTTACAGCTGCTGGATGGATAGGCGGTTACGATACTGATAATAGTATAGCAGGATATCCAAATCATCATCCTGATCAACACTCAATGGTATTTTTAAATCCTCCAAGTTCTAATGTACTTTACTCTGGTCATGATGGTGGAATAAGCAGAACAGATGATGTTACACAAACGCAAGCGCCGCGGCCAGTAACTTGGTTAGATATAAGTAGGGGTTATGTTACATCCCAATTTTATTCTTTAGCGATTGATCCTTTTACTGCCAATGATATGGTTATAGCAGGCGGACTTCAGGATAACGGAAATTACACAACATTTTCTAGTGATTTTAATACAGACTGGGTTGCGTGGGGTCATGGTGCAGATGGTGGTTATTCCGAAGTTAGGAAAATATCTGCAACCGATCACACAGTATACCTAGAAGGCCAAAATGGGTGGTTATTTCGCCAGCAATACTCAAATGGAACGCTAACTGCTGATGATTATATCGAACCCCAAGCTGGTGGTCCATTTGCATTTGTTAACCCGTTCGTACTCGACCTAAATAGCAATGATATAATGTATTTTGCAGCGGGTGTTCGAGTTCTCAGAAGTACAGATGTATCTACTGCCGCTAACTGGGTAGCTATGAATAATGCATCAACTGGTGGTAGCAATGTTACGGCACTATCTATTTCAAAAGTTCCTGCCAACAGATTATTTGTGGGCGGAGGTAATGGTGAAGTACTTAGAATTGATGGTGCAAACACTGGCGACCCTGTTCCAGTAAATATAAGTGCAGGATTACCTAATGGCTATGTCATATGTATTTATGTTGACCCGGCTAACGCGGACAATATTATTGTGGTATTGTCAAATTATAGCGTAATAAGTTTATGGAGTTCAATTAACGGCGGAACGAATTGGACTGATATAAGCGGAAACTTAGAACAGAATCCCGATGGTTCAGGTAACGGACCTTCCTGCAGGTGGGTAACTTCTGTATCTGCTAACGGAACAATGAAATATCTTGTTGCAACCAGCACAGGATTATATTCCACTACTAACCTAAACGGCAACGCTACAGTTTGGGCACAAGAAGGTTCTAACACTATTGGTAATGTTGTCTGCACAATGGTAAAAGGAAGAGACGTAGATGATTATGCCGTTGTAGGTACTCACGGAATGGGTGTATTTAGTTCAACGGCGGCAACTCCAGTTGAAGATGAGTCTACTCTTCTGGAGGATTATTCACTCTCACAGAACTATCCGAATCCTTTTAATCCTTCAACAACTATAGGATTTTCAGTACCAGTATCTGGTAAAGTTAAACTTACTTTATTCGATGCACTTGGAAGTGTAGTTGGAGAGATTACAAACAAGGAGTTTTCAGCTGGTAGTCATTCTATAGACTTTAACGCGGCTAACTTAACAAGCGGTGTTTATTTCTACAGAATAGAGGCTGGCTCATTTGTACAAAGTAAAAAGATGATTTTGATGAAATAATTATTTAGTTGTTTTTCAAAAATTCTTAAGCCGGTTTTTAAACGAAACCGGCTTTTTTATTTCTATAGGAGAAAATCAACTCCAAATATTGCACGATATTAGATTATATTGCAGAAAGTTTAGCAACTATAAAAAGTATAGTTTGAAATAATAGTTTAGCAAAAATATAAGAAAAGGAAAAATCAGTATGAAAGCAATTATTTTAGAAAAAGCTGGTGGCGTTGAAAACCTGATTCAGAAAGATGTTGAACAACCTCTTCCAAATGAAAACGAAGTATTGGTTAAAGTGAAAGCCATCAGTATAAATCCGGTGGACTTTAAAGTAAGAAGTATAGAGGAAGTTCTCACTATGATTTATGGTGAGGAACGCCCCGCTATTTTAGGCTGGGACATTGCTGGTACAGTGATTTCTGTGGGTGATAAAGTAACTCAATTTAAAAACGGTGATAATGTTTTCGGGATGGTTAACTTTCCGGGACGCGGAAACGCATATGCAGAATTTGTGGCTGCACCAGAAAATCATCTGGCAAAAATGCCTGAAAATGTTTCGTTCGAAGAAGCTGCGGCAACTACACTCGCTGCCTTAACCGCCTTACAGGTTTTACAGGGCAGGGTAAAGAAAGATGACAGGGTGCTTATTCATGCCGGTTCGGGGGGTGTGGGACATTTCGCTATCCAAATCGCTAAACACCTTGGGGCCTATGTAGTGACTACCTCCTCTTCTAAAAATCGTGATTTTGTTTTGTCTTTGGGTGCTGATGAACATATTGACTACCGTAACCAGGCCTTTGAAGAGATAGTATCTGATATTGATTTTGTTTTGGACACTTTTAACGGAGATATTTTGCTGAAGTCTGTGAAAGTCGTGAAAGATGGTGGATCAATCATCTCAATACCTACACCCGAATTCTCTGATGATGTGATAAAACTAGCTAAAGAGAGGAATGTCAATGTTTCATTTCTGCTGGTGACTTCAAACGGAAAATATATGAATACGCTGAAGGAATTCCTGGCAAACGGAGCTATTAAACCTCATGTGTCAAAAACCTTCCCCTTTTCAGAAATGGGTAAAGCTCACACGGAAGTTGAAAGCGGAAGAACTATTGGTAAAGTGGTAGTTAAGTTATAAGGTGAAAAATTAATTGGAAATTTTTATGATTAATTAATAAAATTCACCTTTAAATCTGGGACTAGTGCAGCTTTCAAGGCTGCGCTTATTGATGATCAAATTAGCACTAATAATTTTTTAATAAGATTATTTCTTCGATACTTGTGAAATATCTTTGCATTCCAATATTTTCTTATCTGATCCATACAAGGAAACATTAATCATTGCTAATCCTATTTCCTTTAGTGTTGTAGCATACTTAGAGAAGAATAATTTTATAAGTGGGTAAAGGGGGACAAAAATTTTATAAGCTTTGTAAGTGTTCTTTAATCCTTTTGTCGGCTGAATATATCCTGGCCTAAACATATAAGCAGCTTTAAATGGACGTTTCAACAAATCGTTTTCGGTTTTACCTTTTACGCGAGCCCACATACTTCTTCCTTTTTCTGTACTGTCTGTTCCCACTCCTGAAACATAACAAAAAGTCATATCGGGATTAAGCTTTAATAAATGTGTCAGCAAAATTCAGAGTTAAATCATAAGTGATATGTGTGTATTCATCTTCTTTTTTCCCAACGGATGAAACACCTGCACAAAAGTAACAAGCATTGTATCCTGCAAGCTGATCTTCAATCGCAGATAGATCAAATAAATCTTTGTGAATAATTTCCTTTAGCTTTTCGTGTTTTACTCCACACGGTTTGCGATTAATTACTAAAACTGATTCTACATCAGGATGCAGAAGACATTCGTGCACAACGCCTTCGCCAACCATTCCAGTTGCACCGGTTATTATGGCTTTAATTTTCATTTTATAAGTAGAATGATATTACTCAATTTTCAGAGAAGCTATTATTGCGTAATGATCGGACACGCTCTCCTCCTCTTCATCAATTACATCAGTAACATTGATAGAGTTAATATGAACTTTTCTCATTGGCACCGATCCAATACTATCATACGCAAAAATATAGTCAAACCGTCCGTACAAGCCTATCCATTCTAATATCTTTGTATATTCATGAACGTCGCCATTGAATTCTTTATGTAAATCTCTTGGATTGCCCAGAAAATGTTTGACAATATAATAATCCTCTTCACTGTAGGCATTATAATTCAAATCCCCTGTTAAAATTACAATTAGGTTATTTGGATTATTGACAATTTTGTTTTCAACCACTTTCGAAACAGCATTTGTAATAAACGAGCGAATCTGTTTTAATTGATAGGCTTTATGAAATATTGAACTAAATAATTGTAAGTGAGTAGTGAATAAAAACAACTGCGTTGAATCGTTAATCTGGTGCAGGGATCCTAACACAGACTTATTTGCCAAAAAGTCAAATGAAATAGAAACATATTTAGACAGCATTTGATGAATTGCTCCATTTGAAAATTTTGTTTCCTCTCCAAAATTGTACTTGGATAGGTCAACTATCGGAAACTCGGAAGGCTGAAAATAGTCCAGCATCCTGAGACATATTAGCCGGGAAACAATCATAATCTACTCTTGGAACCAAAGATTTATAAAATGAGTGATCCAGATTTTCAACCAGGCTATCCCGATTATCTTCATCAAAAACCTCCTGCATAGTTACAAAATCAAATTTCGATTCATTCAAATATTTAGCCAGGCTCTTTACTTTTTCGTCTTCCTTTTCCCAAAGCGCCTGAATATTGTATGTAATTATACTGATTTCATTCTTGCTGTCATCAGCAACAACCCTGTCATTTATCTTCGGGATAAAATTCTGATGTGATGATGAACATGCAGAAAGAAGTGTGAGTACAAAAAACAATATTATTATCTTTTTTATCATATCTTCTGAATTCTTTAAGTCAAATATATTAACTTTAATTATTAGAGATTTAGTTTTAAAAGTAATGGTTACAGGAGGCTATACTTGAAAATCAATCTCAGTGCTTTTAAAATATCTCCTCTCTACTTCAATTACATACTTGTATTCGTTGTATCAATAATAATATCCTCTTTTAACCTATCATTCTCACAATATCCTGAAAGGATAGAAGAACTAACAAAAAAGCTAGAAGCGTTAAATAAACAGCTTGAAGCGTGTGGTTCGGATATAGGATGTGTACAGAGTAAAATGGCTCAAATACAACAGCTTTCAAAGGAAGTTCAATCTCTGCAGAAAGATCTTAATAAAAATCCCCAAAAGCTAGCAGAGGATTTTGCAAGCGAATTTGCCAAAGGAAAATGAATTCCCACCACCATTTGATAAAATATCAAAACCCTGGATTGAAGCACACTATGGCTATATCAACTATGTTAAAACTTAATTGCGAAACTATATCCAATACCAGGCAAGAAGTTGCTGATTGGCTTGATGAGATATACAAAAAGGGGAAAGGATTAAACGGACCGGGTTGGGCTCTTCCACTTGCTAAATGTGAAGAAACTTCTGTAAAGCTAATGGAACATGGTACTATTAACGAACCTGATTTTATGTATCTGGATTACAACTTGCAATTTGTTGATAAGGTTACTTGGATTGCTAAATACCATCTAATAGTAGGTGACCGGCATATGAAGTTACACGATAAACTTTCTTACTCACTGGGTCTTGCTGATCAAAATAAAAGACATGGCTGTAGTTTTAAGCTACAGGGGTTGGATAATGGATCAAAGCAAAAATCCTCCTGTTAAGTTGCCATTCACCAGTTATGAAATTCTAGAATCGGAACTTATGCCTGTTTATGGGTACACAAGTTCCATCTTACAAGGGCTACACAATGATTTTTCCAGGAATAATAGAAGATCCAAAGGATAAATATAAAATTGGTAAGGTAAGTGAGTATAAACTAGTATTGCCAGTGCAAATAATACGATTTTATACTGCAAAACCGGACGAGTATATAGAAACTACTGTTGATTTTATGGAGGATACATTTACGCCGGAAGAAGTACATGGATTTTTTGAGCAAGGTAATTTCAAAAAGAGTTACAGCTCAGGTGGAGTAACACAGGAAATAGAAATCGGTTCCCTGTCTTTGGATTGTGATGAACAATTAAGTTCGGATAAAGGAGCAATTGTTCTTGCCGGAGATTGTATTGATCATGGGGGATATGTAATTGCCAACGATAAAGTTACTACCACCGTTAACGGTAAACCGATTGCAAAAATTGGGGATAAAGTTTTATGCTTTAAACATGGTAAAACAGAGATTATCGCATCAAGTAATAACAATGTTTTAAGTGATAAAAAGCAAATAGCAAGAATTGGAGATAAAACAAAATGCGGTGCGAAGATTGTTGGTGGAAGCATGGATACATTCGCCGGAGATAAATAATTTTTTACTAAATATCGGAGGAAATAATGAAACTTCTCAAGTCCCCCCAGAAAACCTTAATTATATTTTTAACATCAATTATTATTGTAAGTTTTTTCTTCATTGTAAGACTGGAAATTAAAGCAGCTGAGTTGCAAACACAGTGGGAAAAGCACCAGGAATCGCTGAAGGCAAATTCAGATGTGCTCGAAGGGCTTGAAAGATTTTATCGATTTGCTGGACTTAATCTAATCAAGATGGACGTTTCGGGAATTTCACTTATATCTGGTACTAAGTAATCCCTTCAAAGTAGCTGGGTTGAAATTCAATCGAAATCCATCTCAATTACAACTGAGGGAAGTATAGAAATTGAAGCAAAGGAGGATATTAGTATTAAATCCTTAAATGGAAATGTAAATATTAATGGCAAAAAGGTTAATTTGAACGAGTAGAGAATTATCAAAGAAGGAAATCTGTCGAGGAACTTTCCTCGACAGTTTTAAATATTACTCAACTAACCAGAAATACTCACTGTAACCTTCCTCTTCCATTTTCTCTTTTGGGATGAATCTCATAGATGCTGAATTCATACAATATCTTAACTTAGAAGGTTCAGGCCCATCATCAAAAACATGCCCGAGATGTGAATCACCAATCTTGCTTCTCACTTCAACTCTTTTCATTCCAAATGCACTATCCTCTTTCTTAACAATGTATTTTGGATCGATCGGTTTGGTAAAGCTTGGCCATCCTGTGCCAGATTCAAATTTATCAGTTGAGCTGAATAATGGCTCGCCGGAAACTATATCAACATAAATACCGGCTTTGTGGTTATCCCAGTACTCATTATTAAACGCACGCTCTGTACCTTCCTTCTGTGTAACTTTATACTGAAGTTCGTTTAAATTCTTTTTTATTTCTTCTTCTGATGGTTTGCTATATTTTTTTTCATCGCTCCACTTTTCATAATAAATGCATCCCTTCCTGATCCTTTACGGTAACTGTAATACCTGTCCGGATCTTTTTTGTAAAAATCCTGGTGATAATCTTCAGCAGGATAAAATGTTGTAAACTTAATTATAGGTGTTGCAATCGGCTCATCAAATATACCTGATTTATCCAATTCTTCTTTTGAGTGTTCTGCTATCTTTTTTTGTTTTTCATTGTGATAAAAAATTGCGGAAGTATATTGAAATCCTCTGTCCGCAAACGAACCGCCTTCATCAGTTGGATCAAATTGTCTCCAGAAAATATCAATTATTTCTGAATAGCTTATTACTTCACGGATCAAAATAAACCTGTACGGCTTCGCGGTAATCTGTTTTTCCGCTGGATAACTTCTTTATATGTTGGATCTTGCTTTAGTTCCGCCTGCATAACCAGAAATCACTTTTATTAACTCCCTGCACTTTTTCAAAAGGTGCTTCGATGCACCAAAAGCATCCACCGGCAATTGTTGCAACCTCTTCATTTCCACTAGATACCGTAACTTCCATTTTCATTTCTGAATCTTGTGTTGACTCATTCTTCTCAGTTTGTGAACAAGCCGTTGTAACAAATGCAATAACAAATAATATTTTTAATAGTTTTTTCATAATTAATCCCTTAACAATTTTTTAACTTAAAAATTCTAAATAGAATAATGATTCAAAACAAAGTTAGCGTTGAATTATCACGAAGATATCACAAAAGATTAGATTTTTTAATGCAAAACAGCATCGGGTTGATTTGGCGCACAAGGCAATAAAAGACTGCGCAAATAAATTAAGGTTAGTTTTTGGTAGATGACTAGTTCAATATTAAATCTTTATTATCATCCAAAGTTGTAAGCATTGAACGTTCTCTGATAAAATTCATCTTCTGCATATATGTATAAACAGCTTCCACCTTTAATCAAATCAATTATTTCTCTTGATAATTTTTTGGAAACTGCGGGACATCCCCAGCTTCTTCCAATCATACTGTTGTTCCCGGTAATAAATTTTTCGCTAACATAATTTGCACCGTGAATAACAATTCCTCTTAAGCGAGCATTATCATTTATTCCTTTTTCCAATCCTTCCAGCTTTAAAGAATAACCGCGCTTACCAAAATATGCTGTGCCGGTTCTATAAAAACCAAGACTGCTTTTGTGTGAACCATTCTGTTTGAAAATTTAGTTGCATTAATTAAACCCGAGTTTTTTCCATGAGCAACTAATGTATGATAAAGCAGTTTCTGATTTTCAACATCAATAATAAAAAATCTTTTTTCATTTGATGGCTTTGAAAAATCTATAATCGAAAGTAATTTTTTATTCGATAACTCAAGTGAATTGTAACCTGCCAGGGCTTGTTTAAATACAGGATATTCTAATTTATCCTCGAGTTCACAATCGGTGTAAATGTTTTTTACTGTCTGCTCATAGTTATCTATAACAGTAGTGATTTTGCTTGCGTTTTATTTCTCTCACCCGGAGCACTATTAGATGGGGATAGAGACCAAAGGGAAAAAAGCCCGGCAAAAGCAATTAAAAATAATTTCATATTGGCTGGTTACACATCATTTGTTCATAAAGTTTCGCTATCAGTTTCAATATCCATACCACCCGGGAATATTTAAGATATGGTTCGTAATAAGCTTAGTATATTAGTAAAAATTAAATCTGCGACAAAAGTAGCCGACAAATTTTATTTTATACAATTCTAAGATGGTTTAAGACTCGTGAAGATTACGACTGGAAGGAAATATCTACATGTCATCTCTGCTCTATACCGTCTCTCCGTTATAGTTCTTTTTTTGAGACTGAAACCACACTCTGATTTTTATAATCTTTAGATGTTCTAAAAAAATATTGGTTGCAATTTTACCAAAATAATTTTTCTAGTACAATCCAAACAATTGCGACCAGTTATTTTATTTGGCAATTCTACTTCAAAAATAAAATTTGAGAGTAGAAATAATTTTACCTGCCAAATAATTATTGGTAGTTAACAAACTGAACAGGGAAATCATAATCCGCATTTTTAACAGACTCAATTACCTGTTGAAGATCATCCTTTTTAGCACCCTGCACTCTAACTTTTTCATCCATTATTTGTGCAGAAACTTTAAGCTTAAGTTCTTTAATAAGCTTGGTTATTTTCCTCGAGTTATCTTTTGAGATACCGCTCTGAAGGTTGATCATTTGTTTCAGTCGCCCGCTTGCCGCCGGTGCCGGTTCTTCCATTTTTAAAGCTTTAATTGATAAACCCCTTTTGATAAGCCGGGTTTGCAGAATATCAATCGATTGTGTACGCGAATAATCATCTTTTGTGTTTAAGGAAATAAGCTTTTCCTTTTTATTCAGCTCGAGTTCTGTTTTAGAATCTTTAAGGTCGTATCGTTGCCGGATTTCCTTAATTGCCTGGTTAAGAGCATTATCTATCTCCTGCAAATCGAGTTCGGAAACGATATCGAATGATGAATTTTTTGCCATTTTATTACTTTAATTTTTAATGATAAATATTTTTGTTAATCTGAGTCGCTGTTTTTATTAATTGATTTTTCAACACCAAATAATTTAATCACTTCATTCGAAAAATCAATTAAATATTTCAACAAATCTTCAGGTGTTTTAAATTTATTCTTAATTACCAGCTTCATTACATCTTTCTTCTGATCAAATTTTACAGTTTCTTTATGTTCATCTAAGATGTAGCGCATTAGCTCAACAAACTGATACTTGTAGTAATCTTCCTTTTCTCCTTTAGGAAGAATAATTGTAACCGCTTTTCTCTGCATAATAATCCTTTCAAACAGAGCAAAAGAAGCGTGGTATCTTAAAGCAGCTGCAAGTAAAAGCCGGTTAACCAGCGCCGGCATTGGCCCAAACCTGTCTGTCATTTCATCTTTCAAGTCTTTCAAGTTCATCAAGATCTTTAATTGAATAAAGCGCCGTGTAAAAATTAAGCCGGTCCATCTGTTCGGGCATATAGGTTTCAGGTATGCCAATCTCAAAATAAGCATCGAGTGTTGGCTCTGTTCTTTCTTTATGCTTTGGAAGCGTTTTAAACAACTCTTTAAATTCCTGGTACTTTAAGTTCTTCAACAGCTTCATCAATTTGTTTAAGATAAAGATCGAAACCAATTTCATTTATGAAGCCGGTCTGCTCTTTACCAAGCAAGTTTCCCGCACCGCGGATTTCAAGATCGCGCATAGATAGATTAAATCCCGAACCAATTTCTGTAAACTCTTCAATTGCCTGCAAACGCCTTAAAGCTTTTTTTGTTATTCCGCTTAAAGAAGGAACAATAAAATAAGCAAACGCCTGTCGTGTAGATCTTCCTACCCTTCCGCGTAATTGATGAAGCTCTGCAAGACCAAATCTATCTGCGCGATTTACAATAATTGTGTTAACGTTCGGTATATCAATTCCCGATTCAATAATTTTTGTGGAAAGTAGCACATCATACTTCCTGTTAAGAAAACCATGAATAACATCTTCAAGCTGCTTCGGACGCATCTGCCCGTGTGCAATGCCAATCTTTATATCAGGGATATGTTTATTTAAATAATCCGCCAATTTAATAATTGAATGAACTCTATCGTGAACAAAATAAACCTGCCCGTTTCTTCTAACCTCGTTGTGTATCCACTCTTTTATTTTGTTGATGTTGAAAGTTGAAACGGTTGTATAAATTGGTTGGCGGTTAGGAGGAGGCGTAGCAATAATAGAAAGATCTCTTGCTCCAAGTAATGAAAGATTTAAGTGTTCGGGGAATTGGAGTTGCTGTAAAAGTTAAAGTATCAACATTCACTTTTATTGAGCGGAGTTTTTCTTTTGAGGTAACACCAAAGCGATGTTCTTCATCAATCATCAACAGACCAAGATCTCTAAATTTCACATCTTTAGAAAGCATCCTGTGGGTACCGATAACAACATCAGTTGTTCCCTTTTCCAGTTCACTCACTATTTCTTTTTGCTCTTTTGGGGTTTGAAATCTTGATAATGCCGCAACCTTAACCGGGAATTGTGTAAGCCGGTCTTTAAATGTATTGTGATGCTGCTCAGCGAGAATTGTAGTTGGCACAAGCAGCGCAACCTGCTTACCATCCTGCACTGCTTTAAAAGCTGCACGAACCGCTACTTCAGTTTTTCCAAATCCAACATCACCACAAACAAGCCTGTCCATTGGGTTTTCAGCTTCCATATCATTTTTAACTTCTTCAGTTACTTTTTCCTGGTCAGGTGTATCTTCATAAAGAAATGAAGCTTCAAGTTCCTTTTGCCATACAGTATCGGTACCAAAGCCGAAACCTTTTTTTGCTTTTCGTTTTGCATAAAGTTCAATCAGTTCGCGCGCTGCTTCTTTTATCTTCCCTTTGGTTCGTGTTTTCTTTCTATCCCACTCCCCACTACCAAGAGTTGAAAGTGTTGGGGATAATCCGCCACCGGCGGATTCATTTGATGAATACCTTTTAACCAAATTCAGATAGTTAAGATTTACATAAACCACTCCGCCTTCATTATAAAGCAGTTTCATCGATTCCTGTTTGCTTTCACCAATTTTTATAGTTTCAAGTCCTGTATACTTTCCAATTCCGTAATTCTCGTGAACTACATAATCTCCCCTTTTAATTGAAGCAAAAGCTTTCGATTTTGATTTTTTGTACTTCTTTTTTTGAGGAAGTTTAGTACGGTAAGGTTTGCCAAAAACCTGGTAATCAGTTAGCAGTAATATTTTTTCTTTCTTATGAAGAAAGCCATCTTTAATTGCGAGTGTTTCCAGTTTTAACTTCCCGGTTTCAATCAGTTCCGCAAGTTCCACTTTAAACTCGGAAAGCAGTTCCTTTAGCCGGTTTGTTTGAAGTTCATTTTCCGAAGTAAGTATAACATCGTAACTTTTATCAGCAAAATCTTTGAGTACGGAAAAAAGTACTTCGTAATTTGAATGGATTGAAGGCGCTTCTGTAAAACCAAGCTCAATTCTTTTGTTTGAAGATGTAAGTTCTTCTTCAATTATCCAACGTGTATTTTTTTTCTTTGTAATGTCTGTTTTGGTGACAGTTTCCTGTTGCTCAATATCTTCAATTATCTCGTTTGTTTCGGGAAACTCATCATCTAAACTTTCATCAACATTCATTATGGCTACAGGCGATTCATCCTTTTTACTAAAAAGGTCAATTGGCTGATGACTTAAATTCTGTAATTCAAAATCAGAAGCAAAGATGAGCGGGTTTTGCAGGTAATCAAAAATATCGGAGTGGTTTGTACTATCTTCTTCCTGATTTAGTGCGCCGGCAAGAGTTACGGTATCAACTCCTTTCAATAGAACGCTGGCTTTCAGGATCGAAGTGGCGAATTGATTCCAGAAAATCGCCGTCAAACTCAAGCCGCACAGGATTGTGTTCGCTATAAGACCAGAAATCAATTATTGAACCACGCTGGGAAAATTCACCCGGAGCTTCAACAAACTTATCTTTCTGGTAGTTAAGAAGTTCAAGTATTCAATTATTTCATCGTAACTAATATCTCCGCCCGGGCTGAATCTTTGTGGTTTTCTTATCAACTTCTTCCTTTTGCGGAAGCTTTAGATTTAAAAGATCATAAGTTGATATGATAATATGTTTTTCACTGTTACTAACATCTGTAAGTTTTCCCTGTATAGATTCTGCCCTGAAGTCATCAATTAAAATTGTTTCCTTTTCCAAACCAAGAATCCCAAGCTCAACATTTAATTCTTCTGTTGCTTTTATTTCCGGAAGAAGTATAACCAGCTGGTTTTCATGTTTCAATAATTCTTCAATTAAAAATGCTTTAGAAGCGCCATACAGGGGACTGATAAAGAGTTTGTTTAGCTCACCATTTAGAGAAAGTACGTTGTTAAACAATTCTCCAAACAGGTTCGTTTGCTTAATTCTATTTATAAAATCAATTTTCATTTGGATGATAAAAAAAGGGCTCAACAAAGTTGAACCCTTAAAGTAAATAATTCTTCTTAAATCTTTTTTACTTTTGAAGCTCTAACAAAACAAGCTTCTTCCCTTTTTTATTACGCACATTTGTTGGTTTGTAGTACAACTCGTAAACAGTAGATTTTTTAATATAAGATTTATACTTCATCTCCGCTTTCTTAAATTCTTCGGTTAAATCTCCACCCTTCATTGCCAGCAGGTATGCTTTATCTTTAATTAAGGGAATTGCATAACGGAAAAGAATAATAAGCGGCACGGTAGCACGGCTAACTATCAAATCGAATGAATTGCTATGCCGGGATATAAACTCCTCACTTTCAACTCTATCATTATCTGCAATAACATTGCTTAGTTTTAATTTATCGATGAATCCCTGAACAGCTTTAATTTTCTTTTCAGTTGAATCAACAAGGATTCCCCTTAAATCGGGGCGCATAATAGCAAGCGGAATACCGGGAAATCCACCGCCGGTACCGATATCAAGGAATTTCGAAACTTTATCGGGAAGATATTTTGAAATATACGCTGAAAGAAAAACGTGTTTTTCAATTACTGAATCAACATCACGTTTAGAAATTAAATTTATATTTTTATTTTTATCGACGACCAGTTTGGCAAAATATGCCAGTCTTTCTGACCTGGTTGGTTCAGGATTGAAGCCGTTCTCCCAACAAAATGCTTTAAGTTCTTTTAAGTATTGTTCCTGCAAATCTGCCATAAAAAACCACAAAAAATTAGAAATTATCTCTTTAAATATACCAATAAAATGGAAATATCAGAAGGTGTAACACCCGATATCCTTGATGCCTGCCCAATTGAGCGGGGTTTTATCCTTGAAAGCTTTTCTCTGCCCTCAGCTGAAATAGCATTTAATGTTGAATAATTTAATGTTAAAGGAATTATTGTCTCTTCATATTTTTCTAATCTTGCAACATTTTCATATTGCCTGCTAATATATCCCTCATATTTCAACTCGATTTCTACTTGTTGAAGGGCTGTCTCATCGCTGGAAAGTTGGTTTAGAATTGAGTTCTCATCGTAACCATTTAGATTAATGAGTTCACCCAGTTTTAACTCGGGTCTTTTGCAAAGTTTTGCAATTGTTTCTGTAGATTCAATTTCTGATGATCCTTTAGATTGAAGAAATTCATTTACATCCCGCGCATGTATTTTTATTGATCTGCAAGCTTCAATTCCCTCTTCAATTATACCTTTCTCTTGCACTAACATTTTCAGCAAACACATTTTCAATTAATCCAAATTCTTTTCCATAATTCATTAATCTTCTATCTGCATTATCCTGCCTAAGCAGTAAGCGATGCTCTGCCCTGGAAGTAAACATCCTGTAAGGCTCATCTGTTGACTTAGTTACAAGATCATCTATTAACACACCTATGTATGCTTCACTTCTTTTAAGAACAAACTCACTTCTTTCCCTGGATTTTAAGTGCTGCATTTATTCCTGCCATCAAGCCTTGCGCTGCTGCTTCTTCGTAACCAGATGTTCCATTAACCTGTCCGGCAAAATAAAGTCCCTTAACTAATTTTGTTTCCAGTGTTGAATCAACCTGTCTTGGGGGGAAGAAATCATACTCAACTGCATAACCCGGACGAACCATTTCAGCTTCCTCCAAACCGGGAATTTTATGCAATGCTTCCAATTGTATTTCTCCAGGAAGAGAAGTTGAAAAACCATTTACATAAACCTGATCGGCTGTTCAATCCTTCCGGTTCAATAAAAAGCTGATGGTTAGCTTTATCAGCAAACCGAACTATCTTATCTTCAATTGATGGACAATAACGTGGACCAGCACCTTGTATAAGTCCTGTAAAGAGTGGAGAATTCTTAAATCCCTTTTCAAGAATTTTATGAACATTTTCATCCGTGTGAGTTATGTGACAACTGACCTGCGGAAGAAATGGGAAAGTGGATCTATCAGTAAAATGTGAGAATGGTTGTGGATTCTCATCACCCGGCTGGGCTTCAAGCAGATCACAATTTATAGAACTGCTTAACAACCTGGGAGGTGTTCCAGTTTTTAATCTTCCGGATTGAAATCCAAGTTGAAGAAGTGATTCCGTGATTCCTCGTTGATGGTTCTTCTCCAAACCTTCCTCCGCTCGTTGAGCTTAAACCAGTATGCATCATTGCATTTAGAAAAGTACCAGCAGAGAGAATAACAGCTTTGCATGCAATCTCTTCACCAGAAAAGGTTTTTATTCCTGATACCTTATCTTTCTCAACAATAATATTGAGAAGCAGAAGTCTCAATAACTATCAATTCCATTAGTTGCCTCAATCATCTCTTACCGCTTCTTCAGAATAGAGTTGTCTATCAGATTGACATCGTGGAGACCATACAGCTGGACCTTTGGATTTATTAAGCATTCTGAATTGAATACCTGTCTTATCTGCAATCTGTCCCATAATTCCACCAAGTGCATCAATCTCTCTAACCAGGTGTCCCTTTGCAGTTCCACCAACAGCAGGGTTGCAGGAAAATCTTCCTAATAGCATTTTTTCCATCGTTAGCAATGCAACCGAACAACCCATCCGGGCACCTGCAGATGCAGCTTCAATGCCCGCATGACCACCACCTATTACTATGATATCAAAACTCTTCATCTCTATAACTACTTATAATTAAAGGAGTTTCACGTGAAACTCGAATTTAAACCAGAACAATCCGCAGTTACTAATTTGCACGGTTTCACGTGAAACTATCATTTCCCTATACAAAAGTTAGAAAATATGTTGTTTAATATATCATCGGGAGTAAGAAGACCAATTATTTCTCCTAGGTCACTCTCAGCAGCTCTTAAATCTGCAGCAATAAATTCTCCGGTTAGTTCGTTTGCTGTAGTTTCTTTTGCTTTTATAAGATTTACGTTCGCTCTTTTCAGGCAATCATAGTGGCGAATATTAGAAACAATAGCATCTTTCTCTGAGTAACTTGGGCTTCCCAGTGTAGCTTCTGTCATGCCAGCCATTAATAAATCTATCCCTTCTCCAGTTACTGCAGATATCCTGTAATCTGATTTGATATTACAATCAGGGTTGAGATCGATTTTATTCAAAACTTTTATAGCCGCACCTGCTTCATTAAGTTTGCGAACCTCATCATTTAGTTCTTCAGAAAAACCAATCTCAGTATCTCCAATTATTAGAACCATATCTGCTATTTTCAACGCTTCAATTGAACGGTTCACACCTTCTTTTTCAATTACATCTTCGGAGAATCTTATTCCTGCTGTATCATACAATTTGAATAAGAATCCCATCAATCGAAACTTCCTCCCTTATGATGTCTCTTGTTGTTCCTGGTATTTCGCTAACAATTGCCCGAGATTCCTTCAGTAATATAATTTAAGATCGATGATTTGCCAACGTTGGGCTTTCCCACAATGGCTACATTAACGCCATCTCGAATAACTCTTCCAAACGAATATGTGCTCAGCAGGTTCTTAATTTCCAGAATAATTTCATCAATATTCTTTATAAGTTCATCTTTCTTAATCAATTCAATATCTTCTTCGGTAAAATCTAATTCCAGTTCGATATATGATGAGATATTGATAAGCTTTTCTCTTAATTCACTTACCTTCGCAGAAAGCATTCCATCTAACTGGCTTCTAGCACCTCTTAGCGAGGCACTCTGTTCTTGCGCTAATAATATCAGCTACTGCTTCTGCTTGTGCTAAATCTATCCGGTTATTTAGGAAAGCTCTTTTAGTAAAATCACCTGGTTCTGCAGCTCTTACACCCCCTGAAATCAGTAGTTCTATAATTCTCTTGATTATCAGCGGGCTACCATGAGTGCTTATCTCAACAGCATCTTCTCCTGTATAGGAATTTGGATTATGGAAAACCGAGACCAGAACATCATCAATTACTTTCCTCATCATTAAAAATATTTCCATAATGAATTGTATGACTCCTGGAATCAGAAAGTTTGCTTTTTCCAGCTGAAAATTGAATCTGTAGCTCTAATTGCATCCGCTCCGCTAATCCTGATTACTGAAATAGCGCCTACTCCAGGGGGAGTTGCTATTGCGACAATTGTATCTTCGGTGAAATGATTTGACATAAAAAATAAAAATTTGAGGGCGCAAAATTAACCATTTTTGCTAAAGATTAACAATTTTAGTTAATTAAATTTTGATTTAGTATACACTATTAAATTCGACAATTTTGTGTAGTGTGCAATTATGGCACACTATTACAATCATTTTGCCCACATTATGGTCATATCTGATCATAATATTATGACAATATGGCGTACTTAATAAAATCGATTAAAATTCCCATAACTTATTATAATTAAATGAATTATCAGAATATATATGAATTCGGCACAATGAATTGTGATAGTATTGAAATTATAAAACAATCTAATAAAAATAATAAGGAGACTAAAATGGCTATTGTAAGATTTAACCCGGTTAGAGATCTGTTAAATGTTGAACGTGAATTCAACAGGATGTTTAAATCAATGGAAGATCGTTTTGGTTTATCTAAAAAAGAAGATGTTGATGATGAATATGAAAATGCTGTATGGATGCCGCTGACAGATATCTATGAAGATAAGAATGATTACAAAATCAAAGCTGATCTTCCTGGAATTAAAAAAGATGATGTTAAGATCTCATTTTACCGATGGTAAGTTAAGCATAAGTGGCGAAAGAGCTCAGGAGAAGAAACCAAAGATGCTAAATGCCATCGCATTGAAAGAACTTTTGGAAAGTATTACAGATCATTCACTCTTCCGAAGGAAATTAAGGAAGATAAAATCAAAGCTGAATTTAAAGACGGCCAGCTTACCGTTACTATTCCAAAAGCTGACGAGGTTAAACCTAAAGAGATTGAGATTAAAATTAATTAAGCTCTTCTTTTGAAATGTTTAAAAGGGTGACTTTTATAAGCCACCCTTTTCTTTTAAAATCCTAACTAAGTTTGATATAGAAAATTAATATGGAATTTAAAGATTACTATAAAATACTTGGCGTTGAAAAATCAGCTACAAAGGATGAAATTAAAAAGGCCTACCGAAAGCTTGCAATGAAATATCATCCTGATCGCAATCCGGGAGATAAATCAGCTGAGGAAAAATTTAAAGAGATTACCGAAGCAAACGAAGTCTTAGTGATCCTGAAAAAAGAAAAAAATATGATACTGCTTGGTGCAAACTGGAAACAGTATCAAAATACCGGGAAAGGATTTGATGATTTCTTCTCTCAATTTGAAGGTGGAAGACCTGGTGGAATCATCATTTGAATTCTCCAGGTGATTTCGGTGATATTTTTGGTAATGTTAGTGGTTTCTCTGATTTCTTTGAGGGATTCTTTGGAAGGGGTGGAAAGCAAGGCAGGGGCTATCGATCTCAGCAGAAAATGAAGGGACAGGATTTTGAAGCAATTTTATATATTACCCTTGAAGAAGCATTTAATGGAATTGATAAAGAAGTTTTAGTTGAAGGGAAAAAACTGAAAATTAAAATTACTCCGGGCACAAAGAATGGTAAAAGATTAAGATTAAAAGGACAAGGAGCTCAATCAACCAGTGGTGGTGAACGAGGTGATCTTTATTTAATTATCAAGATTGAAAAACATCCGTTTTACGAAATTGATGGTTATGATTTATACTACGATCTCTATATTGATTTTACTACTGCCGCACTTGGTGGGAAGAAGAAAATAAAAACTATAGATGGAAAAACTGTTAACATTGAGATTCCAGAAGGAACTGATAGCGGAAAGCTTTTTAGAGTTAGTGGGATGGGCATGTACAAATCAGAAAAGAAAATTGATCGGGGAGATTTATTAGTAAGAGTAAAAGTTGAAACCCCAAAAAATCTTATCACAGGATGAAAAAGAATTATTAAAAAGATTAGCAAAAATTAAAAATGCTAATTAAGAATTTGATTAGAAAGGAAATGACAGCATGAATTTTAACTTAAATAAACTTACTGTAAAAGCACAGGAATCATTTCAAAATGCAATTGAGATTGCGCAAAATTATAACAATCAAATAATTGAACCGGAACATTTGCTGGCCGCATTGGTTCAGGATAGCGGAAGCATTGCTGATTCCATTTTAAAGAAAACCGGAGCCAATGTAGACGCAATAAAAATAAAAGTTAATGAATTACTGGAATTGTTTCCGAAAGTAAGTGGTGCAGGAGTTGGTAATCAGCAGATGTCTCAAAACACTGCTAAACTTTTGGATACTGCAACTGAAGAAGCACAGAACCCTTAAAGGATGAATACGTTTCAACTGAACATTTGCTTTTGGCTTTGGCTGAAGATAAAGGAAAAGCAGGACAGATTTTAAAGGATAATGGTGTATCGAAAAAGAATATTTTATCTGCACTTAAAGGATGTTAGGGGAAAGCAAAAAGTAACTTCCCAAAATCCTGAGGATACTTATCAATCATTAAAAAAATATGGCAAGGATTTAAATGAACTAGTAAACGCAGGTAAGCTCGATCCTGTTATCGGTAGAGATGAAGAGATACGCAGAGTTTTGCAGGTGTTATCCCGAAGAACAAAAAATAATCCTGTATTAATTGGTGAGCCGGGCGTGGGTAAAACTGCTATTGCTGAAGGCATTGCACACAGAATTGTTTCTGGTGATGTTCCGGAAAATCTAAAAACAAAAAAATTAGTCGCGCTGGATATGGGCGCACTTGTTGCAGGAACCCAATTCCGCGGACAGTTTGAAGAAAGATTGAAAGCTGTTATTAAAGAAGTTCAGGAATCTAACGGGGAAATTATTCTATTTATAGATGAGCTGCATTTACTTGTTGGTGCAGGTGCAACGCAAGGTGCAATGGACGCAGCAAATATTTTAAAGCCTGCTCTTGCGCGCGGTGAATTGCATGCAATTGGTGCAACCACTTTAAATGAATATAAAAAACACATTGAAAAAGATGCTGCACTCGAAAGAAGATTTCAGCCGGTTTTTGTAAATGAACCATCCGAAGAAGATACTATTTCAATTTTAAGAGGATTGAAAGAACGATACGAAGTTCATCACGGTGTGCGAATTACAGACGGTGCTATTGTGGCAGCATCTCAGCTTTCCGAGCGATACATAACCGATCGCTTTTTGCCCGATAAAGCAATTGATCTTGTTGATGAAGCAGCATCAAAATTAAGAATTGAAATTGATTCCATGCCCGAAGAATTGGATCACTTGAAAGAAAATTTAAACAGCTTGAGATCGAACGTGAAGCACTGAAACGCGAAAAAGATGAGGCATCTGCAAAAAGATTAAATGAGCTTAAAAAAGAACTAAGTGATTTGGATGAAGAACGTAATCAACTAAAAATGCATTGGAATCTTGAAAAAGAAAAAATAAAAGCAATCCGTGGGATGAAAAGTGAGATTGAAAACACTAAAACTCTTGCAGAAAAATATGAACGCGAAGGTGATTTGGGCAAAGTCGCAGAACTTCGCTATGGAAAAATATCTGAGCTCGAAAAGAATATGAAAGATGAAACCGCTGAGCTTTCTAAAATTCAAAAGAATAAAAAAATGCTTAAAGAAGAAGTTGATGCTGAAGATATCGCAGAAGTTGTTTCCAAATGGACAGGAATTCCTGTAAGTAAAATGCTGGAAAGTGAAAGAAGCAAGCTTTTACGATCTGGAAGATGAGCTTCATAAAAGAGTTGTGGGGCAGGATGAAGCTGTTTCTGCAGTTTCAAATGCAATACGAAGAGCGCGAACAGGCTTGCAGGATGAGAACAGACCAATTGGTTCGTTTATTTTTCTTGGAACAACCGGTGTTGGTAAAACCGAGCTTGCACGCGCACTTGCACAATTTCTTTTTGATGATGAACACGCAATGATACGAATTGATATGAGCGAGTATATGGAAAAGTTTTCTGTATCACGATTGATTGGTGCGCCGCCTGGATACGTTGGTTACGAAGAGGGCGGACAGTTACAGAAGCTGTGCGCAGAAGACCGTATTCTGTTGTTGCTACTTGATGAAATTGAAAAAGCACATCCGGATGTTTTTAATGTTCTGCTGCAGGTTCTAGATGATGGAAGATTAACCGATAACCAGGGTAGAACCGTAAACTTTAAAAACACAATTATTATTATGACATCAAATCTTGGTTCTAATTTAATTCAGGATAGACTCCTTAACATTGATGAAAACCAGATTGATAATGTTATGGGTGAACTGCGTGAACGTCTTGGTGATCTTTTAAGACAAAGCATACGACCTGAATTCTTAAACAGGATTGATGAGATTGTGCTTTTTAAACCATTAACACATAAAGAAATTAGAGAAATTGTTGAGCTGCAGTTGAACATACTTGTAGCTATGCTGAAAGTAAAAGATCTGAATCTGGAAATAGGCGATGAGACTAAAGACTGGCTTGCGAATGTTGGCTACGATGTAACTTTTGGTGCAAGACCACTAAAAAGAACAATACAAAAATATCTCGTAAATCCTCTTTCGCAGGAATTGCTTGCAGGTAATTTTGTTAGCGGCGATACGATAAAAGTTACCGTTGGCGAAAGTGCAAAGCTGGAGTTTAGTAAATAAAATTAATTTCAGTAATATTAATTTGTAACAGATTTATATTAAAATTTACAGTGAAATGATACAACTAAACTACGGTAGTTATAAAATTGAAGTTTTTAAAGATGATGAATATAGCTTCAATTCTGTTGATAATTTGAATCAATACGATTTAACTCATATAGATCCTCAAATGAAAGAACGCTCTGCAATATCAAAACATGGAATTAAAGTTTCTAAGAAAAGTGAAGTAATAAGAAGTGCTCTTGTTGCTGCTTCTGGTGGAGCAACCGGCGTGCATAAAAATTCAGTTATTCTTGATAATGATAGGTTGTTAGTCTGTTGCTGTAATACTGTTTTCTGTCTCAACTTGACTAATCTTGAACTTCTATGGAAAACACAAGCAGACACTGGAACTTGTTTTGAAATATTTAAATATCTGGATAGTTATATAGTGCATGGAGAACTGGAAATAACAAGAATAAATAAATCTGGAGAATTACTTTGGCAAAAAAGTGGTGCTGATATTTTTACAACACCGGAGGGTAAGGATACATTTAAAATAACTGATGAATATATTCTTGCAACCGATTGGGAAAACAGAAAATATAAATTTGATTTTGACGGAAACTTAATCGAATAGAGTATACTCATTAAGAATTATCTGTAATATTGCATTGGGGCACATAGTGCCCTTTTTTTATTTTAATCTTTTCGTTGTTTTCTTTGGAAAGAATTCTAATTTTCTAGTTTAGAAAATTAAAGTAAATGAGTTTTTATAATGCTCCATAATAATTAAAAAAAGGAGATGAAGATGGATAAAGCACTTAAAACAATGATTGACAATATGCCTGAAAAAACAGGGAAATCATTGGAACAATGGAAAGCACTTTTAGCTAAAAAATCTTTTTCAAAACATTCAGAGTCTGTTAATTTCTTAAAGAAGGAATACGGTGTAACACACGGATTTGCAAATACAATTGTTCATTTATCTAAAACGGACAATAAAGATTCCGACGATCTTTTGACCGATCAATACAAAGGAAAAGAAAGCTTATTGCCAATTTATAAAGAGCTGATTTCTGTAGTAAAAGCTTTTGGGAAAGATGTAAAAGTTGAACCAAAGAAAGGAAGCGTAAGTTTAATCAGAAAAAAACAATTTGCTTTAATCAAACCGGCAACTAAAACAAGAATTGATTTGGGACTAAAACTAAAGGATAAACCCATTACTAAAAGACTTGAAAATTCTGGTCCGTTTGGAACTATGTGTACTCATAGAGTTAAAATATCTGAAGTTCCGGAAATAAATAAAGAATTAAAAGAATGGCTGAAAGAGGCATATACTAAAGCAGTCTAGTTAAAAACTAAATACGGTAAAATTATGAGTGCTATAAATTCCTTTTATTGTTTTCTTTGGAAAGAATTGTGAAGTTTAATGCTATAATTCATTGCTAGTTGAGGAATTTTAGGTATAGTGAATAAGAAAGAGTTTGTAGATCGATTAATATTAGCTGGAGACTCAGCAAGAAAATTTGCCGAGACACTAGAATACGTTGAAGAAAAATTACCAGAAAAATTGGTATTTACTCTAAAAAAATTTAATGATCCGCGTGGTCGTCAAAGCAAAGATAGTAAACTCAAATTTCTAGGAGGGAGAATTTTAGAGCCCAGTGAACTAAGATGTCTTGGTGCAGCTAGAGCAGCATCTTTACTATGGGTGGACGGGAAAGTTCCAACCTGGATAAATGTGAACGTAAAAAATTATACTGTAAATACAACAGAGATAGAGTTAATGTTTTCAAAATCGTTGGTACCTGCTGAAGTAGAAAATTTATACCCGGATTATGGAATGGGACCAAACAATCCTTTGGTTCCGTTTAGAATTAGAGGACCAGGGATGGAAGAGTGGATTAAAAAAGATATAATGAATAAAAATTGGTTCTGTCGAATTGTCCATTCAGTTCTATCAGCCATTGGTTTGGGCGGTTCATCAAAATGCAGTTAAAAAATATGAGCAACATAGAAAAACTCGGCTTCGATAGTTGGTTTAAAGATAAAATTGATTTATCTAGAACTGCTGACTTCAAAATTGTAAGAGTAATAAGTGTTAACAAGAACAGCTATGTTGTATCGAACGGCACAAACGATATTTACGCAGAGTTAACAGGAAAATTTATATTTAATTCTGAATCCTCGCTTGGATTTGCCTGCTGTTGGTGATTGGGTTTATGCACAATTATTCGATGATGATTCTCTAGCAATTATTCACGATATTCTTCCCAGAAAATCATTACTTAAAAGAAAAACACCCGGCAAAAAAATTGATTATCAATTAATTGCAGCGAATATAGATACTGCAATAATTATGCAGTCGCTCGATTCCAATTTTAATCTAAGAAGACTTGAGCGTTACCTTGTAATGATAAACGAAGGAAAGATTACGCCTGCTGTTTTCTTAAGTAAAAGTGATCTTATTAGCGAAGAGGAAACAGAAAAGAAGAAAAATGAAATCCGTAAAATTTTACCTGATATCAGCATTACAGCTTTCAGTAACAACAGCTCAAACGATATTGAAAATATAAAAACCTTCTTCTCTCCTTATAAAACTTACTGCCTGCTAGGTTCATCCGGTGTTGGCAAAACCACTCTTTTAAATAATTTAATACAAAAGGAATTATTTAAAACTCAGCCGATCAGGGAGAAAGATGGAAGAGGAAAACATACTACCACAAAACGTGAACTCATTATTTTAGAAAACGGATCAATTATAATTGATAATCCCGGGATGCGTGAGCTCGGAGTAATTTCAAATGAATCGGGACTCGAAAATACATTCAATGAAATTGATGAACTATCTGTTCACTGCAAATACAAAGATTGCACTCATACTGTTGAAACTGGTTGTGCAGTGCTAGCGGCAGTTGAAAGTGGAGAGATTTCTGAGGAGCGATATAATAACTTTATAAAAATTTATAAAGAATCTCTGTACAACGAAATGTCTTATGTAGATAAAAGAGAGAAGGATAAAAAGTTTGGTAAGTACGTTCGCTCTGTAATGAAGCAGATTAAAAACAAAAAGGGTAGGGAGTAAATAAATCAAGCCAGCTCGTCCTTTCAAATTCATCACCCTTGGCTTGGGCGGGTAGTTGCATTGGGATTATAAGTTCTTAAATTAACAATAGTGTGCAGTATAAGTAATAGTTATACCTCTGAAATAAATATTAACTCAAGATGTATAGAAGGAAACTATATGAATGAATTTAAGGGAATTATAAATGACAAATTTGAAACTATCATTAAAGAATTTCAAGGAATTATAAGTTTTGGATATGTAATTCTTATCATTCTCGGGATGTTATTTGAAAGCATCTATTATAGTCAATTTGGAATAAATATTTTCCATTATTCCGGAATACTTGATTTTTTATTAGTTCCATTTCGCCGTCCTACTGTTCTACTTATTTTAATCGGGCTTTCCTTGTTTTGGTATTTTTATTTCATTACTCTCTATAACTTTCTAAAAAAGAAGTCACCTAAAATTCAAAAAGTATTCTATATTAAAATCCATAAAAATGGCAACTACCTTAAATCTCAAATTAAATGGCTAATAACATTTTTTATTATTACAACAATAGCCTGGGCTTATGTTACCAGCAAAAAAGAAAAAGAAAATCTTTATAAGAAGGAAATTGATTTATCAATTGAATATGAGTCCAACAGCAATAGCTCTTCTATTAAAGGAAAAATGATTGGGAAGAATGACTTGAACATATTCCTCTTAGATATTAATAACAAAGTGCAGATTATTCCGCTTAATTCTAATATCATTAAAATAAAACCACTTTAGTAAAATATTATTGAATAGGACATTTCAATCTTTATAAAGGTTATTAAGTATCTTTTCATTTACGAAATAATAGTATTTGAAGAGGTATAAATGGCCGTTAGGTGACAGGTTAAATCATGAATTATTATTTTGTCGTAAACATAAAAATTAACAATCAACTTGAATATCAAAAATATATCAATAAAGTTGATGAAGTATTTTCAAAATTCAATGGTAAATATTTAGCAGTTGATGATAAGCCAAAAATACTTGAAGGCAATTGGGATTATTCAAGAGTTGTAATAATTGAGTTTGAAACAGAAAAAGATTTTAATCATTGGTATAATTCAAAAGAATATCAAGAAATATTAAAATATAGAATTACTGCTTCAACAAGTGATGGAATACTTATAAAAGGTAAATAATCAAATTTGCTGGAGATATAAATAATAATCTACGTTACTTGTAAAAAAGCTACCGAACCAGCAAATCAACCCCGCAAGCTTAATCAGCCTTTGGTTTGGGTGGGTGGGTGTTTGCAATGGGATTATAAGTTTTTTAATTAACAATGGCGTACAGTATAAGTAATAGTTAGTAAATCACAGTATTATTTATGAATCTCATAGTAACGGGAATCGCAGCCGGAGTGTTGGGGACGTTGGTGATGGATTCTTTGAATTATCTCTTCGCCCGTATCGGGCTGCTCTCGAAAATAGATGTGGGGATGATTGGGAGAATGTCCGCGGGTTGGGTACGCGGGCGCTTCAGCTATCGCCATCCGGGTGAAATGGAACAGGTCGCAAACGAGGTGCTCTATGGTTATATCGCGCATTACACCATTGGTGTTGGGCTCGCGGTAATCTACGTGCTCGGTTGGGATTTCTTGGTTGGAGGGCCTGCTTCACCGGTATGGGCATTAGCCTATGGCATCGCAACGACGGTAGCCTCACTTTTCATTGTTTTCCCTTCCATGGGTCTGGGTATGTTTGGCAAGCGGTCTCCCGAAGGTATCAGGAGCCCTCTTTCCAGTCTGGCCAACCACCTGTTCTTTGGAGTGGGTATGGCAGTCGCCGTTGCACTTTTGTGAGCACAGGGAAAGACAGAACGCACAGAATTATTTTTGCGTTATCCGACAGGCGCTTCCAGCATAAGAAGCAAACAGCGAGACGGGGCAGACTGTTTATACTTTTAGGAATTGTACAAGGCATATGGCCTGTAAGTACAATATGAATAAAAATTAATATTAAAAACCAGAGGAGTGAAAAATGGAAATGAATGAATATAAGAAATATCAAACCGACAGACTTAAAAATTTATCAATCTTGTGGGGCACACAAAAAAGTATTACTTCTAATAATTTTAAAGGTGGAAAAGTTACATCTATATTCGGATATTCGGAGATTGACTTAACCGAATGTAAATTGGATAGTAATTCTGTTGTAATAGATATTCTTGGAATATTTGGCGGCTCAACTCTAATTGTACCGAAAGAATGGAATGTAGTTGTGGATGTTTTTTCTCTGTTTGGCGGTTTTTCAAATAAAATAAGAATAACTCCCGAAACAAAAGTTGATATGGAAAAAACCTTAACTATAAAGGGGCTTATCCTTTTCGGCTTCGGCGAATTAAAATCAATTAGTTAATTAGTTAGATACTTTATAACAGTAATACTAAAGAAACCTAACAAGCGCCCTCCCTGTGGCAGGCAAGCTCAACGCTGCACGCCACTTCAGATTATCAGCCTTTGGCTTGGGCGGTTATTTGTATTGGGGTTATAGATTTTAAATAAACATTGTTACATAAATATAATTTGCTACAAAAAAATAGTTCGGTGGAATCAACCCTAGAAAATAAATTACTGAGCTCTTATAAAGATGAAATGATTTCCTTTATGGATGCTCATCCTGAGTTTTTTGAGGAGGCAATTGAATTAGCTATTGCAGATAAGCAGCCATATTCATGGCGTGCAGCCTGGTTATTATGGAGCTGTATGGAAGAGAATGACCAGCGAATCCAAAAACACATTAAGAAGATAGTTAACTCTATAAAAACAAAAGATGATGGGCATCAACGGGAGTTGCTTAAAATTCTTTTACAAACGGAGTTGAAGGAAGAATATGAAGGAATTCTTTTCAATATTTGTATGGATCTCTGGGAACAGATAAATAAAAAACCATCAGTGAGAATTAACGCTTTAAAGTTTATAATTAAGATTGCAAAAAAACATCCTGAGTTGGCAAAAGAAATTACTTTTTTTACGCAGGATCACTATCTGGAATCTTTATCTCCCGGTGTAAAGCATTCTGTTTCAATTATGATGAAGGAACTTACTCTGCGATGAACAAAATATTAGAATTACGCAAAAAACCATTATGTGGCAATCTTTTAATTTTTTGTCTTTCCTCAAACCTGAGAAACATTCTTTTGGCTTCCAAGCACAACACACCAATTTATTTTTCTTGTAAAGGACGTAATTACTGTAAGTATAATAATGAATAGGAATAATTTCACACAAGGTATGTTTGAATTTATTATTATCTTACTAAAAAATAAGTTGCAAAAATTATATAAAGAGAATAGTGAAACAACTTCCAATACCTAAAAGTCTAGAACCATTTGTTAAGGATATTTTTCTTTTAGAAAGTGTTGAATTAAACACAGAAAAGAAATTTCCATTTTATGCTGACGGTTTTCCGGGAATTATCTATTCCAAATCAACAAATCCATTTTACTTACAGCCAAGAAATAAAAAGCTTTCTGATTTTTATTTATATGGACAAACAATAGAACCAATTTCTCTGGATGTTATAGGAGCCTTCCGGTTTGTATGTATTCGATTATATCCTTTTGCAGTTAGAATTTTGCTTGGTGTAGATCCAAAAGTTTTAAATGATGATTGCTATGATCTTATGCTTGTTGAAAATATAGATACGCAACGTACATTGGAAAAGTTGAGGCAAACAGAAGAAGAAAGTAATATTGTAGAAATCCTGGCAGATTATTTCACTGAATTATTGCAAAACGCATCAATTAATCCTGATTACAGGATAAAACTGGCAATCAACCTTATTCTCAAATCAAACGGGATAATTAGCATTAAAGAACTCAGAGACCAATTATCCGTTAATGAAAGAACACTGGAAAGACATTTCCTGAAAGAAATAGGAGTAACGCCAAAGCAGTTTGCCAAAATCATTCAGTTTAGTTCTTCTATGGAACAAATGACTGAGGCAGACTATATTAATCTAACGGATATTAGTTATGATAGAGGTTTTGCAGATCAATCACACTTCATACGGTCCTTTAAAAGGTACGCCGGAAAAACACCAAGAGAATTCCAACAACAACTCTCTGTATAAGCACATCAATTTCATTTTGACGGTTTTGTTCAATTTTAGCAACTGAATACCTGTTAGTTTTGCCTGTAAAGAAAGGAAAAATTAAAATGAACACGATCATACTAATACTAACAACATTGTCCTCAGGTCTAATGGCGGGACTATTTTACTCCTGGTCTATTTCTGTTACTCCCGGATTGGCAAAAATTAAGGATGAAAATTATCTAAAAGCTTTTCAGTCAATGAATCGAGCCATTTTAAATCCAGCATTCTTAATCATTTTTATGGGTCTGGTAATCCTGCTGATTCTGCTTTCCTACTTGTACTATAATTCAACAGAGCCCACACAATTTTGGTACATTATATCTGCTGCTATTCTTTATATAGCGGGAGTTATGGCTGTTACTATTTTTGGTAACGTACCGATGAATAATACGCTGGAGGTTTTGCAGATTGAATCAATGAACCTTGAACAAATGGCATCATTTCGTCTTGGATTTGAAAGTAAATGGAACAAACTCAATATGATCAGAACAATATGTTCAGCTCTCTCGTTTTTGATGCTGATCATGGCAAGCTTACATAACACAGGTATTTAATTAAATAATAAATAAACATAAAGGAGTAATAGTCATGGAAGAAAGAAAAATCTTAGTAATTGGAGGAAAAGGGAAAACAGGTCGTAGAGTAGCAGAAAGATTAACCAAGCTTGGTAAATCCATCCGTATTGGTTCAAGAAGTGAGAAACCATCATTTGATTGGGAAAACCCTGCAACCTGGGCAGGTGCCTTAGAAGGAATGGATATGGTTTACATAACATTTCAGCCCGATCTGGCTGTCCCTGGTGCTCTGAAAGCTATTAAAGAGTTTACATCTCAAGCTGTTAAAACCGGAATTAAAAAAATGGTTTTGCTTTCAGGAAAAGGTGAAAAAGAAGCAGAGCTTTGCGAGCAGGTAGTGATGAATTCTGGAGCGGATTGGACAATTGTTCGTGCAAGCTGGTTCAATCAGAACTTTAGTGAGAGTTTCTTCCTGGATCCAATTAAAGCCAGGTATGTTTCTTTGCCAAAAGCAGAAACTCTCATACCTTTTGTTGATACGGATGACATTGCTGATGTTGTCGTTGAATCATTGCTTGATGAAAAACATAATGGTAAGACTTATGAACTGACAGGTCCGAGACAACTAACTTTTAAACAGGTAATTGAAGAGATTTCAAATGTTACTGGCAGAGATATCGTGTTTGATTCAATTACAATGGACGAGTACACAAAAATGCTTAAAGAATATCAGGTGCCGGAAGATTATATCTGGTTAATCAATTATCTTTTCACGGAGGTTTTAGACGAAAAGAATTCCATTGTCACTAACGATATAGAGAAAGTACTTGGAAGGAAAGCAAAAGATTTTGCTGAGTATGCCAGCGAGACGGCTGCAACCGGAATATGGAATCCGGTGGAATAATCCGGAAAATTTAATAGGGCCTAAAACACTTGCAGCGGTTCGAAAGCAAAATACTTTTGAAACGCTGCTGCTATTATACTGGGACGTTATCCCAATTCTTTTCCCGTCTTGCTGCTAAATATATCATACCAGTTTATTTTTCTTGTAAAGAACATTATGGCCGCAAGTATTATAAACAGCGCAATGGTGCCGAGCAGCAAAGAATAATCCTGCAACTGAAGAATTACATACATAAAACCGTAAAACATAAACAGCATTCCTGTAATTATTGATGCAATTTGTTTGCTTTTATAAATACTTCTAACATATAATCCAATAAGTGCAATTATCAGCAAGCTGGATATTAAATAAGAATACTGAAACAGAATATATTCTGAAATCGCCAGAAGAATTGAATAAAAAATTAACAGTGCCAATCCAACCAGCAAGTATTGTATTGGGTGAATAACTTTTTTACTGAAAAGCTCTATCATAAAAAAGCTTAAGAATGTTAGCACAATTATCATCAAACCATATTTGGATGTGCGCATTGTTTTCTGGTATTCATCAACAGGAACTAACAGCTTAACACCAAATGCACTTGGAAATGCATCGTAAGGTTTGCCTTCCCATTCCTGCGGATAGGATCTGTTAAAGTGATTAACCTTCCATTGAGCTGTAAAACCATCTTCAGTAATTTCGCGGGTTGTTGGAAGAAAAGCTCCGGCAAAACTGGGATTGTTCCATGGAGATTTAATATTAACCTCTGTAAATTTTCCCAAAGGAATAAAATCCAGGTTTTCCATTCCGTTTAGTTCCAGCTCGATATCAAAATTTTGCAAAATATTGTCAGTTTTCAATTCAAAATCAGAATAAAAACCACTTTTAAATATTTTATTTTTTATTCCTGAAATTAGGTTATAACTATCGCCATTTAATTTTAGCATAGCATCCTTTTGTATTCCTCTTAAATCGCTAATGTTAAAAGAAATGTAACTCTGCTCGATTTTCTTATCAGCAAACTGTTCAAATAATTTTGCAAGATTAAAATTGCCGCTCATTTTTATTTTAGATTTATAGAGCATCACTTCGTAAATGCCTTTGTATCTTTTCTCTGGTGTAACATTAACATCAATATTTAAGTTTTCCGGTAGATAATGATAGCTTCTTGTTACAAAATATTTTTTTCCCTCTTTATTTTCTTTTTCTTTTTTAGTTGTAATTGTAATCATCGGCCCGGCAATTGTTTGCGCTCCTGCCCAGCTTTTTCCTATTTCGTGAACTGCTGCAATCCTGTAATACTGTCTCTCTGTAATTAAGGATTGTATCATTAAAAGGGGAATTAACAGCAGAATTATTATTGCTGCTATAAATAAAATGCGAAGCGCTACTGAATCTTTTTTCATTTTTGCCCTAACATGTTTTATTATGATATTAACAGTTTAGAGCGAAGCTACTGACCGAATGTTCAATCTTATTAAGGTCAATTAATTTTAAACCCCTTATAAAATGACCTGGAATCTTTAAGCTACCAGGTACTGAAATCCTCCTACCAAATTCTAAGCCTTGAATTATTCTATTGGATTTACAAAATTTAAACAGTAGGTAATTTGAAATATTGAAAATGACAACGATAGTAGATTACGGTAATCCGAATACTGACGAAGTTGCGGAATTCCTTAAACAAATAACATTCGATTTTAACATATCAAACAACGAAGTTGATATTTGCCAGGCAGATAAAATCATCTTTCCCGGAACAGGCAATGCAAAGACTGCCATACGGCAACTCCATTTGCTCAATCTTTTTACAGTGTTGAGGATAGTTGATAAACCAATGCTTGGTATCGGTTTGGGCATGCAATTAATGGCAGATTATTCTATAGACGGGAACTTATCCTGCCTTGGCATTTTTCCCGGATCAACTATTAAATTTGGGAAGAATGGCGCGGAACCGGTAAATAAAGGCATGCAGCCAGTGCATGTAAAAACGGATAGTGCGTTATTTAAAGAAATTGATAATGACGAGAAATTTTATTTTAAACACTCTTATTATATCCCACCAAACGAACTAACCACATCAACTTCAATGCACGATGCAAATTTTACATCTTCAATGGAAGATAAAAACCATTACGGTGTTCAGTTTCATCCTGAAAAATCTGATGAGGCGGGATTAGTGTTGTTGAAAAATTTTATAAACCTGTAAGATCATCTTAAATAAATTTGCTGATATTCTTCCCTTAATTCCTCCAATATCTTTAAGTGCTTCGCTTCTTCTCCTTTCAGTTTCGGCGTTCCTTTAAGTGCAAGCTCTCTTAGCTTTCTTCTATCTGTTTTTCCGGTATCCAGCTTTGGCATTTCATCAATAAACTCTAACTGATCCGGTTTAGCAATTGAGCCAATATTTTCCACAACATAGTTACGCAGTTCTTCTCTTAAAAGTGGCGTTGCTTCAACATCTTCATTCAAAGAAACAAAAGCAATTATAGCATTACCTATTATTTCATCAGGTCTTTTTACAACTGCTGCTTCATTTACGTTTTCGTTAGATAGCAAAATCTTTTCTATTTCAGATCCGCCAACCCTGTTGCCGGCAGCTTTAATTACATCATCAACTCTTCCTAAAATTCTTATAAAACCGTTCTTTTCTTTTATTGCAGCATCGCCTGTAAAATAGTTTCCTTTAAATTGATCCCAGCAGTTTAGTTTCGTTTCCTGTTTTTCATCCTTTTCAGTTGTAAACATAGATGGCCAGCTATTTTTAATTATAAGATATCCTGCTTTATTTACAGAAACAGGATTTCCTTTAATATCAACCACTTCAACTTCAACACCTGGAAACGGAATGCCTGTAACACCTGGTCTCATTTCCGAAGCCCCGGGAAGACGGGATATTATTATAGAACCAGTTTCAGTTTGAAGCCAGCCGTTTACAATCGGTGAAATTTTCTTTCCAACAGTTTTATAATACCAGAGCCATGTTTCCGGTTTAATTGGTTCCCCTTTTGTCCCCAGCAATCTTAAGCTTGATAAATCATGTTTGTTAACCCAATCATCACCTAATTTAAGAAATGCTCTTAATGTTGTTGGCGTTGTAAAGAAAATGTTTATTCTGAATTTAGCTATCAACTGCCAGTAACGATCCGGCTCAGGGTAAATTGGAACTCCTTCATATAAAAAAGTGGTCGCACCGTTAAGCAACGGACCGTAAATCCCGTATGAATGACACGATATCCAGGCAATGTCTGAAGTTGTCCATACAATATCTTTATCCTTTAAATCGAACAACCACTTGGATGAAAGATAAACCTGCACCATATAACCACCTGTAGTGTGTAAAGTTTTAACCAGCTGACCACGCGGACCATTAGTGAACATACTGAAAATCGGGTGTTGGGAATCGAGTGGTTTTGCCTCACAATTATCAGGTGTACCTTCCAGTAATTCCCTCCAGAGATGATCTCTCCCGGCAGTTAAATTCATCTCAGAAGTTTCAAACCTTTTATAAACTATTACATTTTCAACCATTGAGTTTTTTTCGATGGCTTTATCAACTTTTTCTTTTAGAGGAATATTATTTCCTTCTCTTAAAATAAAATCCTGCGTTATAATAGTTTTACATTCTAAGCTTCTAATTCTTTCGCTCACCGCATTTGCGCTCAATCCGTTAAAAATTACCGAGTGGATTGCGCCTATCCTGGCACAGGCAAACATTGCAATAACAACTTCTGGAACCATTCCCATATAAATAATAACGTTGTCGCTTTTTTTAACACCCAGCTTTATAAGTGCATTAGTAAACTTGCAAACCTGTGTGTGGAGCAGCTGATAAGTAAAAATTCTTGTGTCGCCGGTTTCGCTTTCCCATATGATAGCAGCTTTGTTCCGTTTATCAGTTTCAATATGCCTGTCCAGGCAGTTATAAGAAATATTTGTTTTACCGCCGGTAAACCATTTTGAATTAAACGCTTTGCCCTGCTTCACTTCTTTCCATATTTTAAACCAATGAAGCTCTTTAGCTGCACTGCTCCAAAACTTTTCAGGATTACGAATTGAGTAATCATAAATGTTTTTGTACTGGTTAAAAGAAGAAAAGTGCGCCTCTTTTTTAAATTCCGGCGATGGTTTAAAAACTAATTCTTCCATATTAACCGATCGGGTTTTTTGCCCCTTTGTAAAACGGAATTGTTCAGACATCCTGCATTATTAATTGGAATGTATATCGACAGTTCATAACTTAGATATTGTGCTCTGTAAAAGCAATTGAACAAAAACCGAACCTAAAAAAAGGTGGGATATGAATTCTATTTTTGATACGGAAATTACCATAAGACCGGATGATATTGATTTGAATAACCACGTTCATAATGCGAAATATTTAGATTATGTGCAGGCAGAAAGGTATGATCAAATGAAAAACGATTATAAAATGCCTATGGAAGATTTTCATAAACTCGGTTACAACTGGGTTGCAAGTAGTGCATTTATTGAGTGGAAAAGAGCTTTGCTGCTGGATGATAAAATTATTGTAAAAACTCAATTTGATTCAGCTGATGGTGCACAGTGTAAAGTTAATTTCTGGATAGTGAAAAAAGAAAACAATAAAATTGCTTCCGAAGGATATATTATCTATACCATGATTTCAATAAAAACAGGCAGACCAACAAGAATACCGGGTGAGGTAATTGAAAAATATGATGTCTAAATTGCTGCATACAATCTAACGATTTTAAAATAGAAATAATTATGAAATAAAGGAGAATTAAAATGGAACAATTATTAAACGAATCCTACTGGGGAAATACAGTTCTTCAATACCTGATAGCTGCCGCGTTTTTTGTAGGCGGCATTATTATAGTTACAATATTTAAGAAGATAATTTTAATACGCCTGAAAAAATGGGCGGAGAAAACTGCTACTACAATAGATGATTTTATTATCATTGGAATTAGAAAAGCAATTGTACCTATACTTTATTTTGGCTCGCTCTACCTTGCACTACGAACTTTGAATCTATCTGCTGAAGTAATTAACATAATTAACATTGCTTCGGTTTTTGTAATTACATTTTATGCAATACGGCTTATTACTTCCCTGCTTGATTATTCTATTACTTCATACTCTTCAAGGGAAGGTGCAAGCGACCAGAAGGCTAAACAATTGAAAAGTCTAAGCGCCCTGGCTAGAATTTTGGTGTGGGGAATTGGATTAATCTTCCTGCTTGATAACCTTGGTGTTAATATATCAGCGGTTGTAGCAGGATTGGGAATCGGTGGTATAGCCGTTGCACTGGCTGCACAAGCTATCCTTGGCGATCTTTTTAGTTATTTTACAATATTTTTTGACAGACCCTTTGAAATTGGAGACTTTGTCATCGTTGACGATAAGGTCGGTACTATTGAGCATGTAGGTATAAAATCAACCAGGATTCGTGCACTTAGTGGTGAGCAGCTTGTTCTTTCCAATACTGATCTTACAAGTTCTAGAATTCACAATTATAAAAAGTTGCAGAGAAGAAGGGTTGTATTTCAATTAGGTGTAACTTATCAGACAACTGCAGATAAGCTTAAAATTATACCTGAAATAGTTGAACAGATTATAGTTGAAGCACAAGATGCTGAATTTGATCGGGGGCATTTTAAAGCATTTGGAGACTTTTCTCTGAATTTTGAATTCGTATACTTTGTGTCCAGTTCAGATTATAAGGTGTTTATGGATATTCAAGAGGTAATTAACCTAAATATTTATGAGAAATTTGAGAAAGAAGGAATCGAGTTTGCTTATCCTACTCAGACTTTATTTATGAATAAAGACGAAACCAGTTATTCATCCAGTGAAGCAGCTTGATATGATGTAGAAAAGCATAAACATATAAGAGGTTTGTGTTTAGTGAAGTGCTCTCGAAAGTTTCATTTATCAGTCGGGCCTATTGTGTTCTTTGGTAAATCCTTCTTATAAACCAAAGTGCGATATGGGAATGGTATTTCGACACCTTCGTTATCAAACCGTTTCTTAATTGCTTTGTTAATATCGCTGTGCATTTTAAATACAAGGATTGGATTATTTGTCCATACGTAAGCGCGAAGGTTAATACTAAAATCACCAAACGATATTAGCCTGACTTCCACCTGTGACTCACCAGATTCCTTTTGTTTTTGTGTGCGGACATCTATGCAACTCGAGTGTTTAATAGCTTCTTCCTGCATAATCTTAGTAGCTAGTTCCACATCACTATCGTAACTAATACCCACCTCTATATAACGACAAACCTTAGTGTCCTCAATACTGTCGTTCACAATAGTCTCGGAACTGACTACAGAATTGGGGATGATAATGCGCTTATTTTCAAAGTTGTTAATAATAGTGTGACGTAAGGTGATATCCTCCACTATACCGTATTGCTGTGAGCCAACTTTTATCATATCTCCTACCCGAAACGGTTTGAATATGATAATAAATATTCCGCTGATAATATTAGAAAATGCTGCCTGTGCAGCGAAGCCAATTATTGCTACCAATATACCTGCCCCTGCCAAAAGGGCGATAGCGAGTGCTTTCAGTTTAGGAATTAGTGAAACCACAGAACCGAAGGCTATCAACCAGATAACTAATGAGGCTGCATTCTTAAAAAATTTGTAACGGGTGGGGTCTACTTTAAGCTTCTCAGAAGCAGTAATAAACGACTTATTAATCAACCAGTTAACCACACGAGTTAGAATGGCTGCGCACACCAGTATCAGAACGACAGTAACAGCGACCACCAAATCGATATTTAGTTCTTTAAGAAAGTTCATCTATTAATATTACTAATTTCTTCTTTATAATTGTATTATACCTTTTAATATTCGGAATAAGTTTTGTGTATAAAGTAATAAATTATCAAGCAAGTGCGCTCTCGTGTCCTGAATCTTTAACGAACAAACAAGATGATTTAGTTAATTCCGTTACTTCTCTTATAAAATCCAGATTTAATGTGTTAGCCAATCCAAAAATATTTATGTCTGCTACCGGTGCATTTAGTGTGGTTTCTTTTAAAATCACCATTCAGCACATGAAATTCAGTCAGTGATGGCATTCTTGCCTGATCGCTAAGATGTTCTAAAAAGTTGTACAACTTTCTATTCTCCTTCACATCGGGTGTTGCGGTAACAAGGTTTATTTTCCCTTCCCAATTAAGCTGAAGTTGTAATGCAATTAAAACTGCTAAATGCCAATTTGGGCTTTTATCACGTAACCAAAGATTAACATTCTTTTGCATTCCGAAAGCCATCCTGGAATGCTGACGAAGAATTATAATTCCAAGCTGATGTTTGTTTGCCTGCTCTACTAATTCAATTATTGTATCATCCTTCTTTTTATCACCGCCAAGTGTAAGAAACAACGTGTTAGGTCGCATTGCGCCGGCATCTAACGTTTGCATAACTATTCTTGCACCGTGTAAGAAATCTGAATCTTCAAGTACTGCTGAACTCACTAACAAATTTTGATCCCTCACGGGTTTAAGTAATTCAGTTAATTCTCTTTCAGTTTCTTCATGGTTTTCATCTTTTACTGTAAATGCAAAGATGCTTCCTGATGGATAAGCAATATTTTTGATAAACAGAAGTGGACCTGACCAAATTGTTGGATTATCTATTGGAAGCAGTAAATCCGGTTTCCAGGATATTTGATGCCTGGGAAATTTCGCAGCAATACGGGATGCACGCTCTGCTAAAACAAGAAACATTCCCCCGCGAATATCTCCCCCCTCAGCTTTTAGACCTCTTCTACCAAACCAAAAATATAAAGCAACAATTATTAATAAGCCCACCAAACTAAACAAGGGATTTATAAGAAACATAATAAATAAACAACCAAGCGCCCCTGTTAAGGATACAAACTGGGGAATTTTAAACGCGGGGCGAAAGCTTATTATCTTCATGCTCTGTTGTATGAACACAACAAGATTTATTACACCATAAGTTATCAAAAAAAACATAGTTATCAGGGCAGCTAATGCATCCAAATTTCCAAAAACAAGTGCAAGTTCAACTATGATAGCGGTAAATATGATAGCATTTCTTGGTTCATTATTACTTGACTTAATTTTAAAAAAATGAGAGAAGGGAACGGTTTTCTGTACAGCAAGAGCTTGCAAAATTCTTGGAGCACCAATCATGCTGCCAAGCGCAGATGAAAATGTTGCCGCAAGCATACCTAACAAAACTAGAGGACCCCACCATGCATATTCTACCATAACCATTTGATTGTTGCGCAGCTCTATGGGTGAAACGTGATTAGCAGCAACATATGCTATAAGTATATAAATAAACATAGTTACCGCGATAGAACTCAACGTTCCAAGTGGAATTGCCTTGCGAGGATTTTTAAGATCTCCTGATAAATTCACTCCTGCCATAATTCCAGTTACAGCGGGAAAGAATATAGCAAACACTAATAAAAAATCGCCATCTTCAAAAGAACCTATTAGATGAAAAGAATCTACTGATTCTGATGGAGTGAGAACAAATGACACTAAAGATAACCCGATTATGACCATGATAAAGTACTGGATTTTTATAGCAAAGTGAGCACTTACATATGAAATCCCTAACAATACAAGACAGGAAATTGATGAAATAATTATTGGTGAATGCGAAGGGAAGATAAGCAGCCAGCCTTCTGTAAAACCAATAATGTACAATGCGGCTGAAAGAGTTAATGAAATATAAAATGGTACTCCTATGCTTCCTCCAGCTTCGAGTCCTAATGATTTTGATATGATTGAGTATGCGCCGCCGGCTCCGATTTTAATATTGGAAGTTATTGAAGAAAGAGAGAGTGCAGTGCAAATTGTTATTGTTTTTGCAAGAACTATTATAGCAAGTGCACCTAAAAAACCCGCATTACCAACTACCCAACCGAGGCGCAAGTACATTATAACACCAAGGATGGTTAATACATCCGGTGTAAAGACACCCCCAAAGACACCGAATTTTTTAATACCTGAATTGTTTTTGCTACCGTGCGATTTTAATTTTTCGGTGATCCCGGATATGGCGCTGAAAATTTTATTCATATACAAAAATCGATAGTTAAAAGATGATCTCCTTGCACACAATTAAAGGGCTACTTAATTATTCATTAAAAATAGTTAGCTCAAATTTTATTTGTCTGATGTGGGTTTTGTTTCTTCCTTGCCTTCGGAAAGATTATTGTAATAACGGGTTGTCGGATAAGCAAAATCTATATCCTTACACTTTCCAAATTCTTCCAAAACTTCTTCAAGTATTATTTCCTCTGTTGAGCGTCTTTTTCTAGGATCACACAGAAATCTCATTGTTAAAAGCACTCCGCTGTCTTTAATTGTTGTGTATACAATGGGGGTAAGTTTAGAATAATATATAAGAAATTTTTTTGCTGCGGCTTTAATCTGCCTTTCTGCGGTTTCGGTTATTTGAACAGCATCTTTATTTACAATATCAGTCAAAATATTTTTTGCTTTTTTCCAGTTACTTTCAAAAGTAATCAGCATGGGAATTTCGTGCCAAATGTGAACAAATCCCGCAGTATAATTTGATTGGGGTGTGGTAAAAACAATTCCATTAGGTATATGAATTACCCTTCCTGTACTCTGATCAGCATCTACCCAGTTACCAATTTCAATAAGAGAGAATTGGAAGATCCTGATATCAATTACGTCACCCGACTGATCACCAATTTGAATTCTATCACCGACCTTAAATGGCTGCCTAACCAGAATAAAAAACCACGCAACTATGTTAACAATCGGATCTTTGAGTGCAATGGCTACACCTGCAGTCAACAATCCAAGAAAAGTTCCAACGGAGCCGATCAGTCCTAACCAATTTGAGGCAAGGAAAAGGACTATTATGAATACTGCGATGTAGAGTGAAAATTTTCGCCACTGATATCTCAGATTCAAATCTTCCATATTATGGATGACAAGCTTTACAAGAAGATACCGGATAAAAATGATTCCCAATACAATAATTATTGAGATAAGTATGTTAACCTGAACATCGGGAGAAATCCCAACCGTATTTTGCAGCCATTCTGTCATTGTTTACTTAAATTATTCTTTTTTATTTGTACTAAATTTACTGAATAATGATTATTTAAACATCTCCTGATAAAAATATTATACGGAACTCTAACTTATACCAAGCACACTCGCAAGAGCAGTTGCAAGCCCTAGAAAGCTTAGAAATCCGAATACATCAGTTACGGTAGTTAAAACAATTGAAGATGATTGTGCCGGATCCTGCCCAATAGCTTTTAACATTACAGGTATAACCGCCCCGGACATTCCAGCTATTACCATCGAAAAAATCATAGATATACCAATCACAATGGGTAAACCAATTGCGCCTGTCCAAAAATATACAATAACTGCAGTAGTTAATGCAACTGCAAGTCCATTAATAAATCCAACGGCTATCTCCTTTTTTGCAATTTTAAACCAATGGCTTGGTCTGATTTCTCTAAGTGCCAAACCACGGATTGTTACTGCCAAAGCCTGCGATCCGGTATTACCGGATTGACCCGCTACCACAGGTAAGAACACAGCTAAAACTGTTATTCGCGCAATGGTATCTTCAAATATCCCGATTACTGCTGCAGCAAGGAAGGCAGTAGCTAGATTTATTTCCAGCCATGGAAGCCGCTTTTTAACAGCAAACGATACCTTTGACAAAGCCCGTTCGTCTCTGCCTGCGCCAAACATAGCTTGTGCATCTTCAGTTGCGTCTAGTTGTGCTGCATTTACTAACGTATCGTATCTAATCACACCTAACAGCCTTTTATCAAAATCTACTACAGGCAGGTTAATCAATTTTCGTTCTTCTAAAAGCTGAACAACTTCCTCGCGAGGAGACATCGCATCTATGCAAACCGGGGGGGTGTTAATCAGATTTTTTAAAAGTTCATCAGTATCCGAGATAACAATATCTTGAAGCGGAATAACTCCAGTTAGGCAGCCCTCTGTATCTATAACATAAATATTTACAATACGACGATCCCTGACACTGCGCAACCTCTTTAAAACGGCTTTAATGGTTTCATCCGGGTAGAAAGTAGTTACCTTTGCATCTATAAGATAGCCTGCTGTATCGGCAGGATAAAGCATTAGTTCCCTTAACTCTTTGGAAAGATTTGGGGATAGTAGCGATAACCTTCTTTTAGCTAAATCCTTATCAAGACGTGTAAGTAATCGAGCACTTAAATTTGGATCGAGCATAGAAAAAAGTTGTACGAAATAATCCTCACTCATTATCTTAACTACACCAGCAGAAATGTCTGGATTTATACTTCTGAAAACCCTAACACCAATGTTAACCGGCTGCTCTTTTAAGTATTCTAAAATTTCTTCCTCATTAAAAGTGCTCAGCAATTTAGCTGCTTCATCGGGGAAGAGAATAAAATAATTATTAACTAATTTTTTTATTGCAATTCCGGAACTTGTCGCCATAATGCTTCCTTCCTGATTGTAAACTTATTTGTTCATATTACTTTTTTCTGTTCCCCCCTCAGCCGCACTATATAGCAGACCAGATAATCCTATTTGGTATAGTTCACCAAGTGCATTTGCAGCGACAACAGCCTGTTTTGGTTTTTTTATTTTATTATCAATTTCTAATTTTCTGAGCACCCCATGGCTAAGAGCTCCTACGAATACTCCTGATCGATCTAAAACCGGTAAAGCGGTGTAATCAATCCAAGCTGGATGATTAATAATTTTATGAAAGTCAATGTCCACGATTAAATGCGGTACATCTGTTTTCATAATCGAATCAAGCTGTTCATTTGAATCTGTAACAATTAAATCTTCCAATTTTACAAGCCCTGCAAAAATGTTATCATGACGAGTTATATATATATAGTGAAATAATTGTTGTTTATTTTTTCTAATTAGCTCTAACGCCTCTTTTACGTTAATATCATCTGGTAATGTGGGAACTAGCGGATTCATTAAGGTACCCACCGAATTAACTGAAAGGCTTAGCATTTGATTTAGCGGCAATGAAATTTCAGGTGACAGTTTTGTTAGAATTATCTCTCTTACATCGCTATTCACTTTTCTTAATATTGCAGCATTCTAGCTGTACTGGGAGTTTTTCAATAATTTTAATTGCGTGTTCAACCTCCATCCTTTCAATATGCCTTACTACAGCAAATTGCCCAATCTCTTTAAATAACGTTACTGCAATCTCAACAGGAATCTTTTCAATCAAAGCTAATGAGTGTTCGATTTTGAGCTGTTCAATTATTCGCGCAGCATCTTTACTGTGATGCGCAACGAACTGTTCTAATATTTGCAAATCGGTATTCATTGTTAATCCTTATATAATATCTGAATTACTTGTTTGGTCTCTTGTTCGTATTCCTTCATTATGCCTATGTTATTTTTCAAGCGACCCGGGTTTGCGTTTGCGGGCAGCTTCCTGTAAATCGACAATTACATCTGTTTCATCAACGATCTCGCTGCCCAATACCGTTTCCAGCAAGTCTTCTAAAGTAATCAATCCATCAACGCCTCCAAATTCATCAGTAACAATGGCAATATGTTTACGCTGTTTTAAGAAGCTTGTTAACATTGTTAGACAATTGATATCCTCCGACACAAAAGAAATCTGGCGGGCAATAGATTTGAGTGAAGTCTCGGGCTTATTTTGCATTTCGGCATAGCTAAAATCGTGGGTTACAACATAACCTATAACATTTTCTTTCTCACCCTCATAAATTGGAATACGACTAAATCCTTTACCACTGATGTTTTGAAATGCCTTTTCAACAGACAACTCAGCAGGAAGTGAAAACATCATAGTTCGAGGGGTCATAATTTCCCTTACCTTCCGGTCTTCCAGGTTAATAATATTAAATACCATCTGGCTTTCTCCTTTGGTGATTTCACCCTCGTGCGCACCTAATTTAACCAATGCCAGGATTTCATCTTCTGTAATATGTATCGACCTTGTGCTGATGCGTAATTAAACGTGTAACTTTCTCTGTAACAAAAATGGCAGGAAATAAAGCGGTTTTCATTAACTGCAATGGAAAAACGATAAACGGCCAGATACCCTTCCAGTGAACCGCTCCATACGTTTTGGGAATGATTTCTGATAAAAACAGAATGGCAAGTGTAAAGAGAACAGAAAATAGTACAATCATAGAGGGACCAAAGACATCGGCGGCATACATCCCCGCAATGGTGGCACCGGCAGTGTTAGCAATAGTATTCAATATCAGAATTGCAGCAATCGGTTGAGAAATATTCTTTTTCATTGCCATGAATTGGGCGGCCAACTTCCCTCTCTTTGCCTGAGTTTTGGCGGCTTCAAGTGCTGCCGGGCGGGTGGAATATAATACTGCCTCGTAAAGAGAGCAGCTTGCCGATACAAATAGCGTTACAAAAACGACGATAATCAAAATGGTCATTGTTTAATCCAATTAATAAATTATATAAAAATTAATTTCAACAAACACTCAAGACGAATACAAAAGTAAACAAGATTGTGAGCCTATTCATTCGTATTAGATCTATACTGTGATGCGTAATGAACTGTTCTAATATTAGCTGATCAGTATTCATTGTTAATTCTTTTTGATTAGAACTGATGTATTTTCGTTAAAATCCTTTGCGGGAATCGAAACCTGCCCATCGGGCGTATCCAATAGTACGGCGGTTGAAGTAATCTGAATTATTTTCCCTTCAACATTATTGATTCTAACCGTATTACCCTCTTTATAAATATTGTGTAAATAGTATGAGGCTAAAATATTACTCACTGATGTTTTTGCACCTAATCCGAAAGATAAAGCTGCGCCGAATAAAAGTGCTGCTAGAATTATACTGATTTCAATCGTGACTAAAGTTATATCAATACCAATCTGATCAATTGCAACAAGGATAGTAATTAAAACGATTGCGTATTGAACTAATTTACTAATTACGTTGCCGTAAGAAATGCCCGCTTTTGTAGTTGTTGAAAGTATTACATCTGCCAAAACTCTTCCACCGATAATACCGACAAATACAATGATAATGGCTGCAATAATATTTGGTAGATATTGAACTATACCACTTAACCAGGTTGTTATAACAGGCAGACCCATTATCTCGCTGGCAAGAGTGATAAATAGAATTATGATGATCCAGAAAAATGTTTTGCTGATAAAAACAGAGGATTGTTCTAAATCCCTTTTCTGAATGTGCCTTTTTAATTTTTGATTAGCAACAAAACGATCAGTGTTCCTAACAAAACGCTTAATTAATGCTTGAACAAGACGTGCAATTAGATACCCCACAAAGAAAACGAGTAGTGCAAAAATAAATTTTGGTAGAAATAATATCAGGTTATCCTTAAATTCTAAAAGAAGATTAGCCAGGTCGTCCAGCCACTGTGCAAAATTCATTCTGTTTTCTCCTTATTGTTAAAGAAACACTTTATTATACAGTTTTTTATTTGTTTTTAATTTACGATAAATATCGCTAACTTCAACTAAGTTATACAATCGCAGCAAATTTCACCAGTTCAAAAATTTTTTTCAAATATTACTTGGAGGTAAGTTATGGCATTTAACATGATTTCAAAAGTTGTAAACGGTGTTAAGGGAGGAGTTGTTGGCGCACTAAAAGGTTCAGCCGATATTGGAAGTGCCTCAATTAAAGTACTTAGAGATCTTAGCGTAAACACTGTTAAAGGGGCCGGCGATATTATAGAAACCGGTATTCACGCTCCGGCATCTATAATAAAAGGAGCAATAATAGGTGTTTCTGAATTAGGAGTTACCGTAGTAAAATCTATAAAGGGAATTGTAAATGGTGCAATACAGGGCTCAATGGAATCGGGAATTACTGAAAATGATGCAGTGAAAGGAACGGTAGCCCAAGCAGTATTAAGTGCAAAAGAACTTGGACTTAATGTGGCTGATGTAGCAGTTGAAGCAGTAAAAGGTGCTGTTGATGGGGTAAAACAAGTTGGCGGAGATACGTTATCCGCAACAAAGAATTCAGTTGTAGCAGCAATAGATGCGGCCACAGAAATTGGTGATGAAACGCTTAATTCTGTTAAAACAGCTCTTCACGAAAGTGTGGATGGCGCTAAAGAAATTCTTGACGAGATTAAAAAGTAAATTATTTTTTTTAACACTTAATAATAACCCCCTATACGGGGGTTTTTTATTCTTTTCAATTCAGTATTAAAGCACGGGAAAGAACTGGAAATAATGATTATTACTAAAACCATTTCTTTCGTTTAAAGAATATTAGCATTACTACTACTACAAGTATCATAACCCCCAAGAATATAAAGTAGCTATATTTATAGTGAAGCTCAGGAAGATACTCGAAATTAGTTCCGTAAATACCTGCAATAAATGTGAGAGGAATAAAAATAGCTGCAAAGATTGTTAAGATTTTCATTACATCATTCATCTTATTAGATAGTGCAGAATTATATAAATTCATTTGATCGGATAGCATTTCTCTATAGGTGTCAATTGCTTCAGATGCTTGAGTAATTAAGTCCTCAAGGTCCTTTAAAAACGGAATCGTTTTAGTATCAATTAATTCCGTATCTAACCTTGCTAATTGTGTGATTGCTTCTCTGGCAGGCCGTATGCTTTTTCTTAAATAATTCATCTCTTTTCTGTAGCTGCTTAATTGTTCCATAATGCTTGGTTCGGGATTACCCAGCACAAGCTCTTCCATATCTTCAATTTTTTCACCGAATCTTTCTATTATATATATATAATTATCTACCACAGTATCAATTAATGCATAAGCCAAATAGTCTATACTTGTATTCCTTATTCTTCCCTTATGCTTTCTTATTCGTTCTCTAACCGGTTCAAATACGTCGCCGGGCTGCTCTTGAAAAGTTAAAAGAAATGTTTTACCAATAACCAGACTCAATTGCTCGGCTTTAAGAGTTCTGTTTGTTTCATCATAACGAAGCATTTTTAAAACTACAAACAGGTTATTCTCAGATTCCTGTAATTTTGGTCTTTGATCAGTATTCATTATATCTTCAATCAGAAGTGGATGTAAATCAAACGTATCACCCATTTCTTTCATCAGCTCAGAATCGTGAAGACCGTCAATGTTAATCCAGGTAACCGTATTTGTTTCTTTATATTCTGTCCCATCCGAAATATTTCTAAGCTCATCCTCTTGCAGTTTTGATTTATCATAATCAATAATCCTGATTCTGATGTCATCAACTTTTTTGTTGCCAATAAAAACAGGACTGCCCGGAACAAGCCCTTTAGTATTGTTTCGTTTTCTTAAAAATCTAGCCATTTTTTATCCCTAATTTCGTTTATTTAATTATATAGTGAAGCTTTTAAATAATAATTTCACTATTCAGCATCCCTAATCAACAAGCCAGTTGTAGAAACCATTACATTTAATTTTCTGTGCTTATCCACTGCTACGAATGAAGCGGAGCCATATTGAGCGTCAACTATAAATGAAAGAAGTGGATATTTAATTCGTAAATCAAATATATCAATGATTTTATCTTCTGCAATGGAATAGACTGTTCTATTTTTATTAGCTTCATCTTCAATTTTGCTGTACCGCCCGGCAACCCTGTCTAATTCATATAAGGTATGTATTCCAAAAATATTTGCTAATGATTTCCATTTCAAAATATGTGCATCAATATAAAATTCATCGCCTTCAAGGTTATATTGTTTTACAGAGCTATCTGGAAAGATTATCTGAGCAACAAATAATTGCTCGTCAACAGGAATAATTTCTACAGATGCAGCAAGTTCCTCCCTTGTAAAAGCATTGTACCCACGTATTGAAATACTTATTGTTCCGAATAGCAATGAAAGAGTTAACATAAGAAATGCAAAAACAAAATTTCGGATTGATCCGAAAAACTTCTTCTTTTTTAGCGATGCGAAAAATGCATATAAAAAAATTACACAAAGAATGATAAAAGCTATTGCGGCAATTATTAGCGGATCACTCATAATTTAACCTGTGTTCATTTTGTATTATTGTAAATGTTTGATTTACTGTTAAATAATGAAAAAAACTACCGTCATTTTTATTTGATTTAAATTTAATATTTTATTTGTTAGTTTCTTGCTATAATTGAAGACTTACAATGCAAAACAATCGAATATAAAAGTTTCTGTAAGTTTTAATTTATGAGGTTATTGGGGGAAAGAAAAAGTTTTGTGGCAGCAGGGAATCATTATTCTATTAATTACCATTATTTAAATGAAACAAACAGCATTATACGATTACGAAAAAAAATACAGCGAGATCATTAGAAACTCTGATAAGAAGGAAAATATTTATGCCTTAATAGAATCAATAAAGTATTATGACTCCTCAGTTCTGATTGTTGGAGAAACAGTTACAGGAAAGGAACTTGTTGCATGGGCAATTCACTATGTAAGCATTGTTCAATTAGAAAACATGGTCATTAAAGAAGATTCGGTGAGATTGAATATAATTTTCCCAACAGTGTGTTTGGAAAAGAAAAACGGAATTATCACAATAAAAATCAGGATGTTAAGGACTAGCAGATTACTTTTTTCGTTCGAACTACAATTTGTAGTTGTAGAATTAGTTTAGATTATTTTCTTTGAGATAACATATTAAATTATTAATGTAGGCGCTATTGTGATCACAAAGGAGACTCTTTCTCAGACAGTATTTTCACTCCGATTCATTAATCAGATTTGATTCAATAATAAGAAATATTTCTAAGCATTAATTCACAGATGCTCCCCATTATGTTAACAAAAAAAGTAGCACTGCTCTGCAATTTCGATTTAACCTATATTCTACTTTACCCCAATTAACATGATAAACTGGTAAGGATCAATCTCAAGATTTTGTGCAGCAATAACTGTTTTACCTGATACAACATCGGTAACAGTTTTACTCAGACCCAACTGTCTTAACCTATTGCCCGCAATGCTTTGATTTTTATCGCAAAAATTAGCGAGTATAAATACACTGCTATCCCCATAATGTCTGAAATAAGAAAGAATATTATCATTACCAACATTAACTAACTCGGTATCAGAACCCGTTAGCGCCTGTGTTTGTTCTCGTAACCTAACAAGTTTTAATAATCCGTTAAAAAGTCTTCCTATAATTGTGTTATGTTCAAATCGTTCTTTTTCTTTTTGCCAATCAAATTTAGGACGATGTATCCATCTAGTGTCACCAATTTTTTCAGGTGATTTTTCATAATCATAATCATTAAACATTCCAATTCCGTCACCAATATAAATAAGTGGAATACCACCTATTGTTAATATTACTCCGTGTAGTAAAAGAATTCTTCTTATAGCCAGTTCTATTTTCTTTTCATCATTTTCTGAAAGTGCTTGTTCCAAACCAGCAAGCGAAGCTGTTGTTCCCGATACTCTGCCTTCCTTTGTTTTTGGATCTTCCTGAAAAGGTACACCTTTTGCAAAACTGCCTTTATATCTACCCGTGTAAAATTCAGATAGAAAAATTCTGTGAGCTTTAGGGTCAATATTCAATTCTTCTGCATCTTCATTAGAAAATGTCCACCCTATATCATCGTGGCTGCGAATGTAATTAACCCACATACAGTTTTGTGGAATAGTAAATCTTTTTTCCAATGCGTGACGTAATAGTGAAACATTTTTTGTTGCAAGCGATTCCCAAAGTAATGCCATCATCTGTGGGTTGTAAGAAAGCTGACACTCGTCTTCTCTAATATATTTATTTACCTCATCAGGATGAACGATTGCTTCGGATTTAAATAGAAATGATGGAGCAGTAATTTTCATAACTGCATTAAATGCCTGAATAACTAAATGTGCTTCAGGAAGATTTTCGCAATTAGTACCAATTTTTTTCCAGATAAATGCTACAGCGTCAAGTCTTAAAATTTCAACTCCCTGGTTTGCAAGAAATAACATTTCGGAAGCCATACTGTTAAACACAGCTGGGTTTTCATAGTTCAAATCCCACTGATAGTTATGAAAGGTTGTCCAAACCCATTTTTTAATTCTGCTTCTGTAGGTAAAACAGCCCGGATGATCATCCTGAAAAACTGGTGTGATAGTTTTTTCATACTCATCAGGAATTTTTCTATCAGGGAACATTCTGTAATAATTTTGAAAGTCTTCATTTCCTAAAATTGCAAGTTTTGCCCATTCGTGTTCATCAGAAGTGTGATTGAATATAAAATCTAAAACCAAACTTATACCGTGATTGCGCATTTCATCTGCTAGTTCTTTTAGATCTTCCATAGTTCCCAATTCAGGATCAACATCGCGGTAGCTGCTTACTGCATAACCTCCATCGTTATCACCTTCAGGTGATTTAAATATTGGCATTAAATGAAGATAGGTTACTCCAAGTTCTTTTAGATAGGGAATTTTTTCTTTGATTCTCTTTAAATTGCCTACAAAAAGATCTACATAACAGACTGCGCCTAAAGTTCGATTCGATTGAAACCATTGCGGATCATTTTCACGGATTGCATCGAGGGCTTTTAATTCTGGCGGGCGCTCAATCCATGCTTTTGTTGCAGTATTTAATATTTCAGACAGGTGATAGAAGAAATCATACTGTTTACCATATAGTTGGTGGAGAAGCCCAAACAAGCGAGAGAAATGTTGATTAAGTCTTTGAATATATCCCTGCCATTCTCCTTCATCTACTTTAGAGGAATAACGTTCATTTAATAATGGAATCAATCTTTGTAGAGTTGACGTTGCTTGTTTTTTGTTCCAGTTATTATCCTGCATAAGTTAAATTTCTAATTAAATTATTTTTGATTTCTAGTAAAAAATATTTGAAGTGCTATTGTATTAAAATTTATTACTGCTAATGCAGTCACAATTATAAAAATACAACATATTATATTATTAGTCTATTTTATCAAATTCATCTTTCATATCTCAATAATGTTTCCGAATTGTGGTTTCTAAATATTAATAATTTTTATAGTAAACGTTTATATTTCTTCCATTAATAATAATCATTATAATAAAATATTAGGTATAAATGTTGAAAAAGATAAAGTCATTTACAAAAACCACCTTGTTGGTCAGAACTTTGGTTTTCTACCAACAGTAATTTTAATATTGGTATTTAACTGCTTGTACAAGTTTATTTCTGATAAGTTAAAGCCTATTACCAATGTGGTGGCAGAGACAACAGGACCACAAGAATATTTTGCTTTATTAGCGATGCAAAAAACGCATATAAAAAATTACACAAAGAATGATAAAAACTATCGCGGCAACAATTAGCGGATCACTCATAATTTAATCTGCGCTAATTTTATGTTATTGTAAATGTTTGATTTACTATTATTTGATAAAAAAATACTACCATCATTTTTATTTAGTTTAAGTTTAATATTTTATTTGTTAGTTTTTTGTTTTAATTGAGGATTTACAATGCAAAACAATCGATTAGGAATGTTCCAGTAAGTATTAACTTACTAGGTATTGGGAAAAGAAAAAATTTTTGCGGCGGTAGGGAATCATTATTTTATTAATCACTATTATTAAGATGAAACAAACAGCACTACACGATTATATTAAAAAATTTGATGAGCTTAAAACAGTATTCGATGCTTTACCGGATGGAATAGTAGCAATACTTGATTCTGGTATGAACATTGCCTCTGCAAATAAAGCCATTTCATCATTGCTTGAATTACCGATTGATAGAATTATTGGTAAGAGTACATCAGATCTATTTAAAAGTACAATTCCGGAATTAATTGAAGTAATAGAGCAAACGATTAAAACAGGCAAAGAAGTTCGTAATTTCACAATCGAATCAATCAATGCCCAGGGTATATTAAGATCAATTTTAGTTAGCACTGCAATAATAAAGGAAGTTAAAAAATCTGAGCTGGGAATTGTTTTAATTCTACACGATGTTTCCGAAATTTCTATACTACGCAAAATTGCTTTACAATTAAAAAGATACGGAGAGATAATTGGCAACTCCGATAAAATGAAAAATATTTATGCCTTAATAGAATCAATTAAAAATTATGACACTTCAATTCTGATAGTTGGGGAAACGGGTACGGGAAAGGAGCTTGTGGCCAGGGCGATACACGATTCCAGCAGAAGAAAAAACAAGCCATTTGTCCCGGTTAATTGTTCAGCTTTACCGGGGAGCCTTATTGAAAGTGAATTATTTGGACATGTTAAAGGTGCATTTACCGGAGCGATATCAAACAGACCCGGCAGATTCCAATTAGCACATACCGGCACTTTGTTTTTAGATGAAATTGGTACATTGCCAATAGAACTCCAGGCAAAACTTTTACGCGCCTTGCAGGAAAAAATTGTTGAGCCGCTTGGATCCAGCAAAGCTATACCTGCAGATGTAAGAATTATTGCAGCAACAAATCGGGATCTTTCTACCCTTATTGAAAACGACGAGTTTAGAGAGGACTTATATTACCGATTAAAGGTGATGCAAATCAACCTACCTCCATTACGTGATCGAAATGAGGATATACCTTTGTTGATAGATCACTTTATTAATAGATTAAATCGTTATTATAACAAAAATATAATTGGTGTCTCTCCATCTACAACTCAATTGTTGAAAAATTATCTTTGGCCAGGTAATGTACGGGAGTTAGAAAATTCTATTGAGCATGCGTTTATTTTAACTACCGGGGCAGTAATAGAATCTCAAATGCTTCCACCGGAAATAAGACATATAGATAAAGATGGTGCACCACCACCACCAAGCCTCAGTAATGTGGGCTTAGAGGAGGAACAAATTAGAGCCGCACTTCTATCAGCAAAAGGAAATGTTTCAGAAGCAGCGACAACCTTAAAACTTCACCGATCAACTCTCTGGAGAAAGATGAAGGAATTTAGAATCCCAAAAGGTTTTGGAAAAGTTGCAAAGTAGATTTTAAAAATGTTGCAACTTTTTTTTGGATTTTTGTTGCAAAACATTCTTTTGTTGTATGTAATCACTCCCTGATTTTTTATTTCCCTATTAGGAAACTACTCTCAAAGTCTCCCAAATACTCTTAATTCAACCACTTAGCATTAGCAATGTAACCATTTAAGATCCAATTGGTTTTAAGCTTTTCTCATGGCATTGCAATTGCCTAATGATATTATACTTATAACAAGAAATATTGAGGGAAAAATCATCCAGATTGGTACAGTTACAACAACGTTGGAAGACTTACAAAACAAACAATTTGAAGTTGCCAACAGTTCCCTTCTGGAATCTTTATAAACTAAAATAGGAGAAATAACTATGAGAATTTTATTAAATATTATCCGTTATTTTTATAACTTCAACATCAATTTTTGCTCAGAATGTTGTTGTGGAAGATTACAAAGTACCGGTTAGCGTTGCAAAACAGCTAAGATTTACTGGTACTTACAACTGGGCACAAAGTTCAACTGATTCCTTGACATTAGTTACAGCTAATAATGCATCTGCAAGTGTTTTATTCAGTACATTCTATTCATCGCTGCCATTTGCCTGGTTCTTGATGTTTATGCAGTTGGTGGGAAAATTTCGATCAGTACAACCATGATATTACCATTGCACCAAGTATTAGAAAATATATTTGGGACGACAAAAATTGGTTCGGCTTTGCATCCGCATTTGTAGAACACGCAAACACATTTAAGCAGATAGCAACAGATGTAACGCTTGGCGGCGGCTACGGTAAGTACATTAATGCAACAGCGTTAGCCAAAGCTGTGCGAATTGAAGATCATCTAATAAATGAAAATGTTATTTCGGGACATCTTCCGAAAGAAACCATGATAAATATTGCAAATATTATCGAAAGAGAGGCTGAATACATAGATTTATATGGTGATACTTATGAGAAAAACTGGTATGAAGATATTGAGAAAGCAATTAAAGCAAGCGGAATGTTAACCGGCGATACACTTGGTGCTATTGGAATACTTAGAACTCAACAAGTATTGCAAGGTATTAATGAAATAGTAAGAGACAGATACTATGGGTGGGATGTTAACCTTGGTGTACTATTTAATCTTTCCACTCCAGATAAATCCCCAACTAACTCTCCGGCTCTTTCTTTGGGTGGAAGATTTTCTCACCCAATAGCATGGAAATCACAAATAAATTTAATTGCTAATGTTTATACACCAATGGATTCTACATTCTTTAAACAAGTAATTGCTGTTGGTACAATAAACTATATCTATGAACTTACAAACAGAATCAATTTTATTCTCGGTTATTCGATGAATTATATGAAGCCTTCTACTGGTGACGGTTATGCCGATCATAATATTAATGCTTCTTTTGTATTTTACCTGGAAAACAGTATCAACCTCGGTATCAATGGTTCTCTCATCCGAAGAGGTCTTAATGATCAAACCGATCTTGGTACAAGTGTTTCATTGCAGTATAATTTATTTTAACTGGTCACTAAATAAAAAGGCGTTTGTAAAAACGCCTTTTTTATTATCTAATATCAGCAATAGAAAAAGCAGAAGAGATGAGTCAGTTAAAATCAAACTCCCTTGCTATTATGAGCCATGAATTACGTACACCTCAAATAGGTATAAATGGTTTTGCTGATTTCTTATGCCAGGATTCGAAAATCCAGAATTCCCAAAGGATTTGGAAAGCCTCTTAAGGGGACCGAAATGTTGCAACGTTTTTTTGGATTTTTGTTGCAAAACATTCTTTTGTTGTATGTAATCACTCACTGATTGTTTTATTTCCCTATTAGGAAACTACTCTCTAAATCACCATAATTATTGTTAATTCAACCACTTAGCTTCAACAAAGTAACCGTTAAAGATCCCATTGGTTTTAAGCTTTTCTCATGGCATTGCAATTGCCTGTTAATATTAATCCTTATGACGATAAATAACAAAAAATATGAAATACTATTTTTTTATAGTACTTCAAAGTATGAAAGTGTCAAAACAAAATTATTCCTGAATAACTATTTAATTAGCAACTCTGTTTTTGAAAAATGTGTGTTCAAAGAAATTGAGGTTGAGAAGGATACAGAGATTTGTAAGAAATATAATGTAACTGGTGTTCCTACAACAATTCTCTTTCATAACAAGAGCTTATTTCATCGCCACCTTGGAGAATTAACAAACAAAGAATTGGATTCTATGTTCGAAAAAGATTCACTGATCAAAAAGAAAAATTTATAGGTAAGAAATGAAACTAAAAGGAATTATAATAACTGTTGTAATCGTTTTGGTTGGAATAGTTTTAATACAAAACACAGACGTAGTGGGTTTTAACCTGTTATTCTGGGAGTTTCAAATGTCCCGAATTATCTTATTCCCCTCTCTGCTTTCTGTGGGAATAATAATCGGTATCATCATAGGTTTTATAATGAATAAAAAAAGTAAATAAATACCTATTTATGAGACTTTTTATAAAATATTAAATTATTAACGGTTGTAAACAAAAAACGAAAATTATATGGCTAAATTATTTTTTTTAAGAATATATACCCTGCGATTGTTATTTGCAATTTCATCGGTGATAGTAGTTTTATTATTTAGCAGCTGCTCAGAGATAATTGCGCCTGAGGATAATATGCCGCCGGCAAAGCCTGCTAACTTTACCTTGCTTGGTGGAGGAGATGGGCAAGTGCGTTTGAGATGGTCCAGGAATGCAGAAGTTGATTTTGATTTTTATAGATTATATCGATCAGTTAATAGTATCAACAAATTTACATCTTTGGTTCAGTTAATTCAAGTTGAGTATTTAGATCGGTTCCTGGAATATGATTCAACATACTACTATTACTTAACTGCTGTTGATAAAGCAGGAAATGAAAGTGAAGCAAACTTCAATAATTGATGTTCAACCGTTAAATGTTTCCGCACCACAGCCACCAATGTTTGTAATTGCTTCCGGGCTTAATAACCCATTGCAAAATATTCAGGGAAATAAGGTTGAGCTGGACTCCTCCAGATATAGGCGATCTTCTTCGCTATAAAATATATCGCTCGAACGATTCAGATTTTGTAGCAAACTCAACTACACTAATTGATTCAACAAACATTGCAACTTATTTTGATCCGTTTTTGCAAACAAATACAAAATATTATTACAAAGTAATTGCTGTTGATAAAGGTTTTAAAGAAAGCATGTCCAGTAAAGTAAATGGCGATTTAATTTTGTTCAGCCCACAGTTAGTAAGTCCAGCTAATCAAACTCTGTTTGGTGATCCACGAATTTTTGACTGGGATTCAGTTGAAAATGCGGTGTCATATGTTGTTTATGTTGGTCGTGGTCCGTTTTCGGATATAATTTGGAATTCAGAAAAAACTGTTAATACCGAAACACCATATAGTGGTCCTACTTTAACTATTTCGCAGGTTTATTATTGGTGGGTGGGTGCATACAGTCGGGAAAATATTTTACTTGAAAATGGAATAGAAGTACCAGCTTCTGTCAATTCATACAGCGCTGTGAACAGTTTTTTTAGTGAATAAAAAATTGAAATATAAAGGAAAGAGACAATAAAGATGAAAAGCATTCTAATAATATTATTATTTGTTTTAGCTACGTATAATAGTTTGCTTGCACAAACTGTAAATGTAGTACTAAAAAACAGCAAGGTTGTGGTGGGAGACCTTGTTGAAGAAAATCCCCAGTACATTTTGGTAGCAAATGATTTAGGACAAATCAGAGTTCCCAGGGAAAATATAGAAAGCATTACATTCAACCCGTATGTAAAAATGAAAACCACTTATAAAGAAACAAACATTAATGAAAAAAACGATACCGTCCCTGATGGATATAAGTTCATTTTGAATGACAGGGTTGTGGTTCATTTAAAAAATGGGAATGTAGTTTCGGGTTTACTACTGGCAAAAAGTATTGATATGATAATGATTCAAACGGATGTAGGCAGCCTGACAATTCCTAAAAAAGATTTACAAATGTTGGAATATGTTTCCAACGAATATGCAGAAAGAGGTGAAGTTGTAATTGTTCACCTAAATAATGGTACAAACCTGGAGGGAAACATATACTTTGAAGATTCTGATAATTTATCCCTTGATACTCAGCTAGGAAGGTTAACCCTTGATAAAAAGAATCTAAGAAGTATTGAATATACGGGTAAGTATGGTTTGGGGGAAACTTCGTTAGTTGATCAATATTCAAATATACAAATTGGCAGAACTCGGGTGGAGCCGCGCCTTGATGTATTTTCGATCGGTGTGTCCCCCGGATTTGGTGATGACTTTAAACCCGGCTATGCATTTACGTATGAAGACAGGTATTTACTTGACGAATTCAAGGGATTTTATTTGAGTGGTTTAGGAAGATTTGGTGCAACATATTTTCCCTTGAACCAGGATATTTTTCAGAATGACCCGTTCGGTGTTTCTGCCAAAGGCGGTGCTTTGTTAACGACTATCGGCGGCGGCATATCTATTTCAGTATATCCGCAGGAGTCGTCTTTCTTCGATTTTTCCATTGCCCCAATTTTAGAAGGACATTTAATATATACCACTTTAGAGCTTAACTATCCTTCCTTCCCGTCGCAAAATTCAAAAGTAACAGAAACCACATTTAAATTTGGTGCTGGTACCAAGATTGCACTCGATTTTATTTTTGATGGATGGAAGTTAGGTGCTTCATACGATTTACATTTTATTTTTGGTGCCGAAGATTATAACGTTCTTTCACTCAATTTTATTAAAAAAGTATTCTAATAAATGTTAATAAATAAACTACTCTTACTTGTTGTTATAACCTCGGGTTTGGTTTTTTCTCAAACTGAATTACACCGTGTATCACAGGTAAACAGGATATTTTTTATATCGGAAATTGATGGGATGACCGCAAACATTGTTAATCCTGCTGGTTTAAGCATTAAGCCGGGAGACGATGGATTCTTATTTAACTATGATTTTGTTGAATTCAAAAATCAGGGGAATTCTTTTGCGTCGTTCAGTATGGGAAATTTTGGTTTTTCGTACCAGGATATTTACAATTATGAAAATATCAGGTTACAAAATTATTGCATAAATCTTTCAATTGGGGGTGAGTTTTTAGCAATAGCTACCTCAAACAAACTTGTTTCGGTGGGCTATCCAACTCATTCAAATGATTTTTTTTCTGTTGATGCAGGCATAATACTACGCCCTGCAAAGTCTGTCAGTTTATCTTTCGTTGCCCGAAACCTTAGCGAGCCAGAAATTGATAGCTTAGATTTCAGTAGAAACTATACTGCGGGAATAGGTATATTTTTATTTAACGATGTCTTCAGAATTTTTGGCGAAATAGACTTTAATAAAAATAATTCCATTAACAAAAATGTTGCAGTTAATGTTGGAATTGTTCTTCAACCTGTAGATATTCTTGAACTTAGAGCGAGTGCTTACAGAAATCTGGATGGAATTTACGAAGGAGTATTAGCTGCCAGCTTTTTAATTGAAAACAGCTTCAGAATTATGGTTTCAACAAGATTAAATGAATCGCAGGAGAGAACGCGTTATTCAGCAATGATCGTACTTCCGCTTCAAACTATCAAGTTTTAAAAATTATAGTATCGGCAATCGTTTTTGGTAATATTATTTCCTAACCCAATTTCTAAGAGCTTAGAAATAAACAAGACATTTTATAAATTGAAAATAATTTAATTCACTCCCGCTTCAAAAATTAGAAAACTAAATCTTTTTTTAAGCAAGTATTGAGAATTTTAATAACCACACAGTGCAAACAATATGAAAACTGAACTGATGAAATTTACCTATGGAAACAGCCCTTTAATTGCAACAGCAATTCATGACGGGCATTTTGTAAGAGAAGAACTAAAGAATATTATGCTATTGAATGAGGGAGATCAATTTAGAGAAGAAGATCCGTTTACGGGTGATTTAACTGAAGTAGCCCAAACAAGGTTAGTCGTTCACAGATCACGTTTTGAGGTTGATTTAAACCGGCAAAGAGATAAAGCTATTTTTATTAATCCTGAAGATGCCTGGGGATTAAATATTTATAAAACAAGACCATCACAAGAAATGATTAACCGTTCGCTGGAAGAATACGATATCTTTTATAACGAGATCAATCAAATTTTTTCTGATATGCAAAAAAAGTTTGGACGATTTTTAGTGTATGATATTCACTCTTACTGTTATAGGCGCAATGGCACAGATGGTTTAGAAGCAGATCCAAAGTTAAATCCTGAAGTAAATATTGGAACAGGTACCATGAATCGCGAACTTTGGTCCCCGGTAATTGACAGGTTCATTAAAGATATGCGATCATTTAACTATTTAGATTCGAAACTTGATGTAAGAGAAAACATAAAATTTAAGGGTGGGTTCTTTCCAAAATATATTCATGAAAATTTTCCGGAATCGGCATGTGTTATATCAGTAGAATTTAAAAAAATATTTATGGATGAATGGTCTGGAAAATTATTCGAAGATAAATTCAATTTATTAAAAAACGCTCTTCAGTATACAGTCCCTGGTGTTTTACAGGAATTAAAAAAACTTAATAAAGACTCAAAATTGTAAATTCAACTTTAAAGCAATTTGTTTAGCCAGATCAGTTCCTATATATTGCTTTAAGTTCAACGAATATGGAATCTAAAACAAAATATACAATCCCGGATTCTTTAATTATTAAAATTCAGAACCGGCTTTCCAGAGGTAAACAGGTTCGTCGTGCTTTACCATTAGAAGGACGACTGCATATTGATAGAACTCTTCCATTTCTTTTTGTTTACCGGCGACCACATAATTATTCTGATAAAGGGACTGAGCGATTAGTCAAGGGAGAGGCTTCTTATTTAATCATTTCGGATGATCCGGGAATTAAATCCAGTTTAAAAAAATTGCTCCGTATAATTGTCCAAACGCTTCACAAAGAATGCAAAGCGTTTTTAATTATTGAAATTTATTCTGATCGGAATCATAATACCAAATCTGATAAAAATATTGTAACTCCGGCTTTCAACATCTTCACCTCACAAACAAAACCTCCCACGAGAACAATTGAAACATTAGAACGATCACTTAAAGTAATAAAAATCCTTAAACAATTAGCAAAAGTTGAAGTGCTATTTAACAGTATTCATTCAAGAGTTGGATTGCCGCCACTTCTCTCCGATTCAGAAGCACGGAGTTTTAATTGTTTTATTATTGGTCTTGAAATAAAACCTGTTTACCGTAACGCGGATACGGGAGACATTTATCCTTTGGTTTTGCGTAAACTTCATCAGGGTTTATCGATAGCATTAAAGAAAGCTGTTTTTGAATTTTCACGCAATCAAACATCGCTCCGTCCGCCAAATTATCAGGCATTAGGGCGCAGGGCGGTAGTAAAAGCAGTATGGGAAATAGACAGCCAATTATCTGAAATAAGCAATTCGTTTGATTTTTTACTCAACCTTACGCCTATCAATACTGAAGCAGCATGGAATAAATTTAAGCATTCACATTTTGAAATAGTTCCCGTCTTTTATTACCGCCCCTTACCAATTTTCCCTCCTCTCATCAAAAGAAAATTATATGACATCCGGATAGAAAAAATTGAAGATCCAACGTTAGCTTTTATTTTTCGTGAAAAACAAATAGAGCTTGAACGACAGTTAACAATGTTGTGGGATAGAGGTAAGCCAGAATTTTTATATGGAAGTTTGCAACTCTATGGCAAAGTTTCAGATGAGCTCGTGAAACTGGCTAAGAATATTTTAGCAAAGATCCCGCCTCGTGCGCGGGAGCGCGGCAGCGGTCATTCTATTAATGCAGTTGAGTTTGCTAAACGTGCAAAAAAAGAGATTGAGCATTACAAGAATTCTTACTCATTATTTACCGGTAAGGTGTATGTAAGGGACGATACAGTTGGATTAATGGTTTCCCGAGGCAATTTACTTATAGGTAGTGATATAAAAATTCATCCATCACGTATTGATGCATTGTTACAGCATGAAATCGGAACCCATATTGTAACTTACTTTAACGGAAAAGCACAACCCTTCCAGCAGCTCTATTCCGGATTATCAGGCTATGAGGAACTGCAGGAGGGACTCGCCGTTCTTGCTGAGTACCTGGTTGGAGGATTAAGCCGCCCACGTATGCGTTTATTGGCAGGACGGGTAATTGCTGCAGATTGCCTGATATCCGGCGCATCATTCTTAGAAACATTTAGAATACTGATAAACCGTTTTGGTTTTGACCAGAGAACAGCATTTACTATTACAATTCGTATATACCGGGGAGGGGGGCTGGTAAAAGATGCAATATATTTACGCGGGCTTGTTGAACTATTAAAATATTTAAAGGGAGGTGGTGAGCTTGAGCCTCTTTTTCGTCGGAAAGATTGCTTCAGATCATGTCCCGGTTATACAGGAATTACAATACCGGCATGTTCTAAAACCGGCACCTTTACGTCCGCGATATTTAGATAATCCAGGAGCAGCTGATAAATTATTGAAACTAAACAACGGATTAGAACCATTAGAATTAATAGAAAGGAAAATGACATGAAACTCGGATTTATGGTGAATGAAATAAACACGGAGCAAACCGGTTATACTACTACGCGATTGGGGATGGCAGCTATTAATAGGGGACACGAAGTTTGGATAATAGGAGCAGGAGATTTTGCTTATGACGTTGATGAAAAAATTCATGCAAGAGCACGTACTGTCCCCAAAAAGAAATACAATTCATCGGAAACTTACCTTGCAGATCTGCAGGGCAAAAAAGCCATCCAGGAACGCATTACAGTTGATGATCTGGACGTCCTGGTACTTCGTAATGATCCTTCAACCGATACAGGATTTCGTTCGTGGGCACAATCCTCCGGAATTATATTCGGGCGTGCTGCTATGCGTCATGGAGTAATTGTATTAAACGATCCGCACGGTCTTTCAAAAGCTATGAACAAAATGTATTTCCAGCTTTTTCCTGAAGAAGTAAGACCAAGAACACTAATTACTCGCGATCGCGATGAGATAAAGAAATTTGCAAAAGATGAGGGTGGAAATATTGTACTGAAACCACTCCAAGGTTCCGGTGGAACCGGAGTATTTTTGGTTAAGAAAGACGATATGGGCAATTTAAATCAAATGATTGAAGCCGTAAGCAGGGATGGTTACATAATTGCGCAGGAATATTTAACGGCAGCGGCAGAGGGAGATACAAGGTTGTTTCTTATGAATGGATTGCCGCTCAAATACAAAGGTAAATATGCAGCTTTCAGGCGTGTGAGAACCGGAGACGATATGCGAAGCAATATCCATGCTGGTGGTAAATTGCGTCAGGCTGAAATAACCGATGTTCATCTTAGGCTTGCAGAAATCGTTCGTCCAAAAATTGTACAGGACGGAATGTTCCTGGTTGGTTTAGATATCGTTGGCGATAAACTTATGGAAATAAATGTGTTCAGTCCTGGTGGACTTGGCAGTGCTCAAAAGTTTGAGAAAGTTAATTTTAGCCACGCAGTAATTGACGCACTGGAAAAAAAGGTAGAGTATATGCGTTACTATCGCAGAAACTTTGACAATGATGAAATGGCAACGTTATAATAACAGAGCACTTTTGGCTCTGGGAAATACGCTATTGAGCAGATGATTAAAAAGGTTTTCATTGTGTATGCACCCGTTGAGTTTGATACTATAATAACTGGAAAGAATTTTCGATGTTAATCATACTCTGCAACCATGTATGGATAAGTAATTATTTTGAGATGTACCAGTTTGGATAATTCATAATTAACCAACTATTAAGTAATGATTGTACTATTTTTTCAATCGGTAAAACTTTGAACATTTTTGTAACCTTACGCTTCTAATTTTAAACTTCTAGTATTATTGGTTTACGATATGATTTTTTATCTCAAATTATTTTTAACATTAAATTTTATAGTTTCAACTAACTTTCTGTTTGCACAAAATCAGGATTCTTTAGTTACAAAAAATTATGAGAGAGTTTTTAGAGAAATCGATTCTCTTAAAACTGTTATAGATTCTCTTGATCGTAAAGTTGATTTGATCAATAGCAAAATTGATGAAACCACTCCATTTGATTCTTTATTAACAACGCTGGAAGATAAGGGGGATACATCGTTTATTCCCGAAGACCAAAGATCAAGACGCAAACAATTAGATGCCTTGCTTGAATATATTTCTCAAAGACCGGGACAGTTGTTTTTTAACGGACAGTCTAATGCAATTTTACAGGGTAATATGCAAAAGCAAGATAAGTTTTCTACGGGAGTAGGATCAATTAATTTATTCGCAAGCAGCAGTTTTGGAAGCAGTACAATTTTATTTATTGATCTCGAAGCTATTGGCGGCAACGGACCAGATGAATTTTCTGAAACGATTGGTTCGCTTAATGGTGATGCAGGCTCAACACAAAGTGAGGATGGCTTAGATAGAATTTTTGTAAATGAAGCGTGGGCTGAATTTTTATTTCTTGATAACATCTTTACAATTACTGCAGGTAAAATTGACTTAACAAACTATTTTGATAATAATGATGTAGCGAATGATGAAAACTCGCAGTTTATTTCAGGTATATTTATTAATAATACAGCATTTGTAGTTCCATCTAATTCACCTGGGATCAGAATTAGAACTACGTTGTTTGAAAGATTCTACATTCAACTTGCCTTTTCTAAAGTTGAAAATACTGGAAACAAAATATTTGAGGATATATACAAGGCAGCAGGGTTTGGCTTTAAACTTTTTCCATTTACAGATTTTGAAGCGAATTTGCACGTATTCGGATATTCGCATCCGTCAGCAAATAACAGGTATGGCTTTGGGATAAGTGTTGATCAAACAATTGCACGTTTGTTTAAAATATTTGGTAGATTAGGTAACAATGAAAACTCTTTAGCTGATTGGTATGGAGTTAAAACATCGTGGAGCACTGGAGCACAGTTTGAGGAAAACCTTTTGGGCGAACCTACAATAATAGGAATAGCTTACGGTATAATTAAACCTGCAGAATCATCTTTAAGAAATGAACAATCCACTGAGTTATATCTCAGGCAATCCGTAAATAACTGGATCAATATTTCGACGCACCTTCAGCATATTTGGGACACTGGTGGAATAAATGGAAAGTATACATTTCTTGGTTTGAGAGTAAACTTCAACTTTTAAATATTTCTTGAAATCGTTCCATTTGTTGTGGAATGCTTAATCTTTTAATGTACTAACTATAATGAGACTAAGGAGAATCAATGAAACACTTTATATATTTAATCTTATTCATATTCATATCATCAATTTCTACGTTTGCACAAAAAGAAAATGAGCCTGTCTATGATGAGTTTATTAAAAACTTTAAGAAAGAATATTTTACCCTTGAAATGCTATTTCAGGCAGTAGCAGATTTTCAGCCCGAAAGAACAATGACCGGCAATAATGGATTTTCAATTTCCAACATGAGATTAAAAATGTTTGGAACTCTCGATAATAATTTTGGATATTTTTTCCAGGCAAGTTTTATTGCATCACCATCATTATTAGATGCAGTAGTTAAGTATAAGTTTAAAGATTATTTATCAATTGATGCAGGACAATTCAAGGCTCCTTTCAGTAAAGAATTTTTAACATATGCAGGAAATATCGATTTTGTTAATAGATCACAAGCTGCAACATTTCTTTCACCGAAGCGACAAATTGGACTTCAGTTAAGGGGAAATATTGCCAACAAGATTTTTGAATACAGAGCAGGTATTTTTAACGGTAATGGTCAAAATAAACTTTCTAACGATAACAATACGTTTATGTACGTTGGCAGGTTAACAGCAAAATTAAAAACAACAAATAGCCTCTATGAATTTGGGCTTAATGCAGCTTACGCAAACAATAACACCCAGGGAATATTTGAGAAAGATTTTATCGGCAAAAAAACAATGCTAGGAGGAGATCTAAGAATTGAAATAAATCAGTTCCTAATCGCCTCGGAATATACTATTAATACATTGGATGGTACGCTTGATTCGATTTTAACAAATAGAAAACCATATGGATATCATATAACTGCTGGTTATAAGTTTGGCAGTAATCACCAGGTTCTTGTACGATATGATAATTTGTCACCGGATGGTGTAACAGATAATTCGGAGTTTTATATTTTTGGTTATAACTTTTGGCCCACAAGTGCAACTGAAATTCAATTCAACTATATTATTGATTCAAAACAATCTGAATTTAATTCCCATTGGTTTCTCTTCAATTTTCAGTTAAGTCTATAAATTGTCAATATTTTATGGTGTGAAAATTGAAAAAGATAAAATCCTTTATTAAAACTACTTTATTGGGCGGTACACTTGTTGTTTTGCCCATTGTAATTTTAATACTGGTTTTTAAATGGTTGTATGAATTTATAGCTGATAAGATAAAACCGCTAACCTATGTTTTATCGGAGACTGCAAAGCTGCAGGAATTTGTTGCTTCAATCTTAGCAATTATTCTAATTATCTTATCTTTTTTTGTAGTAGGCATTATAGTAAAAACCAGGTTGGGCAAATTTACATTCTCATATCTGGAACAAATATTTCTTACAAAACTCCCGCTCTATACAATTATTAAAGAAACAACGCTTCAGCTAGTGGGTAGTGAGAAAACATTATTTAAGCATGTTGCTCTGGTAAGACTTTTTGGCGATGAAACACTAGTTACGGCTTTCATTACAGAGGAGCATGATGATGGTTCTTATACAGTCTTTGTTCCTTCCGGACCCGCACCCACTGCAGGATTTATTTATCATTTAACAAAGGACAAGGTACAAATAATTAATTATCCTGTTGATAAAGCAATGAAGACTATTATTAGTCTTGGTGTTGGATCAAAAGAAATGATTAGTTTGTTAAATGCAGAAAATCCTGAATAGACTTTTTATATTTTAACTTTAATCCAATTAGTTAATTAATTTTTATGATTCTATCAATTATATTATTAGTTGTTGGTTTTTTTCTTTTAATTAAAGGAGCCGATTTTCTTGTAGATGGATCATCTTCTTTAGCATTCAGGTTTAAAATTTCTCAATTAGTCATCGGCTTAACCATAGTTGCTTTTGGTACTTCTACGCCTGAACTAATTGTAAATGTTTTTGCCGCAATTGAGGGATCAAGCGATGTTGGCTTCGGAAACATCGTTGGAAGCAACATAATAAACATATTATTAATACTTGGAATTGCTGCATTAATATTACCGCTGCAAACTCAAAAAAACACTGTCTGGAAGGAAATTCCCTTTGCACTGCTGGGTGCGCTGGTTTTACTTGTTATGTGCAATGATATATTATTGGGCACGCCGCCCAATTTAATATCTTCCGGAGAAGGTATTATACTTCTTTTTTTCTTTGTAATATTTATCGTGTATGTCTTTGCTATTTCCAAAGTTGAAAGCGAAAATAAAGTTGAGGTAAAAGAATTATCAACCATGAAAACAATTATTTTCATTTTACTGGGACTAGCTGGATTAATCATAGGCGGTAAACTAGTTGTTGATAATGCAGTGGATATTGCCATTAGTATCGGTTTTAGTGAAAGAGTAATTGGATTAACAGTGGTTGCCCTTGGTACATCTTTACCTGAGCTCTTTACCTCTGCTATTGCCGCAATGAAGGGGAAAGCAGATATTGCCGTGGGCAATGTTGTCGGATCAAATATATTTAACGTGTTTTTTGTGCTGGCAATTACTTCAATTATTAGCCCCGTACCATTTAAATCGGCGATGAATATTGATTTACTAATAATGTGTATAGCATCGCTGCTTTTGTTCATCACAATGTTTACTGGGGAGAAAAGAAAAATAGACAGGTGGGAAGCTGTTTTGTTTTTAATAATTTATTTGGTCTATACAACCTGGCTAATTATATCTTAATTTAACTATAAAGATCAGTTTGCTTTTAACTAATGCTAATATATCGCTTTGCTAAATACTAATACATTTGTAAATGATATGCTTACTTATATTTTAATTTATTTAATAACATAATTTTAAAAAATGACAAACAATCAAGATCAACAACCAAATTCAAACTATCCTTACAGCCTGATTGATGGTGCCACTGGAATTGGTGTGGAATCAACCTCTGAACTGGAAAAACTTAAAAAAAGAATACTTGATGAAACCATACATATTGATGATAGAATTGAAGCTTACGAAGATATAATTGATTCCGAAGTTGGAGATACTTCACTTGTTAGAGCAAGAAATACTGAAAGAGAGTTTTCACTTAGGCAAATCTATTTGAAATTTGAAGGCAGCAATCCAACTGGAACTCAAAAAGACCGAATTGCTTTTGCACAATGTATGGATGCCTTACGAAGGGGTTTTGATACAATTACCCTGGCTACCTGCGGAAATTATGGTGTTGCAACTGCACTTGCATCTACACTGGCAGGAATAAAATGCAAAATATTTATCCCTGAGAATTATCATACAAAAAGGATAGATGAGATAATTAATTATGGCTCAGAAATTATTAGGGAAGGAAAAGATTATGAAGCTTCCGTTGAGCTCTCAAAAGAAGCTGCAAAAGTAAATGGATGGTATGATGCAAATCCGGGTGGAGATAATTTACTAATCCAATTAAGAGCTTATGGTGAAATAGCATACGAAATATATGATGAACTAAGAGATGCCCCTGCAGTATTGCAGCCCCTGTATCCAATGGAACATTGCTGGCGGGAATATATAAGGGCTTTGTTAGTCTCTATAGAAGAGGTAAAACATCTAAAATACCAAAAATAGTTGCTGGATCTTCTTTTAGAAAAAATCCTGTTGTCCAGGCTTTCTTATTAAATAAAGAAACTTGCGAGGATTTGAATCCCAGTCAATTAAAGAATCTGCAGTAAATGAACCATTGATCAACTGGCACTCAATTGATGGTGACTATGCGCTGGATGCAATTAGAAAAACTAATGGCTGGGCGGGAGATGCTACAGATAAAGATTTAACTCATTTTGCTAAGTTGATTCGAGACAAGGAAGGCATTAAGTGTTTTACCTGCTTCTACAGCAGGATTGATTGCATTACTCGACTATCACAAAAAAAATAACATCCCTAACGACAGATATGTTGCAATATTAACCGGGAGAAAATAAATGAATATGCCTGAAGGTAACGCAATTGTATATTGCCAGGGAGCTTTTAATACAACATATGGTAAAACAGCCCACGGACTTGTTCGTTTTACAAAACGATATAATGTTATAACAGTAATAGATAGCAACTATGCTGGACAGGATGCTTCATTTGTACTAGATGGAAAAGAAAAAGGTATTCCCATTACTGGCTCTCTTTATGAAGCGGTTGAAATCAGCAAATCTATGAACAAAAATCCAACTCACTTTGTTATTGGTCTGGCTACGGATGGGGGAAAACTTAGTAATGAAGCAAGAGAAATAGTAAAAGAGGCTCTTGAATTTGGACTTAATGTAGATTCAGGACTGCATGATTTTTTATCTGATGACAAACAACTAGTCAAATTGCCGAAGAAAAGAATTTAACTATACGGGATGTTCGAAAACCAATATCAAGAAATAAACTGCATTTTTTTGAAGGGAAAGATTGAAAAAGTTAATTCCCTGAAAATTGCTATTCTCGGAACCGATTCTGCGATAGGTAAAAGAACTACTGCATGGATAATTGTAAATGCTTTAAATAAAAAGAACATCAAAACTGAAATGATTGGGACAGGGCAAACTGCCTGGATGCAGGGTGCAAAATATAGTTTAATTATGGATTCGATTGTTAACGATTTTGTTTCAGGTGAAATTGAACATGCTGTTTATGAAGCCTGGGAAAATGAAAAGCCAAATGTAATTATTATTGAAGGACAGGGAAGTTTAATGAATCCTGCTTACCCCGGTGGATTTGAAATTCTTGCTGCAGGCAGACCTGATATTGTTATTCTGCAACATGCTCCTGCAAGAATAGAATATGATGGTTTCCCCGGATATCCTCTTCATCCAATTGATAAACAAATTCAGGCTATTGAACTCTTATCAGGTAAACCGGTTGTTGCTGTAACGATTAATCATGAAAATTTAGAGTTAAATACAATTCATACCCTGTGCACTGATTTAAGCAAAAAGCATAATTTACCATTTTATGATGTGTTGCTAAATGGAGCAAACGATTTAGTAAATCAAATTATAAACTATTTCACACAAATAAAGACCAGTTAAAATGAATAAAACATTAAAACAATTAATTGGTAATTGATCGACTTGAGATCGGACCAGTAAAACTAGAATCAAACCGTCTTGTTGCACCATATACGGTTATTCAACAAAGGCAAGAAAGATACGATTGACCTTATTTATAAATATGAAGAACCTGTTTTTGATTCTGAAGATGAAGCAAGTGTAAATCTTGCGAGCATGATAGCTGCACAGGTTGCCATAAACTATGGATTGTTTTGTAAGAAAATAATATTTAACGGACTCTATGATACAACTGATCAACGATTAATTAAAGATATGATGGAGAATACTGCGCGGGAAATTTATGTTAAAAAATTTCTTGAGCATAATCCGTTTCTTACCGGCAGCGCAGCAAATCTTCCGGTAATCAAAATGAAATCTTATTTGCAGTCTAAACTGATATTTAAACCAGGTGATGAAGAACCGGTAAACACAAAATGGGAATACTGGGAAACCAGCAGCAACAAAATATGTATTCTTTCAAGTGGTGGAAAAGACAGTTTGCTTAGCTATGGTTTGATTAACGATATAGGTTATGAAACTCATCCAATATTTATAAATGAATCCGGGCGGCATTGGCTTACTGCACTTAATGCCTTTAAATATTTTAACAAAAACATAAAGAACACAGCACGTGTGTGGGCTAATACCGATCGAGTGTTTAATTTTATGTTAAGACATTTTCCTTTTATAAAGAGAAATTTTGCGGATATCAGAGCAGATGAATATCCAATAAGATTATGGACTGTTGCAGTGTTCTTATTTGGGGTTCTTCCACTACTCAAAAAAAGAGGGTTAGCCCGTTTGGTAATTGGGGATGAATATGATACAACAGTTCGAAAATCATTTAAAGGAATAACACACTATAATGGTCTGTATGATCAGAGTCGTTATTTTGATGATGCGCTTTCCAGATATTTTCTGAGAAAAGGATGGGCTGTAGCGCAGTTTTCAATTCTTCGTCCGCTATCTGAAATATTAATTGAAACAATTCTGGCAAAAGAATATCCTAAGCTTCAAAAGCACCAGGTTTCCTGCCATGCTGCTCATACAAAAAACAACAGGGTACATCCCTGCGGCAAATGTGAAAAATGCAGGCGCATTGTTGGAATGCTAATTGCGATTGGTGCTAATCCACAGAATTGTGGCTATAGTAAAACACAAATTAACCAATGTTTAAAAGATATTGTAGAAAAAGGAGTGAGCCAGGAAGAGGAAGGAATAAAGCAGTTATTTTATATGCTAAATAAGTTGGGTAAAATCGAATTGCCAAAGGATAAAGCATCTCAATTAAAAAACTATCCTGAAATTTTAAATCTCCGCTTCCATAATGAGCATTCCCCGTTTAAACACTGTTCCATCAGAATTAAGAAAGGGTTTGTATGAAATTTATCTTAAATATACAGAAGGAGCCTTAAAAAGCACCGGTAGGAAATGGGAAAAATTTGATCTGCTAAGCAAGGATAATTTATCCGAGCCGTACAAGTTTGAGTTCAGTGCTATTCATTCAAAAGTTAAAGATCGTCAAGTATCATCGGATAATAATTATAATTGGGCAGAGTTATCATGGCCCGAAGCTGAGGAAAAACTTAAAAAAGTTGATGTTGCACTGCTTCCGGTTGGCGCTATTGAACAGCATGGTCCACATCTTCCTTTAGATACAGATGCATTTGATGCTGAGTATCTGGCAAAAAGAGTTGCCGAAAAGTGCAGCAATCCAAAACCATTTGTGCTACCACTAATTCCTTATGGAGTATCTTATCATCATGATGATTTTATGGGAACAATAAGTGTAAGTAATGAAACACTATCAAAAATTGTTTATGAAATTGGAATAAATCTTGCAAGGCAAGGTATTAAAAAACTTGTTATTATAAACGGGCACGGAGATAATGCCCTTCACTAAATTTTGCCGCACAAATGATTAACCGTGATGCAAAAATATTTGTAGCTGTTGATACAGGTGAAACAAGTGATGTTGATATGGATAATATATCAACTACACCTAATGATGTTCATGCAGGTGAAATTGAAACAAGCACTACACTCGCGGTTCGCCCAAATCTTGTCAAAATGGATAAAGCAAAAAAAACCGTTCTTAAGTTCTCAAGCCGATATTTAAATTTTTCCTCTCTACGCGGTGTCCCCTGGTATGCTCAGACAAAAAAAATATCCGAATCCGGTATAATGGGTGATCCTACAAAAGCCACCGTTAAAAAAGGTGAGAAAATGTGGGAAATTATGATTGCACATCTTGTTGCTTTTGTGGAAGATCTGAAATCTATGAGCCTCGATGAAATTCATCAGAAAAAATATTAAATCCCGGGTGGTTTCATAATGAAAATTATTAATTTCGAATTTTTCCCTGTTACAATGAAGCTAAGGGAACCTTACACAATAGCTTATGAAACTATTGATGAAACATCTAATATGATATGCAGGGTATTCACTGATCAAAATATATTTGGGATGGGTGTTGCTGCTCCTGATCCTGAAGTTACACATGAATCAATTGAAACTGTTACGGAAGTTTGCACCTCGGTGATAGAGCCATTTATAAAAGGAAAAGATCCACTTAGAATTGCAAAAATCATAACTGAGCTAAATCCTCATTTAAAAAATCATCCTTCAGCCTTAGCTATGATTGATATGGCGCTTTATGATATTCTTGGGAAAAAATCCGGATTGCCCGTTTATAAAATGCTTGGTGGATTTAGAACAAGATTTGCAACAAGTATAACAGTTGGAATATTACCTTTAAATGATACCTTAAAAAGATGTAATGCTTTTATTCGCGATGGTTTTAAGATTATTAAAATTAAGGGCGGCTTAAATGTGGATGATGATATTGAAAAAATAATAAAGATCAGGGAGGTTGTGGGTAAAAACGTAGCCCTTCGCTTTGATGCAAACCAGGGATATACAGTTGAACAATCCAAACTATTTGTTAAAGAAACTCTTAAAGCTAAATTAGAATTAATTGAACAGCCTACACCACGCAATGAACTGGAATTACTTGGCAAGGTTACTGATAGTGTCGCGATACCTGTAATGGCAGATGAAAGTTTAATGAATTTACGAGATGCATTTAAACTCGCAAGAAATGAACTGGTTGATACAGTAAATATTAAGCTGATGAAGGTAGGCGGAATTTATGAAGCGCTTCATATAAATTCTGTGGCAAAGGCGGCAAACCTGGAAGCCATGATCGGCTGCATGGATGAAGCAGCACTGGGAATTGCTGCAGGATTGCACTTTGCGCTTGCCCGCCCAAACGTTGATTATGCTGATCTTGATGGACATCTTGATTTAATCAATGATCCTACTTCTGGTGCTGTAATATTAAAGGAAGGTTATTTATATACTACCGAAAAACCTGGATTGGGATTCGATTCGATAGAGATTTAAATCTAAATGCTATGAATTAATATATATTTAAACTAAATATCGGCATCGTTAAAAAATCAATATCAAATAAATAATACTCATTATGGCAAAGAAAAATAGAAAAAAGCTATCTTTAAAAATCGGACTTCCCCCTGGGAGTTTAGATTATGTTGGCGATTCGGAACAATTAGAAACAACAATAAAGTTTAGAGCTTATAATCAAGATAATTTTATTGAAGAAATTGTTTCGAACCCTTCTACCTTGAAAAATTTTATTAAAAGTGAATATGTAAACTGGGTTGAGGTAACAGGACTTCGAGATTTAGATTCGATTGAAGAAATTGGCAAACAATTCAAAATTCATCCAATGTTGTTGGAGGATATTCTAAACACCGAACATCTTCCAAAATATGAGGAAGAAGAAAATTATTCCGCACTTATTTTAAATGCATTTACTTCGGATGGTCAGAGTAATTTTAATAAGAATCATATCTGTCTTGTATTAACAGACAGCACAATAATTCAATTTCAGGATACTGAAAATGATATATTAAAAAATAAAATTGAAAGAATAAAGCAATCTAAAGGCAGGGCTCGAAAACTAAAGGCAGACTACCTCTTTTATGTACTTATAGATGCATTTATTGATACATATTATCTTTTCTTCACAAATATCAATGAAAAAATATCGCAATTGGAGGAAAGACTTCTATCAAACACTAATGAAAATTTAATGGAGGAAATACATAGTCTGAAATTCGAACTTAATAATATTCGAAAGAATTTGTTTCCTTTGAGAGAGACAATAATAGACTTAATTAAGGGAGAGCCGGAATATGTTTCAGAAGATAATTGGGTTTTCTTCAACGACCTGAGAGATCATTTAAATCAATTGGTGGAATTTTATCTTCTCTATAATGAAAACATTAAAGCACTTGTAGATTTAAATAATTCCAATCAGAATAACAATTTGAATGCGGTAATGAAAACCTTAACTATCATTGCCACAATTTTTATACCCCTTACTTTTATTGCAGGCATTTATGGAATGAATTTTGAGTATATGCCCGAACTTGGTTGGCGGGGGGCTTACTTTATAGTCTGGGGTGTGATGGTTGCGGTAACAGTTGGAATGCTGGTTTTTTTCAGAAAGAAAAAATGGCTATGATTTTCAAAAATCAATGCTGCACTTAGCTATTTCCTACTTTTATGCAGTTCTAATATCTCTCTTGCTCTTGGTTTGTAAAGCATATGATAAAGTAGATCAAGGTAAGCGTTCATTTCATTCATTTCCAGATTGGTTGTGTACTTCCAGAATCCATAAATTTTTGCAAGCGAAAGAAGATTTTTAGAGTATAACTCCCAGTTAAAAGCAGTATCAACTCTTTTGATTCCACCTTTGGAAATTTTATTCCAGTATTCTTTATCTTTTTTACACTTCTTAAAGAAATCAATTATTTTTTTAACAGATTCTTTCCCGTTTACAGGGTCGATATTAAAACCTGAAATACCTTCTTCAATAATTTCCAACGGTCCGCCATATTGAGTAGCAAAAGTAGGGAGCCCTGAACGCATTGCTTCAATAACCGTTAAACCAAAACCTTCGAACAATGCCGGCTGAACAAATATTCCTTTCTTATCGGCGACCACCCGGTAATATTCAGGTACTCTTTTCCTGTTACCATCGCCAGGCACCCATCTAATTTTATCACATAGTTTATATTCATCTATTTCCTTGTGCATAAGCTCTATCTGATCTTGTTCTTCCTTATCAGTGGTTGTTTTAATATCAATTTTACCAGCAACAACAATAAGGTTTGCATATTTCTGAAGTTCAGGGCTTTCGCCAAACCATTTAACAAGCGAGGTAATGTTTTTTATTTTATCCAAACGTGCCATGGAAAAAATTGGAGGAAGATCCGGATTTTTTAACTTTCCAACTCCATCTGAAGGATCATGATTCCCAAAAAATCTCTTATAAATTTCATCCTTAATTTTTTTAGATCTGTTTTTTGTTTTAGTATAAGGAAAAAAAAGTTTTGTATTAACACCGGGAGGAAGAATGTTAAATTTTGGGTGGAAAAGATTTATTCCCCCTGCAACTCTGAACAGACCAGGCATTGTAAAGTTTGTGTAAGATTCGTACTGTCCAAGACTATCTTCTCTACCAGCAATTTCCTGGTATGTTGAAGTGATTATAAAATCAGCAGAATTCATTGCAAGCAAATCTGCAGTAAATTGCGTTGAGAAGTGATACTGTTCTTCCATCTCATCCCAGTACAAAGCACTATAAAGATATTTACTCTTTTCAAATGCATGCGCAACATTGCACTGAGTTACACCCAATTTTTTGGAAAGAATTGTTGCCACAAGGTTACCATCAGAGTAGTTACCTATAATTAAATCTGGTTTTGTTCCAAATTCGGAAAGTAATTCTTGGTACGAATCTTCTGCAAAATCTTCAAGGTACGGCCAAATTTCAAATCGTGAGATCCAATTATCCGTAACCTGCTTATTATATTCTCTAAATGGAACCCTTAATATCCAAACGTTCTTTGTGTCAATTACTTTTTCCAATCTTTGATTACATCGGGTACCTTCAGCATTTGGAATCAAACGACTGAGAATTATAATTTTAGGTTTGGCTTTTACACCTGCAAGTTTTAGCGATTCTATCATTTCCTTTTCAAGAGCCTTTACCTGGTCAAGGATGTATACTATTTGTCCGCCGGTATCAGGTTTTCCTAAAACACCTTCCTGCCCAAAGTAACCGTGAGGCGATACGATAACAATGTTGTAAATCATGGGTATTCGTGAAAGGAATTCCTTTAAAACAAGGTGATCAGGAGATTGCATTAATGTATCAATTAGCTCAAGACTTTCTCTTATTCGCCCCACATTATTTCCTAATCCTTCCTCAAAACCTAACTCTTCAAGTTCGTGCTTTATTTTTGTATAAGTAATATCGGGAGATTTATTTTTTAATAATTTAGTTGCATTATCAATACTTGAAATTAATTCTTCAGGATTAGTAACTCTTTCATTTACAATAAGTTGTTCCGAGTTATGCCTGTGCACAAAAAGAAATTCAAAGAGAGCCTGCCCAATTTTTTGTGGATTTGTAAACATATTACTGGAAAGATAACGGTTAAGATAATCCACCCCTTTGCCAATACTTTTTGATTCTCTTACACTCGGAAACTTCTCATAGAAGGTACTAAAGTTAAGCGTTAATAAATCATTCTGATTTTCGGGAATTCGATAACGTTCTTTGGCTTGTAAATATTCCTTTGCAAATATCTGATTAAAATTGCCCTCTTGCTGATTAAATTTATAATACTGCGAGATTCCTATTTTTTCTCTCATCTCAATATAAATGTTAGATTCCAAACAAACCGATTCAGTAAAATGACTTATAACATCTTCAATTTGGCTAAGATCATTACCGTTTTCTTTCACCAGTACATCAAGGATTTCCAGTAATTCTCCCTTTACCAAAAGCTTTTTGGGGAAGGCACATACTTTTTCAAGATATTTATGAAATTCCGATTTATAATCTTTAATAACGGTTTCTAGTTTTTTACTCAACCTTTTGCTCCTTTTCGTATCTTAAAAAATTATAGTGATTAATTCCGTCTATTATTCCGGCTGCATATTTTTTTTTGGAAAAGTAAATTCTTTTTTGTCCCTTTAGTACTTCAAGTTCACTACTATAATTTGCAACCACTACGCCGAGCAGTTCTCCTTTCAGCATTTCACTATCATTCCCAGAATCACCAGCTACCAAGATGTTTTCAAAAGGAATATTCCATCTGTAGGCAAGATATCTTATTGCTTTTCCTTTGGATGCTCGGTATGGAAGAATATCTAAGTATTGCCCATGGCTAAAAATCACATTGGCTTTAATCTTATTTTGAATTAATAGTCCATTAACCATTTCTAAATATTCGGGGACATCTGAACTGTAGTAGCTAATTTTATATTTTCTTTGATTCTCTTCCTCCTGATATTCAAGAAAATCAAATGCTGAAAGAAGTTTTACTATTTTTTCTCTGTGCCATTGATGTTTGATATGTGCATGCCATCCTTTTGAATAGATTACTCTTCCCTGGAAGTTATAATATATTTCAGCGCCAACTGATGTTATAAAAATATCCGGATAAGGAATTCCATTCTTTTCAAGAATTTTATATGCAGAATCCACCGAGCGCCCCGTTGCAACTGCAAACCCAATATCATTATCAATGTTTTCTATTACAGAAACAAATTTTGTAAGGGAATTTTCATCACCAATCAGGGTGTGATCTATATCGGATACTATCAGTCTATCAGCTTCAAATAATTTTTTGCCAACAGGAGCAAACACTTTTGTATTGTCCTGTCCTATTTTTATAAGTTTTTCTACTTCACTCAAATAACTATTTGTGTGTGCCTCCCAGGTATAATATTTGCGAACATTTTTTATCCCGTTCCCCGATAGTTGTTTCCAGGTTCTTTTATCATCAAGTATTTTATTAATTGCTTTAGAAATATTTTTTGTGTTGGATACATCAACAATAATTCCGTTTTTACAGTTGCCGATTATATCTCTGGGTCCACCATCATCAGTAGCAACAACGGGCAAACCGCAAGCAGCAGCTTCAATTAAAGTTAATCCGAATGGTTCTGTTAGTGCAGCATTAACGAATACTCCCATTGTGCCAGCAGCAATTCTGTACAATTCTGGAACTTCCGTTTGTGTTTCGTGTCGTTTGGGTATTGCCATTTTACCATAAAGATTATACTTATCCATTAGCAACAATATTTCCGTTAAAACTTCCTGCTCATTTTCTTCCATGGTTTGAATATCTTTTCTTATACCGGCAAAGATGGCAAGATTGGCTTTCTTTTGTAATTTTTTATCCTCACCATATGCTTTTATTAAGCCGGATAAGTTTTTTCTTTTATCGGGACGGCAAACAGTTAGTATTAGCGGTTTTTCAATTTCAACAAAGAAATTTAAAAGCTTGCTGCTTATTTCCTGAAGAAGTTTTGCGGTTTGCCTATCCTGTTTTATACGTACGTTGTACGAATAAAAACTCGATAGATCTACTCCGGGAGGAATCACACAAAATTTTTCCACGGTTTTATTCTGATAGTCGCCGTACTGCCTTATAATTTCCTGCTTTGTACTGGTTATAATAAGATTGGCAAATTGAATTATATTTTCTTCAACTTCTATGCGATGATTTATTTTGTATCTTTTTTCAATATCCTTTTCATCTCCGCCATCACTTATGAGTTTTCTTAGTTTATCTCTACCAAGCGAGTGCCCTGTGTGTATAAAAGGTATTCCAAAAAACTGCGTAAGTTCTGAGCAGACATAACCTGCATCAGCATAGTGGCCGTGTATAACATCAGGTAGTCTTCCAAAAGACTTAATGTACTTTATACTTTTATCTACAAACTCCTCAAGATGATTCCATAACAGTTCCTTACGGATATACTTGCCGCCGCCGCAGCGTAATCGTACAATGTTCAACTTATCATTTATTTTCTCAACTGGTACGGCATAATCTGATGAAACACTTTTGTCTTTAATCTGCCGTGTGAAAATTTCGATTTTGTCAACACGCGGATCTTCACTTAAAAAATTTGCAAGCTCCACAACATACTTTATTTGTCCGCCCGTATCGGCATCTCTTCCCAATTCTAAATCATGCCCCCTTACTAAGCCGTGAATGCTGTAGAGTTGGATATATAGTCCTTTATTCTTTTCAGGATACTTATTCATTGCTGATTTTTTTTAATTTCTTCATACAGAGAATCGTCTTCGGGTAATGCTCCTTTTATTTTGCAGATTTCGCCTGCAAATTCGTTTGCTGTTTTATTTATCACACTAAGCTCCCAGGCCTTCAGGTAGCCGATACAAAGGATTGAGGCGAACGCATCGCCTGCGCCTAAAGTATCAACAACCGCTGTAGTTTCTGTTTTGCAGTAATCTGTTTTTTGATCCCTAATTAATATTGAACCACCAGCTCCTTTGGTTATCGCCATCATATCTATGTTATATCTGCTCATCAGTTCAAATGATGCTTGCATAATATCAAATTCATTTTTAATCAATAACTTGTTAAGAAGCTCTAATTCATCCACATTTACTTTTAAAACATCCGCCGAATTAAGCGAGCGAATTATTATGTCTTCCGAATAAAATTTTTGGCGAATATTCAAATCGCAAAAGTACTTAATGTTTTTCCCAAATAATGATTGAATAGTGCTTCGGGAAACATCGCTTCTTTGTGCAAGCGAACCAAAATAAAGGCAATCTGTTTTATTATCGACTAGCGTTTTTAATTCGGATGTTTTCTCAATATAATCATAAGCCCTGTCTGTATCGATGTTGAACGTCGGTACCTTTAGTTCATTAAGTGCTACGTTTGTAATTCCGGTCGGATGTTTATGATCATCCTGGATATAATTAGTTGCGATTCCGTTACCTGTTAAAAACCTTCTCACATTCTCCCCAAGAACATCATGTCCAACGCGGCTAACGATTGTTCCTTGCCCGGTAAGTTTAAAAACGTGATAGAGAAAATTTATCGGGGCTCCGCCAAGTGCTTTTGAATTGGGATAAACATCGAATAATATTTCCCCTATAGCCGTAACTGCTGGCATAGCTCTACGCTTTTATTAACTATTACTAACTAACTGTTATTTGATTTAAATATAAGGAATATAGTGGAGATGTTTTACTCTAAATACAAAAAAAGCGGATCAGATTGATCCGCTTAGAATTGTTAGCAGCTCTAAACTACTTCTTATCACCAGTCTCTTTCTTTTCCATCGGTTTTTCGTCGGCTCCTTCTTTCTGCATTTCCATCCATGGATTTGTATCAGTGTTCCAGGTATCGGCTTTTATTTTGTAAGAACCGTCATTCTGCACTTCCCACAAATTCATGTATTTGCCATGATCGGACCATGGCATATCCATCCCCGGAATCTGCATAGTGATAGTATAAGTACCGATCTCAACCGCATAATTGCCCGCTTCAATTACATCGGTGGTTTCAAGGGTAAAAGCTGTTGTTGTTACGCCTGATTTTTCCTGCATTTCGCCAGCTTTTTTAACAGCATCAATACCTCTTATCATAGGCTGGTAACTCGGCATTGAAATTATATCGTCAGCATACCATTTTAACATTCCCTGGTGATCGCCGGCTATCATCATCTCTGCAAATTCTTTATTCATTGCATTGAATTTTGCTTTCATGTCAACATCATCCTGCGAATATAATCCTGATGATGTAACAATCAGCGTCAATAAAACAAATAATAGATTTTTCATAGTTCACTCCTTAATTAATAATGAATTAGTTTAGTTAAGAAAAAATTTGCCTCCTGGAAGTGTCTGCTCCTATATTCATGCAAAGATTGTTATTTGATGCATCGATGTCAAGTTGAAAAGGGGGAAAAGTAAAATTTATTAGAGCAAATTTATTTAAATTGTCTCAATTAGTAATTTAATTGAAAAATAAGGAGTAATTTATGAATGACAAACCTGAAGTGGGAACAATCACATGGTTTGATCTTACTGTACCCAATGCTGGGGAAGTAAAATCATTTTACAATAAAGTCGTTGGGTGGAAATCCGAGCCAGTTGATATGGGAAGTTATAATGATTTTAACATGCAATCTCCTGAAAGCGAGGAAACAAAAACCGGTATTTGCCATAAACGTGGGGGAAATGTTGAGCTACCTTCTCAATGGTTAATTTATATTACAGTAAAAAACGTTGATGAGAGTGCAAAACTCTGTGAAAAAAATGGTGGTAAAGTTTTAGTTAGGCCAAAAGAAATGAGTGGATATGGAAGATATTGTGTTATTGAAGATCCGGCAGGAGCAGTTTGTGCACTATATACTCCTGCCTGATAAAGAGATTTTTTCTATAAAAACTGATTAATCCTGATATTTAATCTTACGGTTGTTCCCGGTTCATAAACCTGCACACCCGAAGCAAAGGGATTACGCAGATACGAAAGGTGCTGGTAATAGTTTGCGTTAGTTATATTATTTACTTCCAGAGCAATCAGAAAACTACCTGCGGAATAAGTGGCACCAAGGTCAGCTTTATTCCAGGCAGGTGTGGTGGATTCTTTAAGAGTTTCATCAATCCTTGTCTGTGCATCGTTATATGAATGACGAATATACAAACTTAAATTATAAACCTCTGGTGATGTTAATATTGTTGTAATTCTAAGCGGTGGAATTTCAGAAAGTGGATTATCGTTTGTTACGTTTTGTGCAAGAGTATAACCGGCATTCATATCAACAAATTTCCAGTTAAATCCAAAATTAAAACCAATCATATAAGCATTAATATTTTCATAGGTCAGGTAAGCATTTTCATCAACCATAGCTTTGGTAAGGTTAACATAATTCCAAACCTGTGTAGCAAATACCTCGAGCCGGATATCCTGATAATTAATTGAACCGCGCATGGTTGCACGCATCGGCTGATTTAAGGTTGGATTACCGGACCAGGTTGGTTTGTTCATTAATTTCTTCACTGCGATAAACATATATTCTGTTTCCGGCTCTTCTGAACTTGTTTCAACTAAAGCTCCGGCGCCCCAGGAATCAGTAATTAGGGTTGAATAATTTGCACTTAAACCAAATGTAGGAAACCACCTGCTTACATCTGCATCCGGGAAAAGTGTTTGGTAGAATGGTAACCGGCTTTCATCACCTACGCTGTGATGTACGATTCCTGCTCTTCCGGAAACAGTTATCTTATCAAAATCTATAAGATGATGAACAGAAGCTGAATACATATTTACTTCGGGCATCATTTTATTTTCTATCGTCATCGTAGGTGATGAAATAATGTTGTCTGCATTCCACTTCCTGAAGTATAATTCGTAATAGTCACCAACAGCACCAATTGTAAGATTATTTGCTTTGGTTACCATTAGCATATTACTTTCGCGCAGTTGGTTATCCATCAAGTGATCAGTATAATTGAAATATACTTTGTTATCATCATAACTTACGCTTGCATTAAAAACCTTATTTTCTCTTTCATCCATTAGCAAGTATGGAAAAGAAACGTTTTCTGTATAAGAAAATGTAACACCATATTTCCACAAAGATGATTTACCCAGGAAAGATCCTTCGGCAAGAGTGTACCTGTAATTTTCTTCATAGTTGTATAGCTCATTAAAATCTCTTCCTTCTCCGTCTTCATACGGCAATCCTGTGGAGTATCTTACAGAAAGTCTTTGCTGATAACCCTCAGCCATAATAGAACCATCGAAACTTTGTGAAGCAGCGGTTGAGCCTGATAATCCTACTTTAAGAGAAACCGGTTCAACCGGGGTGGTGCGGTTAAAAGCAACTTTACCGCCAAGCCCACTTTGTATCGTGCCTGCTGTTTTCATTAATTCAACCGAATTGAGTTCTAACGGATTTACTCTTGTTAGCGGTGAATCCATCCTGTTGGGGCATGCACTGTGATAGCGCTCTCCATCAACTACAACGTTTATATCACCACGCTTAAAACCATCCACATAAATATCCTGTGCAAAAAATACACCCTTACGGATCAGTGAAAAACCATTTCTACCAAGAAGTGTTGAAAGATTATCTTTTTCAACAGGTGATTGGAAATCTCCTATTTTTAGTTTTTGCGAGGTAACTTCAACGGGATCTAGCCAATACACTTTTACGCTGTCACTCCATTGAGCCCATAGTGGTTGGATTGCTATGAAAAAAATTGCTATAAAAATATAAAATAATTTTATGCTCATAATTACTTCTCCAATTTTTAATAGTCAAAAATATATAAATTATCAATCGGATAAAAATATCCGATTATGGGTGCCAAAGTCAAATTGTTGTTAAGTATTGATTAACCGGTTAAACTATTGCATATTCTACACACACTTTTTTAGTTATTAATTTATTTATGATGGAAGAATACCGCAAGAAAATAAATAAAATCGATTCTGAAATTATCAAACTATTGGCAAAGAGAAGAGATTTGAGCAGGGAAATAATTCGTTTAAAAAATGAAACCCAAGGCTCTATACGTGATAAAGCCCGTGAAAAAGAATTGCTTACACAATTAATTGAGCTTGGAGAAAAAGAAGGATTAGATTCCAACTTTGTTAAAAAAGTTTTCCACGAAATAATTGATGACTCGGTAAAACTTCAGAATAAGATTTTAAAACAGAAAAGCTAGTGGGTGAAGGCGGGCATTCTTAAACTTTTAATCCATTTAGAATCATAATGGTTATACTTTCAGAACTATAAAAAGTGAGTTTTCATCCTATATCCTTAATTGTCAACCAATAGGAATGGTTTTTGATAAACCATCCTATTATTAATTTTATGGAGAAAGGATAATGAAGGCATTTCTCATTTTAATTTTTTTAGCAGCACTTGGCTATGGTGCTTACTATTACTTCTTTGAATATTCAAATAGTAAGGTAGAAGTTACCGGTAATATTAAGGTTCACCAGGGTGATAATATGGATATTAATGCACCGCGGGTTGGAGCACCGCTCTATACTGTTGTTGTCCAGGGAGAGGCAACTAACAATTCCGATGAACAACTAAAGAATGTTATTATTAAATATAAAGTTGCTGGACAAAACACAACCGCTGTTATTTTCGATTTAGCTCCCAGGCAGAAAGTTCCCTTTGCAACCAAAGGCATCAGGACAAAAGCAATGAATCCTTCATTTTATTTTGAAGGTGTTCAACACGATTAAAACTCATAATTAAAAGGGGAACGGTGGTTGTGGAAGAGACCATTTCAAAAACAAAATCAAAGGTACTTTCCTAAGGTTAAATATTGAAATATTTTAACAGATAGAAAAAACAGAGTGAGGAGAATTGTTCCCATCAATAATACCTTACAATTGCTGCAGGGTTTATTTGTTTTCTAATTTTTTACAGCTTCAACTTTCTCCAAAAACTTTTCTTCATCAATTTCACCGTAAGAATATAACTCATCTTCAATAAAGAGTGCGGGAACAATTACAATTCCTTCGGGGCGGGTTTCCTGCAAATCTTCAATCGTCAAACTAATATCTTTCCTGTTTAACAGCAGCCTCTCAACCTTAGATTTTACACGTTTGCAGGCGGGACAGTTTTTTGTTACAAAAAGAGTAATATTCATAAACAGAAAAGTAGCTATCATAAGCCGGGCTGCTGTCTGCGGGATGACAGAACTTTTCTTAAACTGTTTTCTTTAGAAGCTCGTCCCGGTTCATAACAATCAGTTTCTTCCTATCGAAATTAATCACTTTCTTTTCTCTTAAATCTGTTAGGATGGAATTAACTGTCTGGCGTGAAGTAGCAGTAAGCTCTGCAATATCCTGGTGTTTAAGGAAGGGCTTTATAAAAATTTCATCCCCAATTTTTTTGCCATTTTCATCTGCTAGTCTTAAAAGAAACGAAGACACTCTTTGTTCTGCATCTTTAAATACCAGCCCTTCAATTCTTTCTGAATAGCGCTTTAATTTTAAGCCAATAAGTTTTGTCATCTTTAAATTAAGCCCCGGGTTCTGTTCAACAAAATTTTTAAACTCATCTTTATTAATTGCACAAACAAGCGCATCATCTAAGGCAGTTGCAAATTCATTTCTTTCACCTTCGCCAAGGTAAGCCATCTCACCGAAAACCTCGCCCATGTTTACTAAGGCTAATATCATCTCTTTTCCGTCTCTGGAAATTCGGGTAAGTTTTACCCTGCCTTTTTTAAGAAAGAAAAGTGAGCTTGATGGTTCCTGCGGAAAATATATCGGTTGGTTTTTTGCAATATCCTGCATGGAAGTTATCCGGTTTAGTTCTTTCATGCTTTCCTGGTTTAATTCTTTAAAGAGATTAAAGTTTTCCAGGTACCAGAATTTTGTTCCCTCGGTGGCCATAGCACCCTCTATACAATTTTATAATTAAAACGAATGTAAATATAAATCAAAATATAAAATGATTTGATTTAATGAAAGATAGTAGAATTATTTTTTAATGATTTCTAAAATTTAACGACGATGCTGTTTAGTTCTTTTCTGCGGCTCTTTTTATTGATTTAATCATCCCACCAAATATTAATCCATGTAAAGGATAAATCGGATACCAGTAAAGTAATTCAATAATCCCTTTGGTTCATAAAAAGCATTTTGTGTTAAAGTAGACATTGCGATCAGGATTTTCTTCTCACATTTTTTAATACGTGTAATCGCAATTTCTTTACTGCTCGTAGGCAATTCGATCAATTTCGGACACAATAAGAACACTGCTCTAAAAGCAAATCGTGTTAACTAGTAATTATTACGAATGATAATAAGACGCATATCAAATGTCGTCATTTCCTCACTAAAATTAATATAAGTGGATCATCCTTCGCACAATGTTGTAGGGAAGCTAATTCATTTACTTCTGTAACATTTCAAGAATTTTTCGTTAAAACAATCAATTGTTTCTCCTAAATAGAAATACTAAAAACCCGAAATTTACCAAAGGAAACTCAGCAATCCCACCAGTCATTGAAGTCTACATCAATCCAAATCTAATACCAAGGCTTAGATAAATCCTTATAAATTCTACTAAATAACATAGGTGGGGGTTCTGAGAAAGTAATCCATAGAGTTTGAAAGTGTTCGCTTCACAATAAACATCAATAATAAAATAAGTCCAAAAACTTTAAAAACCAAATGTTTTCCAGTAGAAAATAGAATTGTAATTTTTTTTCTATGGAAAGCGGAACTTTATGGGGCCCTACGTGTTATAACATATATATCGATAATAAGATAATTAACTAATCATATAAAAAACTAAAACTAAGGAACAAAAAATGAAAAAGCTCATTTTAGCACTCGCATTATCTTTGTTAACACTATCATTTATTGGTTGTGATGATGAAGTAACTCCTGTATCACCAACTCCTTTACCATCAAACTCTTTGGTAAAAGTAGTTCATGCATCTCCTGATGCACCTGGGGTTGATCTTTTAGTGGATAATACCATTGCAGGAACAAACTTAATCTTTCCTAACAACACAGGTTACTTAACGGTACCAAGTGGAACAAGAAATGTAAAAGTTAATGTTACCGGAACATCTACAACAGTAATTGAAGCAAATATTGACTTTATGAAAGATAAAAATTATTCGGTATTCGCAGTAAATTCCGTAGCCAATATTGAAGCAGTTTTAATTGAAGATGATTTAACTACGCCTGCTCAGGGTAAGGCTCATGTAAGATTCATTCACTTATCGCCCGATGCACCGGCAGTTGATGTTACATTAATGGATGGAACTGTAGTTTTTGGTAATAATTCATTTAAAGATTTACAGCTTTCACCCCTCTTGATGCTGGTTCATATGATCTTGAAGTACGAGTAGCTGGAACAACTACTGTTGCATTAGACTTACCAGTGATAAATCTTGAAGCTGGTAAAATTTATACGGTTTTTGCAAAGGGATTTTTAAGTGGAAATGGTCAGCAGCAATTAGGTGCTGAGATAATTGTAAATAACTAATTGTGATTCAAAACCCCTCCTAATTAACCGGATTCAACTAAGGTTGGGTCCGGTTTTATATATTAAAACTTTGAGAAGACATCTATCCAACACCACTAAGATAATAAAGCAATTAGAGTATTTACAACAATACAAATCAATCAACAAAAAACATCAAGGCTCTTAGATATAATTCTATTTGCTTAACCACTATTTCCCCAACCCCTGATTAGTAACATAGGCGGGGGGGGGGTAACTCCCAATTCAACATCTCAACAGCATTCCGCAGGTCATCAGTACGGAGGTGTGTTAAGTTAATGGCAAAAGTCCGCTTTTTATTTGGGAAGTTCTTTTATATTTTTTTAATTAAATAATATTATACAAATAATTAAGGTAATAGTAAGAAGTCCTTACTTAAGTCCCTACTCTGGTAGATTGGGGAGTGTGCTGAATGAATATAAAACGATGAAAAAACTTAGTTAATTTAAATATTTAACCATTTATAGAATGTTCACTGACTTCGGATCAGTCATTATTTTAAGATATTATCCATTAACTATTTTTAGTTTGTTATTTGTTGATTGAATAAAAGTCATCCCATTGTAATATTTCGTTTCCAGTTTTTCCTTTAAAATATTTAATACCATCGACTTACCTAAAACGCCAAATGGGATACAACAATATTTCCGTAAATTTCCTAACAGCATAGCTTAAAGTAACTGATAAACCATTATTTTCTTTTCCTTACCCTTTACACTTACTTCACCCCAGGGCTTTGTTGAAAACAATGCTTTGGCTTTTTTATAAACGGATTCACTTATTAAAATGGTATCCGCAAGGTTTGAAGTCAATGACTCTATCCTTTTTGCAGTGTTTACAGCATCTCCTGTAATAGCATAGGTAAGTCTATCATCAGAACCAAGGTTTCCTGCTATTATTGGACCGTAGTTTAGTCCAATGCCTACCGTAAATTTTTCAGATAAAATATCCTTTAATTCGCTATTAATCTCGTTCAACTTTTCTATCATTTCGATTGCACAATAAGCGGATGAAATTTCAGGATCCTTAATTGGGATGGGCGCACCAAAAGTAACAAAAATTTCGTCACCAATAAATTGAGTTATAATTCCATTGTGCGTTTTAATCACATCTGCCATCTTGGAATAATAAGTATCAAGTATCCTTACTACCTCGGTAGGATTCAATTTTTCCGCAATGCGGGTAAATCCTCTTATATCGCAAAAAAGTAAGGCCACTTCTAACTTAACACCTTCCTTGATGTCTTCAATTGTGTCAGAGAGAGCTTTTCTTACAACCGACTCCGGTACATATTTTATAAACAGGTCTAGCGTTTTTTTTTGTTTTTCTGTTAAAGAATGGAGTTTGATATTAGCTTGTTCAATTTCCTCAACTCTTTTTAATTCTCTTTCTCTTGTCTTCTCAAGTCGCTTTTCGATCCTTACATTCTCCGTTATATCGCTCTGAACAGCAAGCAACTGATATGTTTTACCATTTTTATCAAAGACAGGGGCAATAGACCACTCCATATAAAATTCAGTTCCGTCCTTTTTGTAGTTAATAGTCTTACCTTCCCACACACCTCCTTTATTGAGAACATTTTTTAAATTATGAAAGATTCTATGGTCGGTTTTAGGACCTTGTAGAATTCTTGGATTTTTTCCGATTACTTCATCTCTGCTCCAACCGGTCATTTCTTCAAAAGCTTTATTGACATAAATAATGTAGGGTCCGGGAGCATCAAGCTCCGGCGTTGTAATCAATATGCTTTGAGTCATTGATTCCAGCAATATGATGGAGTCATTTAAGTGTGATTTGCCCATTGATGATTAAAGTTACAATTTTTCGAACAAATAATCCTAGTTTGCTAAAATGTGTTACAACTTCTCAATAAACGTAATACGTTTTAACGGTAAAAAAACCAGTTAAATATGTTATTACAAATTTAGCCAAACACCCTTGCCTACTCTTATTCATTTCCCTAATCCCTGCTTAATAACTTCGGGGGGGGTTTTTTTATTTCCCCGACTATCTCCATATTGCTTAATAAAAAAAATTAGGGCTTAATGAAACATCATCATCCAAAAGGATTGTCGATATTATTCTTCACGGAAATGTGGGAACGTTTTAGCTTTTACGGTATGCGTGCCATACTCGTGTTGTATTTAACTCGTGAGACTTTGGGTGATAATCCCGGGCTTGGATGGACAAGTGCCGAAGCGCTTGTGCTTTATGGCTGGTACACAATGCTTGTCTATGTGATGTCAATCCCTGGTGGTATCATTGCCGATAAATGGTTGGGCCAGAAAAAAACTGTTTTCCTTGGCGGGTTATTAATAGCGGCAGGCCAGTTAACTTTAGCAATTAATAATATGATTGGTTTTTACACCGGCCTAATCTTAATTATTGCAGGTGTAGGGTGCCTTAAACCAAATATATCTACAATGGTTGGCGGATTGTATAAGCAAGGCGATCCAAGACGCGATAACGGATTTACAATTTTTTATATTGGAATTAATATAGGTGCAGCTACTGCCCCCTTGCTCGTTGGTTATATCGGAGAAGTTTACGGATGGCATTATGGTTTTGGCCTGGCCGGCATAGGCATGTTAATCGGCCAAGGTGTTTATTTATGGGGACAGAAGCATTTAAAAGATGTTGGTAATTATATTCCCGCCCCTAAAATAGAGGGGACAAAAACAAGAAAGCCACTAACCAAGATTGAAAAGGATAGGGTGATTGTACTCCTAATTTCATTTTTAATCGTTATTGTTTTTTGGGCAGCATATGAGCAAGCGGGCGGGCTGATGAATATTTACACTCATGATAAAATCAACCGTGAAATATTAGGGTTTGAAATTCCTGCAAGCTTATTCCAATCAGTCCCCGCCATATTTGTAATAATATTTGGAACCATAGTTGCAAGCTTTTGGAGTAAGCGTCAGCTAAAAGGGAGAGAATCCTCTTCTTTATTTAAAATGGCAATAGGTACAATGGTGATGGGCACTGGTTTCCTAATGATGACAGGCGCAGCTATCGAAGCAGAGGACGGTGCTAAGGCAATGCTTATCTGGCTGATTCTTTCTTACCTGCTACAAGTTATTGGTGAGCTATCTATCTCCCCGGTTGCGCTTTCATTTATAACAAAACTTGCCCCGCTAAAGTATGCCTCTATCATGATGGGAATCTATTTTGCGGCAACAGGACTTGGTAATAAATTAGCAGGACTTGTTGGCGAACTTGCAACCCATGCCGGTGAACTGGAAGTGTTTACCGGTATTTTCATTTTTTGTCTTTTATTCGGCTTACTGTTATTACTCTTCTTTAAGAAATTAAAAACTCTTACTCATGGCGCTGAGGAAATTACAGAAAGTTAATTGGTTTATTTAGTTACTGAATTAAAACCAGTAGAAACTCATTAGCCCCCACCCAATCAATTGAAGCATTTACAAAAATACAAATCAATCATTGCAAAATACTATAAATCTTAGATTTAAGTCTAAATACCTCTTTATTCCCTACAAGCTCTGCTTAATAATAGAGGGCGGGATTTTTTATTGATTTCCACCCGATTTTGAATTGGTGAGTAGTTATTTAAGGATGTGCAATAAAAAATTAATACACGATTTGTTTAGATTTTTTCTGCCGCTCTTTTTATTGCTTTAATCATCCCCCCAAAAATAATTCCGTGTAAAGGATAAATAGGATACCAATACAGTAGCCCCAATAAACCTTTAGGTTCAAAAAATGCAGTTTGCGTTAGAGTTGATCTATTCATACCTACACTCTCAACTTCAAACTGAAGCCAGGCTTCACCGGGTAATTTCATTTCTGCATGAAGGCGCAACAGTTTATTTTTTTCAATCGCTTCAACTCTCCAAAAATCAAGTGGATCGCCGGATAATAATTCTGTTTCACTTCTTCTTCCTCTCCTTAATCCCACGCCACCACAAATCAAATCGATGTAGCCACGAATCCTCCACAGAAAATTTGCATACCAGCCATTTTTCCCTCCGATAGAAGTAAAAGCTCTAAATGTTGATTCAACAGTTGCATTTATATGGGTTTCTCTTTTTTCAATTATCATTCCTTCTTTTTGCGTAAGATGAACAGGGCTTCTAGAATCTTTCACTCCCGAAGAATAAGAACTGAACCAAATGGTTTCGGTTTTACCTTCTTTGTTTCTTTGTAATGCAAGTTCAACAGCTTCTCGGTAAGAGAGGGTTTTAAAGCCAAATAGCTCTCTAGCTTTATTGCTTTTACATATTAGTTCATTCTTCAAACCATCTACTAAAGGTTTTGCAATTCTGGACGGGAGCGGTGTAACAAAACCAATCCAGTGAGAAGATAACTTTGGAGTTAAAACCGGCACCTTAATAAAATATCTTTTTAACCCTCTTACGTCTGCATAAATTCTCATTAAATCTCTATAGGTAAGAATATCTTCTCCACCAATGTCTATTATTTCACCTTTAGATTCTACAGTTGTGAGCGCATCAACAAGGTAACGAATAACATCCCTGATGGCAATTGGTTGTGTTTTTGTACTAACCCATTTGGGAGTTATCATGAATTTTAACCGCTCAGTAAGATATCTTATCATTTCGAAAGAGAGACTACCTGATCCTACAATTACACCCGCTCTGAATTCTGTTACGGGAACATTAAATTTTCTCAGGGACTCTCCTGTTTGTAATCTGCTGGCTAAATGTTTTGAAAGTTGTTCGCCGGAAGCTCCTAATCCCCCAAGATAAATAATTCTTTTTACTCCCTGTTCTTCAGCAGCGCTAGCAAAATTTTCTGCTGCTCTTATATCAGTCTCTGAAAATTCACCTTCGCCACCCATCGAATGAATTAAATAATAAGCAGTATCAATTTCTCTGAAAACATTTTGGAGGGAATCTTTATTAAGCACATCGCCCTGAACAATATCTACATCTTCCCATCTATCCTTTAAACGAGATGCATCTCTTGCAAGACATCGAACTTTATATCCTTGCTCTTGCAAACGGGGGACTAATCTTCCGCCTACATAACCTGTTGCCCCTGTAACTAAAATCATTTTTGTTTTACTGTTTTCTGATATGGCTTAAAAACTCTTTCTTTGCATCATTATTAATAAACTTACCACTATAGCTTGATGTGACCGTTGAACTGTTTACATCATTAACACCCCTGGATGCAACACACATGTGGTCTGCATCAATTATAACTGCAACATCATCTGTTTGCAATGTGTCTTTTAAATCGTTTGCAATCTGCATTGTTAATCGTTCCTGAACTTGCGGACGTTTAGCATAATATTGAGCAATCCTGTTAAGTTTTGATAATCCAATAACATGATTCTTTGGAAAATAAGCTATGTGTGCTTTGCCGGTTATCGGCACAAAATGATGCTCGCAGTATGAATAAATTGTAATGTCCCTTTCAATCAGCATTTCGTTGAATTTAAACTTGTTCTCAAAAAGTGTTGGATGTGGTTTGTTGTCTGGATTCAATCCACGGAAGATTTCTTTTACATACATTTTTGCAACGCGCTTTGGTGTATCTTTAAGACTTTCATCACTCAAATCTAACCCAAGGATATTCATTATTTCTCTGAAGTTTTTTTCGATCAGTTCGATTTTCAGTTCATCATCAATCTTAAAAGCATCGCTTCTCAGAGGTGTTTCTATTGATGTAAGTACATGATCATCAATAATATCATTTAAATTTAAGCTTTGTTCATTTCCGTTACCAGGATCCCTCATAGTTTACTCCTTCATTTTTTCCATTAATAACAAAAGAAATAACTTTAAAGTTCAGGAAGGAGAGATTTTGCTAAATTATTACTATTGAAATATTCTTAAAATGAATAACGCTTTGTTCTATATCCTTTTTTAGGGACATCAATAAATTTGATTTCATAATATTTTCTGATACCAATAAAAACGAAAATAAATACAGAATAAAGTATAAAAAACGGAATAATGTAGTCTTTCCATCCTAAAACTAACATCATACTAATTATTAAAAGCTGAAACCCAAGACCAAGAATCGATACACCAGTCATAAACCACTTTGGAAACCACTTGCTTTTATAAGCATTTCGATCGAGAGTAAAAATTGCTTTATCAAAAATTCCGTAAAGTATTCTGTATAATGTGAAAAGGATATTTACATTTTTTTGCTTTTCTCCTTTTTTTGCAATTGGAGCCTCGCTTTCAAAAACACGACTCGTTGTATCCCCATCAAATCTATTCCTTAATATAACATAGTAATAATTATATAAGGTGCCTTGTAATTGTATGCCTAAAAATGCAAGAATAGTGAATGCCAGACTAGAATCAGTGACAAACCAAATTGCTAAAAGAATTAAGAAATTCAAAATAATGTCTGCAACAGAATCAAAGTAACGTCCTGTATATGAAGGGGTATTGTTCAATCTGGCTAATTCACCATCTGCAGCATCTAAAATAGATTTAAATATTAAGAAAAATGCTGCAGCCCAATAAAAACCAAATATTATGCAAGCAAAGGCTAACAGTCCTGAAATTATGAATCCAATAGTGACATGAATAGGAGTAACGGTGGTTTCTTTAAGTGCTTTGGCAATAACTCTTGCTGCGGGTCTTCCATAATCTGAGAGATCTATAAATCCATTTTCATTAGGTAATTTAGGCATTATTATTTGTTATTATTGCCTGTTTTAATGAATGAGTTATTTAAATTTTGAAATAACACTTAACTTTTGTTGATAGTTAATGTGAATTGTATATTAGCTAATATTTCAGTTTCAATTATTCTCTAAAAAATAAAATATAAAATTATTCAATTATTTTATCTCTAAGTTTATTTAAAGCCGGAACCGAAAAGCCTCTATCATGAAAATAAATTACCTTACCCTGTTTATCAAGCAATAAAACTCTCGCATTGTTAGGGTTTTCGTTTCCCGTAAATTCCTGCACAACTGCTCCGTCTCCATAAATAGTAATCACTCCGCCCCAAAGTTCTTTTGGTATTCCTTTACGCATTCCGTTATCAATCGTAGATTTAAACATTCGCGGAAACAACCCTTGAATTGTGGGAATTTCATATGCTTTTATTTTAGTTTCAGTCATATCCAAACCAATAAACCAGCGGTCGATATCGAATTGAGAATCTTGTTCGTAACCCAAAAGTAATACTACTTGTGAATCCTTAAAATAAGTTGGCAGTTCTCGTTCTTCTTCAGTTAATGATTTACCGTTTACAGTCGGAAAATTTTCTCCAACAGGATTACGATTAATATATGTTGTTGAACAGCCAATCAAGCCGAATACAATTAATATAAACGTTATTATTTTTTTCATAACTCTTAAGTAAAATCAATGATTATATTTAATAGAACTTTATCCAATCAATATTTAACTCAAACTTACCAAACTGTTTATCGGCAATGAGTATCCCGATTTGTTTTATATTTTTTGATTCAAGTTTAGGTTTGTCGGAAAGAATCTTTCCCCTAAAAGTTGGCTTAAAGTCGCTCAACGGATATTTTATATTCCTTCCATTCGCCAAGTTCCGTTTTGAACTTTGCCTGATAAGAAATTCCGTCAAAATTTATGTCTGTTCTAAATCTTAAACTATAAATGTTACCATCACCCTTAACGCGAATTATAGCTCCTTCAAAATCTTTGAATTCATTTATTAATGAAGCTCTGGCAGAAGCAAAGCCGCCATTGTTATCGGGGGAAACCGTTCCGGAAAATTTAGCAGTGCTATCCTCGTTTATCTCAAACTGGCTGTTTGAAACACCTCCCATAACAACATCATTTACTGCTGTCCATTCACCTGAAGTTGTGGGAGAATTGAAATTAAATATTACTGTTTCACCATTCATTATTAGACTCATAACCGTTAAAAATATTATTGTTGTCATTTTATTTGTTTAACTCTTTTTCTATCAGTAAAGCTATTTTCTTGCTATCTGGTTTTGTTGTACTTCTGAAACGGTCAACAATGTTTCCTTCTTTATCAATTATGAATTTTTCAAAGTTCCACTTAATAGAGGACTTTCCAGTTACGGAATTATCTGTCAACAAATCAAAGAGAGGTGCTTTTTCATCTCCCTTTACATGAACTTTATCAAACATAGGGAAGGTAACATTATAATTTAGTGAGCAGAAGTTTTTAATCTCTTCATTTGTACCAGGCTCCTGTCCGCCAAAATCATTACAAGGAAAACCTAATACTTCAAATCCTTGATCTTTATACATTTCATAAATTCTTTGTAAACCTTCGTATTGTGAGGTAAAACCACATTTGCTGGCTACGTTTACAATAAGCAACACTTTCCCATTATAGTCGGATAGTTTTACTTCTTTCAGATTTATATCTTTTACGGTAAACTCACTAATATTTGCTGAATCATTTGAAGAAGACGAACTAAAAAGCGAGGCTGCAGTTAAGGCAATCATTAATATGTTCATAATTTTGTTCCTTAATTTGTATTACTTTTTCTAATTTTTCAATTATTAACTCTATTTAATTTAATTTGATTTCGAAATGTAAACTCCCCATCATCATATTTTACTTCCTTTAAAGATATTAAAGTTGAGGCTGATAAATTTATTGTATAGCGAATAAGAGCTGGCTGGTTATTATCATAGCCTGATTCAAAAAAGACCATGTTGATGTTTTACCATTATTCGTTTCATTCGATTTTACATATAAAACACTACTTTTTGCAATACCACCATCAACGATTGTTAAGACAAGCTGACCCATTTTATTAAGGGTGAGCAACTGAATATTTTCTACCTTATATCCCGGATCTTGAAAAACATAGTTTAATGTTATGGCTTCACCAAGCTCCGTTTTATTACAATAAAGATTTGTCGGCAATTTAACTCGTGTAGTATTTTCGCTGTAATTAAGATACTCAAGCTGTCCTTTCCATTCGCCGACTAGCAGATCAAGGGATTTAAGATCATCAAAAGTCTGCTCTTGGGCAATTGAAAATGGCGTGGATAATAAAAGAACAATTACTACTGCATATATTTTTTTCATATTGATTACTCCATCTGCCCAGATAGACTTTGTTAATCCTTTAAATTTTTTCTTTTAACGACATAATTTCTCATATTTTTTAATTATTTACTTATTGAACAAATTGATTGTTTAATTAGTTCGATTGGATGAATTTTAAGTATAAGTGTGATTTGGACCAAGCGGGAATAATGAAATCAACGGGTTTTACAACTCGACTAAAAAACCGCACTAATACCAATTGAAGGTAAAATCCCAATTGCTTCATTAAACTCTGGAGTTTGGGTTCTTACATCCCACCGAACGCTAGTAATATTTTTACGGTTATAAATGTTTTGAATATCAATATAAGTAATTAAACTCCAGCCACTAAAGAACCATAGTTTATCAACTCTTAAATCCAAACTATGATTAACAGGAAACCGCAGAGAATTGTAATCACTTATGTTTTGGGTTCCATTTGACGTGTAAGGTGTGTACGGTCGTCCTGTTGAGTAACGGAATTTAAGGCTGGCTTCCCACTCTGTGCTTAATTTGTAGCCGCCACTCAAACTTATAATCCATGTTTGATCATAAGAACCGGTTCTTTCAATTTTATCAAGCGCAGCGTAATCTGCAATGCTGTATGTTAAACTTGCAATTCCATAATAAGGAGTATCGGATAATTTTTTCTGAAGTGAAAACTCAACTCCTCTTGCTTTTCCATTTCCTGCAGAAATTAATGGTTCTAAGCCGAAAGATTCATAATTTTCATCGCCAAAACCTGCACCTGTATTTGCAAGAGTTAGATATGTTCTAGTTAAGCTGACAGGATAATCAGAATAATCTTTATAAAATCCTTCAACTTTAAATAAAGCATCTGCACTAACGTAATGATCGAAACCAAGAATAAATTGATTAACACGCATGTTTTTTAAATTAGTGTTGTTTGCATCGCCAACAAGCCAGAGATATGAAGGTGATTGATAATAAATTCCAGCGCTGAAATTTATTCGGGTTATATCGCTTAGTAAATATGATAAAGAAATGCGCGGGCTGAAATAAAATTTCTTTTCCAAAACACTAAAGTAATCTCCCCTAACGCCAAGGTTTGTAATAAATTTATCCAAAGATTACTGTGTTGTAATTTAAATACACAGCGCTTTTGTAATAAGTGGTGCTCGTATCCAGAGCCGTAGTTTGCAGTGAATCACCAAAAGTTGAAGTGTATTTGGGCAAAAGAATGTTTGCACTAAAATCAATCAGTTTAACATCACCACCGAAAGTAATATCCGATTTATTTGAAAGCTTGTAAGTTAATTCTGCATTAAACGTATTTTCCTTCTCTTTTGATTTATTCAAATAAACCGGAACTAAAAGCGAATCGCGCTGCTGTGTATCATAATCAACAAAATTTCTGCTGAGTGATAAACTAATAAAACCGTTATCAATCAAATGCCTGTATTTTATTCCTGCAAGATACTGCAATTGCTCGCTGCCTATAATTCTTGCATTATCATACCGCTGATCCTCCGTATCATTAAAATAACTAATGTTATCAATTGCAGAGATTAAAAGGATTGAAAGTGAGTTGCTGTTATCAATTTCGAAATCCGCTTTACCTAAAATATCCCAGTATTCGGGAACGAATGAAAAATCAGCAGCTTTAAAAATAAAATCAAGATAGCTTCTTCGTGCAGAAAAAATAAACTGCGAACTGTTTGAAATTGGTCCCTCAACATTTAAACCGAATTGCGATGCGGAAATAGTTGCTTTACCTCCAATACGATCCTGCCTGCCGTTTCGTAAATCAATTGAAAGTGATGATGAAAGCTTATCTCCATTGTTTACAGAAAACCCGCCGGTGGAAAAAGATGTGCCGCTGACAAAATCAAGATTGATATAACTTAAGCGGTCCTCCCGTTGCACCCTGCGTTCCAAAATGATTTATGTTTTGGACTTTATATCCATCAATCAGGTAAAGATTTTCAGAGGGTGCGCCGCCGCGGACCACTAAATCATTTCTTCCTGCATCGGCTTGCGCAACTCCGGGCAAAATTGAAAGCGCTCTTATCACATCTTCAAAGGCACCGGGGCTTCTTCGTATTTCTTCATTACTGAAACCTCTTGTGCTGATTAAATCGAGTCTGCTGCTTTCAAAGAAATCGCTTTTAACAACAACATCTTCCAGTTCGATTGCTTCTTCTTCCAATTCAAAAATAACTTCTGAAGCAAAACCGCTCATTACCATCACATCGGTTTTTGTTACACTTCGTATAACCTAAAATTGAAGCTCTTAATTGATATTCACCAGCAGGAAGATTTTTAATTTCAAACTTTCCGTTCAAATCCGTTGAAGCACCAAAATTTGTATTTACAACAAGCACATTTGCCCCGGGCAATGGCTGCTGAGTAAATTTATCAACAACTTTACCATAAATTGTAATATTGTTTTCCTGTGCAAAGGAAACCAAGCTGTAAACACTTACTAATAAAATTAAAATTGAACTCTTCATTACTTTTATCCGTTTAAATTATCTATACTTAACACTCAAAATTAGTAAATAGTTCATCAAAATTTTTATGATAAACGAATAACAGAATAAGGCTTCTTAAAAAAGGAACTGAAACCAATGGTCCGGTAATATACTGGATGAGCCGTGATCAAAGAGTTCATGACAATTGGGCTTTATTGTTTGCCCAGCAATTGGCTTTTGAAAAGAAAAAAGACTTGTTGTTGTTTTTTCTCTTGTTCCTAAATTTTTAGACGCAACTTTGCGCCAATATGATTTTATGCTAAAAGGATTGATTGAAGTTGAAAAAGAATTAAAAAAATACAACATTCCGTTTTTATTTTACTTGGGAATCCTGCTGATGAAATTCCAAAATTTATTAATGATAACAAAGCAAGCAATTTAGTTTCAGATTTTGATCCGCTGAAAATTAAAAGAAAGTGGAAAAATGAAATTGCAAAAAAAATAAACATTCCTTTTTATGAAGTTGATGCACACAATGTTGTCCCTTGCTTTTATGTTTCCCAAAAACAGGAGTTTGGTGCTTACACAATCCGCCCTAAAATTCACAAAAACCTTCCGGAATTTTTAGATGAATTTCCAAAACTCAAAAAGATGAAGAGCAGCACAGCACTTTCTTCAAATAAAATTGATTGGGGAAAAGTTTATTCTTCATTAAAAGTAGATGAAAAGTGTTAAACCTGTTGATTGGATTAAGCCCGGCGAAAAAGCCGCAAATAAAACTTTAAAAGAATTTCATTGAAAATAAATTTGATAATTATGATGAGTTGAGAAACGATCCGAATGCAGATGTGCTTTCAAATCTTTCACCTTATTTACACTTTGGACAGATTTCCGCACAGCGTGTTGCATTAATTGTAAATGGTTTGGGCGATCATCCTTCCGCAGAATCATTTTTAGAAGAATTAATTGTAAGAAGGGAGCTTTCAGATAATTTTTGTTATTATAATTCTGATTACGATTCATTTAATGGTTTTCCTGACTGGGCAAAGAAAACTTTAAATGATCATAAAAAAGATGAAAGAGAATTTATTTACTCATTAAAGAAATTTGAAGAAGCAAAAACTCATGAAGATTTATGGAATGCTGCTCAAAATGAATTAGTAAACACAGGTAAATTGCATGGTTATATGCGAATGTATTGGGCAAAGAAAATTCTTGAGTGGAGTAAATCTCCTGAAGAAGCTTTAAAGATCGCCATCTATTTAAATGATAAATATGAACTTGATGGAAGAGACCCGAATGGATATACCGGCTGTGCCTGGGCAATTGGTGGTGTGCACGATAGAGCCTGGGCTGAAAGACCTGTTTATGGTAAAATAAGATATATGAATCGTAATGGTGCAAAACGAAAATTTGATGTTGAAAAGTATGTAAAGATTTCTCCCAAGAATAATTTATATTTAATTCATCCTCCCTGACTCAATAAAATCTTGCCGCTTGACTTGGTATAACATTTCCCAAAAAATTATAGCTATTTAAAAGCAAAGATTGAACTTTAAACAAATCGGAATTGTTATGAATAAGGTGTATTAACAAACTAATTCAATAATAATCTATTTGGAGGACTTATGAAAAGATTCATCTTTTCGCTGATTTTCTTGTTGGGAATTTCAGCCTCTCTTGCCCAAACAGCAAGAATTCAAATTATTCATAATGCTGCTGATCCTGCAGCACAGGAAGTGGATGTATATGTTAATGGAAATCTTGCACTTGATGATTTTGCATTTCGTGCAGCGACTCCTTTTATTGATCTACCTGCAGGAGTAACACTTAACATCGGAATTGCTCCTGGAAATAGCACTTCCGTTAACGATACTCTTAAAAATTTCCAGGTTATTCTTGAGGAAAATGAAACATATGTAGCAGTTGCAAACGGAGTTTTAGATCCAAATTCATTTTCTCCAAATCCTGATGGTAGAGAAATTTCCTTTACCCTTTTTGCTAAAGATAATATTCGTGAAGAGGGCAACAGATCCTGGGGAGTAGATTTTATAGTTTTACATGGTGCAACAGATGCACCCACAGTTGATATTATTGCAAAAAGAGTTTATCAAAATGTTGCGTTTGGATTTAACGGAAACAGAAGAAGTAAGTGAAGTTTCGGATGGTGCAGATTTCTTTGGCTGGGGTAGGAGAATTGTAAACAACGCTGCTTATGGCGATATAACAAATTATAAAAGACTATTAGCAAGACAATATATATTAAAGTTACACCGGGAGACAATAATAACACTATTGTTGCTAAATTTGATGCAAACTTAACAGGATTAGGTGGTGGTGCTGCAGTTGTTTTTGCTTCCGGATTTTTAAATCCATCTGCTAATCAAAATGGCGCAGCTTTTGGAATTTTTGCTGCATTACCGGATGGTAATGTAGTTGAGTTTCCTCTGATTGTTCCCACAGCAAGATTACAAGTAATTCACAATGCTGCAGATCCAATTGCAAATGAAGTTGATGTATATATTAATGGTAGCTTTAACCTTAGATAATTTTGCATTCCGCACAGCAACTCCATTTATAGATGTCCCTGCTGGAGTTACATTGAATATTGGTGTTGCCCCTGGCAACAGCATATCTGTAAATGATACTATTAAAAACTTTCCTGTTCAGTTTGAAGAAGGTGAAACTTACGTTGCAGTAGCAAATGGTGTAGTTGATCCTTCCGGTTTCGCTCCAAATCCTGATGGAAGAGATATTTCATTTACTATTTTTGCTAAAGACGGAATTCGTGAAAGCGGATATAGCAATAATAAAGTAGATTTTATTGTTTTACATGGCTCAACTGATGCACCAACTGTTGATGTAATCGCCAGAAATGTAGCAACAATTGTAGATGATGCTGCTTACGGTGATATTACTAATTACATTAGGGTTTGGGCAAACAGTTACATATTAGATATTACACCCGGTAATAATAACAACACAATAGTCGCTTCCTTTGAAGCTGATCTTTCAGGATTAGGTGGCGGTGCAGCGGTTGTATTTGCGTCTGGTTTCCTGGATCCATCCGGGAACCAAAATGGTGCGCCGTTTGGTTTGTTTGCAGCATTGCCTGATGGTAATGTTGTTGAATTTCCTGCAATAGAACCCTTTGCAAGATTGCAGGTTATTCATAATGCTGCAGATCCACTTGCAAGTGAAGTTGATGTTTATTTAAATGGAACACTTGCCCTTGATAATTTTGCATTCAGAACTGCAACTCCATACATTGATGTGCCTGCTGGTGTTGATATTAACATTGGTGTTGCTCCCGGCAACAGCACTTCTGTAAATGATACAATTAAAAATCTTTGTAGTTCAATTTGCAAGTGGCGGTACTTATGTTGCACTTGCAAACGGTGTGGTTGATCCATCAGGTTTTGCTCCTAATCCAGATGGAAGAGATATTTCATTTCACACTATTTGCAAAGGATGAGGCAAGAGAACAAAGCAATAACAGTAATAAAGTTGATTTATTTGCAGTCCATGGCTCAACCGATGCCCCAACTGTTAATATTTTTGGTCTTGGGTATTTATCTCAAAAATGTTGCTTATGGCGACATAAGTAATTATCTATCTTTAAGGGCCTGGAACAACTGGATTGTAATTACAACTCCGTGGCCCAACTTTTCAGTAGTTGGTGTATGGGGTGCTGATTTAAGAGGATTAGGTGGCAATTCGGCAGTTGTGTTCGCTTCAGGATTCTTAAATCCTTCCGGAAATCAAAATGGTGAAGCTTTTGGATTATTTGTTGCTCTTGCTGATGGAAATGTTGTTGAACTCCCTCAACTATATGGTGATGAGGCTCAGAATTCGGTAAACAAAGTGATGAATGAAAATGGCGAAGAGTTAAGCACAGTAACTAGTTATGGTTTGGAACAAAACTTATCCGAATCCATTTAACCCATCTACCAGAATTAAATTTTCAATTCCGCAAAGTGAATTTGTATCACTAAAAGTATTTGATATTCTTGGTAATGAAGTAGCAACTTTAGTAAATGAACAAAGAGCACCTGGTGCTTACGAAGTTACTTTTGATGCTGGCAAGTTAGCTAGTGGTGTTTACGTGTATACTTTAACAGCAGGTGATTTTGTTCAAACAAGAAAACTTATGTTGATGAAGTAATTCTCTCTCCTCCCCCTACGCGATGGAAGAGCCCTGGCTGAAATGCTGGGGCTTTTCTGTAATTGTGATAGAGTGGAAATACGATTAAAATTCATTAAGAATTGAAAGCAAAACTATGGTTATTACAAATCAAGATATTTTAGAATTTCAAAAACTTTACCGCACCACATTTATAAACTCAATTACTGGTTTTAAAAGTGCGTCTCTTATCGGTACGATTTCAAACAAAAGGAATACTAACCTGGCAATTTTTAATTCTGTTATTCACGTTGGTGCAAATCCACCAGCACTGGGATTTTTAATGAGACCTGTTTCTGTTGAAAGACATACTTATGAGAACATCAAAGAAACAGGGTTCTTTACAATTAATCATATTAATAAAGGAATTTATAAGAGAGCACATCAAACTTCTGCCAGATACGAGAAGGAAATTTCTGAGTTTGATGAATGCGGGCTAACTCCTGAATATTCACAGAAACTTAAGGTACCTTATGTTAAAGAATCAAAAATTAAGATTGGGCTGAAATTCGTTGAGGAGCATGAAATAAAATTCAATGGAACAATATTTATTATTGGAGAAATTATAGAGATTATTTTGCCTGATGATGTGACGTTAAAAGATGGTTTTGTTGATATTGAAAAAGCAGGTACGATTACAATCAGCGGGTTGGATGGATACCACGAAACGAAAAGAATCGCTCGCTTATCTTATGCAAAGCCAGGAAAAGAAACTTAATTACTTTAGCAATGGATCCCTAAAAAATAAATTATTCTATTCATTACCATCCAAACGTTCCTGGTTCCCCTTTAAAAGGACCAACAATATCTTTAGTTATCCAACCACCGTAAAATCCCCCTGGCTGCCCAATTACTTTTTCACCATCAACAAAACAACCATCCATTTTCTCGGCATAGAATGCCACATAATTTCTTATATCAGAAAATTTCTCTGTTGGCTTATAATAATACCAGCCAGCCTTAGGCACTGCTTTTCCTTTAACCTTAACATCGTAGTAATTAGCGCTTCCCTTCCATTCACAAAAGCTGTTTCCAATACTGGGTGATAATAATTCCATTCTTATATCTTTGGGAGGAATATAATATACGGGTGGATGAGATGTTTCCAAAACTCTGAATGCATTGTTAGTTTTAGCGATAATTGTATCGTTAAAAACTATCTTTATCTCTTTATTAAACTTTTCAAGCCTGGGTGGTCTGGGATAATCCCAGACGGACTCTTGTCCATTTTTTGGTTTTACTTTTTTAATCATGATGATTATATCAAAATAATATTATTGTTGGTACTCTTTCAGATAGCCCTCAAATATTGACCTATGTGATTCTTCATCGGCTAATAATCTTACGGCCAAATCCTGCGTAACAAAATCAGTTCCATCACAATCTTTGATCAATTTATTATAGCCTTCAATAGCTTGCTCTTCAGCAGTTATCACTCCTTTAATAACAGAAGTTACATCCGTAGTTTCGCTAGGAGGTTGTAAAGCATTTTGAACTGCTTTAAAACTAAATGAACCCGGGACCTTACCGCCAAGCTCTTTTATTCTCTTTGCAATTGTCTGAGCATGGTTTAATTCATCCAAAACCTCTGCGGAAAGTGATTTCTTTATTTCCTCAGCTCTTACCCCATCAAGATTTACGGAATTTGATATATAATTAATTATAGTTTCAACTTCCGCCCAATATGAATTTACTAATGCTGTAACTATTTGATCTTTATTTGACATTTTGGTACTCCATTAATTATTAATTGTTTTTTTACTAAACAATTATTCAGAAGATTTAGTTCTCTGATTGCAGATTAGGGAATATAAAACTGGACTTATTTCTATCAAAAGAGATGTTTCTACCCTAAATTGAGACTTTTCAGTTCGTTCTTTAATTATTAAATGAACTATTATTAGTTAGATATTGTTTTAGACGACAAAGTTTTTATATATTTTTTATATTTATTAAAAATCAAGTAGGTAAAGAATTCCAATGGAACCAATTGTTATCATAATTCAGAGTATCATTACTCTGGGTATTTTGAATGTTTGGATCTTAAGATACAGCAAAGTATCCGTCTGGCGAGGCGGCAACGCTAAGAATTTGAAAGAAGAGTTTAGAGTATATGGCCTTCCTGAATGGTTCATTGTTCTGATCGGTTTCTTAAAGATCTTATTGTCATTATTGCTAATTACAAGCATATGGATCCCCGTTTTAAAAATTCCTGCAGCTATTGGCATCGCCATACTAATGATAGGTGCTATTTTCATGCATTTTAAGGTGAAAGATCCTTTAATTAAATCACTACCCGCAGCTACTTTATTATTGCTTTGCTTAATTGTAACATTTTTATAAACAAGGATTGTTTAGAACTGAGAATTAAGCTGATGTGTTTAATTAAATTTATTAGATAGGATTCATGTTTATATACATTCTGCAGTTATTTGAACTAATTCTAACATCATTTTTATTTGCTTTTATTATAGCAAACTTGGTCGAAATATGGAATCCTGATTTATGGGTAGTTAGCGCAATTGTTTCATTTGTTCTTTGGTTTATATTGGGGATAAGATACTTTAAGTTTAAGAATGAGATGATGAAATTTAAGACTCCACAAGAACTAAAATAATTATAAGAAATATTTTTGTCTCTTAAATCAGAAATTATGTTTAAAAATGAAATCGAAAATAACTTTATATACTCTGTTAATATCTATTCAATTTGTAATAATAAATACAGTTACAATTGCTCAGAATTCAAAAGAGATAGCTCCGCCCACCACGATAAACTTTGTTGATCTTCAAAAATATGCGGGTCTTTGGTATGAGGTGGCAAAAATACCTAACTCTTTCCAAGATCAGTGTGCTTATGGAACAACAGCAGAATATAAGATTGAGCCCAATGGAGATATTATAGTAATAAATAAATGTTATGATATTGATGGAAAGCTTGATATAGCTGATGGCGTAGCTGAAGTTGTTGATAAAAATACAAATTCCAAATTGGAGGTGAGTTTTGTGAGCTTTTTAGGAATAAGACCTTTTTGGGGTGATTATTGGATAATAGGTTTGGGCGAAAATTATGAGTATGCAATAGTAGGCCATCCGGAAAGGAAATATGGCTGGATATTAAGCAGAACTCCTACACTTTCAGATGAAACAATGAAAGTTATTTACGAAACACTCTCTAAGCAGGGATACAATATAAATCAATTTGAATTAACAGATCAAACTATCAGGTGATCTTAATAATGTTCTATCCTAAACTTTAAAAACGTTTTTAACACTTCTTTTCTAAATTCAAAAATCTCTTTCACTTTTTTGCCTACAAATAAACTATTTATTGGTCTGCTAAAGGGATCAGCAGGAAGGGCATAGGTAATTATATCTTCCATTTCAATTCCATCATTCATTTCTTTAAAGTGATGCTGGTGATGCCAAAATTTATACGGCCCGAACCTTTGTTCATCAATAAAGAATGATTTCTCCTTAACTGTCGTAATTTCAGTTACCCAGTTGGAAGGTATGCCGAGAAAAGGGTAAACCTTATAAGTTATTATCATTCCTTCATACATTTTATCCGGCAAATCAGAGGTTACTTTAAGGTTTAACCATGATCGGGGTGATTTTAGGGAGATTGTTTGGATTCGAAAAAAAATCCCATGCCTCATCGATTGCAATAGGAATAACGTGGGTTGCTTCAAGTTTAAATATCTTCATTGGTGTTAAATTTAAGAAAGATTTGGAAAGAAAAACTTAATTGTATTTATTTTTCCTTATTGAATCAAGCTCAAGCCTAAGTTGTTTGATATCTTTAATATAAGTTGCACCTATTTCATCAATAGTATCTGAATATTCGCTGCAACTCTTCCGCCGATAATTACAGACGTACTTTCAGGTATAATTCTTTTTAAGTTATGTAAGTCCAATTTTCAGCTGCTGATCATCACCCGGGTAAACAATACTTAAGGCAATAACTTTAGCCTCAAGACTATCTGCTACCGCAGCTATTTCTTCAACTGGTAAATTCGGACCCAAGTAAATCACTTTCCACCCTAATGGTGCAGCTGTTACTCCCACAATCATGGCTCCAAGCTCATGATCCTGACCACGGGGTGTTGCAGAAATTATAATTGGTGCATTTTCAGATGGTTCGTTTTGCTCGATCATATTTGCTAAAAAAGACCTGATGACAGCTGTAGCAAGATGCTCATTAGCAACCCTGATTATTCCTTCGTGCCATAAATCACCAATTTTGTAAACAAGTGGTACCACTAAATTTTCAATTAGTGCTGGCTGGCTCAGTTTTGAAGATGCCTTTAATAAAATTGTTTCAAGTTCTTTTCTATCATAGGCTTTTACTGCTTCAATAGCATGTATTTAATAATTGAATTTGTATCTGTTAAAAATTCATTTGTTGATTCATCTATTGAAGTCGAAGAAACATTATTGCGCGATTAATACAGAACTAATTCGTCAATGGATAGATACGCAATCCCGCCAATGTTGTGTCCGCTCTTCACAGCCTCATTTAATAGCTTTAGCTTTTCAATATCTTCATCTGAATAAAGTCTGCGGTTTGTTTCTGTTCTGGAAGGTGTTACAACATTATGCCTTTTCTCCCAGGCTCGAATTACAAACGCACTTATCCCTGTCATCTGGCTAACTACTTTTATCGGATATTTATACATTTTTTCCATTTTCTTGTCTAAAATTACAAATTTGTCTAAATAAAATCAACCCCTCAATAAGTTAATTTTACATTAATCCTCTATTTTTTCAACATATTTGAAGTTATATAGTTCCATAGAAAAAATATTTTATAATTATTTGGAAAAAGCTTGACAAATACTAGACAATTTATTATAATTACCTCAACAATATTTAGATATTTGATAGACAAATAAAATTGAATCAAATAAACAACAATAAACAAACAAAAAGGAGTAACATGATGTTACACAAAATCTTTTCTCAAAGCTGATTTCATCAGCAATTATTCTTTCTCTGATTATTACCTCGTCTCTAGTAGCGGGAGATCATCACGAAAAGAAGGGTTCTGATAAAGACATAGTAACTATTGCAGTTGAATCAGGAAACTTTAATACACTTGCTAAAGCACTTACCGAAACAGGACTTGTTGAGGCTTTACAGGGTGACGGACCTTTTACAGTATTTGCACCAACGGATGAAGCTTTTGATAAACTTCCAGAAGGAACAATTGAAGCATTACTCAAGGATAAAGAAACATTAAAGACCATTCTTCTTTATCACGTTGTTTCAGGAAAAGTTACATCTAAAGAAGTTGTTAATCTTAATACAGCCGAAACCTTGGCTGGTAAAAATATTAAGATAGAAGTAAAAGATGGATCGGTCATGATAAACGATTCAAAAGTTACAACAGCAGATGTTATGGCTTCTAATGGTGTAATCCACATAATAGATACAGTTCTTATTCCTGAATAATGAATTAAATCAAATAAATTAAGAATGGACAGTGCAATGAATACAGAAGAATTAAACATAAGCGAATCCGAAATGGAAAGACAGCAGGAGTTTCAAACTGAGGCTGTCCCCCACAAAGATGCTCTTTACAATTATGCTTTGAAGATTGTGAGAAATTCTGATGATGCACAAGATCTTGTACAGGAAACTTATTACAAAGCATACAAGAGTTATCATCAATTTCAGGGTGGCACAAACAGCAAGGCTTGGATGTTTATGATTCTGAAAAATACTTTTATCAACAACTACAGGAAGCTCAAAAGAGAGCCTTCGAGGGTTGATTATGATGAAATTGAAGACATCTACGAAAACATAAAATCTGAGCAGAGTAAGGATAATAATCTGGATTTAGATTTTTATAACAATCTGTTTGATGATGATCTTTCCTCTGCGCTTGCAAAGCTTCCCGAAAAGATGAAAGAGGTTTTTCTTCTTTGTGATCTGGAAGGTTATAGCTATGATGAAATATCAGAAATAGTAGATATACCCATTGGCACTGTCCGTTCACGTCTTCACAGAGCGCGTAAACTTTTACAAGATGAGTTGTTCGGTTACGCAAAAGTAAACGGTTATTTAAACTAAAAACAAAAACTAAAGAAAGAAAAAACAATGAAAACTCTAAAAGCACTTTTACTGATTTTAATGTTCACAGGGGTGAACAATTTATTCGCACAAACTGCAAGATTGCAGGTAATTCATAATGCTGCAGATCCTGGCGCTGTTTCAGTTGATATTTATTTAAATGGGACTTTATTATTAGATAATTTCGGATTCAGAGATGCAACTCCTTATATAGATGCACCAGCTGGTACTCCTATTAATATAGGTGTAGCGGGTCCAAATAGTACTTCAGCAAGCTGATACACTGAAAAACTTCACCGTAACTCTAACAGAAAATGAAACCTATGTGGCAATTGCTAATGGTGTTTTAGATCCAAACTCTTTTGCTGCAAATCCTGATGGAAGAAGCACAGCTTTCACTCTATTTATAAAATCGATGGCAAGAGAAAACGGAACAAGTTCTGATGTTGATTTCTTTGTTTTACATGGTTCTACAGATGCACCAACAGTTGATGTACTTGCACGTAGAGTTGCAACATTAGTTGACGATGCAGCTTATGGAGATATCACACCCTATATAACAGTTCCCGCAGCTTCGTACATTCTTGATGTTACACCTGGTAGCGATAATTCAACTATAGTTGCTTCTTTCCAGGCTGACTTGAGCGGTTTAGGCGGCGGTGCTGCAGTTGTATTTGCCTCTGGGTTTTTAACTCCCGGCAACAATCAAAATGGTCCAGCGTTTGGAATTTTTGCTGCACTGCCAAACGGAGATGTAGTTGCTTTCCCGCAAGTACAGCTTGCAAGATTGCAGGTTATTCATAACGCTGCAGATGTGGCTGCTGCTTCTGTAGATATTTATTTAGATGGCGCTTTATTGTTAGACAATTTTGCATTTAGGGATGCTACTCCATTTATTGATGCTCCTGCTGGTGTTCAGATTAATGTTGGCGTAGCACCTGGTAACAGCAGTTCTGCTGGTGATACGTTAAAGAATTTTGCACTAACCTTAGATAACGGTGCTACCTATGTTGCAATAGCAAATGGTGTTTTAGATCCTAACTCTTATGCTGTAAATCCTGATGGAAGAAGCACTGCATTTACACTTTTTATAAATGCAATGGCTCGTGAATCAGGAACTAGTAGTGATGTAGACTTTTTCGTGCTACATGGTGCAACTGATGCTCCAACTGTAGATGTAATTGCAAGAAATGTTGCCACTTTAGTTGATGATGCGGCTTATGGAGATATTACTCCTTACATTACGGTGCCTGCTGGAGAATACACTCTTGATTTAACTTTGGCAGATGGAACATCATTGGTTCAATCCTATATTGCTAATCTCTCGGGATTGGGTGGTGGCAGTGCAGCTGTTTTTGCTTCAGGTTTCTTAACCCCTAGCAGCAACCAGAATGGTGAAGCATTCGGTTTATTCTTCGCACTTGCGGATGGAACAGTTGGGCAATTCATGGAAGGTGTGTCTAGCGTTGAAGAAATCTCTTCGGTTACTCCGAATGATTACACTCTCACACAGAATTATCCGAATCCATTTAACCCAAGTACATCTATCAATTTTGCAATTCCAAATAGTGAATTTGTAACATTGAAAATTTTCAATATTCTCGGTAGTGAGGTTGCTACTTTAGTAAATGAAACTTTAGCAGCTGGTTCATATAAATTTAATTTCGATGCATCAAATCTTGCCAGTGGTATTTATTTGTATAAATTAACAGCTGGAAATTTTGCTCAAATTAAAAAGATGAACTTGCTTAAATAAAACAATAATAATGAGAAAAATCGCTTGCAACACGATAGGCTCCAGTCAAATGTTAACTATGACACGAATTGTTCGTGATGATATTTACGAAAAGTGTGCAAGCGGTTTCCTCATTTAATTTAATCTTAACTGAATCTAATCTCAGAAATCTTTATCTTATATATCAACACTTGTCTTAAAAAAAAGAATAAATGAAAAAAGTAATTATTATAGGTTCTGGATTAGGCGGTCTTTCGACCGCTTTACGACTTTCAAATAAGGGATATGATATCACCATTCTTGAAAAACATTCAACTCCGGGTGGCAGATTGAATATAATCGAACAAGATGGTTTTCGTTTCGATATGGGTCCTTCCTTTATGAGCATGACTTACGAGTTTGATGATTTATTTAAAAGTGCAGGTGTAGACAATCCATTGTTAATGAAAGAGCTTGATCCTATTTACCAGGTATTTATGGAGGGAAGAGAACAACCATTCAGAATTTTTAAGGATTTACATAAATTAGAAAAAGAATTTACCGGGATAGAAGATAATCTGGCTGAAAAACTTGAAAAGTATTTAAATAAAGGCGGAGAGTTTTTCCATGATACTGAAGAACAGGTTGTTAAATCAAATTATAAAAATAAACTGGATTATCTTTTAAAACTTGCAAAGGTTCCAAAGAAACATCTTCCCTATCTCTACAGAAGCATGTGGGATGAACTTAAGAGAACATTCGATTCTGAAGAAGTAAAAGTAATATTTTCTCTTGTTGCATTCTTTCTCGGCTCAACTCCATTTCAAACTCCGTCAATCTATTCTTTATTAAATTATACAGAAATGAAGAATAACGGTTACTGGAGTGTTAAGAATGGTATGTATAGCGTTGTTAGAGAAATGGTAAAAATTCTTGAGAATAGAAATGTAAAATTTGTTTATAATACTGAAATTGTTGGAGTTGGAAACAATAACGGTAAAGTTGCACAGATGATCGATCAAAATGGAAAATCATGGGAAGCAGATATTTTTGTATCTAATTCCGATGCAGCATCGTTCAGAGGAAAAGTACTAAAGAGAAAAAAATTCAGCGCAGAAAAGCTTGATGAATTACACTGGACACTTGCGCCACTCACAATTTATTTAGGTGTAAAAGGAAAGATTAGCAATCTTCTTCATCACAATTACTTTTTGGGTAGTAACTTTAAAGATTATGCGAGACAATATTTTCACTTCTTCTATCAGTCCGCAAAAACCTTACTACTATGTAAATGCTTCTTCAATATCTGATGAGAGCTGTGCGCCAGATGGTTGCGAGAATTTGTTTATTCTCTGCCCTGTTCCCGATCTACGATATAAAAAATCCTGGGAAGATAAAGAAGATCTCGCAAATAATATTATCGATGATCTTATCAAAGAGAATTGGATTCGATATTCAATCAAACATTTTAACTAAAAAAATATTAGCTCCTGATGAATGGGAAAAAATGTTGAACCTTTACAGGGGCTCTGGTTTAGGGCTTGCACACGATTTAAACCAAGTTGGAGCATTCAGACCTAAAAACAAAGACGAAAAGTTTAATAACCTATACTATGTTGGAGCATCTACAACTCCCGGCACAGGATTGCCGATGGTTGTTATCAGCTCAAAACTAGTAACTGAAAGGATTACAAATGAGTTTTCAACTTATATAAAGATACAAGTTACAAAATCAGCAAAAAGTTAACCCTTTCTTACAGCACATCGTTTGGCTGGGGAATAAAAGCGTTCAAACCAGAATACCGCGATCCCATTTTTGCAATTTATAGCTATGTAAGAGTTGCAGATGAAATAGTTGATACGTTTCATGATTTTGATAAAAAAGAACTACTTCAAAAGTTTGAAGCAGATACCTGGGATGCAATTGAAAAAGGTATTTCAACAAATCCTGTATTACAGGCATTCCAGGAAACGGTTAATAAATACAAGATAGACCATAAATTGATAAAAGCATTTTTACAAAGTATGGAAATGGATTTATCAAACTCTTCATACGAGAGAGGTGTTTACGATAATTATATTTACGGCTCAGCAGAAGTTGTTGGATTGATGTGCTTAAAAGTTTTTGTAAAGGGAAGTGATGAAAAATATGATGAGCTGGAGCATTCAGCAAGAATGCTTGGCGCTGCTTTTCAAAAGGTTAATTTTCTAAGAGATATGAAAAGTGATATTATTGAGCGCGGGAGAATTTATTTGCCCGGGGTTAGCGAACTCACATATATAAACAACCAGAACAAAAAGGAATTGGAAAAAGAAATTGAAAAAGAATTCCATTCAGCATTTATGGGAATAGTAAGGTTGCCTATAGGTGTTAAGCTTGGTGTATATTCTGCATATCTTTATTACTTAATTTTATTTAAAAAAATTAAGAGAATGGATGTTGATAAATTAATGAGCAAACGAGTAAGAATTTCGAACCCATATAAATTTTACTTATTAATAAAATCCTACTTCGAAGTAAAGGTATTAAGATCAACATAATTGAATTTCGAATATCTCATATTTAACACTGTGATTATCAGTGGTCCGGCATTCTTCGGTTCGCTTAAATGCTGTTACATCTGGAACCACTGGAAGCAAATTCTGATTGCAATCGTTATTCCGGCCATTCCATTTTTGCTTTGGGATGCGTTAGTAACAGGCACTCATTGGCATTTTAATTCTAATTATGTGTCAGGAATAAAAATTATAAATCTTCCCATTGAAGAGATTTTATTTTTCATTACTGTTCCATTTGCCTGTCTCTTTACCTGGGAAATGATTATTCGAAGAGTAAAAGAAAAACAGGTGAAAACGCAGTGGCTTCGATTATTTCTTTATCTCGCATTGCCAGCTGGTATATATTTCTTCTTAATTGGTAAGCAGTACACGGGTTTAACTTTAGGCTTCTTGTTCGTTGCAAATCTTGTCGATCAGTTTTTGAAAACAAATTTGCTTTTTGAAAGAAGGTTTTATTTTTACCTTCTTCTTATTTTTATTTTTACAGTGATATTTAACGGATACCTGACATGGCGGCCAGTTGTTACTTACGGAGTTGAGTATCAGCTTGATTTTAGAATTATCACTATCCCGGTTGAGGATTTTTTCTACGGGATGTCTTTGCTCTGGATGAATACAAGTCTTTATAGTTTTTTACTTAGAATAAACGGTGTTTCAATTGTTAAAAAATAAATGGTATTTAATTTGTCCTTCTGATGAATTAAAAAATAAAATTGTAAAGAAAAGAATTTTTGGCGAAGATTTAATTCTCTTCCGCAAATCGGACGGAGAAATTGCTGCGCTCGAAGATAGATGCTGCCATAGAAACGTAAATTTATCTTTGGGTTATCTTAACGATAATACAATTGTCTGCGGTTATCATGGCTGGGAATATGATAAAAACGGTAAGTGCGTTAATATTCCTTCGCAGCTTCCGGGTGATAAAATTCCACCAACTGCAAAAATAAAAAGTTATCCAGCTAAAGATTTTAATAAGTGGGTTTGGGTTTTTCTTGGTGATGAAGAAAAATCCAATCATGTTAATCCAACAGATATTCCGGAAATGAATGAGTGGCCGTTTACTTACAAAGCTTACACATTCAAAGCAGATTTGGAATCTACTGCAGAAAGTTTAATTGATCCTTACCACATTGCATACGTTCACCGCAAATCTATAAAATCGTTTATGGGACAGATAAATGAATCACCAGCAGATTTTAATCTAAATGTTTTGGATGATGGTATCGAAGGATTTTATAAGAGAGCCAACGTAGGAACTAAATCAGAAAAAGTTTATTTCGGAGATGATGAAAATATCGGAACGCGCATTCGATTCTACTATCCAAATATTTCACGTTTAGAAATTCGTTTTAAAGAAAGAGTGTTACTTATTCTTGAGCACGTAATGCAGGTTGATGATGAACATGTTGAAATGAAACAGATTACGTTGTGGAAAAACATCTTTTCGAAGTTTCCTGCATTTGCAAAATATTTTATGGCAAGGAAATCTGCAAAAATTGTTGAAGAAGATATTGATTTTCTATCCTCTAATCTTGAAATTATTAAAAAAAGAAAAGATGATGTTCACGAAATAAGTGTAAAAGGTGATGAAGTTTCTCTCGCATTCAGAAAATTTTGGAGAAAGAAATTGCAGGAGGAAGAATAAAATTGGGAAACAGTAAAACATCCGCTATTAGTTTATTTCAGAATAAAACAACGGTTCCTTATGAATTTAATCGAGTAGCAAAAAAATATGACATTGCAACATTTCTAAGCCAGGGGTATCAAAGTGATTTGCAGCGTAGCGTTGACCTAATCGAATTAAATGGAGATGAGCTTGTTCTCGATTTATGCTGTGGTACCGGAAAATCAACTGTTTGCTGCATAAATAATTTAAAAACCGGTAAAGTAATAGGGATTGATAACTCTGAAGAGATGTTGAGGGTTGCAGAAACCAAATACCACAAACAATTTGCTAGAGAAAGATTAGAATTTATTCAGAAAGATGTTATGGAATTGGATTACGATGATAATTATGTAGATGCAATCTTTATGGCATACGGAATACGCAACATGCCCGACTATAAAAAATGTTTGCAAAACTTATTAAGAATCCTCAGACCTGGGGGGAAAATTGCTTTTCATGAATATTCTTTGGACAATAATTTCTTTTCGCATTTATATTGGAAAGTTTTGGGCTATGGCGTAGTTATTCCAATCTCAACAATACTTTCAGGTTCATCAACAATATTTAAATACCTTGTTAAAAGTGTGGATAAATTTCTTCCACCTCAAGAGTTTATTAACCTTCTTGAAGAAACAGGTTTTGTTAATGTAAAAAAACATAACATGCCAAGCTGGCGAAAACCTATCCTCCGAACCTTTAGTGCTGCTAAACCGGATAATTAAAAATGAATAGTTCAATCATTTCGAAGTTTGTTAAAAGCCGTCTTGGTGATTACAAGCAGCAAATTAACTCTGTTGATAATTTTTTGCCGCATAAACTTTCCATTCCAAAAAAGGTAGGCATAATTGGAGCAGGTTTAGCCGGGGTATCAGCTGCGATTTATTTATCTGAAAGAAATTTCTCAGTAAAGATTTTTGAAAGAGATTCATTTGTTGGGGGAAAGGTTGGTTCCTGGCCGGTTAAGTTTGAAGATAATTACCAAACCAATGTTGAGCATGGTTTCCACGCTTTCTTCAGGCAATATTATAACCTGCGTAATCTTTTAAAGAAAATTTGTGCCTACAAAAATCTAATCCCAATTGATGATTACCTGATAATGACAAAAGATTTAGGTGACTATAGTTTTAAGGAAATTAAAACCACGCCTATTGAAAATATTTTATCGATGAGAAAAGCAGGAATATATTCATTTAAAGATATTATGAAGAACCCAAGGTTCAGTAAACTTATAACCCTGCTTAATTATGATAAAGAAAAGACATATGATAAGTTCGATAAAATTTCGTTTAAAGATTTTGCAGAAGAAGTAAATCTTCCACCACAGATGAGATTAATGTTTACAACATTTTCGCGCGCTTTTTTTGCAGAGCCACAACACATCTCAATGGCAGAGCTGATAAAAAGTTTTCATTTTTATTTTTTAAGTAACGATCACGGATTGATTTACGATGTTTTGGATGATGATTTTGAAAAGACTTTATGGGAACCAGCTATTAAGTATTTAAATATTCATAACGCGGAAATAAAATTAAGCACTCCAATTAATTCCATTATAAAAAACGAAAGCAAATTTATTATAAACGAGGAACCATTTGATTACCTAATAATGGCTTCAGATATAAAGGGGACAAAAAAAATAATTGCCGAATCTGATTACATAAAATCAGATCATCCTAGTCTTTTCACACAAATTGCTCCGCAGAAACAATCGCAACGCTATGCTGTTCTGCGTATCTGGATTGATAAAGACGTGAGAACTGATGTTCCTTTTTTCATTTTTACTGATGCATTAAAGATACTGGATTCAGTTACTGTATATCATCGAATGGAAATAACAAGTGAGGATTGGGTGAAGCAAAACAGTGGGGGAATATTTGAACTCCATTCATATGCTTTGCCCGATGATTTCCCCGAAAAAGAAGTAAGAGAACAATTATTAAAAGAATTTGAATCATATTTTTCAGAAATTAAGAACTATAAAATAAAATACGAGTACTTACAAATAAGAGATGATTTTACAGCATTTCATACCAACTTATTTAGAAATCGCCCCGGCTTTAAAACAACGGTTGAAAATCTTTACCTTGCGGGTGATTGGATAAAACTTGATTGCCCTGCAATGCTGATGGAAGCAGCCACTAGCTCTGCAATGTATTGTGTAAATGATATTCTTGCTAAAGAAAAGTTAAAACAAGAGCCTTTATTTTCAGTTCCGTTGAAAGGAATTCTTGCTTGAGACAGTTTTTAAAAAATATTAACCACTCAATCGTAATTTATAGATTAGGTTTTCCTATAATAATTATTCTAATGAATTTTCAAATGAATGTTGCGCAGGTTGCTCAACCAAAATTGTATGAAAGAGGAACCATGAGTATTAGAATTACTGGGTTTACAAATGACGATGGAGAATGTTGGTTTGGGCTGGATAATGTAAAATCTGTTTACGAAAGTGAGGATTCTGTTTTTATTGGAAAAATCCTCCCAATAATAAACGGAGAAGTAATTATTAAAATTGAATCCATTGATTATGGAAATTACGCAATAAGAGTCTTTCACGATGAAAATAGTAATGGTGAATTAGATTCAAATTTTTTGGGTATTCCAACGGAAGATTATGGGTTCTCAAATAATGTAAGTGCCTGGTTTGGAGCTCCGAGCTGGGAAAGAGCAAAATTTCTGTTTAATCAAAAACAAATGCCTATTGAAATATCAGTTGATTAAATTTAACTAACATTTGCTCAAAAAAACCATCTGGCTTTTTTGAAAATGAAAAGTGTTTTTTGAATTCTGTTTCGTTTATAAATAACGCAGCTTAACGGCTGTGTTTTTTACTTTTCTTTCAGTTTATCGTTAAATACTTCCTTAAACTTTTCTACTTTGGGTGCAATTATAAAAGCACAGTAACCCTGGTTAGGATTGTTGGTGTAATAATCCTGATGGTAATCTTCTGCGTTATAAAATTCAGTAGCTGGTAAAATTTCGGTAACAATTGGATGTTCCCACGCACCTGATTTATCAAGTGCACTTTTATATTTTTTTGCTAATTGTTTCTGTTCTTCGCTGTGATAGAAAATAACAGAGCGGTACTGCGTTCCAGCATCATTGCCCTGCCGGTTTAAAGTTGTGGGATCATGTGTTTTCCAGAATATTTCCAGCAGTTCATCGTAGGTTATAACTTCCGGGTCGAATGTTAACCGAACTGCTTCCGCATGCCCGCTCTTTTCCGAGCAGACTTCTTCGTAAGTAGGATTTTTAATATTACCACCGGCATAACCGGAAGTAACTGTGCTGACGCCATCAACAAGTTCAAAAACCGCTTCTGTGCACCAAAAACATCCTGAGCCGAAAGTAGCTTTTTGTAGTTTTTTATCCTGCATATTTACTAATTGATTATAAAAAGTTTTATTACTAATGAAACCTGTTAAGCTGAAAAATAGAAAAATAAGTACTATTAATATCGTAGATGAATTCTTTTTCTTCATAATAAGCTACCAGCGTTTAGAAATAGAAAAGGCAGGATTAACCTGCCTAATAAGATATAAGATTAAGTTATACTTTTATTTAAGCAGAACCATCTCTTTTGTTAGAGTAAAGCCGTTTGCTGTAAGCGCATAAAAATATATCCCGCTTGATAAACCCTGTGCGTTAAATGGTACTGTATGTTCACCTGCAAATAACTGTTCGTTTAAAAGTGTTGTAATTTCGTTACCTAAAATATTATAAACCTTAAGTTTAACATTTGAGTTAACCGGAATAACAAATGAAATTTTTGTTGATGGATTAAACGGGTTTGGATAATTCTGTTTCAATTCAAAATCTTCAACAGTAATTTCATCATTATTAACGCTTGTAGCCATTTCTACAGTAATAACTCCTGACATACCACTTCCACCGGGTCCGCCATGAGCTTCACAATAGTAAGGATTAGTGCTTACGGTGGTAAATACAAAATCATAAACCCACGGAGCAGAGGATACGGCGCCGCTTGTAAAGCTGTTGTCGTCGGCAACCACATTGTGAAAACCTTGTTCATTAATCCATCTTACTGTATCGCCAACTGTTATTGTAAGATTAGCTGGAGTAAATACATTGTTCGTAACTGTCACAATGTAAAGAGTCTGGGAAACTGCGCTACCTGCAAAGATTAGTAAAAGCCAGGCAAGCAATAGTAAATAAATTTTCTTCATTATTTTTTCTCCATTATTTATTATTATAAAAAACTAATGGCTAAATTCAGCCATAATTATATCTTCCTAACAGTAATTAGTGGTTATGCGGATATGAAACTATAAAGTAAGTTACAACTTTATTATTTATATGTCAATAGTTTAGAAAGGTGAAGTTTCCGTTGTGATTTGAAGGAAAAGTATAAAAATTTGTGTTTTTGAAGGTTTTTCGATACTCCTTGTTGGATTCGAATACCATATTAGTATGACTGATTATTGAGATAATCAGTAGTAAACTTTGTGGGAGTTATAACTTAATATTCTTCAGCTTTATATATGCTTCCAAACAAACCAGGAAATTTTCGATGTCCTCTTTATAGATTTCACCCATGTTTGCAATACGAAAAGTGTTTTGCTTTGCACCTTTACCCGGATAAATTGTAAAGCCCCGCTCAAATAAGTAATCGTGCATTTCCGTAAAATTATAATTTTCGTCTTCCGGCTCAATAATCGAGGTTAGAATCTTTGCGTGAAATTTATCATCAACAAGAAACTTAAATCCTAATTTCTCCAGCCCGTTTTTTAATACTTTATATAATTCAGTGTAACGACTTGCCCTGCCTTCTTCTGTTTCAATGAAGTATTCATTAATTGCCTGCCGCAGTGCATATAAAACTTGCACGGGCGGGGTAAACTGCATTTGGTTCTGCTCTGAGAAAAATGTGTAGTTATCATATAGATTAAAGTAAAAACTCCGCTTGCTGTAGTTTTTTGTTTTTAATAATGAATCTTTATTGCAGATGACAAAGCTGATCCCAGCCATTCCCTGGATACATTTATTCGCAGATGAAATGAGATATTGAATGTTTGATTCCTTCACATTGATTGGGATTCCGGCAAATGAAGACATTGCATCAACTATTATTTCAATGTTGTATTTCACTGCGAGTTCGGAAATCAGATCAAGGGAATTTAGAAGCCCAACTGTAGTTTCGTGGTGAACAAATGCAAGATGGGATATCTTATCTTTGTGCTTTCTAATAAGAGATTTCAGAATTTCAGGATCAATTGGATCACCCCATTCAATATTGTAATCGATTCTACTCACTCCGAAATTTTCACAGATCTGCTGCATTCGTTTACCATAAGCACCATTATTAACAATCAAAACGGATTTGTTACCTGGAATTACAGAAGTAAGACACGCTTCCATTGCTCCTGTACCTGAACTGGCAAACAGAACTGTTTCGTACAAATCTTCACCATGTACAATTCGTACAAGGTCTTTCCTGATGCTTTCTACAAGTTCACCAAATTCTTTTTCTCTTGGGCAAATATCCTCAACAACCATGGCGTGTTTAACAGTATCGGTAGTTGTTGCAGGACCCGGATTCAGTAATACATTTCGCTTGGTTCTCTTTGAAATGATTAATTCAGCACCTCTTTTTTGAACTTTGGGATAGACTTTTTCTTTAGCTTTTAAAAAGTGATTCTTATCGTCAATTTCTATCCATGCCAAATCTTCAACAAGCTCGTAGTTAATTTCTTTATGGTTTGAGAGATCAGTCAAACAATCCTCGTACTGATATTGTTGATTCTTTTAAATTGTTTTTCTGATTGTTTAACCATCTTTTTATACAAATCGTAAGATATTTTTGAGATACCCACTAATTCGCCACCTAATTTTATTATCTCACCGGGATTTTTTGATAAGTTAATAATTCTGTTCCCATGGATTCCAACATAAACCTCATCGCCTGAGTCTGTGCTGCCTGATAACAGTATGCAATTACTAAATACAGAATTTTGTATTACTTGCAACGCTTTATATTCATAAATCAAATCTGATTCTAATAGCAAGAAATCATTATCGATGAGTTCCTTTGCTGTAAAAAGAGAATACATGCTTCCGGTTTTATCAAAGTCCTGGTTTTTTATAGTAACAACAAACGGATATTTCTCTTTCAGCTTATCGTAATACTCAGAATGGTAGCCGGTCACAATAACAATCTTTGTAATACCAATACTAATTAGCTTTGTGATTGATTCTTCAATGATGGGTTTATTCCCTAACTGTAAAAATCCTTTAGGTTTCTCTTCAATGATTCCCTTAAGCCGTGAGCCCATACCTGCAGCTAAAATCACAGCTTGCCTTACATGATTCATAATGTTAGTGCTCTTGTTAATATTTATTAAGATACTGTGTCAATCTTTCCTTAACCTGTATTGGCGTAATAACAGGTCTTCCAAGGTTTCCTGAAGTACCTTTTTTAATTTTGAAATGAATAAATGTTGGCCCATCTTGAGAAGAAGCTGAGCTTAATAGATCTTCAAACTCTTCCAATTTATCACTTGAAAATGTGTGCTTATATCCAAATCCCCTGGCGATTGTTGAAAACGATACTCTACCCGAAACAGTGCCTTGACCGCCGGTCGATTCATGTACTTCATTATCAAGTAAAATGTGTATTAAATTTTCGGGTTGATAAGCGCCAACCGTTGCCATCGTACCTGTTCGCATTAATAATGCACCATCTCCATCTACAACATATAATTTTAGTTTAGGTTTAGTAATAGCCATACCAAATCCAAGTGGCAACGCACAGCCCATGGAACCAACCATATATAATTGGTTTTCACGATCTTCGATTTCATACAATTCGCGACCTGTGTAACCAGTTGTTGCAATTATTGCTGCACCTTTCACCGTAACTTTATTAACGATTTTAAGAGCTTCGCTGCGTGTATGTCTTTGATTGTAAGGAACCGTAAAATGTTCTTCTTGTTTAAATTCAGAGTGAAATGAGTATTTCTCTTTTGATGATTGAAGCGTATAACCTTCTACATCTTTTTTGCTCATTACTAAAGCAAAGGGCTTACTCTCTCGTTTTAAATAGTCATCTGCCGTATTTAATACCTTCTCAATTTCATCAGATTGATTGGGGAAATGAGCCCATTTAATTTGCATAGTGTTCAAGCATCTGCGTTGTTATAGTACCCATTAATTCATGTTGCGGTTCATCCTTTTCTCCACCCGGTTCACCACGATGAGTAACAATAAGTAGAAGCGGTACACGAAAAATATAGGCTAAAGAGGTTAATGGATTAACAGCATTACCTAGGCCGGAGTTTTGAAACATCACAACACTCCGTCCTCCTGCAATAGTAACTCCGCTGGCTATGGCAACAGCATCTCCTTCATTTGTAGCATCGATAAAATTAAATTCCTTGTGATCAATAGTGTAATTTATAAGCGGCTTCAAATATGAGCAGGGTGTCCCTGTAAAAAAATTAAATTCTCGTTCTAAACACTGATTAAAAAATTCATTCGCTTTTATCATAAATCATCCTAAATAATTTAACTTATATTAATACTTTGAGCTTAATGGGAGATCCTTCAAATTATCAATATCCAACCAATGACCATTGATATAGATGACTTTGATTTTAATTCCTTTAGCAATTAAATCCGACAGAAGATCGGTCATCTTCATTTTATTAAAATCTGGTTTGCCTGATAATTCATTTAGTGAAGCAGCGATTGCCATTGAACCGCTTTCATTTGACTCATAACACCTATCCATTCAGCATCAAATTTTTCACCAGGTTATAATTCTTTGAATTCAATTGATTCAAGAAAAACCGGTGTTTCATCATACTCTTTTGTATAAGGTCTTGAGCAAGTGACGAAATCGCTCTTAGTTACATATTGCCTTCTTTGGGCATTTGTATCAGCTACTATTACAATGTCTCCATCTTCATCCATTAAATCACTTAGCACATGTTTCCTATAGAGAATATCACCATAAGAGATAATACAATTACCCTTAATTTTCTCTTTTGCAAAATTGAGTGATTCTAATTCATCTGTTGAAGCGTAGTTATCGTTATCAAAGTAAGTAATGTTCGGAAAGTTTAGAGCCTCTTTTTTATATCCTCGGATTATTGAAATATTTTTTATGCTGCGCTCGTAAAACAAATCCAGCATTTTTTCAATCAGTGGTTTATCGTTTATCTTTAACATCGCTTTAGGTATGCTCTCAGTAAGTTCGCCAAGTTCTACTCCCCGCGATGCTGCCAAAATAATTGCTTGCATCTCTTTAGTTTCAGGCGATTTCAAATAAAGTTTCTCGGCTTCCTGTAGTTCACTATCATTTTGCAATCTGAAAACTTCAACAATTGGTGCGATAGTATCTTCAACTTCTATAATTGACTCTGTTTCAAAAATTTTGGCTGCGGTTTTTTGCATTACACTTAAGGCAGATCTCATAAGATGATTTGCCCAAATAACATTACTGATCTTGAGATCTCTAAATACTTGCGTAGGAGTTGAATAATATTTTGTTGGCACGATAACAACCGGGCACCTGTTTTCCCACTCTTTCATAAATGAAATAATTTCATCCGGCTTCGATCGTTTACTGTGAATAAGAACAGCGTCTGCTCCTGCTTCGTAATAAGCGTTTGCACGTTCCAGTGCCGCTTGTAATCCCCAGCCAGCAATGAAAGCTTCCACTCGGGCAATAATGCAAAAGTCATCATCAGATTGACTGTCTTTTCCAGCTTTTATTTTTCCACTAAACTCTTCTATATCAGCAAGCGGTTGTTGATCACCACGAATGAAGCTGTTTGTTTTGGGAAATAATTTGTCCTCAACACAAACTCCTGCTATGTTTCGCTGTTCAAGTTTTTTAACAAGGCGACGCATATTATTAAAATTCCCATATCCAGTATCACCATCTATTAAAATAGGAATTGTAGTCGCATCGCTCATAAATTCTACTATTTCAAGAATTTGTGTCCAGCTTGCTTCATTATTATCGCGCACACCAATTGAGGCGCTCATTGATAACCCGCTCGCCCATATACCCTTGAATCCAGCTTCCTCTACAATCTTAGCTGATAAACCGTTGTGAGCTTCCATTAGAAACTCTAATTCGGGACTTTGCAACATATTTTTTAATTGAGTTGTTTTCTTGCTAATCATCTTATTACCTATTCAAAAAAAATTTTTTAAGTTGAAGAACACAGTGAATGAATTAATCAGCCTGGATTTAATTTGGTGGGCATCATTTATGTAATCCGTTTATGGATTATGTTAATCTTGTATTTTATTAGCTCTCTCTAGCCAAATTAAAGCAACCCAGCTGAACCTTAAAAATGGGAATCCTGAAAAATCTATTTCCGTATTTAAAATTACGAAGAAATAAAATCAAAAAAATTACTGATTAAAATCAGTTATCTATTTTGCAAAATTAATTTCTCACTAACTCTGCATGATATCAATAAAAATAGAAATTATCATATATAACGAGAACAGTAATAACAGAACACCCGATCCTATTACTAATCTATTTAATATTTTAGAATTAACAGCTTGTTTCACCTTCGAGGTAAGGAGCATAAGAGTACTCATCCAGGCAGTAGCTCCTAAACCGGCTCCTAATGTTGCCATCATACTATTAAGATTTGAAGATTCGTAAAGATTATATGAGTGGACAAGATTTGCTGCAATAAGATAACCGGCTCCAATAGTTGGTGTGGCAATTGATATCATAAATCCCATTATAAATGATTTTCTTCTTTGTACTTTTTTCAGCCCTGCTTTTTTTGTAGCACTATAGGATTGGGAATAAAAGGTGAGTCGAATACCTAATATTAGGACTAAAAGTATACCAATAATTCGTAAAACGTATTCTATGCCAGAATTAATGATAAGTTCAACTCCAAAAAAACCAAGTGCAGCGTAGCATGCTTCGCTTAGTGCAGCTCCAAATCCAACCATAATACCATATTTGAATCCATGCTCAAGTCCCCTCGCTATCATTGCCATGCTTGCAGGACCTGGCGGAATAGCAATTAAAAACCCGATTAAACATCCAACCACAAACGCTATTATCATACAGTGCCCAATAGTATCTTTTTCTCAGCTCTCTTTTGCAATACTAAAAGAATTAGGGACCATAAAGTACCGATAACTAGAACGTACGCTATAAAAAGATCCAGCCTATTAAAGAAGCAAAAAATTACCGAAAGAAATTTTGGCGTGGCGGTACCGTTAAGACACCATAAACGAAGAAGGAATGAATTACTCTTAACATATTGCTCAGATAGATTTTTGTCTATCATAACTTGTTTTGGCTGAACTCTAGTTTGAAATTTGGAATAAATGATGTAGGTCGAAAGCATAAATCTATTAAATCCTTTCCCTTTTACATCTTTAATTTTTTTAAGGCTAACCCTGGATTTCTCTATTTCGTCTGAGGTGAAATCTTGTTCGCCTTCAACATACATAGTAAACTCGTTGCGGTAGTAATCTACAAGTGAAGCCTGCCAACCATAAGCCACACCAGTAACAAACACAATCATCCACCAAATCAATGGATCGTATGATTGACTGCCTCCCCAAATACCGACCCCTATAAACAAAGCAAAAGCTGAAAAATAATCGCCGATACCATCAAATATTCTACCATATTCAGAACTCGCTTGTTTCACTCTTGCAAGCTGACCGTCAGCGCAGTCTAAAACGTTGCCAATACTAATCAGTAATCCTGCTACAAGAACAGCTTCAATTGATCCGGTTGATATACATATTCCTGCTGCCAGGTAAAATAAAGTACCTGCAAACGTAAGTTGATTAGGTGTTATTCGTGTTGAAGAAATTCCTTTAACAAACACAAAGGCTAGTGGGCGGAATAAAATAAGGTCAAAGAATTCTTCCGCAGCTGTAATTTTTAGAGATGATTTATATTCTTTATAGAGCGACATATTCAATTATAATAAAACTTTTAAATTAGGCGCTATTCTCTTGAAATCCAAGGGAAGATACTCAATTCAAAATTGCTTTAATGATAAAAAATTGCTGTGCATTACTTAAATTATTTTTTAGATGAATACGGTGTGTTGAATTTTGTCGAAGCAAGTATGATATGGAAGCAACAATTATGAGACGACTTGTAGGACACGATCATTGTAATGCTATTGATAGATATTTAAATAAGGTGAGTGTGAAAAGAATACGGGGTGAGTTGTTAAAGCTCCATAGACCAGAAGTAAAGGACAATGTGCACCCTGCCGGGTTCGAACCGGCGACCTGCTGATTAAGAGTCAGATGCTCTACCAACTGAGCTAAGGGTGCGATGCAAAATTAAGAAAATTAATTAAAAAACCCCCACCTATTTTCATAAGCGGGGGTTGAGCGGGGAGTTATCAACAACAACTGCACTTTATTTATTCTGTATGTTTCTTTGGGTATAATGTCAATTAAAGTAAATTTTCTATTACTTATTACTCAGCAGCAATATATTAATTCTGAATTATTTTCAGTTCCCTGTCTTTATTTCTCATAATACTTTTGTGATTATTCATTCCTTGCAATGTTGGCATCGCCATAAGCAGACTGAATGCCTTCAATAGAGCTTTTTCAGTAGTTGTGTTCCTTACAACAAACGGGTGATGGCTTTCCGGCGTTGGTGCGCCATCTGTTAACGGAACTATTTTTACAATTTTATCCCCTCTTCCTATTATCTGGTTTACAAACACCGAAACCAAATAGCTATGCATCGTATCTGGAATTCCGTAAGAATTATAATTTTCCTCCCAGAAACTTATTGTTGCTAAAGACATGTACAACCACCTGTATTTAAATGTAACATTTTACCCGGAGAATGTTCTTCCCCGGTGTATATTAAATTATATCCCGACTCAAACCTTGAAGCACTAATATTGCAAATTCAATACCATCTGTTTAATATTTTATTTGTTTTGTTTTTAGTAAAGAAGTGAATAAAAACAATTATCGTGAATTCAGCTCATCGCTAATTTTGTCTTAACACGAAATAATCGTCGACTGGTTTTTAATTTTCCACAAGATAAAATTCTAGATTTAGCTTGCTATAGAATTAATGTTCTCTTTATGCTCAGGACTGAATAAAGCGAATATTTTTTATATCTAAAAATATCCTTTTCAAATTTCTCTTGACTTTGATGTTATGTAATTCTAACTTTATGTTAGAATTACATAACACAAGGAGAATTAGCCATGAAAAAGATTTTTATTCCGGTTTTTACCCTAACAATGGTTCTTATAATCGCAGGAATCTGGATTTTTCAAACAGTAGATCCTCCAAAAGATTCTAGTTTTTTTGCTTCAGAAATAATTTTTATTGTGGCGATTGTTATTCTTTTTATTACTGGAATATTCTTCAGTATAAAAAGAATTAAAAGCAAACAGCTGGGATTGCCAGAAGATGATGAGTTATCAAAAAAAATTGTACGTTCAGCCGGTTCCAAATCTTTCTTCGCTTCATTGTTTCTTTGGCTTGCTATATTATTTGTTCACAACAATTCAACGGTTCATACCGGGTTATTATTTGGATACGGAATTATGGGAATGGCATTTATATTCATCGCGCTTACAATGGTTTTAAACGTTGGTGGGATTAAAGATGAATAAAAAAAAACAGGATTAAAGAATTTCGCGCTAAATATGATCTAACACAAAACGATTTGGCAAAGATGGCTAATGTACGCAGGGAAACAATTGTGTTTCTCGAAAAAGGAAAATATAATCCTTCCTTAAAGTTAGCTTTTGATATTTCCAGAGCTTTAAAATCAAAAATTGAAGAAGTCTTTATTTTTGATGAGATATAAAAAACCCCTGCTTAGTTATTAAGCAGGGGATACAGTTCCAAATATTTTAACAGACTTTAAACTTTCGGTTTAATATTCTGATTAACACGGAATAAGTTGTTTGGATCATACTTGTTTTTAATTTTTGCAAGACGATCATAATTATCTTTGTAAGATGCTTTAACTCTTTCCTGTCCTTCATCCATCAGAAAGTTAATGTAAGCTCCGCCAGCAGAATATGGATGTATAGCATCGTAGTAATCTTTAGTCCATTTAGTAATTTTTTCATTGTTAGCAGGATCCGGATCAACACCAACTATTACCTGCGCCCAATTTGCATCACGGTAAGCCCATGGAGTATCATTCTTACCAACTTTGTGTGCTGCACCATTAATTGGATAAAGATGCATTGTTGAATGAGGAGTTGGAAGCGCTTCACCGAATTTAACATGCTCAGCAACAGCTTCGTCTGGAATTTCCTTTATGAAATCTGCTCTCCAATACCATTGTAATCCGGCAGGATAAAAAACATCAAACATACTATTTAGTGCTGGATGCGGTATTGGTCCCACATTATCAAAATCAGGTTTTAGATCACGAGCTGATTTCAATACTCCATCTGCTTTTTCATGTGGTCCTAAATAATTCCAAACAACTCCACACATTTTTTTACCATGCAATGCTTCAGGAAAAGGTGGACCGGGAACAGTTAATGTAGCAAAAAAGCCATACAGATCTTCCTCAGCATTTACCATAAAATCTCTATACCATTTTAAAATCTGTTCTGTTTTATCAATATGCCAAAGTGTGGGTCCGCCAAAGCTTGTATGTACAGGATGTCCCTGGAATAAAAAGGATGTGATTATCCCAAAATTACCTCCGCCACCTCGAATTGCCCAGTATAGATCTTCATTCTCGTTAGCACTGGCTGTAACAAATGATCCATCAGCCAGAACCATATCAACTTCAAGAATACTATCAATAGTTAAACCATATTTACGGCTTAGGTAGCCAACACCGCCACCAAGAGCAAGTCCTCCAACTCCCGTAGTTGAAATAATTCCTGCAGGAACTGCAAGCCCGTAAGCATGAGCCAGCATGATCAACATCTCCCCAGGTAGTTCCGCCGCCTACTCTATACCGTGTTTGATTTTGGATCCACACGAATGTATATTTATTCGCAGAAAGATCAATTACCAATCCATCATCACAAATTCCCAAACCACCAGCATTATGACCTCCTCCGCGTATCGAAATCAACATATTATTTTCGCGTCCAAAATTTACAGCAGCTACTACATCTGCAACGTCAACACACTTTGCAATCATTGCCGGTTTTTTATCGATCATACCATTGTAAACTTTTCTGGTATCATCGTAGCCGGTATCATTTGGCAACACTAATTTCACCACGTAAACTCTCGCCAAACTGCTTAATTGAAGCTTCATTTACCATTAATAATCTCCTTAAATTTTGTTTTTAATTAAATACTAGTTGATAATACCCATATATTGCTAATTAAACAAATATGTTTGCACACATTAATTGTTAACGAAGAATGTGTTGTCAAAAAACCTTTCTTAATTTATTAAAGGGGAAAAGATGTGTGCAAAAGTGTTTATTAACTCTATTGGGAATTTTCTTATTAAACTAATTTTGTTTATAACTTTGCCCCACAATATTTACAATGCACAGCATCTTTATCATGCCCTTCAGAAATACAGCTTGGGCAGACCTGGGTTGTAATTTGCATTTTAGTAGCGCTTGCTATTTCCACTGAAACAATTCCTGTAGGAACTGCAATAATTCCATAACCCATTATCATTGCCATTGATGCCAGAAGTTGTCCAACCGGAGATTGCGGTGAAATATCTCCATATCCAACCGTTGTTAATGTTACTATTGCCCAGTACATACTAACCGGAATGCTGGTAAAGCCGTTTTCCGGCCCTTCAATTACATACATAAGCGCCCCAATTATTACAACAAGAGTTACTACAGCAAAAAGGAAAATTGCTATCTTGGCGCGGCTTGCTTTTAACGCATTAACTAATACATCTGATTGTTTTACAAGATGGATTAACTTAAATACCCTGAAGACGCGCAGCAGTCTTATTATTCTTATCACAAGCAAATACTGGCTGCCGGTTACTAATAAACTCAGATATGTTGGCACAATAGCAAGAAAATCAACCACACCGTAGAAACTAAAAATATATCTGAATGGTTTTCTCACGCCGATTATCCTCAGCACATATTCAATTGTGAAGGAAATGGTGAATACCCATTCAAGTATTATAAACCATTCTCCATAATCAACTTTAAGAGCATTAATGCTTTCTAGAAAAACAACAGTAACGCTCAGCTAAGTATTGCCCAGATTAGTAGTACATCAAAAATTTTCCAGCGGGTGTGTCTGCTTCAAAAATTATTTCATATAATTTAACCCGCCAGGTTTTTATCTCTGCTGATGGCTTTTGTGTTTCCATTTTTATCTTACTCTTTTTTTCTGATTCATTCAAATATCAACTTAATAATAAATAAGATTATTATTACACAAGTGTTATATTGCGCAATTAAATTTTCAATGATTCAAATAATTTTAATTTTAAGTAAGTTTTGTTAAGAGATCAGATTAGCCCCGTTTTTCGTGATACTTGCCGCAAGCCTGTGGGCTGTTGATGGTATTGTGCTGAGACCGATTCTCTACAATCTGCCAGTAACTTTAGTGGTGTTTGTTGAAAGCGTAATAGTAGCACTTTTGCTTACACCAATAATGTTAAAGCACTTTGGAAAGTTGAAGAATTTAGACTTACCGGGACTGGTTAGCATTTTTAGGGGTTGCAATCTTTGGCGGTGCTATTGGCACAATGGCAATTACTAAAGCACTGTTTTATGTTAATTATGTTAATCTTTCAATTGTAATTCTTATACAAAAACTCCAACCGGTTTTTGCTTTAGTATTAGCTGGAATTCTACTTAAGGAAAAGCTTACCAAAAAGTTTTTTTTCTGGGCAGGGTTTGCAATTATCGGCGCCTACTTTATGACCTTTCGGACTGCATCTCCCGGAACTTAAGGCTGGTGATAAAACAGTTCTTGCTGCGATCTTTGCATTAATTGCAGCAATAAGTTTTAGTTCTTCAACAGTGCTAAGCAAACGTGCTTTAAGAAATGTTGGTTTTGAATTGGGAACTTATCTTCGGTTTACGCTCACAACAATCATCATGCTGTTAATTGTGCTCACATCGGGAACTATTTCCGAAATTTCTGAAATATCATCACACCAACTTTTTATATTTTTGTTAATAGCATTTACAACCGGCGGAACTGCAATTTTTCTTTACTACTACGGATTGAAAAGAATTACAGCATCCGTAGCCACTATTTGCGAACTGGCATTTCCGTTAACGGCAGTAATACTGGAGTACTTTTTACGTGGAAATATTATGGGTCCGATTCAATGGGCTGGAGCATTTCTATTGCTTTTCAGCATTGTAAGAGTTACTAAACTTCCCTCGTTTATACCTGAAGCTAAAGACAAAATTTAGATTTGCTTAATTGTGTAACGCTGAGCTTAACAGTGAATTTTTACTGCCCGGAATTGGTGGTGAAAGGCGTTCCACTGCCTGTTTCGCAATATAGCTTTACGCTCCGTAAATAATATCCCCAATGATAATTGCAAGATGCAAAGAAATCTGTTTCTTCTCTCCACTTGGCGTGTGTGAATTTTAGAATTGTTTCGTTTTCTTTTTCTTCCAGATTAAAAACAAAATTTGTTCCTATCCATTCATTATCACCTTTAATGCACTCCCATTCCACGGTTCTATTTGGAACAAGCTTAACTATCTTCATTTTATTATGATACCTTTCACCAAACTTGAAATTCGGCAACACCCCCAACTTGTTCATCTGCGTTCGCTTCAAGAGTCCACCATCCCCTGAACCCCTTCAGTTGAAGTAAGGGCTTTGTACACTTTTTCGGGTGATGATTTTATAAGAAGGTAATGTTTTAAGTGCGCCATTTTTAATGTGGTGTTGGTTAAAGGTAAATGCCATTGCGAGTTTTAATCAACCACCTTTTGTGGAATCCCTCGCAATGACTGTTTGTTAAAATTAGTTACCCCTCGCCATCATCTTTCTTGCTCCATGGTGGAGTTACACCATTCATTCTTGCGTAGGCAATGCCCTGTCCAAGGTGTTCATGTGATATGATTAAGAAGCGCTGTCATAAAGAGCCGCGACTACATTTCTCCAAAAGGTGTTTTGACTATTTCACCGAGTTGTTCCTCAGTTACCTCTGCAGCATGCTTTTTAACAGCTTTAAAAGATTCCTTTAACATCTCCGCTATCTTATCTTTGTCAGTGATACTTTCATCCATCTCTCCTTCCTGGCATTTTAAAGCCCATCTTACTTGCAAGGAAGTAGTTTGCCTCTGCAACGTGAAGATATATCTGAGCGCAGGTTCTTATACCTTCTGCAGGACCCCAGCCCATTTGTTCCTGTGCCATTGCCCCTTCAAGCTGTAATAATCTGCCTTCGATAAAATCCAGATGACCAAGGTACTCCTGAACAAAAACTGGCTGACTTGGCGGGTTGGTTGCAGATGCTGGCTTGATTATCACCAGCAAAACCGCCGCAATAATTAATGAGAAGAAAATTGAATTAAACTTGCGCATAGCGCCTCCTATAAGCTATTGATAAATAAATAGTGTGGTTAATCGAGATTTGAATATATAAAATTAAGTTTTCACTTGTTAACCAGATTTTCATTTTTATGTGTGATGTAGATCATCTTCATTCAGGTCTACCGTTTTTCTTTTTTGCACAGTAAACAACAGTTATAATTTATTGCGAATTCTTTTCGAGAAATTTAATATCTGGCTTCGTGTTCTGTCATTACTTTTGTTTTAATAAAATATTGATGGGGAAAAGTGATTTTAATAGTTGGTTATTACCACAAAAACTGTTTAACTTTACGCTCAATGTCAAGCTATTAATGATATAATTTTTTAATGATAAAGTTTTATTTTTATTCTTCTTATAGCAACAAATCAAAACAATAAACAAACGAAATTCTATTCCCGTTTAAAAAAGTAATCACTAGGAGGTATAATGTTTAAAGGTCATCCGAAAGGATTGTATGTTCTCTTTTTTACCGAGATGTGGGAGCGTTTCGGATTTTATACTATGCTTGCCATTTTTGTTTATTATATGCAGGAAAATTTCGGTTGGGATGCCACTACAGCATTAAATGTTTATGGTATTTTCCTTGCGGGAGTTTATATCACACCCCTTATGGGCGGCTGGCTCGCAGATAATGTTTTAGGATACGGAAAGACGATTACACTCGGGGCAATTGTAATGGGTATTGGCTACCTGATGATGGCTGTCCCAACAAGTTCACCCCTTCAACTATATATTGCATTAGTTGTTGTATGCATTGGAAACGGATTATTCAAAGCTAACATATCTGTACTTGTAGGAAATCTTTATGCACATTCGCAGGGATCGCTTAAAGATGCTGGCTATAATATATTTTATATGGGAATAAACATTGGCGCCTTTTATGCACCAATGGCCGCAGCCGGTATCAAACGATTTGTAATGGAAAACTTTAGTGTAACGCTTGCTGAAGGTTATAATGCAGGCTTTGCAGTTGCGGCAGCTGGAATGGTTATTTCTCTTTTGATTTTTGTAATCTTTAAAAAATATTATGCAAATGCAGATTATACGGCTAAGGAAAAAGATAATGCCGAAGTTGATGTGGTGCTTACAAAATCTCAGGAAAAAGAAAGAATTATTGCCCTGATGACAATTTTTGCAATTGTTATTTTCTTCTGGATGGCTTTTCACCAAAACGGTTCTGCACTCTCGCTATTTGCAAGAGATTATACCGATGTGTTTGTGGGCAAATTTACCTATCTCCTTTTTGATGTTATCGGATTGCACGCAGTATTATTTGTATTACTTGGGGGATCCGCTGCAATTGTATCTAAAACAACCAAAGCAAAGGGAATCGGTGCCCTGTTCGCAGTTATTGGTCTTATTGTTATAATTGTAAAGTTAAATATATTAGGTAATCAGAACGAAATTGCACCCGAACAATTCCAATCATTCAACCCAATGTTCATTGTACTTCTTACGCCGATTATTGTTGGTTGGTTTGGCTACTTAAATAAAAAGGGAAAAGAGCCATCTTCTGCGGCGAAAATTGGAATTGGAATGATCATTACGGGGTTAGCCTATGTAATAATGATTATTGCTGTGATGGTTTACCATCTATGCTTGATCTTGGTGGTGGCAGCTCTTCAATAACGGTATCTGCATATTGGTTGATGGGTACATATTTTACTTTAACAATTGCGGAGTTACACCTAAGCCCAATGGGTCTTTCTTTCGTATCTAAAGTTTCGCCGCCAAAAATGAAAGGATTAATGATGGGGGGCTGGTTCTTTGCAACTGCCATAGGAAATTATCTTGCAGGATTTGTGGGAAGATTCTATCAAAATTGGGAGCTCTGGCAATTCTTCTTGCTGTTGGTTATTACTTCATTTTTCGCAGCATTAATTCTTAAATTGTTTCTTAAGAAACTTAAACACGCAACCGAATAATATTATCAACCCCGCACCTGCGGGGCTTTTTTTGTTGTGAATCCTTTTTGTTCTTCGTAATCATACTACTTTACAATTGAAAATTTATTTAAGATTATAGGTACTGTGCAGATATTATTATACACAATTATTGCGGCTGTTTTGTTCTTCGCTATTAAGAAGGCATTGCTCATAAGATCTATTAAGCATTATTCCCCGGTTGATGCATCACAAAAACTAAAGAAGGGAAACAACTCCGTGCTACTTGATGTTCGGACATCTTTAGAAAGAAAAAAGAGTAATATTAAAGGTTCGTTTCATATTCCTCTTCCGGAAATAAACAGCAAAGCAGCAGAGTTAAAGAAGTTTAAGGATAAAGAGATTATCTGCTATTGCAGAACGGGCAGCAGGAGTCTTAATGCCGCATCAAAATTAAAGAAACATGGTTTTACCGTTGCAAATCTTAAGGGTGGAATTGTGCAATGGAATGCGGTAGGATTAAGATGATAAAAAAAGTTGTTAAGCTTGCTCTACCAATTTTGACTAGGTGCCCTCGGTGGATATCTGTACTATTATTTTATTGGATGTAACAATGGCTGTGCAATAACCGGCAGCCCGGTTAGCAGTACTGCTTATGGTACTGTTATAGGCGCACTCTTTACAAATTGGAAATCAGGAATTAAATCATTAAAAGATAATGGAGAAGAAAATGAAAAAGAACATGGGAACGATTGATCGTGTTGTAAGATCATTAGTAGCAGTACTTATTGCAATTCTTTATTTCACTAATCAAATTAGTGGTCTCGCAGCAATTATACTGGGTATTGTTGCAATAGCATTTTTAGTAACAAGTTTTATGAGTTCTTGTCCGGCATATATGCCATTTAAAATTTCAACAATTAAAAAAAACAATAAAAATTAACTGAAGTATAAAGGTGAAGTTATGCAATATGGTTTTTCAAAAACAGTAGATTTACCATTTGAACTGACAATTGAAAAGGTAACTGAAGAATTAAAGAAAGAAGGGTTCGGCGTATTAACAACTATTGATGTAAAAGAAACCCTTAAGAAAAAAATTGATGTTGATTTTAAAAAGTATACAATCCTCGGTGCTTGCAATCCTCCAATTGCACATAAAGCCCTTCAGACGGAAGAAGAGCTTGGATTGCTTTTACCCTGTAACGTAATTGTATACGAAAAAGATGATCAAACAAAAGTTTCTATGTTCGATCCTATGTTGATGACGAACATTATAGATAACGAACAGATGGAACCCATAGCTAAAGAAATAAAAGAAAAATTACAGCGTGTACTCGCTGAAGTATAAAAAAAGAAAGGTAAACTGTAATGGCAGAGCATTTAACTAAACAAACATTCCAGGAAAAAATATTTAACTACGAAAAAAGCCAGGAATGGAAATATGAAGGAGATTTACCCGCAGTAGTTGATTTCTGGGCTCCGTGGTGTGGTCCTTGTAAAATGGTAGGACCGGTAATAGATGAGCTTTCTAAAGAATATGAAGGTAGAGTAAACTTCTATAAAGTTAATACAGACGAAGAGCAGGAGCTTGGCGGTGTATTCGGAATTAAAAGTATTCCTTCCTTACTTTTTATTCCAAAAGAAGGTCAGCCAAAAATGGCAGTAGGGGCATTGCCAAAAGAATCTATGAAAGAAGCAATCGAAAAAGAATTATTTACAGAGGAAGCTGCTTAATCAGTTTAAATGCGGGAGAAATCCCGCATCTCTTTTATTTTTTTTATAGAAAAAATATTGCGGTCTAAAAAGCTTTGCATAGTTTAAGGGATTCTTCATCATACCACTGTATTTTTTCTTTCCCGTTATAACATCAGCAAGCAATTCGCTTAACCTTTTACCGTAATGTTTAAATACAAACCTTCTTATTAAGGGTGAACCATGCACAAACCACGCAAGTATCCTTGCATATTTTAATTCATTAAATAAAGGTTTTAAACTTTTTAGGTAAGTCTTTTCCACCTTTAATTTATCCTTACTCCCCTCAAGCACAGCATTTGCAGCAAGTTGTCCGCTTTCAATTGCATAGCTTATCCCCTCCGTAGTGATAGGATCAGCTAAACCAATAGTATCACCGGTTAATAAAATTCTATTATAAACTGGTTTTAATCGAAAAGGGTTAATGGGGATAATATGTCCATGTTTTTCAATGTTTGCTACATCTTTAAAACCGAGCATTGCAAAATATTTTTCCAGATAATCGTTAAGATTTACTTTAAGTTTTTTCATAGAAGCAATACCAACAGAAACGTGATTTTTTTTAGGGAAGACCCATGCATAGCCGTGAGGAATAAACCCAAAATCAAACCGGGTTGAATTTTTATAATAATCAAGCTCATCATCCGTCAAAGAAACTTCACACTCAATGGCGGGAACCCTGAAATAATTTTTGCTAATCCCGCATATTTTTGAACAAATACCGGAAGCACCATCAGCAGCAATTACAAAATCCGTCTTAAAAATTGTGCTGTTGGTTACAACCTCAACATTTTCGTTATTATTAACGACTTTAATCACCTTAATACCATCGTTAACCTGTGCTCCTTTCTTAACCGCTTCCTCAATTATTAAGCTATCCAGGTCAGCTCTCATCATCATATTTATTATCGGTTTTTCTCTTGATACCTTAAAATACAAATCAGTTTCATGATCATATATGTCTATCGTATTATAACTTCTTTCAACAACTCCATCGGTGCTAAATGGAAGTTTTTCTATTGCACGATGAACAACACCCCCACCGCAGGTTTTATATCGCGGTAGTTTTTCTTTCTCAAGAACCAGAACATCTGCACCACTATTCGCAAGTTCATACGCAGCCGATGCACCTGCAACTCCGGCACCGATTATTATTACATCATATTTATGTTGTTGAGTCAGCATGCTCATATTTTTTAAATACATTTAGCAGTCGCCCTAAACCTGATGTTGAAGAGAGTGATTTAACCGGTTCTGCCTTTAAGAATTCATTTCTTACATTATTAATTAATTGAAGATCGGGAAAGGAGATTTTATAAATATTGAGATAAACCATAACGCAAATTGCTGTTTTAAGTGTTAATGCTCTAATTCTTATTGTGTGCAATGAGTATCTTGCTGGGTGAATATGTATATAATTTTCTTTCTGATTGCCCATTCTCAAAGTCCAGGTAGATTTATCATGCAGCGCAATTAGCTTGTATCTTTTTCCATTCGAATACAACCACTTTTTATAAGATTCATATTCAAAAGCCCTCTTCTTCCTTAGGAACTGCTCAGAAAATGTAGTTAATTCAATTGGTGTAAGCTTGCCCAAATACAAATCCATCTGGGACTCACCAATCTTTTGCAGAAGAGAAGAAAAATTTTTTAGTTCTTCTTCATTCCTAATTTTTTTGATTTGCTTCGCAATAAAACCGGCGTGGTGCTTCCAGCAGTTTAGATTGAATGGCGAAGATATTTTACAATTATCTTCCAACTTACTTCTGTTAAATTGTTAAATTACGATTTTAATATCCGGGTGCTCACTTAATTTTTGGAACACTAAATCTCTTACAACTTCTGAAGGAACTATAACAGTTACTTTTAGACTATAATACTTTTCGTTCTTGCTAATGTTAGATGGTGTTACTTCGTATTTAAGACCTGGCGTTGCTTCTTCAACAGCTTTTAAAAGTTTATCTACATCAGTGCCAATAACTTTATAATCCCATTTTGTGGGATATTCAATTACGGGTTTTCTTTTGTTTGAATCGTTCATCATTTTAAATAAAATACTAATTATTTTATAAAGAGAAAATTATCAAAATAAATTCTGTTCATATACGTAATTAGCTAAGTTTAAATACGTTTATTATCACCTTTTGAATAAAACACTTAATTAAGTGTATAAATTAATGAAATGAAAAAAAAGATTATTGAAGATCCTGGTTTATCAATTTCCTTGAAGGAGGAGTTTGAAATACTTGTTAAGCAAAATATGAGGCGGGCTTATTTTTCAGCTCTTGGTTTGCTTGGTTCCCACGATGCAGCAATGGATGTTACCCAGGAAGCTTTTATAAGAGCTTACCGGAATTTTAATAGCTTCAACGGAGAAAAAAACTTTTTTACCTGGTATTACAGTATTCTTAAAAATCTTTGTTTGAACTTTATTCGCGATAGAAAAAGAAAAAACGAAATAGAGTATATTGAATATAAAGAGGATGGAGATTCACAAAGCAAGCCAAGTGAAGCAATAGAAAATAATGAGCTTATAGAAAAATTGCAGGAAGCTTTAAATGAGCTGGAATTTGACGACCGGGAAGTTATAATATTAAAGGAATTTGAGAATCACACGTATAAAGAAATTGCTGAAACTCTTAATATCCCCGTTGGAAGTGTGATGTCAAGGTTATTCTATGCAAGGAAAAAGCTTGCAGACAAACTAAAAAGGAAAGTGTAATGAACGAGAGATTTATAATTCTACAGGAAAAATATTTTGATGATGAGCTTAACTACTGAAGAAAAAATTGAGTTTAATAATATGTTGAAAACTAATGCTGAACTGAAAAACTGAATTTGGAGAACAAAAAAGAATTAAGGAGGTGTTAACGAAAAATGAAACTTAAGAATCCATCAAGGGAAGTATGGGATAGTTATTGGATGGGAATTTATAACCGGATTGAAAGAGGAATTGCCTGGGTTGTTATTTCTATCGGCGCATTGATTTTTTTCGGATATGCAAGCTACGAAGCAGTAAATGCATTTATTAACGATACTCATACTCCGCCGTTGGCAAAATTCGGAATATCTTTGCTTATTTTTGGAGCATTAATTTTAATCTTCTCACTCATCAGGGAAAAAATCTTCACTTCAAAAAGAGATAAATATAAGGAGGTTCAAAGATGATTGTTACAACATCCTCATCAATACCCGGAAAAGAAATTAAGCAGAGTTTTGGAGTTGTAAGGGGAAATACAGTAAGAGCAAGACATGTTGGGTAAAGATATTATTGCCGGTCTTAAAACAATTATAGGCGGCGAAATACAGGAATACACAAAGCTAATGGCTGAGTCCCGCGAGCAGTCAGTTGATAGGATGGTAGAAGAGGCAAAAGCTCTTGGAGCAAATGCAATAGTTGATACAAGATTTGCGACCAGTTATATAATGTCTAACGTAGCAGAAATACTTGTATACGGAACTGCTGTTATTATAGTTAATAATAAAGATATGACAAACCGCAGGATTTAGCATATCTTTTAAATTATTATCAAGAATAACTCCAAAGTCTGTTATTATAAAATTACCGTCTTATATAAAGCCGCTAAGTAACATAAGTAGCGTGATTGACTCATGAAGAAAAATCCACGCAGCGATAACAGTAACAAACGGCTCGAAGATAAAGAAATGCTCCAACTTTAGCTGATTCCATATCTCTTAATGAATAAGCCCAAATAACATAAGCAACACCGGAACAAAGAAGCCCTAAAAATAAAATCGATATCCATCCAATTAAAGAAAGATGCACGACTGAACTGATGAGCAGTGTTTCAAATTGAACGGAACGATTATTAACGTCATCATTAAGGAAATAGATATAGTATTGTCATAAGCGGGGAATAGGAAAGGGAAATTTTTTTATTGACTGTTGAATAAACACCCCACGTAAAAGCGCTGCCAAGAACCAGCAGGTCCCCTTTGTTTTTAATTAAATCAATGCTTGTAAAATCACCATTGCCTACCAGCAACATCAAACCAAAAATTGCAATAATAATTCCTCCGGACTGCAAAAGGTTAATTTTTTCTCTGAAAAAGATTGCGGCAAAAATTGCCATAAAGATTGGCGCTGTGCCAATAATCCAGCCGGTGTTAGCTGGCAGTAGTATATTTTAATCCCGTTACCTGTATCCATAAGTGAAACACAGCAATACATGCAAGAATAAAAATGCTGCCATGGTTTTTAAGATTAACATCAAATTTTTTTTTGTTACAAGGCAGAAAACGTGAGCAGTATTGATGCGAGAATTAATCTTAAAGAAATTATTGTTTCGGGATCTAGCTCTTCCAAAGCAACTTTTGTGGCAATGAATGATGTACCCCAGAAAATCACCGCAAGGATTATAAGCCAATATCTGAGAAATTTGTGTTTCAAATTAATGATGAAAGAAATTTTAAAGAAAACTAATGTAGTGCCAGCACTTTTTGTAAAAAAAGATGTTATTTAGAATTAACAGTTTTTCTCGCAGATGAATATTCTTCAATATTGTAATTGATTTCCTTATCCGGCATATCAATTTTAAATATCTCCACACCGGAATCTGTAAAAAACTTTGTTGCAAGTGTATCGTGGTAATCAGAAAAAACAACCACCCGCTCTATCCCTGCAGCAATTAATGCTTTTGCACAATTTGTGCAAGACATATTTGTAATGTATGCAGTTGATCCCTTTATATTTACTCCATGAGTTGTGGCTTGTACCAGCGCATTAATTTCTGCGTGATTTGTTCTTACACAGTGATTATCAACAATAAGACAGCCAACATCATAGCAATGCGGCTGACCGGGAAGCGATCCGTTATAACCAGTTGCAAGTACAAACCTGTCTTTAACAAGCACACATCCACAGTGCATCCTGGGGCATGTTGCTCTTTCCGAAGCAAGCATTGCAAGTTTTAAAAAGTATTCGTCCCAGTTGGTCTGTTTGTTACTCATAATATTATCTCTGCTTTAAATGTGGTTTTTTCTTAATATAAAAGAATGATTTTGTGTGGGGAAATTTAAAGTATTTTTTCTGTTTTACAAGCGAGACGTATATAATTCTATCAAATACCGGCTTGATCACGGCATAAGTAAAATTAAATGCTGGCGAATAGATTTTACAGCAATAATTAATGTAGTGATTTATCATTTATAAGATTTTCCTTCAAGTAAAATTTAACTGCATCCCTGGCAGATAACTTAAAGGTTATAAAAACATCAATTCCCTTCTGCTTTAAAGTTTGCAAATTACTCCTGTCCATACCTCTCGATATAACAGTTTTGCAATCATTCACCATTGCTGGTGATTTGCCCATATGATCATCGGTTCTTGGTTTTAGAGCACTTCTTCTGTACTCGGAACCTTTGATCCCGGATTCTTCAACATCATAAACCAGGTATCCCGGTGGTTTGCACAAAGGGAGATTTGATTGTTACCCCATCGTTTGATTCGATGGCGATTTTCATTTTATGTTTCTCCTAAATTATTATTGCATCAATTAGTTTATTATACCATTTATCTTATAGAAAATGATCTTCTTATTTTCGGTCTGGATTTTTTCGCAAATCTTTTATGAAGAGATGATCGGTGCACTCTGTTGCTGCTACATGCAACACAATTTTGTGGAGCCGGTTTATCTGAATCAATTTCCCAATAGAAACCACATTCATCACACTGAAATTTTTTCTTTGTCATTCTTACATTCACCTCCTATACTTCTAAACTACTTATTTAGTTCTTTTTTCAATTTGGATAAGAACAAAAGCAATAAAATGAGAGTAAGGGGTGAACTAATTCGAAAATTCTTATCTGCGTCTCATTATGTACATAATAACAATTTATATTAATTGTCAAGGTTAATCGTTACGAGCGGAAGTATTTGATGTTGTAAATATTAAAGAGGGTGAAAAATATAGAAGAAAATTAAGTGTGAAGTTTTAGTTTTTATAAGTAAAATCAAATCATTTCAGAAAGGAGCTCCTGCCGTGGATTTGCAATTACTACTCTGTTAACTAAAAGTCCTTTTTCAGAAATAATATGTGTGCCTGCTTCAACTGCACTTGTAACTGCCGCTACTTCTCCGGTAACGCAAAAAAAGCTTTGCCGCCAAGAGCCATTGCAAGTCGCAATTCAACTAGTTTAACTTTTGCTGCTTTTACAGCAGCATCTGCGCCTTCAATTAATGATGCAACAGAGTACGCTTCCACAATACCAAGAGATTCGAGCATCTCTACATTTGTCTGCCCGACAATTGCGGGAAAAATTGTTTTGTGAACATTAGGAATTACAAAATGATCAATCACTCCAAAGCCAATTGTGTCAACAGCATTGTTTACTGCGGAATTTACAGCAGCAACATCTCCGGCAATCAGTGTCATATATTTTCCTGAGCAGATTGTCCTGGAAATCATAATTCTACCTCAGAAGTCTTTAGCATAATATCAGCTGCCTGCATTCCTGAAGCGATGCTTCCCATTTCAATTAAACCAATAGAGTTTTTTTGGATCATTTTATCACCTTAAATTAAGAAACTATTTTAATGTAATCGTTTGTTACTTTTTCCACCTTGCCGGAAATTGATGCATGAACATTTGCACCAAGTTTACCACTTGGAACTGACGCAATTAAATCTCCACAAGAAATTTTCTCACCTTCTTTTACTTCGGGCTTACAAGTCTCACCAATATGCTGCTTAAGCGGTATTTTCACGGTATCAACTTCAAACTTTTTATTGTAATAAGGTGCGGGAACATTATAATCTTTAATTTCAATCTTTGAACTAGCTGTTTAGTGGAACTCTTCTGCCTTCCTTAATAGGATGAACCTTAACTGGTTTTTTCTGAATGAATTTGATTCCTTCATTGTTTCATTTCAACCTTTGCTTTATCGCATGCTTCTTTAGGATACAAATCTTCCGGGACAGGCATACAACGTGCATAAACCGCAACTGCAGCACAACTCAGCCATCTGGTTCCAAACAGACACTTCCGGTTTTTGTAAAACCCAAGTGAACGCATTACTTTGTGCGGCTCAACCTGGTAACCAACAAGTATCGGGGGCAAAATTCTGTACAAAAACTACACTGGTCGCAAGCTGATTTACCGATTCGATGCCAGTTTTGTTCAGGCTGGTTTTTTCTTTTTATTAAATAGTGTTCTCTTGGAAGAACAATAATTCCAGCAGTTGTTTTTGTTACAACTTCATCCAAATTAAAAGTGAGGTTGCCCATCATCACCCCGCCAACAAATAAACCGAAATCTTTAACGGTAACACCACCTACGTGTTTTAATACATCCTTAAATGATGTTCCAACGGGAACAAAAAAGGATGAGGGATTTTTAACCGCACCGGCAACACAAATAAATTTTTCAGTTACCGGAATTTCTTCATCTGCTTTTGCAATGTTGTAAAGTGTTTCAACATTATTAACCACACACCCAACATCAAGTGGAATCCCCGCGGGCGGAATCAATCTTCCAGTTGCTTGTAAACAAGTTCGTATTCATCTCCGGAAGGATAAAAATCACCAAGCTTTGTAAATTCTATGTTTCCGTTGGAAATGTTGGAAGCGATAGCCTCGATTACTTTTTGGTTTTTCTCTTTAATTCCGAAAAAAGATTTTTTTGCTGACGTGCTCTCACTTAAAAGTTCCAATCCTTTAACGATCTCTTTCGGAAAATTGAGCATCAGCTCATAATCTTTATGAATTAATGGTTCACATTCTGCTCCGTTTGCAAGAACAATTTCCGTGTTGGTTTTGCTTTAATGTGTGATGGAAAACCAGCGCCACCAGCACCAACAACTCCTGCATCAAATATTTTTTCTGGTAAAGACATAGAATTAAAATTTAAACTAACAATTTTGTAAGATAATATTCTTTAGTGCTTCAATCCACATTGGATGATCATTTAAACTTTCCACTAACTGAATTTTATCGCCGCCATGTTTTTCAAATAGCTGCTGATATTCTTTTCCTATTTCTATTGTTGTTTCAAGACAATCGGAAATAAAAGTAGGGCTAAATACTAAAAGTTTCTGTGCTCCTTTTTTCGCTTGCTCAATTACAACTTTGTCCGAAAAAGGTTCAAGCCATTTTTTATTTAACCTCGATTGAAAGCAAACAGTATATTTTTCTTCAGATATATTTAATTTTTCTGCTAACAATCGAGTAGTTGCATAACATGTTGCTTTGTAACAATAATTATTTTCTTCGGTAATTTCGGTTTCGCAATTATGCTCTTCACAGAGCCTTCCATCTTCATATACTTTATCAACCTGTCTAATCGGTAAACCGTGGTAACTAAAAAGTATGTGGTCATATTCATCAAGGTTATATTTTTTTGCCCGCTCGACGATTGTGTTTATATATCCTTCGTTATCGTAAAACTGGCTGATTATTTTAATTTTGGGAATTATCCACCATTTGCTGATGACTTCATTGCCTTTATCAATTGCGGATCCGCTGCTGGCAGAAGCATATTGAGGAAATAAGGGAAGGATTATAATCTTATTATAATTTTTCTTTTCCATCTCTCCAATCACATCATCCAACCCGGGATTCTGATAGCGCATTGCAAGTTCAACTTTATATCTCCCTCCAAGTGCTTCCTGTAATTTCATTTGAACCGATTTACCATAAATTAGAATTGGAGAGCCGTTTTCAGTCCACAATTGTTTATAAATTTTTGCTGATTTGGGTGCACGAAAAGGAACAATAATAAAGTTCACAAGAAAAAATCTGGCAATTGCTGGAATATCAATTACGCGCGGATCGTTTAGAAATTCAAAAAGATATTTTCTTACATCTTTAGTTGATGGGCTATCGGGAGTTCCAAGATTTATTAATAACACACAGGTTTTCGGTTCCATAAAATCAGTATTATTTATTTATAAGGTTCATCGGAAAGATATTGAAATTAAATTTCATTCTGATGATAAAATTAATCTAAATATAATGCCTAAAATGTAAAGCTCAATACAGTTCTACCAATGATTATTATTTAAACATGTAAGTGCTTATATTTAATTTTAACTGCAAGGGGATGATAAACAATTTTACTCAATTCCAGGAAAATAAATGAAGAATAAAATTATAGTTGCTGATTTTAATAAGCTTGAAGATAAAAAACCAACTTATGCACTTAGTAAGTAAAACTGATCTTGTTATTATTAAGTACGATGGAAATGTTTCCGTTTTTTACGGAAGATGTCTTCACCGTGGGGCACTTTTGGCTGATGGTTATGTTGATGGACATAACCTGATATGCGGTGTGCATAATTGGGATTACCGGCTTGATACAGGAATTAGTGAATACAACAACGAAGAAAAGCTCCGCAAGTTCACATCGCTGATTGAGGAGGGAAATGTTTGTGTTGATGAAGAAGAGATTAAGGAGTTTGAAAAGGAGTTTCCTCCAAATATAAATCGTGATGACTATCTTGGATTGTATGAATCTACGACATCCCGCACCTGAAGAAGATACTGCTGGTGAAATACAGCACCTTGCAAAACATGGTTTGTCAAAAATCGGGCATCATGGTTTTGTTACATCAATGGGAGTTGGGAGAAATAAACTGCCAAGGTGGGATGATATACAAATTCTTCCTGCGCAGCTTGCTCGTCTTCCGCATTTGGAAGATGTTGAGGTTGGAACAAATGTAAAAATTGGACGGGCTGCCAAAAAACCACTCGAGTTTAAAAATTCCTCTTTTTGTTTCCGATATGAGCTATGGTGCTTTATCCGAAGAAGCAAAAATATCTCTTGCAAAAGGAGCAGAGCTTGCAGGCACAGGAATCTGTTCCGGTGAAGGTGGTATGCTGCCTGAAGAACAGGCAGAGAACAGCAGGTATCTTTATGAGCTTGCTTCCGCTAAATTTGGATTTGATATGGAGCTGTTGAAAAAAGTACAGGCGCTTCACTTTAAAGGGGGACAGGGTGCTAAAACCGGAACCGGCGGGCATCTGCCGGGAGATAAAAACAGGGGAAAGATAAGTAAGGTAAGAGGAATTCCGGATGGTGAACCAGCTATTTCTCCACCAAGGTTTACTGATTTAACTTCACCAAAAGATTTTAAGAAATTTGCAAATGAGGTTCGGGATTTTACAGGCGGCATTCCAATAGGCTTTAAACTTTCTGCAAATCATATTGAAGAAGATATTGATGCAGCAATAGAAATTGGCGTTGATTATATAATTCTTGATGGCAGGGGTGGGGCAACAGGTGCTGCACCATCTCTATTCAGAGATAATATTTCCGTTCCTACAATTCCTGCATTAGCGAGGGCTCGCAATCATCTTGATAAAAGAGAAGCGAAAGACATCACATTAATCATAACCGGCGGATTGCGCACAGCTCCCGATTTTATAAAAGCTTTAGCTATTGGTGCTGATGCTATTGCTGTTTCCAACTCTGCGCTGCAGGCAATCGGCTGCCAGGCAATGCGGGCTTGTAATACAAATTTCTGTCCGGTTGGAATTGCAACACAAAAGGAAAGCTTGAGAAGCAGAATAAATATTAATCTTTCTGCAAAACGATTAGAAAACTTCTTTAATGCAACCACGGAATTAATGCAAGTGATGGCTCGTGCTTGCGGACATAATCACCTAAGCCAATTCTGCAAAGATGATGTTGCAACCTTTGATAGAGATATGGCTTACTTAACAGGAATAAAGTATGGTGGGGCTGTTGAGTTATAAAAGAATGTTTATCATTCTCGTTAGCTGATCCCGAAAATTCTTGATAAAAATACCACTAATTAATACGGATTTCTACTAATTTAATTTCTGTCCTCCGCACTACATATTTCTTTCACGCAATCAATTATAATTGTTTGTAAAACCTAAAGGAAAGAAAATGCAATTATTAACATTCCGTTATTTATTAATCCTGTTTATAGCTACAACAACTTTTGCACAAGATGATTTATCAGAAATACTAAAAGCATATCCCGATTGGCAAACAAACTTTGATAAAAAAACAATCGAAATTAGTGAGCTTATGTCAGGCGGTCCTCCAAAGGATGGAATCCCGGCTATTTTCAATCCAAAATTTGAAACACAATTCGAAGCCGGTGGTTGGCTTGACGATAAAGAACCCGTAATTGCATTAGAAATTGAGGAAGAAGCAGAAGCATACCCATTATCAATCCTAATCTGGCACGAAATAGCAAATGATAGAGTTGGTAATGTTCCCGTTGTGGTTTCATTTTGTCCTCTATGTTACAGTGCAATTGTTTATGATAGAAAAGTTAATGGTGTAGAACCTTACTTTGGTGTTTCGGGTCTTTTAAGAATATCTGATCTTGTTATGTATGACAATGTTACAGAAAGTTTTTGGCAGCAGTTTACCGGCGAGGCAATTGTTGGCGATATGGTTGGTTCAAAACTTGATTTTATCCCGGCGCAAAACAATTTAAAGATGCCTACCCGAACGGAACTGTTTTATCAAAAGAAACCATATACGAAAGAGATTACGGAAGAAATCCTTACGTTGGTTATGATGATATAGATCAAACTCCTTTTCTATTCAAAGAAGAGCTAGATAGCCGCCTTCCGCCAAATGAAAAAGTAATCGCAATAAAGGAGGAAGGACTTCTTAAAGCTTATCCTTATTCAATTACATTAATAGAAAAAGTTATAAATGATAAAATTGGGGAGAAGTATGTTGTTGTATTTCATGGTGATGGCGCAGTCTCTGCTCTTGATGAGGGAAATATTGCAGATTCAAAAGAAGTTGGTTCGACAGGAGTTTTCAACCCAATTGTAAATGGCAAAACTTTAACCTTCAAATATGAGGGTGGTTTCTTTATTGATAATGAAACAAGAAGTAAGTGGAATATTACGGGCAATGCAATAGATGGGGAATTAAAAAAAACTCAGCTTAAGAGAATTAAGCATGGAGATTATTTTGCGTTCGCCTGGCTCGCATTCAAACCAGAGACTGAAATTTACTCCACTGATTGATAACAAAGTGATTACATAAGTGGGAAGAATTTAAGTTATAATTTGATTAAACTTGAACCACCTTAAATAGAAAGCGAGAACTTTGATGCAAAGCAATCTTTTCCCCGATCTTCATTTAAATGATTGGAAAGAGACCAGGGATACATTACATAAGTACAGCCAGATGGTTGGTGCTATAAGAGAAACAATGTCCGACCCGCATCCACATTGGTGGCATATCAGCTTGCTTGTTAGTAACCGCGGCTTAACGACTACCCCCATTAGGAAAACCAGGGATACTGCAGATGACCAAACTTTTGAAGTGTCGCTGGATCTTGAAAAGCATAAATTGAAAGTTGAGTCTAGCTTCCGTGAAGAAATGCAAATTACCCTTACCGGGCAATCATTAAGTGCTTTATGCGATGAAACCTGTGCACTTCTAACAGATATTGGAGTTCTCACTCCTATCGAAAAACCAAGCTTCATAGATGGTTCTCCAGGAAAATACATTTCGGAGAAAGTTGCAAATTATTGGAACGCACTGAAAAAGATCAACAGAATTATGAATAAGTTCCGCGATGAGCTATGCGGAGAAAGAAGTCCTGTTCAATTGTGGTCTCATCATTTTGATTTAGCTATGAGCTGGTATTCGGGAAGATTGATTCCCGGCATAGATCCTGATGATGCCGAATCATCAAAAGAGCAAATGATGTTTGGGTTTTCAACCGGCGATGAAAATATACCAGATGCTTACTTTTATATAACTGCTTATCCTATTCCTGAAGGATTTCCAAACTTTGAAATGCCCGAAGGTGTAAGGTGGAGTACTGAAGGTATTTCCGGGGGAGTACTAATATATGATTCTCTGGTAAAATCAAACAATCCTGAAGAAATGCTTCTTAATTATTTTAGAACTTTTCAACACGCCGGTGCGGAATTAATGAAGTAAAAATGGTTTTCCCCCGTGCTTACTTATGTATTCGCTGTCCCTATCTATAAATAAATTCATCCCTCGACAAAGCTATTAAGTGTTGATGCTAATTGTTAACTTGTACTACTATCAATTAACTTTTCTGTCTATTTTATACCTCACCATCTGTATAAAGATATAAACCAGAGCGAAATACCTACAGGGCTAAATGCCATCAATCATATGTATAAACCACCTATCTGTTATTTATGATTTGGCATTTGAGTTGTCTTCACCCCTCTGTATTTTTAAATGCTATGAATAAACAAAGAGAGGATAAAGAAAATGAAAACCTTAATACTTTCTCTGCTAATAAGTTGTTTGTTGTTTTTTACTGCGATAGGGCAAGACAAAACTGATGAAAAAAAATGGACAATTGATCCGGAAACAGGGGACACGATCTATACTGAAGCAGTGATAATTTCTCAAACTGAAGATATTACTCCTCGTACCAGTATGATTGTTATTAATCCGCTAAAATTCCTGTTGTTCTATAACCTTTCGTATTTCCATAAAATAAGTGATCATACAGTAATTGGTGGTGGTATTCAAATGCCCACAATATCTGGCATAGAGGGATTTGGCGTAAATGCGGAAGTGCGTTTTCATCCCAGCGGAAAAAATTTACGGGGATTTTATTTTGCACCAAATGTTTCTTACAATAATCTATCGGGTGACGATGCTGGTGATGAATCTGTTTCAATAACCTCAGTAGGTGGTTTAATTGGCTGGCAATGGTTCCCAGGCGATCAGTTTGCAATTGGTCTGGGTATTGGCATTGATTATTATTTCTTTTCCGGTGAGGATGAGGATTTTTCAGATTTTGATGGAAAGGCCCCTGCATTAAGATTTGACATTGGTTATGCGTGGTAAGTTTGTTAATAACCAAACCTAATTAAAAGGCGAGCTGTTAAACTCGCCTTTTGTATTTACCATGTGATGTAAAAAATCATGCAAATATCTTTCGCTTAAACTCAAACCCGTACACGGCCAATTCTTCCATAAATGGTTTATACAAATAGGGAAGAGTTGGGGGCATATGCACTCCCGTTTCTTTTATCTTTCCTTCTAAAATAAATTTGGCTGCTATTGCCGGCGGCAAACCAACGGCTTTTGCCATCGCGGAATCACCATTCGGTTCCCCATCAGCTACCATTGTAGCTGTTCTGTGCTCCTGTTTGCCACCAGGTAATTCTGCAAGAATATCTACATGAATAATTGTCATATCCGTTTCGCCAGGTGCATAGGTAAGTTTCTTTAGCAATAACTCTATAAAAACATCCAGCTTTGATCCGTTCTTTGTCTCTATCTGTTCAACTTCAAATATACCAAGCCATTTTAGTCTCATCATTATATCAGACAGATGATCTACTCCCAGGTATTTTGAAAAATCATCTACAAGTTTATCAGTCGGTTTTGTACCTATTAAAAATGCTGCGTAATCTTTAAATGTTTTACCTTTCCAATCCAACTGTTCTTTATCATTTAACAAATCAAGCTTCCAGAAATGGCGCATATTATTGCAATAGCCGGAGAACCGGAGCAATCCCCTGTAAAAGCTAACATCTTCTGGCAAACCGTAGGGTTTAACATATCTAGATACATCTTTATTTGCGTAAGCTTCAAAAGTTCCTAGTCCCTTAATATCAACCATTTTAAAATTCTCGAAAAGCTTATCACCATCAATTGGGACAGGCTTTCCCTTTACCAGGTACTGCGCAGGAACCTGTGCTGCAAGGAAAACTCCCTTTGGTTCCCAGGAAAATTTATAACCCATCGGGTTGTTGTTAAATTTAAAAGAGGGTAACCCGGAACCATACGATTGAATTTCAATTACCTTTCCGCCATCGGCTTTAATATCATCAAGCAGCATCTGGGTTGCAAAGTGATCCATCCCGGGATCTTCGCCCAGTTCGTTTAATATTATAATTCCTTTTTCCTTTGCTTCGGCATATAGTTCTTTAATAGGAGGTATTTCGTAAGAAGTAGAAACCATACTTTTCTGATGCTTTAGGCAAAGTTTTGCAACCATCACATGATGTGCTTTTGGAATCATATTAATAACCAGGATCATGATCTGCGATCAGTTTATCAAGTTTGTCTTCTTCGTGGCTTGCCCATGCAACCGCTGATGCCATGGGTCTTCCGGCAATTATTTTTTCGGCTTTCGATACTGTTCTGGCACCCATGGTAACATTGTATCCGCATTTTTCAGTCAGATATTCTACAATCGGCTTGGTAACATGACCGGCACCTAATATTTAATACTTTTTTCATTTTATATCCTTAGTGATATTAAAGTTTATAACTATAAATTTCCGAATTGTTGATAGTTAATATAATGAAATGGTGAATCAGATAAGGAGCGAGCGATTTTTTAGACGGGTAGGTTTATATTTTTCGCTCGTTTAATTTATAATTTAGACCTAATATCTCAAAGTTAAAAACTCCTTCACAATCAACTTATTTAGCAATTTCTAAATAATGTATTATTGCTTAATTTTGCTGAGTTATAAAATCAAGAAACAGAAAGAGTTATGATAGATTTGAAAACCAGGTTGTGTTTACTTTCCCTAATTACAATAGTATTATTATCAACCACCTTGTTTGCTCAAACCGTAAAGATTAAACTGATTGAAACTAGCGATGTTCATGGTGCAATCTTTCCCTATGACTTTCAAAATGATACTACCACAAACAGTTCCCTTGCACAGGTACATACTTATGTAAACAGTGAAAGAAGAAACAGAGAACAGGAAGTAATCCTGCTTGATAATGGCGATATAATACAGGGAGATCCTGCAGTTTATTACTACAATTACGAAGACACTGTTAGCAAACATATTTATGCAGATGTTATGAATTTTATGGGATATGATGTTGCAACAATAGGTAACCACGATATTGAGACAGGACATCCGGTTTATGACAGGTTCGGGACCCAGTTAAGCTTTCCCTGGTTAGCAGCTAATACTGTTAACACAAGTAACAACGAGCCATACTTTGAGCCATATTCAATTATAGAAAAAGGGGGAGTTAAAATTGCAGTGCTTGGTTTAATAACTCCTGCTATTCCAAGCTGGCTGCCAGCGCATATCTGGGAAGGAATGGTATTTGAAGATATGATCGAATCTGCTGCAAAATGGGTTAAGATTATACGTGAGAAAGAAAATCCTGATCTGCTAATAGGGCTTTTTCATTCCGGGGTAGAATATACTTACGGCAATGTATCGTCCGATACTTACAAAAACGAAAATGCTTCTCAGCTTGTTGCAGAAAAAGTGCCGGGATTTGATGTTGTATTTGTTGGGCATGATCACGCAAGCTGGAATTATAAAGTAGAAAACTTAGCTGGCGACAGTGTTTTAATTCTCGGTCCTTTATCACGGGCACAAACTGTTGCAGTGGCAAACATAACAATGAAATATAATGATGAGACCGGAAACTGGGATAAAATAAATTCTTCCGGTGAAATAGTTGCGGTTAAAAATTACAGACCCGATGATATATTTATGAACAAATATTTGTTGGAACTAAACAGAGTAGAAAACTACGTTGTTGCACCGCTGGGTCAAATTAAAAAAACGGTTTCTTCAAAAGAATCGATTTTCGGACCATCCAATTTTGTTGATCTGATACAAATTGCCCAGCTCGAAATAACCGGTGCTGATATTTCCTTTGTCTCCCCACTTTCTTTTAATGTAACTATAGACAGCGGCTGGGTAAGAGTTAGAGATATGTTTAATCTTTACAAGTACGAAAATTTTCTTTATACGATGGAACTAACTGGGCAGGAAGTAAAAGATTATCTTGAGTATTCATTCGGTAATTGGTTCAACCAGATGGAAAACGACAGCGATCATGTTTTAAAATTTAAACTGGATGAAGATGGAAGCATACAATATTCAGAACGTTACAGCACACCTATGCTGGAGGAACGGTTTTATAATTACTCTTCAGCTTCGGGACTTAATTATACTGTTGATATCTCTAAACCGGTTGGTGAAAAAGTGACTTTCTTTTTGTTAAGAGATAGTACTGCCTTCAGTCTTGATTCTACTTACACGGTTGCTATAAATTCTTACCGAGGTAACGGGGGCGGGGGACATTTAATAAGAGGTGCTGGAATTCCAAAAGAGGAACTTTCAGAAAGGATTATTCATTCCACTGATACAGATTTACGCTTGCAGATAATGAACTGGATTAAGGAAAAGAAAGAGTTATATCCGCGTACTATTGGCAATTGGGACATAAAACCACAAGCGTGGTGGCAGAAGGGAAAAGAAATTGATTATAAACTTTTATTTGGCGAATAATTTTATTTAAGATTTTAGAAAATTGATGAATTTAGAAAAGAGCAAACAACTTTTTGCGGAAGCAAAAAAATATATCCCGGGCGGAGTAAACTCTCCTGTGCGAGCATTTAAATCTGTTGGCGGCGATCCATTATTTATAAGCAGAGGTGAGGGATCAAGGTTTTGGGACGTTGACGGAAATGAATACATTGAATATATAGGAAGCTGGGGTCCTCATCTTTTTGGGCACAACCCTCCTTTTATTAAGGAAGCGCTTCTAAATGCATTACAAACGGGTACAAGTTTCGGTGCACCAACCGAACTTGAAATCAAAATGGCAAAAATTATTACTGAGTTGGTTCCTTCTATTGAAAAAATACGAATGGTAAATAGCGGCACTGAAGCTACAATGAGTGCTATAAGGGCAGCGCGTGGTTTTACTGGTAAAGAAAAATTTATAAAATTTGAAGGCTGCTACCATGGGCATGCTGATTATTTCCTTATCAAAGCAGGTTCCGGTGCGTTAACACTTGGTGTACCAACAAGCCCCGGAGTTACAAGTGGAAATGCTGTAGATACATTAGTTGCCGATTACAATGATATTGAATCTGTTAAAAAAATAGTTACTGAAAACAAAGATGAGATTGCGGCAGTTATAATTGAACCGATTGCCGGAAACATGGGTGTGGTAAAAGCAAAAGATGAATTTATTAAAGAACTTAGAAGTATTTGTGATGAGGAAAAAATTGTTTTAATCTTTGATGAAGTTATGACCGGGTTTAGAGTTGCAGCTGGCGGCGCACAGGAAGTTTTAGGAATCACTCCTGATTTATCCACGTTTGGAAAAATAATTGGTGGTGGTTTGCCAGTTGGTGCGTTCGGCGGTAAAGCAGAAATAATGGATATGATAGCACCCAGCGGACCAGTTTACCAGGCAGGAACTTTAAGCGGAAATCCTCTTGCAATGGCTGCTGGTTATGCTGCGCTTAACCATATTAATGAAAACAGGGGAATTTATAACGAGTTGGAAGAAAAATCTTCATACATGGAAAAAGGAATGAAGAAAAACCTGGATGAGCTTGGAAAGAGCAATGCTATAAACAGGGTTGGATCTATGAGCTGCATGTTTTTTAAGGAAGGAAATGTTGAAAATTTTAATGATGCTGTTAATTCCGATACAAAACTTTATGGTAAATATTTTCATGAAATGCTAAAGCGTGGAATTTACCTGGCACCTGCACAGTTTGAAGCAATGTTTATTTCAACTGCACATTCTATAGAAGATATTGATAAAACAATTGAAGCACACAAAAGCTCTCTCGAAGCAATACTTTAAGATTTTTGATTACGTGGGAAAAAGGGGACAAAAATTATCCCTTTTTAATTAATACTAACCCTTGCTATTAAGCTCAGGGTGTTGGTCAATTCCATTATCTTCGCTAACAACTTTCGCTATATCAGCAATTGAATCTCCATCTTTAAGATTAATTACTCTTACACCCTGGGTATTTCTTCCCATAACCCGGAGGTTTTTAACTGCCTGCCTGATCACCATTCCTTTTGTAGTTATTATAACCAGTTCGTCTTTATCAAATACTCCCATAAGAGCGATAAGCTTGCCAACCTTATCGGTGGTCTTAACTGTAATAACTCCCTTACCGCCGCGCCTAGTAATTCTATAATCCTTAATATCCGATCGCTTGCCATAACCATTATGTGTAACAACAAGAATACTTGCCCCCGGGTGCTTTATAACAAGCAGCCCAACAACAATATCGCCCTTGCCAAGTCTAACTCCTCTTACACCCGTAGCAATTCTCCCCATATTACGCACATCTTTTTCGTTAAACCTTATGGCAAAACCGTTTCTTGTTCCTATAACCAGGTCGTTTTTTCCATCTGTCATCTTAACTTCTATCAGCTTATCGCCCTTTACGAGGTTGATCGCATTGATTCCACCTTTTCTTACGTTACCGTACGCAGAAAGAACTGTTTTCTTAATCGTTCCATTTTCTGTAGCCATTATCAGGTATTTATCATCGGTAAATTCTTTAACTGCAACAAAGGCAGTTATATTTTCATCTTTATCCTTTTGCAAAAGGTTTATAACTGACCTGCCTCTGGCAGCCCTGCCACCCTCAGGTATTTCGTGCACTTTAAGCCAATAGACCTTTCCCCTATCAGTAAAGAATAGAATATACTGATGGGTTGAGGCAATAAACATATGCTCAATAAAATCTTCATCTTTAGTGCCGGCGCCGGTAACACCTCTTCCGCCCCTTCCCTGCTTTCTATACCCGCTAACCGGAAATCTTTTAATGAACCCGTTATGAGAAATTGTAACAACAACATCTTCTTCTGCTATTATATCTTCTAAAGAAAAATCTTCTGTGCTGTAAACAATTTCTGTTCTTCTTTCGTCTCCGTATCTTTTTTTAATCTCAAGAAGTTCTTCCTTTATAATCAGGTTCCTATTTTCTTCACTTTTTAGGATGCCTTTCAGCCTCTCAATCAGTTTAATCGTTTCTTTATATTCGTCTTCAATTTTTTGTCTTTCAAGCCCGGTTAAACGCTGCAGGCGCATATCCAGTATTGCTTTTGCCTGTATTTCGCTAAGCTTGAATTTCTTAATAAGATTTTTTCTTGCGGTCTCAACATCTTTAGATTTTTTTATAGTTTGAATAACTGCATCAATATTATCGAGGGCAATTATGTAACCTTCTAATATGTGTGCTCTTCTTTCCGCAGCTTCAAGCTCATATTTTGTTCTTCTAACGAGCACATCCATCCGGTGATCGAGGAAGTGCTGCATCATATCTTTTATCGGAAGAACCCTGGGAATACCGTTAACCAGCGCTAACATTATTAACACCAAAAGTGCTTTGCATTTGTGTGTGTTTAAAAAGCTGGTTTAATACAACTGCCGGCTGTGCATCACGTTTTAATTCCACAACAACTCTCATTCCATCCCTATCAGACTCATCTCGAATATTTGAAATATCTCCCAGCTTTCCTGCCCTTACCAGCTCTGCCATCTTTTCAATTAAGTTAGCCTTATTTACCTGGAAAGGGAGTTCGGTTATAATAATGTTTTCTTTGTTACTTTTTTGTGTTTCAATATTTGCTCTTGCACGGACAACTATTCTTCCTCTTCCTGTTGTTAAAGCACTCTGTACGCCGGCATACCCATAAATAATTCCCGCTGTTGGAAAATCGGGTGCAGTAACATATTTCATAAGTTTTTCAGAGGTGAGATTAGGATTTTTTATAAGCGCTATAAGTCCGTCTACCACCTCAGTAAGGTTGTGTGGGGGAATGTTTGTTGCCATCCCTACTGCAATTCCGCTGGCACCGTTTATTAGCAAGTTAGGCAGGTAAGATGGCATAACGGTAGGCTCCTGCAAGGTATCGTCAAAGTTAGGAGCAAAATCAACCGTGTTTTTATCCAGGTCTTTTAACATTTCTTCAGAAATTCTTGCAAGCCGTGCTTCGGTATAACGCATTGCCGCAGGAGAGTCGCCATCAACAGAGCCAAAGTTACCCTGTCCATCAACTAAAGGATAGCGGAGTGAAAAATCCTGTACCATTCTTACCATAGAATCGTAAACCGCGGTATCGCCGTGCGGGTGGAACTTACCCAAAACCTCACCAACAATTCTTGCAGACTTTTTATAAGCTTTGCTGTGCGTCATACCCAGTTCGTGCATTCCGTAAAGTATCCTGCGGTGAACAGGTTTTAATCCATCTCTAACATCGGGCAATGCCCTAGAAACAATAACTGACATCGAATAATCGATGTAGGATGATTTCATCTCTTCTTCGAGTGATACGGGAATTATTTTTTCAAATATGGTTGCCATTAAGTATTCTCAGGTTTCCGTTTTGTTTAACAATCTTTAATTATAAAGCAGGATCAGACATCAAGGTTTTTAACATATTTTGCATTCTTCTGTATAAACTCGCGACGCGGTTCTACATCATCTCCCATCAGGGTTTCAAAAATTTTGTCGGCAGTAGCCGCACTTTCTATTGTAACCTGGAGGATGGTTCTTGTTTCAGGATTCATGGTTGTATCCCATAATTGTTCGGGGTTCATTTCTCCCAAACCTTTATAACGTGATATTGTAACTCCTTTAATATCTCCTTTATCTTTTCCGTTCCCCTTGCCATTTACTTTTAATCGTTTAAGAATCTCTTTTCTTTCTTTATCATCATAGGCATAAAATTCTTCTTTTCCTTTTTTAATTTTATACAGTGGTGGCTGCGCTATATAAACTTTTCCGGCTGTAATAAGATCTTTCATGTGCCTGTAAAGAAAAGTAAGAAGCAAAGTTCTAATGTGGCTTCCGTCAACATCGGCATCAGTCATTAGTATAACTTTACCGTAACGTGATTTTGATTCATTAAAATCGGGTCCCAGCCCTGCACCTATTGCAGAGATCATTGCTTTTATTTCATTATTCTCAAGAATTTTATTCAATTTTGCTTTTTCAACATTAAGTATCTTTCCACGAAGCGGAAGAATTGCCTGGAACCTTCTGTTTCTGCCCTGCTTAGCAGAGCCGCCGGCAGAGTCACCCTCAACTATATAAACTTCACAAAGCTCAGGATCTGTAATGGAACAATCTGCTAGTTTACCGGGAAGGTTCATACCATCCAGTGCATTTTTTCTTCTTGTAAGGTCGCGGGCTTTCCTGGCTGCTTCTCTTGCTTCAGCAGCACGCATACATTTTTCAATAATCTTTTTACCAACAGAAGGATTCTCTTCAAGGTATTCCCCAAGTTTTTCACCCACCATCATTTCAACGGCTGACCTGGTTTCACTGTTTCCAAGTTTGGTTTTTGTCTGTCCTTCAAATTGCGGTTCAGCAACCTTAACAGAAATTACCGCAGTTAATCCTTCCCTAAAATCATCGCCGGTTAAAGTTACTTTTCCGTCTTTAATTAATTTGTTTTTGTAAGCATAACTATTCAGTGTTCTTGTAAGTGCAGTTTTAAAGCCGGAAAGATGTGTTCCGCCTTCTTGCGTATTTATATTATTAACATAAGAGAATATATTTTCGGCATAACTGGTTGTGTATTCAAATGAAATTTCTATTGGGGTTTTATCTTTCTCACCCTCAATATAAACTGCTTTGTGGAGCGGCTGCCTTGTTTCATCAAGATACTTAACAAACTCTATAAGCCCGCCTTTAAAATGGTATGTTTCTTCCTCTCCGCCGTTTCTTTCATCCCTCACTTTAATGGTAATTGTTTTGTTAAGATACGCCAGTTCTCTCATTCTGTCGGCAAGCGTATCAAACTTAAACTGTGTAGTACTAAAAATTTCTTTGTCGGGCATAAAGGTTATTTTTGTGCCGGTATCTCCCTTTTTAGCTTTTCCAATTTCTTTTACTGGCTTATCCGGAACCCCTCTTTTATATTCCTGGTAATATGTTTTACCATTTCTTTTTATTTCTGCTTGCAACCTTTCTGATAAAGCGTTTACAACCGAAACACCAACACCATGAAGACCACCCGAAACTTTATAGCTGCTTTTATCAAACTTTCCCCCGGCATGAAGAACGGTCATTACAACTTCCAGCGCCGATCTTTTTTCTTGCGGGTGTTTATCTACCGGAATTCCTCTTCCGTTATCAATTACCGTTACACTTTCATCTTTGTTTATAGTTACCGAAATTTTATCACAGTAACCACCAAGCGCTTCATCAATACTATTATCAACAACTTCGTTAACCAGGTGGTGCAACCCGCGTGCACTAACATCGCCAATGTACATAGCAGGACGTTTACGTACAGCATCAAGACCTTTTAAAACATTAATGTTCTTTGCACTGTATTCGATTTTCTTTTTGGTATTTGCCATAATTTAACTGCTAAACCTTATTTGTTTAATTCTCTCTTCATTATAATATTTATTTATTTTTTCAACAATTTCTTTTTCTCTAAACTTCATTTCACTTCTCCAGGTTGAGTTTTCAACTCTTAACTTTAAAACCTTTTTATCAACTTTAATCGGTGATGCGACCCTCTCATAATCAGGAAATATTTTATAAAAATCATTAATCACATCGGATGATTTTACAACCTCGCGCAAATTTTTAAAAGCCGGCTCTTTTCTGAATACATCGCCCAGGCTTTTAAAATTATCAGGCATTTATAACTTCTCCATGGTTAAGCTTTATAACTTTATCTTCCTCACCGGTTTTAAGAAATGAAAAATTTCCAAAATCGGTAAGAGTAACAAACGCCTGCCCAATTTCGCTAAGGTATTCGCTTATTTTGGAAGCACGGTTTGCATCAAGCTCACCAAATACATCATCCAATAAAAAAAGTGGGCTTCTACCAGTTACATCTTTAAGATAACAAAACTCGGCAAACCTTAACACTGCCTGGAAAGTTTTATGTTGACCCTGGGAACCATATGTTTTAAGATTTAACCCGTTTATCTCGAAAATAAAATCATCCCTGTGCGGACCAACCAGGTTGGTTGCTCTTCTTAATTCGTCGTTATGTCTTTCATCCAATAAAGTTTTAAACCTGCTTTCAATATCATCTCCAGAGCTATCATTTAGAAAATAATAAGTTAATTTTGGTTCTTCATCTTCACCCATTATTCTATCATAAGAACTGTACACAAACGGGTGAAAGTTTTTTATAAAAGCTACCCGGTGTTTTATAATTTCCAAACCATTCTGTAAAAGTTTTTCCGTCCATGCTTCAAGTTCATCAACAAGTGAATAGTTTTTTGTTTCCCTGATTCTCTGAAGCAATGAAGACCGCTGCCTTAGCGTGCGGTTATAATCAATTAAAATTTGAAGGTAGGTGCTGCTTGCCTGAGATATTACTGAATCTATAAATTTTCTTCTTTCTCCGGGAACACCCTGCGTAATTGAGTGATCAGATGGAGTTGAAAGAACAACGGGAAATTTTCCTATTATATCTGCCGTTTTGGAAATAAGTTTATTATTACGGTAATAATATTTTTTACTTTCTGGTATTGAATATATCACCTTCGCTTCATCTTTGGTTAAAACTTCGAAGTTACCGGAAACTTCAAATTCATCTTTGCCAAAACTTACTGCCTCTGCATCCGATTTTGAACTGCAGCTTTTTGTGGTGCAGAGATAATAAATTGATTCCAATATTGATGTTTTTCCGTAGCCATTACCGCCAACTATATAATTTAAGTTGCCGGAAAAATTAAACTTTGTATCTGTGTGGATTCTGAAATTTTTCAAACTTAAGGAGGACAGGATCATATCATCAAGTGTTCAACCTTACAGGCATTAGCAATAGCATAAGTTCTTCGTTCTCTTCAACTGTTTCCGGTTCAACAATACAAGCTTTTGTAGGTGAATGAAGTTTAAATTTAACTTTATCGTGATTAACATGAGAAAGAACATCATTAACATATTGTGTGTTGAACCCAATCTCCATTGAATCGCCGCTATACTCGCAGACAATATTTTCAACTGCATCCGATCCATGGTCAATATCTTCTGCAGATACTTCAATGTTATTATTACTAATTGAAAACTTTACCTGTTTCGAACTTGAAGATGAGAAAAGCATCATTCTTTTTATTGAGGAATTAAGATCACCACGATTAACTTTTACTATGTTCTCATTTTCCAGTGGGATAACACTGTTATATGCAGGGTACTTTTCACCAATTAACCTGGATATAAACTCCAGGTCTCCTATATTAAATGAAATATTTGTTTTACTTAAATACATTTTAACATCTGTTTCGCCCAGTTGTTTAGAAAGAACTGAAATAGCTCTTTCAGGAATAATGTATTGCTCATCGCTTCCTGTTTTAATATCCTTGTAAATGTATTTAACAAGCCGGTGTCCGTCCGTAGTTACAAACCTTAATCCTTCCTGTGTAAATTCGAATAGAGTTCCTGTCATAGCAGGTCTCATATCTTCTTTACTCATTGCGAATGAAGTCTGGTCAATAGCCTTCTTTAAATCTTTTCCATTCATCACGATTTCTTTTTCCTTAGAGACATCAGGTATTTCAGGAAAATCTTCTGAAGGAGAATATCCAATATTATAAACTCCTGCTTCGGTAGACAGTTTTAATTTTGCATTCCCATTGGTTTGAAAGTTTATTTGCGTTTCTTGCAGCGACCTTATAATATCATAGAGAAGGCGCGCGGGTATGACCATGCTTACGTTTTCATCCGAAGCAACATTGATAGATGACTTTAACGAAATTTCAAGATCGGTAGCGCAAACAGTTAGCGATCCGTCTTTAATTTCGAAAAGAAAATTTTCTAAAATTGGCATTGGCGTACGGGCAGGAACAGCAGGAATTACCTTTGCTAACAACTTTTCCAGCACTTTGCTGTTTACTTTAAACTCCATAAAACTCTCTTTTGATGAAACATAGAAAAATACTAAAAAGAGAGTCCAACTACAATATATTGTCGCTGAAATTAATGCTAAAAAGGCACTTGTAAATCACCTAAATCATGATAGTTCAGAAAGTTTAAAAGTCTGTTTTTTGAGGATTATAAATTAGGATGATTTTAAGGTCCAACAGGGTTAGGATCTCCTTCATCACTAAGATCATCGGAACTAGTTAGAGTTGCAGACAAAATATATGAATCTCCAATTATAGCACTCGAATATACGATCAAAATTTTTGTGCCCGCCTTAATAGTCAATTGACCCGCTGTTCCTTCTTCTGCCGAAGAGGATGTTATACCAGGAGGTATTTCATATGTTGTATTGTAATCGTAAATCCCTTTTGGAAGAGGTGATAGTGTAACTTCTCCACCAGCTTTAACGGTGGTTAATTCAGCGAGAAAATTTAAATGGATATCGCCTGAAGCCAGGTTTTTGATAGTAATGTCATTATCTACAGATGTTGAACAACTTATGAAAGTAATTGCACATAAGCTGGTTAAAACAAATAATATTAGTGTTTTTTTCATTTTACTTACTCTAAGTTGTTAATAATTGGAGCTTTATCATACTCTAAAGCAAAATTTAGACCAAATATATCTCAATGTCAATAAAAATAGAATGATTTAGTTTTTAAACTATTCAGCTTAAGTTGTTAAGAAGGTTATATTAATTATATATATATATTTACTTAATAAATGTAATAATTACACTGTTAATATGTTGAAAAGCAAGCAAATCCTTTCTACTAAAACAACTTAGATTAACAATTATCAACAATCTGTACTGTAAAACAAGTGTTTAAAAGTGTTGAAATTAACACCCTGTTGACAAATACGGCCATATCAACAACCTATTTCACTTAAATTAACAATTTATCAACATTTTTATTTTATATAAAAAATGCCCAAAAAGGGCATAAAAAATGGCTAGGACAAATTTACCGGTATCCATTCAGGCAGAACTCATTTCTATCTGGTTTTTTAAATTATCAATAAGTTCGCGTAGAGCGTTGTCTTCAATTATTGCTCTCTCAATAGATGTACATGAGTGAATAACTGTGGAATGGTCCCGCCCGCCAAAGTGCAACCCGATGGTTTTCAGCGAAGATTTTGTCAACCCCTTTGAAAGATACATAGCAATTTGTCTTGCAAGCACAATTTCTTTCTTGCGTGTTTTATCTCTTATTTTATTTTCAGCCACACCTAACATATCGCAAACATTTTTTGTGATTGTTTCAATAGTAATGTTATTTGCTTTCCGGTCGGTGGCAATTTCTTTTACTGTTTTTTTTGCAAGTTCAAAAGTTATCTCTTTAGAATTTAAAGATGCATTGGCAAGGAGCTTTATAAGGCATCCTTCTAACTCTCTTATATTGGAAGTTATATTCGAAGCTATATAATCGAGTATTTCATTCTCTACAATCATACCATAAGATTCCGCTTTCTTCTTAAGAATTGCAATTCTGGTTTCAAGTTCAGGTGGCTGAATATCTGCTGTTAAACCCCACTGGAACCTTGATGTTAACCTGGTATCTAATCCTTTCAAATCCTTGGGCGGCTTATCGCTGGAAAGAATTATTTGTTTTCTTGATTGGTGAAGAGTATTAAAAATATGAAAAAATAAATCCTGGGTTTTTTCCTTGCCAATAAGAAATTGAATATCATCTATTATTAAAACATCCATGCTCCTGTAAAAACTTGAGAACTCATTTACCTTGTTTGACTGAATTGCCTCAACAAATTCAACTGTAAAAATATCTGAGGAAAGATAAATAACTTTTTTATCCGGGTGGCTTTTTAGAATCTCGTTGCCTACTGCCTGTATAAGGTGGGTTTTTCCTAAGCCAACTCCTCCATAAACAAAAAACGGGTTAAAAGAAGTTCCGCCAGGGTTATCGCTTATAGCACCTGCAGCAGCTCTTGCAAGTTGGTTGCCCTCGCCCTTTATAAAATTATCAAATGTATATCTTGAATTTAAGTATGATTCAAAATTTTGCTTCGGTTTTGCCTGTAAAGTTCCATTGTCTGGTTTTTTAACTTTTTCTCTAACAGCAGGCTCGCTTTCTACCACATCTTCTGAAATGATATAAGATAGCTTAGCATCGGGACCTATTACTTCGTTAATGGTTTTATTAATAAGCGAATTATAATGCTCATCAATCCACTCCCAAAAAAACTGGCTGGGAAGCTGTACCCTAAGCGTGGACTCATCCAACCCAATCGGTTTTATGGGAAGAAACCAGGTGTTATAGGTCATTAATGTTACATTTTCTTTTATTTTATTAAGGCAAGCTTTCCAAGCAGAACTAGGATCCGCATTGGTTTGGTTTTTAACAATTTCAGAATCAAGCATTAAATTATCCACAGAACAAAAGTATAAATTATTTAGATTTATAAATGAATTAGCAAGACTATTAATTTACACAAACAAAATTTCAACAAGTTGTCAACATCAGGTGGATCACGGTAACCCATTATAAATAAATATGTTGCACCCCCACCCTTAAAAACAACACACATTATTCTTAGTTGGAGGTTGAGGCATTAAAATAGAAAGATTGTGAAACGTTTTCACACATTAATATTTTCAACAAGTTATCCACATAATTTTTAATGTCCTTACCAATTAGAAAATAGGAAGTATTAACCATCTGTGCAAATTAATTTCAAATTATTTTTTAATAAATAATTAGAATAAAAAACTATCAATTTTAGCTGGAAGCTTTCCTTGATAATCTAAAGTTTTGGGCTTATTTTTGTAGTCTTTTTTAGAGAAATAGGAGCAGAAATGAAAAGGACATATCAACCTAGCAATAGGAAGAGAAAAAACAAGCATGGTTTTAGAGAAAGAATGAAATCTAAGAGCGGCAGGAAAATTCTTTCCAGAAGAAGAGCAAAGGGCAGAACTAGACTAACTGTAACTGATGACTTTTAAATAATGTGAAACCGTATGGACTAACGGCTGGTGAGAGGATAAAGAGTAAAAGGGATTTTGAGAATATATTTAAAATTGGTAACGTAATTTACTCTTCTGATAATAAGCTTAAAGCTATTTATATACATAATAAAAACAGCAAAAAGTGCGGGGTTAAAATTGCCACAGCAGTTTTTAAAAAATCAGGGAACGCCGTTTGGAGAAACCGAGTTAAAAGATTACTCAGAGTATCGTATAGATTAAATAAACAACTTCTTATTGAAACCTGCTTAAACAAAAATAGTCTGTTAAAAGTTGTTTTTTCACTTAATACAATAAATCAAAAAAATAGACGGACTGTAAAGCTGAATGAAATACAAAGCGCCGTAGCCGATATTATTTCAAAAATAAATAACACACTCTGTACACCCTAACACTCATAAATATTAATAAACCCGTTTATAATTATTTGAATAGATCACACCTCAATAATTATTTTATAGCTTCTAATTTCAGATCTTATAAATTAGTTTCCGGGAAAAGGAAAAATTGATGGATAAGCAAACGACATTAGCATTTGTACTTATTGGCGCCGTTTTGGTAGTATGGCTTTTTCTAAATGCACCCGAACCAACAGATCAAAAAGGCAACGATAAAGATTCAATAGGATTAGTGCGGGATACATCAGTTACACCGGAAGAAACAGCCCCGATAATAAATATTCCGGAAGAAAGAATTGAAACTACAGAACTTGAGAATGTTTTAAGAGATACAAGCGATACAGGAAACATTATAACCATAGAAAACGATGTTGCTATTATTGAGCTTTCTACCAAGGGCGGAAACATCCATAAAGTTTTTCTTAAAAAGTTTAACAATTGGTATTCCCGTGGAGAAAATGATGAAAACTATTATAAAAATTCTGTTCAATTAATAAATTATTCTCTGGGCAACGCTTATGATCTTTCGTTTGTAACAACCGATGGAAAAGCAGTTAGTACCGGAGATTATATTTTTGAAACTGATGCCAGGAAAAGCAAGCTTCTGTTATCTGATAGAGATTCGCTAACTATCACATTTACATTAAGTTTTACCGAAGGAAGGTATATACAAAAGCAATATGTTTTTTATAAAAACAGGTATAAGTTTAGAAGCAATATAGATCTTGTCGGAATGAACAATATGATCAGCAATAGCACTTATGATATTGTTTGGGGAACCGGCATTAGGGCAGTTGAAGAAAACTCGGTGAACGAAGCTACCTACTCAAACTCAAGTGTTTATTATGGAGATGAACAGGTAATTCTCGATGCTTCATCAATTGATGAAAGAGAAGAAGAAGACTTTAACGGGCGCATAGATTGGGTTGCGGTAAGGAATAAATATTTTACTGCAATTATGATTCCTAACAATGCTTCTGATGTAGAAGGCGCATACCTTGAGGGATATAGCGAACCCATTAAAAACATGGGCATTAAAGAAATATACAGCGTGAGAATAACCGTTCCGTTTAGGAATACAATTCATGAAAAACAATCATTCACCCTTTATGTTGGTCCTGTTGATTACGAAGGTTTAAAAGATCTGGGGCATAGCCTTCAGGCACTTGTTGACTTTGGTAGTTTTTTTGGATTAAAATTTATTGTGCGCCCAATTGCCGAATTTTTGCTTCTCCCACTGTTTGGCTTCATCCACAATTTTATACCGAACTTTGGCTTTGTTATAATAGTTTTTTCATTGATTATAAAAATTGTGCTTTATCCTCTCACAAAAACCAGCTATCAATCGATGAAAAAGATGCAGCTTCTGCAGCCGAAGATAGCAGAAATAAAAGAGAAGTATAAAGAAGATTCCCAGAAGATGAATAAAGAAACGATGAGGCTGTATAAGGTTTACGGGGTAAACCCGGCAGGCGGTTGTCTGCCTCTATTGCTTCAGATGCCAATCTTCATTGCTCTGTGGGGTTTGTTTCAAACTGCAATCGAGTTACGCCAGCAACCGTTTATTTTCTGGATAATGGATCTTTCAAACCCGGATGTAATTTACGATCTTGGGTTTAAGCTTCCTCTCTTTGGAATTCAGCAGATAAGCGGTCTCGCACTGTTAATGGGCATTACAACATTCTTCCAGCAAAAAATGACCATGAAAGATCCGAAGCAAAAACAATTGGTATATATAATGCCCGTAATGCTAACTATTCTATTTATGACATTTCCATCAGGGCTTAATCTTTATTATTTTATGTTTAATGTTTTTTCAATAGCACAACAGTATTACATTAATCATAAGCATGATGGCATGGTGCTGGAACCGGTTAAAGATGCGTGATAAAAAACCAGGTTTTTTTGCAAGACTAATGGAATCCGCGGAGAAGCAATCGCAAGCACAAAAAAAGAAACGCAGGTGAGTTAAATATTAACCCTGTTAATGCCAAAAATTAATTTTTTCCGGCACAGATTTGTTCATCTTATAAATTTATCCTGATGACTATCCGAGTGAAAATATTATTTTTTCTCCTTTCTTTTATTATAAATCTCTCTTTTGCACAGACAAAGAACACAATCAATCTAAAAACAAGGACCGAGCGACTGCCTTTTGGGTTAACCGAAGAAGTTCCAATTCTTAACCCTAGGATTGGGCTTGCATTAAGCGGTGGCGGTGCAAGGGGGCTTTCACAAATTGGTGTACTAAGAGCCCTTGAAGAAGCTGGAATACAGGTAGACCTTATTGCAGGAACAAGTATTGGTAGCATTGTTGGTGGATTTTATAGCTCTGGTTATAGTATTACAGAGTTAGATTCTATTGCTATTAACACTGATTGGGCAGACCTGCTATCAATTGGAGGCACAACAAGTAGAACTGAATTATTCATTGATCAGAAAGTTACTGAAGACAGGGCAATATTTACTTTAAGGCTGAACGGTTTGAAGCCGATCTTACCGACCTCTTTTAACGAAGGCGTAAAATTCTCTAATTATCTTACGCTTCAAACACTCATGGCACCCCTTCATGCTAAAGATAGTTTTGATGACCTTCTAATTAAGTTTAGAGCTGTTTGTACCAATCTAGTTTCGGGTGAACCGGTTATTCTTAGCGACGGCTCACTTGGCAGGGCAATGAGAGCTAGCTCGAGTGTCACCTTCTTTCTCTCCCCTGTTAAACGAAATGACCTTACTCTTGTCGATGGAGGGTTGGTGGAAAACATCCCGGTTAAAACTGTAAAGGATATGGGTGCGGATATTGTAATTGCAGTAAATACAACCAGCCCTCTTCATAACCTTGATGATCTTGATGTTCCGTGGCTTATTGTGGATCAAACAGTGAGCATACCTATGAAGCAGCTAGACAAGAAGATGCTTTCCGAAGCAGACATTGTCATAGAGCCGAACATGGAAAATAGCTCAGCAACAAATTTTACTTATATAGATTCGTTAATTATTAGAGGTTATAAAAGTGCTCTCCCACATATTCCAACACTAAAAGCAAAAATTGATTCCTTCACTCTCGGGAAAATTAATTCCAAAAATTTTTATATCCGGAATATTGTTTGCTATAGAGACACCTCTCAGCTAATTAATTCCTTTTATAATAAATATACTTCTGTTGATTCTGTTTCGAACTCAACAGTTTTACTTGATTTACTTACCCTATATAAAACCGGATTGTTTGAAAATATCCACGCAAATATCATCCAGCATAAAGATTCTACCCATCTAAAACTTGTTTATATGCCGGCAGCATTTATTAAGAGCGTATCGATTGTAAGTGGAAACGGGGTGGAAAAATCGATAGTAGATTCGATATTAAATCAGCTTAATGGACAAACATATAAACCGCGCGAAATTGTTTACAGCGTAATTGAAGTTTTAAAACATTACCGTAAGAATGGATATTTAATTGCAAAATGTTCCAGCGTTGAATTTGATAAAAATACCGGGCACCTGCAGGTAATTTTTAACGACGGTATTTTAAGCAAAGTGATTATAGATGCAAACACAAGTGAAACAGTTATTGAAAGAGAATTTCCTATAAAAGCGGGTGACTATTTTTCTTATTATGTTGTTAAAGCGGGATTAACAGGCCTTAGGAGTACAGGGCTGTTCAACGATATAAACCTTTTCATTACAGAAACAGAAGAAGGAAACATTTTAAAACTTTCGCTGGAAGAACGAGTTTCAAGCCTTCTTAAAGTAGGATTTTTAGTTAACAACACTTACAAAGCACAATTTGGTCTGGATCTTAGAGATGTAAATTTATTCGGAGACGGAACTGAGCTAGGTCTCTTTCTTTTTGGCGGTGCAAGTAACAGGGCATACATCCTGGAGCACATAGCGTACAGGGTTTTTAACACTTACCTTACATATAAAATTAATGCTTACTACAAGTTTAATGATATCGGTGTTTATGAAAGGACCTCCTCTGAAACTGAGAAAACATTTACAAGCACAAAAACAGGCGAGTACAGGCAGATATTTTACGGCGCTTCTCTTTCCCTTGGTACACAGATTGAAAAATTTGGCAAACTTATTTTTACCGGCAAATATCAGATAGACAGGGTAAAAAATATTGAGGGAAGCGTTGTAGATCCGTATGAAACAAAAATTGTTAGTCTTAAAATTGGGACAACCATAGATAGCAGGAATAAATTTCCTTATCCCGATGACGGAGTTTATTTTGATGGTTATTATGAAACAGCCCAGAGTTTTTTAGGCGGCGACGAAGGTTATACTCTTGTTGGGATGGACTTCAGATACTTATTTAAAATTAACAAAAGCCAGGTGCTTACATCGAGGATACATATTGGCTTTGGAGATAAAACACTTCCACTAAGCGAGCAGTTTACACTTGGTGGTCAGTACTCCTTTTTTGGTGAATACGAAGATGAATTTAGAGGAAGGCAAATAGCCCTGGCCTCTTTAATGTACCAGCTTAAGTTACCATTTAAAATATTTTTTGATACTTACTTATGGTTCAGGTATGATTTGGGGGCAACATGGAGAACCCAGGAATTAATCAGGTTTAAGGATTTGAAGCACGGTATTGGCGGAACCGTTTCATTCGATACACCAATTGGCCCCGCTGATTTTTCAATTGGAAGAAGTTTCTTGCTTAGAAAAGATCTTCCGGAAAACCCGCTTAGTTGGGGAGATATAATTTTCTATTTTTCAATTGGGCATGCGATAACTTTTTAAACGCGCTTATCTTTAGCAAGTTTGTATAATTCAATATATTGTTCCGCAGAATGTTTCCATGAAAAATCTTTTTTCATTCCATTCGATTGAATTTTTTTCCATGCACTCTTTACGCTATAACAATTAACTGCACGCTCTACACTCTTAAATAATGCATAGCCGGTATGATCATTAAAAGAAAAACCTGTTCCGGTATCAAGACTGTAACTATGTAGCTCATCCCAATCGTGTACAGTATCTGCAAGACCACCTGTATTTTTTAACAATAGGTACTGTGCCGTATTTTAAACTGTAAATCTGGTTAAGTCCGCATGGTTCATAACGTGAAGGCATAAGAAACATATCAGCCCCCGCTTCAATGAAGTGAGAAAGCTCGTTGTTGTAACCTGTAGAAACGCCAACCTTATGTGGCAGCTTATTTGCCAGCGATCGAAACATCAACTCATAGGTATCCTCTCCGCCACCAAGTATTATCCATTGGGCATTAAGTGTCATCAGCTCATTTACTGCATCAGCGAAAATATCAAAACCTTTTTGCACAACCATTCGGGAGATAATACCAATTAATGGAACTTTTTCACTAAAGGGCATCTTGAATTTTTCAAGTAGAGACTTTTTGTTTTTAAGCTTACCGCTAAGATCATTTATTGAATAATTGTAAGGAATGTAAGTATCTGTTTCAGGATTCCAAACATTGTAATCGGCACCATTTAAAATGCCGTAAAGATCAAGCTTCCTTGTCCTTAGAGTTTTTTCTAATCCTGCGCCAAATTCCGGGGTAAGAATTTCATGTGAATATTTGTTGCTTACCGTGTTTATTAAATCAGCAAACATAATTCCGCTTTTCATAAAAGAAATTGAATTTTCAAACTCAATTGGTCCGTCAGGGTAATATAACTCTTCGCTTAATTCAGCGCTAAACATAGCGGAGTTAGAAAACCTTCCCTGGTAACCCATGTTATGGATTGTAAACAGCGTGGAAGTTTTATCAAACATCCTGTCCCAACTGTAATTATCTTTTATAAATAGAGGGAGAAGCCCCGTTTGCCAATCATTGCAATGAATCACATCAGGAACCCATTGCATTCTCTGAACTGCTTCAATAACAGCTTTGGATAACAAGATAAACCTTTCGTCTTCGTCTTCATCATTAGTGTATAAACTATTACGGTGAAAATAATATGGACAATCTATAAAATTTACTTCTACTCCTGAGTCGGGTAAACTTGCCTGGTGAATATGAATAGAGCGTATAAGCCCATGAATTCTTATTGGCAGTTCGCCAATATCCTGGCTATATCGTAAACCATACTTTTCTTCATCAATAGTAGAGTACTTAGGAATGAATAATTTTACTTCACAGCCAAGTTTTTCAAGCTCTTTTGGCAAGGAACCGGCAACATCGGCAAGGCCCCCTGTTTTGGCATAAGGTATCGCCTCGGATGAAACAAAAGCTATCTTCATATAAACTTAAAACAATAAATATGTTAGATTATGGAGAACTCAAAATTATTTTTTATAAAATACTAATAAAAGTTATGAATACTAAAATTAACAATCTTTCTGTTTTTACTAATGGAAAGAAAGAGAATAAAGCAATTCTGTTTGTACATGGTTTCCCATACGATCACCACATGTGGGATGCCCAGGTTAAAGCTTTAAGCAGCAACTATTTTTGTGTTAGATACGACTTGCGCGGTTTGGGTGAATCGCCTGCAGGAAACGGACAGTTTACCATGGAAATGTTTGTTGATGATCTTGAAGAAATAATTAGCGGGATGAATCTTAACAAACCTGTTTTGTGCGGCTTATCCATGGGAGGTTATATTTCGATTAGAGCAATGGGAAGAATAGAAAACTTGTTTAGTGCGCTTATATTATGTGATACAAAATCGGTTGCAGATGATAACGAAACAAAACTAAAACGAGCTGATGCCATCAAAAGAATAAACGAGGGCAAGTTTGAATTGTTTATAAATGAATTTGTTGCAAACTGTTTTGCTGATAGTTTTATAAACGAATCAGAAAAAGAATATAGAGAAGTTGTAAGCAGATCTTTAAAAAATGACCCGGTTGGTGTTAAAGGATGTGTACTTGCAATGGCTGGAAGAACAGACACAACAGAACTTTTACAAGGAATAAAAATAGCAACGCTGGTAATATGCGGAAGCGAAGATAAACTTTCCCCGCCAGCCGTGATGAAACTGATGGCAGATAAAATCCCAGGTTCAGAATTTGCTTTGGTGCAAGGCGCAGGACATATGACGCCAATTGAAAAAGCAGATGTGGTTAATGAAAAAATTACAGAGTTTCTGAATAGAATATAGCCCTGGATTAATCTACTCCACCAGGAAGGAATATGGGCGCACTAAAATCCGTAAAAAACTTAAAAGCTTTATCTGCAAAAGTCGTCAAAATTTATTTTTTGCTTTTGTAATTGGGCGGTGATTAAACAAATCAACAACTATGATATTAATAAAAATGTACTGTGTGGCTTACGTATCTTCCATCATTATAAACAAATTTTGCACTAAAGAATTTTTCTTCAAACAACCATGGAATAAATATTTTATCACCTTCCCAAAGATTTATCTCGGTTAGTTTCTCATTAGGCACCCATTCCAAGTTTCCTTCATTTGAATCGATCAACTCACCATCATAATCATCAATTACAAATAAAAAGACATGCCAGTCTTCTATACCGTCAAAAAGGGGAAAAGTTATAAAACCCTTCATCTTTATTGATTTAGCATTTAAACCACTTTCTTCCTTAACTTCCCTTACAGCACATTCTTCGGGGCTTTCGCCGGATTCGAACTTTCCGCCCAACCCGTTCCATTTTCCATGATGATAGTCGTTTTCCTTTTTTACACGGTGTATCATTAATGTTGAATTTGTTTTTTTATCCTGGACGTAGCAAAGTGTCGCCAATTTCATTAGGGTAATAATTTATAGTTGTAAAATGAGTTGACAATATAATAAATCCGGCTTAAGTTTTAACTAATGCTGTTATATGAAAATGTTTATCCAGGGATAGAAAAAATTTAATTTGATAATGAAAAATTTTCTTCAAATATTTCCTGCGTGCTTTTAAATGAGCAAGCAAACGAAGAACAAATAAAATTGGAGAAGAGCCAGATGATTACTGAAGAGCTTAACTTGTTAAGCATTCTTCGGGCAGGGGAAGTGCCCGATGTTAATAATGGGCGGATGTTTCCGTCCTGCCAAGGACAATTATATTTTACACGCAGCTAAAAATAAAAACGATGACGAGGATGATAACGTAGAAGATGATGACGATTATTACAATGATGAAGAAGAGGAGGAGAAAAACCCTTTTGATAAGGAACCAACTGAAAAAGATATAGTAGAAGAGGATATTCCTTTAGTGGATCCCGAAGAAGATATGTTTGATGATGACGAAGAGGTTCCTTATAACTAGAAGTTACATTCCCAAAAACCGCTTACCCATCAAGTAATTTTTAACATAATCATTTACGCCATCTTCTAAAGAGCTTATAGGCTCATTATAATCTGCGCTCTTCAGTTTGCCAGTGTTTGCTTCGGTAAAGTACTGGTATTTATCTGCAAGATGATCCGGCAGATCGATGTATTCTATGTTGACCGGTTTATTCATTGCGTTGAATAGCGCTGTTACAAGATCGTTCCATGTTCTTGCTTTTCCGGAACCAACGTTAAACAAACCATTTTTATCTGGATGCTCTAAAAAGTGGAGGGTCATGTTAACAGCATCTTTTACATAAATAAAATCTCTCATCTGTTCACCATCTTTATAATCCTTATTTAAAGATTTGAACAGCTTAACTTTTCCCGGTATCACGCACCTGTTCAAAAGCTTTATGTACAACACTTCTCATATCACCTTTGTGATACTCGTTTGGACCGTAAACATTAAAATATTTTAGCCCGACAATTTTTTCAAATGCGCCGCGTTTCATAGCCCAGAGATCAAACAGTTGTTTTGAATATCCATACATATTAAGCGGGCGAAGCTTAACACACTTTGCAAGATCATCATCAAACCCAAGTGAGCCATCGCCATAAGTTGCAGCGGAAGAAGCATAAATAAAGCGCACATTATTTTCCAAAGAAGATTCAGCTAGCGCTTTGGTGTATTCGTAGTTGTTTGTTAAAAGAAGATCAGCATCTTTTTCGGTTGTGGAAGAGTTTGCCCCCATATGGATGATGGCTTTGGCATCAAAATCGGCTAGCCCGTCATCAATAACATTATCAATGAAATCATATTTGTTTATAAAATCTTTAAAGTTCAAGCCCACAAGATTTTTCCATTTTTCATCGCTGCCCAGTTCATCTACAATCAGGATGTTCTCTTCGCCCAACTCATTAAGCCGCCACACAATTGCGCTGCCAATAAATCCGGCTCCGCCTGTAACTATAATCATAACTTTTTTCTGTTGTTTTATTTAAGTTTATAATGCACGGCAATTTAGTTATATTTCGCCTCGTTTTAAAGATTGTAGGAATACAAGAAATTTCATTTACAGACATCTTAATCACAAAAGGAAAAATGAAAACCAGGTTCGAACAACTTGAGAAAATATTAAAAGAAAGAATCCTTGTTCTGGATGGCGCTATGGGAACGATGATACAGCGCAGAGGTCTATCCGAAGAGGATTTTAGAGGAGAAAGATTTAAAGATCATCCAAATGATCTTAAAGGTAACAACGATCTTTTATCAATCACCCAGCCGGAAGTAATAAAAGAAATTCATCGTGAATATTTTGCAGCCGGTGCAGATATTGTTGAAACTAATACTTTTAACGGAACCCCGATTTCGCAGGCAGATTATAAAACGGAAGAGTTTGTTTACGAGATGAATTTTGCCGCAGCAAAAATAGCGAAGGAGGCTGCTGATGAGTTTAGTAAAATTGATCCTGCAAAACCGCGCTTTGTTGCAGGTGCTCTAGGTCCAACAAACAGAACCTTAACACTCTCGCCCGATGTTAACGACCCCGGTTACCGCGCTGTAACTTTCGATCAGATGATGGAAGCATATTATGAATCAGCCAAAGGATTGGCTGACGGCGGCGCAGATATTCTTTTGATCGAAACAATTTTCGATACACTTAATGCCAAAGCTGCTATTTATGCTGTTGATAGGGTAAATACCGAATTAAAAAATCAACTTCCAGTAATGATTTCCGGAACAATTATTGACCAGAGCGGGAGAACATTATCGGGGCAAACAACCGAAGCTTTCTGGATTTCAATTTTCCATGCAAAAAATCTTCTTAGTGTAGGACTAAACTGTTCGCTTGGTGCAAAACAGATGAGACCTTTTGTTGAAGAGCTCTCAACGTTATCAAGCAAGTTTTTGTCCGTCTATCCGAATGCAGGACTTCCCAACGAGATGGGTGAATATGATGAAACTCCAAATGTAACCGCCTCAGTTCTAAAAGATTTTGCAGAAAGCGGGTTTGTTAATCTTGTTGGTGGCTGCTGTGGCACAACACCGGATCATATTAAAGATATTGCTGAAGCTGTAAAAGAATATAAACCGCGAACAATTCCTTCAGAAAAAATACTTTTGAAATTAAGCGGACTCGAACCTGTTGTTGTGCAACCCGAAATGAACTTTATCAACATTGGAGAGAGAACTAACGTTGCAGGTTCAAAAAAGTTTGCACGGCTTATCAAAGAAGAAAATTATGAAGAAGCACTTTCAGTTGCTCGGCACCAGGTAGAGGGCGGCGCACAGTTTCTTGATGTGAATATGGATGAAGGGATGATCGAATCGGAAGAAGTGATGACTAAGTTTTTAAACTTACTTGCCGCGGAACCCGATATAGCAAAACTTCCAATTGTGATCGATTCATCAAAATGGAGTGTGATTGAAGCAGGATTAAAGTGTCTGCAGGGCAAAGGAATTGTTAACTCGATAAGTTTAAAAGAGGGCGAAGAGGAATTTATCGATCATGCAAATGAAATTCTTCGATACGGTGCCGCTGTAATAGTTATGGCATTCGATGAAAGAGGACAAGCAGATACATTTAATCGAAAGATAGAAGTTTGTGAACGTGCTTACAAAATATTAACTGAAAAAGTTGGCTTCTCTCCGCAGGATATAATTTTTGATCCGAATATTTTAACCGTTGCAACCGGTATTGAGGAGCATAACAACTACGCAATAAATTATATTGAAGCAACAAGATGGATAAAACAGAATTTGCCTTATGCTAGTGTTAGTGGTGGGATAAGCAATCTTTCTTTTTCTTTCCGGGGTAACAATCCTGTTAGAGAAGCAATGCACTCTGCGTTTCTCTACCATGCTATTAAAGCCGGGTTGGATATGGGAATTGTAAATGCGGGTCAACTTGAAGTTTATGAAGAAATACCGAAAGATCTGCTTGAACGAGTTGAAGATGTTATACTTAACCGCAGACCGGACGCAACCGAGAGAATGATAGAGTTTGCAGAATCTGTTATAGGTAAAGAGAAAGACGAGACTAAAAAAGATGAATGGAGAAACACTACTGTTGAAGAAAGACTAAAGCATGCACTAGTTAAAGGAATTGTTGAATATATTGATGATGATGTTGAAGAAGCACGACAAAAATTTAGTAGTTCGCTGGAAATTATCGAAGGACCGTTAATGGATGGAATGAGTTATGTCGGCGATCTGTTTGGTTCGGGTAAGATGTTTCTCCCGCAGGTTGTTAAAAGTGCAAGGGTGATGAAGAAAGCGGTAGCTAAACTTATTCCCTATCTCGAAAAAGAGAAAGAGGGTCAAGTGCTTCCCGTGGCAATGGGAAAGTACTAATGGCAACCGTTAAAGGCGATGTGCATGATATCGGTAAAAACATTGTTGGTGTGGTGCTTGGCTGTAATAATTATGACGTGATTGATCTCGGCGTGATGGTTTCAGCAGAAAAAATTATTGAGCAAGCAGTTGAACAGAATGTAGATGTAATTGGGTTAAGCGGCTTAATTACACCATCGCTTGATGAAATGGTTCATGTTGCAAAAGAAATGGAGAGGAAAGGAATTAATAAGCCTTTACTAATTGGTGGCGCAACAACATCACGGGTTCATACTGCGGTTAAAATTGCACCACACTATAATGGCACTACCATTCATGTGCTTGATGCTTCACGGAGTGTGCCCGTTGTTAGTAATCTCTTAAGTGAAAACGAAGATGAGAAAAAGAAGTTTATGAATTCATTTAAAGATGAATATGATAAACTGAAAGAAGACTATCTTAAAAGAAAATCAGGTAAGAGCTTTATTACACTTAATGAAGCAAGGGCAAACAGCTTAAAAACAGACTGGGAAAGCATAAAAATTACTAAGCCAAAAAAAGAAGGTATAACCGTATTAAAAGATTTCCCACTTGAGGAATTGCGAAAGTATATTGACTGGACACCATTCTTTACAACCTGGGAATTGAAAGGTAAATACCCAACAATTTTTAAAGATGAAAAATTAGGAGATGAAGCGAAGAAACTTTTTGATGATGCGAACAAACTATTAGACGAGGTTAGCAGCAGCAAATCGCTTACTGCGAACGGAGTGTTTGGTATTTTTGCCGCCAATACAGTTGGTTACGATGATATTGAAATTTATTCTGATGAAAACCGCGGCGGTGTTTTAACTATTCTACATACACTGCGGCAGCAGATTAAAAAAGCTGAGGGGCAGCCCAATCTTGCTCTTTCAGATTTTATCGCACCGACCGAATCCAACAAAACAGATTATCTTGGTGCATTTGCAGTTACTGCTGGCAATGGTATAGAAGAGCTTGTGAATATGTATGAAAAAGATCATGATGATTATAAAATCATCCTCGTTAAAGCTTTGGCAGACCGGCTTGCTGAGGCGTTTGCAGAGCATCTTCATGAAAAAGTAAGAAAAGAATACTGGGGCTATGCAGGAAATGAAAATTTCTCGAACGAAGATCTGGTAAAAGAAAAGTACGTTGGTATTCGTCCAGCCCCTGGTTATCCGTCTCAACCTGATCATACGGAAAAGCCGATTATTTTTAATCTGCTTGGTGTTGAAGAAAAGACGGGGATTAAACTGACCGAAAATTTTGCAATGTATCCAGCAGCTTCAGTTTGCGGACTCTACTTTGCAAATCCTGCGGCAAAATATTTTAACGTAGGAAAAATATCATAAAGACCAGGTGATTGATTACCATCGCCGCAAGGGTATGAGCGTTGATGAACTTGAGAAATGGCTTAGCCCAATTTTGAATTATTAATTTCTTTTTTCCTTAACATCAAATTCTAACCTGTAACATTCTATAATAAATTATGGAGATTAAATGAAGAAAAGTTGTTCCTGGCCAACCAATGATCGCGTTGATGATTGAATACCACGATAAAGAATGGGGTGTGCCTCTTCACAACGATAGAAAACTGTTTGAGTTTTTATTGCTTGAAGGAATGCAGGCAGGATTAGCTGGAGAACAGTTCTATATAAAAGGGAAAACTTTCGCAAGACATTTGATAACTTTGATTTTAATAAAATTGCAAAGTATAGTAAAGGAAGGATCAACTCTCTTCTTAAAGACGAAGGCATAATAAGAAACAAACTAAAAGTGAATCTGCAGTAACAAACGCCAAAGCATTTTTAGAAGTAAGAAAGGAATTTGGAACGTTTAACAAATACATCTGGAGCTTTGTAAACGGTAAACCAATTCAAAATAAATTCAAATCTATAAAAGAAATTCCGGCAAAAACAGAACTCTCCGACCTGATCAGCAAAGATCTTAAGAAAAGAGGATTTAAGTTTGTTGGCTCAACTATAGTTTATGCACACATGCAAGCCACAGGCATGGTGAACGACCACGTTGTTGAATGTTTCAGGTATAAAGAATTAAAATAAAACCTATTTTATTCTATCTTTAATGTGGCTTTAAATAGTATTGTGTTTCTCTCCTCGTAAAAATTCATTACATCAAGAAGTAGCAAAGTCTAAAGTTAGCCAATTCTCCAGCTTCAACTCGCGGTTAAGTATAAACCCAAAGTTTGTTAACCCTGTACCATCTCGAAGAATACCGTTTTTTATTGTAAACTGGTACCATGCTGAAGCATCGAGCACCCCACCGGCAAACAAGCTAAAATTATTTTTTAAAACTCTAAACGTATATCCCACCTCGGCAAAAATTGATTTGTCCGGATCATTATAAAAATTATATGCCACTACAACCCACAAGGGAAAATCTTCATTGCCAGAAAATCTGAAATTTGCCTCAAGTGTATGGGAACCGTTTCTATTATCTTCCCAGTTGTCCCACAACGGCTTAATGTAAATGAAGCCTAGTAGTATCTCCAAGGCTATTGGTGTTAGCCCGCTTTATCAACATATCAGAAAAATAATATCCTGTTGCACCAAGTGTAAATGTGCCAATCTCTGTTCCGAAATTGTAAAACAGGTTAGAAATTACCTGAGAGAATGCTATCTTATCAAGATTTGATGGATATGTTACCCCGGGGACTGGTGGTTTTTCAAAGTCAGGATGCTTAGCCTCACTTTCAGACAGCCCATAAACTCCATAAAAGGATAGTTCTAACCCATGGAAAAGAAAACTGGCATATGGTTCAAAAACAGGAGCCTTCGAAAGGTTTAATCCTCTCCACATATAACGCGATGACAAAGCCATGCCGTAACGTATTTGAAAATCACTCTGTTCTTCTTCACTAAGTTTCATCGGTTTTCGAATTTCCTGGGCAAACGATTTTTTCGGCACTATAAATAGAACCGCAATAGTAGTTAGCAAGGTTAACAGGAAGATTGAAAAAACACTTTTCATATTTTATTCCAAGATTAAATTTTAAAATACTATTCCAACAAAACTCATACTTTTCTGATCACCAAACTGTGTTTGAAACGTTATGTTAACAATCACTTCTTCTATTTCATCCGCGGCAATGCTATTAATAAAAGCTGGATCAACATTTAATTCAATTACTTGCCAGTAATCTTCCTCGTATAATCTGAAGGTTGAGGCGGTACTTCTCAATAGACCACTCCGGTTCACTAGTTACTGTGACATTTGTTAGTTTAGGTCGCGTAATCATAGCGCCCCCCTCCTGGTTGGTTAACCAGGCAAACGAAAATTTTCTGTTTTCAATCAGTCTTAAATCAAAGGCATCAATCACATCTCTTTCACTCATCAATTCAAACTCTTCGAGCGGAATCCAATTCGATCTTGTTTCAAGTTTTTCGGGCGGCAGGAGCTCAAAGCGCCAATACGTTGAATCTGGTCCCGGTAATAGATGGATTAAAAAATCGGATTAGCTTTCCACTGTAAAGCCCCTCAACAGTGAAGGTTTTATTTACCATCTCAGAATTTTTTGTAATAAAATCTAGGTTTATGTAAGATCCAAGACCGGAGTGAATTAAGTTTTCTCCCTCATAAACTTTGAAGTGGTACGAGGAAAGATTATTCATCCGTGCCCCCGATATACTGATAGTCAAAAGAAATACTTTCTCCAAATCGATAGGTAGCAATCTCTTCGAAATCATAAGATCTTTTTATTGAGAAATCATATGTTAACCTGTTTTCTGCACGGGCAATACAGTTTATCACCCAATATCCTGCATCTTCAAAGTAAATTCCGCGCTCACTTTTGCCTTTAATTTCACCTACTACATAAAAAACCCCTGGTTGATGAATAGTAATGTCCATCCTAATCTCGTAATCTCCGGGATTTATACCCCTCTCCACATTAGATTTCAATGGTAACATCTTGGGATGAAAAATAATTTACCTGACCATTACGATATTGCAGACCCCCCATATAATTACTAAACCCAATGTAAGATTCCCCAATTTGCTCAATAATATTAAAAATACTTACGGTGTATTCAATATCGGCGAAATTGTTTGACCAATCGGAGAGTCTGTCCTGGATATCAAAACTTTCTTTTGCAAAAACAATTATAGTATCAAGTACTTGAATCGGATTTTGATCTCCAAAACGCAACTCATCCGGTTGCGCAAATGAAGATACCACAAATAATAAACTGAGGATAAACGTTAAAATTGTTTTCATTATTATAGCTCTATAACGATCTCTCTATTTAACAAATACTTTTTAAACTAACTTCTTCCAGGTCGGTCAAAGTCCTTTTTTATTGTCGTTACATTAACTTTAAAACCAATCGTGTCACTTATTACCGTAAATTCACTTCCCATCTCCCTGATTATTCCTTCAAGTATTATAGCCGGAAGATACTTTGGTAATTTTCTTCTAACCAGACAAAAGACATTGAAATCAAAAATTCCTGCATTCTTTGGCTTAAAATAGAAATGCCCGTTACCGGTTTTTTTATCCGTTATGACCGTAAAATCCAGGGACCGGATGCTGTTCATTTTGTCATCAATAAAAAAATATCTTACACCTTCCTTCTCTTCCAAAGTTTGAAGATTAGAAACTGAAATAAGAACATGTAAACTATCACGCCCCGATAATTTGCCAATTTGTAATTTCCTGAACGCTAAGTATAATGGGCAGGCTGTATGAAGAAATTACACTATCCTGAATAGTTTCAAATTCCATAAGCCGCGCCTTTAGCTCGAGTTCACTGTTGTCCCGCTCAATAATTACAGCAAGAAGTTCAACAAGAACCACAAGATATAGTACAAAATAAAAAGAGATTTTTCTGGTTGCCATTTCTAATCAAGATGGTGTTTGGTTAAACAGCCTTTTCCATCCTATTTTAATCCTTTTATAAAATGTATGCCTGGGTAAGCTTCGATCACCCGGGACACTCATTTGGTGCATTATTATTTTAAGACTGTTGTCTATATTTTCTAAATGTTTAATTAGCTTGTCATTTGTATCGTTGTTCTTTTGCATGTATTCAGCCGGTCTTAACTGATTGGCTGAAAGCCATTTTAATCTTTCCGACTCTGTTTCCATCATATTGTTGTAATTTTTCAACACACCTCTGAACTCCTCACCGCTTCTGGAAACAAGTTCCGAGTTGATTTTATAGAATTTATCTATCATCTCTTTTTCGCGTTCAAACACACCGTTAGATGAGGCAGTTGAGTTTTTTACACCCTCAGTTAGACTATTGGTGACACCCTGAAAAGCTGCTCTTGCATCAGTTACAAGGCTTCCAATCATATTGCTATAATTTTTTAATTCTTCACGAAACTCTTCGCCGCTTTTTGAAATAAGTCCGGAATTGATTTTATAAAATTGGTTTATCAATTCCTTTTCACGTTCGAATACTCCCTTGGTTTCAACCGAGGAGTTTTTTACCCCCTCTTTTAAACTATTAGTAATACTTTGGAAAGAATTTCTGGTATCGGCAATTAAGTTTTCAACCAGGGAATTGTATCTGTTGAGGGTTTCTTTTTCGTTTTGAAGAAAGATCCCAACCTGGTTTGTCGAATCAACAATTCCTTGAGAGATGTTATTCCTTATTTTTATATTGTCTTCGTTTAATTGAAGCAGCCGCTCCTCTGTTTGGTTTTTAATCTTGTCAAGAATTTCCATTTCCTTTATTAAGAAAAGATTCAATAGCGCTTTTGGTTTCCTGCGCACTTTTCATAAGGGTTTGTCCAACTTCAGATGGAACAGATTCAGAGAGCGTGTCAACCGTTTCCGCAAGAGTATTAATACTTGATTGAAGACCTTTGTCGCTATCTTGGGGGGAAAAAAATGAAACTGCAGCGAGCATACACAACATGATGAACTCAACAAGCAGGCCTATCATAACAAGGTTCGAATCTATTTTTCCTTCCTGGTTTAGTAGGAAATCGGGGATGTAAGGAACATCGCTTATGTTGCCCAGCCCTCTTAATCCAACTATTATTACAAGGAGGGCCGCACCAGCATAAACCATTGCCTGAATAGATTTTTCATACTCAGCTGCAAAACTGTACTTTAACCAATGGCTAAACGGAATATTCCAGGAATATTTTTTCCATGGTTTTTTAGGCATTGAATTGTGTTCTTTTTAAATATTGATTTTTATGTTAATATATTAGGATTGTTTGTCCTAATAGCTCTCCAAAAGGAGTTGTCCTACCGGCAATAGAGAAATAAATTCTTTCTTGAAAACCTAAAACCGGATATCAAATATAATTTAATAAATAATCGATCCAAAGGGAGAAGACATTTTCAAATTGTAATTAAATAATTTATCTACAAAAATCAATTAGCCTTAAAGGAACCTTATAATTTTTCTTTGTTTTTATCCGTTTAATACAATTAATTGTGATGATATTGAAAAATTTGAGATTCTTATTGTGAAGGATTAGAGGTAAAACAATATCAACCCGCATAGTGAATGACAACGTGGTTGATTGTTTCAGGTATAGAGAGTTTCATAAATAAAACATCAGCATTGGAAAGGGGGTATTTAAAGCATATTCCACGTCACTTTATTTAGTTACGAAAACCCTTATATTTGATTCCATATAGGATATTTTCCATTCAACACAATTAGATTTTTACAAAAGTTTCCGTTTCTTAACTTTTACCGCTTATTAAATAAAAAATGTGTTTATTGAATTGAATGTAACAATATTTGTAAGTAAGCTGTCTTAAATAACAAAGAAATTTTAAATATATTATTGTTATCAGGTAATAAAATGAAGTTCAAAAAAGGTACATTAATTAAAACTGGCTCAGTGGTTGGAATCGTAGTCCTCGGAATACTTATTATGTCTGTGCTCGGCTCAACTGAAAAGGAAAGTAACAAAAGAGAAGTTGAACCGGAAGTGAGATTGGTTAAAACAGAATCTGTATTATTTGGTGACCTTGTACTGGAAATAGAGGGGAACGGTGTGATCGAATCCCAAAAAACATTGCAGGTTGTTTGCCAGGCGCCCGGCGAGGTAATGTTTGCGAAGAATGATTTGAAAGATGGAACCTTTGTACGAAAAGAGGAACTGGTTTTACAAATCGATTCGAGAGAAGTTGAAAACAGGCTCTATACATTACGCTCGGAATTTGTTAATTCTGTTGCACTTATTCTTCCCGAAATGAAAATTGAAGATGATGAAGTTTACCAGAAATGGTATGAGTATTTCAGCAAGCTTGATATACACGAACCAATACCTGAACTGCCTGAAATATCAAATCCGCAGGTAAAAACAAAACTAAGCACAAGGGGTATCTACAGTAAATATTATGCGGTTAACAACCAGGAAATTCTACTTTCCAAACATAGAATAGTATCACCGTTTACTGGTTACATTAACTCAAGCGGGATAATCAGGGGAAGTTATGTTTCAACAGGACAGCAGCTGCTTACACTTAGTGACGCAAGGAACGTTGAGATAGCCGTGCCGTTACTAATTGATGAAGTTAATCTAATTAATTTCTCAAGTACCCCGGTTGTAAAAATTTTTACTGATAAGAATAGAGACGAAGTTTTATTTGGTAAGATCTACAGGAAAGAAACGCTTCTTAACAGGAACTCACAGACTTTAAATGTTTATGTTTCTTTTCAAAACAGTAAACTTAACTCTTCCTTCTTACCTGGCAATTATGTTTCGGTTAAAATTGATGGTATAAAGATGAATGACGTAGCTAAAATTCCAAGATATGTTGTGGATAACGAAGACCATGTTTATACAATGGAAGATGGAAAGCTTGCGAGAAGAGAGGTAGAGGTTATTACAATCCAGGGGGATGTGGCTATAATTAAAAACAACGTACCGGATGACATGAAAATTATTACTACCATACTGCAGAAACCGATTATCGGTATGAACATAAAATCGGTTAACGAATCAATTGAACTGAAGGAAGAAATTCCCAAGGTAGATGAAAAAAATCAGCTATCGCAAACAGAATAAGCAAAAACTGAGTTATTAAAAAGGATTAGATATGGCATCCAGATTCATACAATATTTTATTAAGCATTCGGTTATTACAAACTGGATTATGATAATAATCTGCATTGCGGGAATATTTGCTATCTCAAATCTTCAAAAAAGAATTAATCCAAAATTTGAAATAGAAGAAATTGAGATAGAAGTTCCCTTCCCCGGCGCTTCGGCATTAGAAGTTGAAGAAGGTATTGTGGTTAAGATAGAAGAGAGTTTAAGAGGGCTTGAAGGGATTGAAAAGATAAGATCTACTTCTGCAGATAACTGGGGCAGTGTACGGGTGGAAATTTCCCAGGGATATGATATGAACCGTGCTATCCAGGAAATAAAAAACTCAGTTAACTCTATTAATTCTTATCCCACCGAAGCTGAAAAACCGGTTGTTACACAGCGAACTATGTGGAACAGGGCAATTATGTTCAGCATTTATGGACCCGATGATTTATTCACTTTAAAAAAGGTTGTTGAAGAATTCAGAGATGAACTGCTTGCAACCGGCAAGATGTCAAATATCTGGTGGTGGGGAATTCCTGACAGGGAGTTTTCCATCGAAATATCCCCCGAAGACCTGATAAGATACAAACTTACTGTTGCTGATATAGCCACAGCAATCCGCAATTCAAATTTAAATCTTTCTTCCGGTTCAGTTTTAACCGAGCAGGAAGAAATTCTTATAAGAACTTACGAAAAGAAGTATGAAGCAGTTGATTTCGAAAAAATCGAAGTAGCGTCTTCTATAGACGGGCGAAAGATTTATCTTTCTGATATTTGCACGATACGCGAACAATGGCCAGAGAACAGGATGTATTCTGAATATAACGGTCGCCGCTCTGTTGGCTTTAATATTTTTTACAATAACAATGAGGATGTTGTAGAGATAGTTGAAGTTGCAGAAAACCTTGCTGCAGAATATGAACAAAAATATGCCGGGCTGGTTCACTTCAATACATTCATTAAGGAAACAACAGAACTTGAAGAACGAATTCAGTTGATGACACAAAACGGGCTCATCGGCTTGGTTATGGTTTTGCTATTGCTTGGGATATTCCTTAATGCGCGCCTGGGTTTCTGGGTTGCACTTGGGATTCCTATCTCGCTGTTAGGTATGTTCTTTGTTCTCTGGGCATTGGACATAACAATTAACGAGATGAGTCTATTCGGAATAATATTAGTAATAGGTATCCTGGTTGATGATGGAATTATAATTGGCGAAAGCATTTACTCGCAGTGGGAAAAATATGGTAAGAAACCAATTCGTGCTGCAATAGATGGGACAATGGAAGTTATAAAGCCAGTTACAATTTCAATCATCACCACAATCGTAGCCTTTACTCCTTACTTTTTCTTTTACGGGATGCTCGGCAAACATGTTTGGCAAATAGCTGCAGTGGTTATTATATCGCTCCTCTTCTCTTTAGTTGAAGCAATAGTAATTCTTCCTGCGCATATTGCACACTCGCGGGCACTCATACCCGATGCAGAGAACGACAGATTATTAACCAGGATGAGGAAGAAACTTTACACGTTTTTGCAGTGGATAACCAACACAGCATATAAAAACTTTCTTGCTTTTTGTTTGAGAAATAGATGGTCGGTATCTGCTGCGGTATTTGCAGTTATATTAATTATTGCTGGATTGTTCCAGGGTTCGCATGTTCGCGCACAATTCTTTCCAGAAATTGAACCGCCCTATGCACGAATCCAGGTTGAAATGCCCGCCGGTACATCTGCAGAAGTTGCAAACGTAATAAGGTACAGCGTCATAGATAAAGCAGTTGATTTTGCACACGAGTGGGAGATGGAGGGGAAGGCATATCCAATTGAAAATTATACTTCATGGATGAATGGCGGCGTATTGAATATTTTTATTGTTCTTCCATCTTCTGCAGACCGGGAATACTCAATCGCCGAATTTTCTCAAGCGCTTGGAGATTATATTGGATCGGTTCCCGAAGCTGAAAACGTTACCGTCGGCAGCTGGAGTTTTGGAGGAAGACCCATCTCTGTAAGGTTTGCCAGTACGGATTATGAACAGCTTTTTAAAGCAAAAGAATTACTGAAACAAGAACTTAAAAAGATAGATGGGGTTAAAGATATTCAGGATGATACACCACTGGGAAATAACGAATTTGTTGTAGAGTTAAAACCTAAAGGAAAAGCAATCGGTTTTACTGTTCGCGACCTTACAACTCAGCTTCGCCAGGGTTTTTACGGGCAGGAAGTTATGCGTCTGCAAAGAGGAAGAGATGAGTTAAAAGTTTGGGTAAGATTTACAAAAGATGAAAGGGTATCTATTAGCCAGATTGAAAACCTGAAAGTAAGAGTACCATCGGGCGATTATGTTCCCTTTAAAGAAGTTGCATCATTCAGAATAGAAAGAGGTTTACGTAGAATAAGACATGAAGATACTGAGCGTTCAGTTACAGTTCATGCAGATCTTGATTACTCAAAAAACGACCAGGCAGTTGTACTACAGGAACTTGAAGCGTCAGTAATTCCATCCGTGCTTTCGCAGGTAGATGGAGTTACAAGAAAGTTAGGCGGGCAATCGGAAATGGTTGATAAAATGCTAGACTCAATGGTCTTTTCTATGGCTATTGCGCTTGTTATTATGTTTACAATTCTTATGTTTCTGCTTAAATCATACATGCAAACCTTACTTATAATGAGCTTAATTCCGCTTGGTGTTATTGGCGCCGTTCTTGGGCACTATGTTATGGGCATACCAGTTTCAATACTTTCTTTCCTCGGTATTGTTGCACTTGCTGGAATAATTGTTAACGACTCCGTTGTGCTTGTCCATAAATATAACACCATGGTTAAATCTGGAATGGAAGTTGGTGAAGCGCTATTGGAAGCAGGGATTGCCAGGTTCAGGCCAATTGTATTAACGACCGTTACAACGGCTGCCGGGCTGGCACCGATTATCTTCCTTAGAAGTGAACAGGGTCAGTTCCTTGTTCCAATGGCAGTTTCTGTTGCAGCGGGATTGATCTTTGGAACGTTCATAACGTTGCTTATGCTTCCCTCAACGCTATATGTTATAAGCGATTTACGTTTACTGCTAAACAAGTTAAAGAGCCGGAAGAGAAACAGGTTAGAACTTGAACCCGCATACCAGCGGGATTTAGAGAGTAATTAATAATTTCTTCCTTGGCGGCCTTGCCTAAGAAAAAGTTTTATGCAGAGTCGCTAAAAATCATAAAAGTTTTTTTGCAAACCACTGATGCAGAGGAAGCATATCTTTAAATAATTTAAAAATTATCTCAGCAGCATCTTTATCATAGAGCTCTTTAACGTTCTTGTTTTCATACCATCCAAACACTCCATCATATAATAAATAGTCAGCAAAAGTAGAATCCGGATCATATCCTTTTGGAATACGTTTATATTTTTTGCCTGAAACTTTATACAGCTTATTCTTTTCAATCTTCTTTACAATTACGTGTAATTCTTTACCGCTTACCGGATCAACAACAGCATTGCGATAAGGTTTTAGCAAATGCTTTGGAATAATATGCATACCAGCACCTACGCCAAACATTTTTGGTTCAAGGTGAAAATAAAAACCGCACGATCCCATCTTTTTTGCTTTGCCGTTCCAGAATAATATACCTGCATTTGTTTTATATGGCTCTTTGTTTTTGCTGAATCTTACATCACGGTAGAGACGGAAAATAGATTTATCAATTTTTGGAATTGCGATAATTTCAGGATCAAGTTGTAAAAGTTTCATCCCCATTTCCTCAACAAAATAAATCAGGGGTTCAAGAAAATCTGAATTGTAATTTTCCCTGTTTTTCTCAAACCATTCGCGGTTATTATTCCTAGAAAGTTTATTAAGAAAACCAATGGTTCGCTTCGGAAAATTCCTTAGTGATGTTGAGCTCATTTAAACCTCATAATTCTGGTAAAGATAATTATAAATCCACCTTCAATATATGAAGGGGGATTATATAATTTTAGATAGGACATATAATCGCCCAATTTCATCAGATTTATTTTGGCGAATGGAAAGCCACATTATTTCCTTCAGTATCAATAAAGAAAGCCATGTAGCCAATTTCATCTGTAATTTTTGTTTTAGGCATGATAACTTTTCCGCCCGCAGCTTCAACTCTCGATAGCTGCATAGTTAAGTCTTCTCCACCATTTAAATATAATTTTGCACCGTCAGAAGAGGGTTTATAGTTTTCACCAGCACAGATAGCGCCGCCAACCCCGCCTTCACCTTCCATCGGTAAAAATCCCATTTTTGTACCCATCATCTCCTGCTGTTGGATTTCACCCCCAAGAACCTCGGAATAAAACTTAACAGCACGATCGAAATCTGTGGCAGGGATTTCGAACCAGTTGATTACGTTAGCCATTGGCACCTCCTCAAATTGTTGTAATTGAATTTATCTCAGAAATAATTCATTCTATTGATCAATTTCAATGCTTATTTACAGAACGGTTCGTTTACTTGATAAACGGTTGCTATTGCTAAGCGATAATAGTTGTTTGTTATTAATAATTTAATTGCTAAATTCATTTTAATTGTGTTAAAACACTGAGTTTATTCCTGCCGATCATTCCTGTGGAATAAAAGTACTTAGGTACCCTTATATCGATTACTCATAAAACACTTTGTAAATTTTCTTGAATAGCAATTAAATTAAAATAAAACAATAATAAAAAAACAGGAGTAGTTATGTTTAAGATGAATTACCTTTTATTGAGTACCGCTATATGCTTTCTTTTCAGTGCTTATATGATGGCACAAAAAGCCCCAACAACAGTGGAAGAAATGTACGGAAGTGATAATATTGAACTTCAATACGTTTCATCATTCGAGAAAACCACACTAGGTGGGTGGGTGCAGGGTGCAAGTATGCCGCATCCCCGCTATTATGGTGGATCGGTTATGTACACACGAAATGACACTTCGTGGTTATATGTTTTAGGAGGTGATACTACAGGAGGGGGAGTAGCAACAGCCACCTGCTTAAAATACAATTTAATTACTGATACCTGGGAATATATAGCTCCGCTACCGGAACCGTTAAGGACAAATGCAACTGCAATATTAGGAGATAAAATATATACAATGGGCGGGTTCAACGCTCCCTTTCCCTCACCGGCAGTTTCCAGTTTTTATGAATATGATATTAATGCTGATTCCTGGACACAGTTACCGGACTTGCCGGACCCCTTGTTTTTTGCTGGTGCAGAGGGTTTCGAAGATTCGCTAATATACATTATTGGTGGAATGCAGGATAATCTTTCAGACGTTGATGGATTACGTGTTACATGCCACACTTATACAATGCCCATGCGATGTCATTCGATGAGGCAGCCCCAATGCCAGAAGGAACAGCATCATTCGGTCATTCATTGGTGAACAGATCTTTATTTATTCAAGCCGGTTTAACGGGTACAACAGGCAATTTTATACCAAATAATATTACGCTAAAAGGAGAAATTAGCTTAACGAATAAATTACAAATCAACTGGGAATATAAGACAGATCATCCCCTTTCTGTTTATGCCGCCTATAGCTACGCCAAATCAGAGGATGAAATATATTCCGCAGGCGGAAGTATCACAGGCGGATTTAGTCCCAGCTCGGCTGCTTTTGGATATTTAATTAGCACTAATACTTATGAAAACGAACCTGATTTACCCAATCCGTTAATGGCATTTTATGGTGGGGTTAATTATATGTCTCCTCCAAAAACATCTAATGTTCTTAGAGTTGCAATTTCAGGCGGAATTACAACTGGACCCGCATTAACAAATGAAACCTGGGTTTTAACAGAAATTATTCAGAGCATAACCGTTGAAGAAGGCACTGTACCAGAAGAATATTCTTTAATGCAAAACTATCCCAACCCTTTTAACCCAAGCACCACAATTCAATTTTCAATTCCGGCAGAAGAGTTTGTATCATTAAGTGTTTTCAATTCACTTGGTGAAAAAGTATCAACACTCGTTTCAGAAAATTTAAATGCTGGAACATATAAATTTGATTGGAACGCCGCTGATCTTCCTAGCGGAATTTATTTCTACAAACTTCAGGCAGGTGGCTTTGTTGAATCTAAGAAGATGATACTGATGAAGTAGAAATATTTATTAAACTTAATACATTATTAGAGGCAAAAATGAAATTTAAACACTTAGCATTAGTTTTATTTACTGTCATAATTTATTCTACTGGGGTCGCTCAGACAGGATGGTTTATAATCCCCGGGGTTACTGGGGAAACATTAAATGAAATCAAATCTGCGTTTGGAATTCAATGGATGGTTGGGAACAACGGAACAATTTTTAAAACCACCGATACGGGTGTGAGCTGGGTGGGTTTAAACACTGGAGTTAGTGCAGATTTAAAAGGAATCTACCAACCAGCAAGTAACCAATTCTGGGCAGCAGGCGATGCCGGAACAGTAATCGTAACTTCAGATGCTGGTACTACCTGGATTCTGCGGAGTCCACCAAATACTACCAACTTAAGTGATATATTTGCTAGAGGAAGCGGAACTGCTTATGTTATTGGAGAGACAGGAACGTGCTATTACAGCACTGATTGGGGTATAAATTGGGCATCCCGGCCAGTGCCTACAAACGAAGATTTAAATGCGGGAATTGGCCCAACTTCAGGAACATCATTGATTGCACTTGTAGGCGGTAATAACGGAGTAATCTATAAGACAACTGATGCAGGAGTAAATTGGACTTCTTCAACAAGTGGTACAACTGAAAATATTCTGGGATTTGGATTTGGACCGACAGGAATAAATTTTGCGGTGGGTTCAAATGGAACACTGCTTGTATCAAATGATGCTGGCGATAGCTGGTCACCCGTGATAGTTCCAACTTCAGAAGATTTATATTCAATAAGCAGCAGCGGGCAAAATTCAAATTGGTTGATCGCTTGCGGTAGCAACGGCACAATTATTAAATCTACAAATGCAGGGGCGGATTGGTTTTTACAATCAACTCCCACAACTGAAACACTCTACAGTGCTTTAGCTGCTACAAACAGCATACACTTTGCTGTAGGAAATAACGGCATTGTTATAAAAACAACAGATGGTGGCGGGGACCCGGTTAGTGTTGAAGAAAATATAAAATTGCCTAATGATTTTGAATTAATGCATAATTATCCTAATCCTTTTAACCCAAGCACCACAATTCAATTCTCAATTCCGGTAGAAGGATTTGTATCTCTAAATGTTTTCAATTCACTTGGTGAAAAAGTATCAACACTTATTTCAGAAAATTTAAATGTAGGAACGTATAAATATGAATGGAATGCTGCCGATCTTCCTAGCGGGATTTACTTTTACAGCTTAACTGCAGAAAGTTTTAAAAAGACAAGAAAATTGGTTTTATTGAAATAGCGATAGAACGGACATAGAACAAGAAACCCCTTGCAGAATATATAGCAGAGGGTTTTTATTTTAACAGAACTTGTCCTCTGTAGCTTTAGCGTAAGAGGATCATCTTCTTTGTTTGCACTAATGTTCCTGCGCGAAGCTGGTAGAAATAAACTCCGCTTATAAGCGCACTTTTAAGATTAATTAAATCCGTATTAAATATTATCTCGTATTCGCCGGCAGGTTTCTCTTCGTTTACTAAGGTTATAATTTCATTCCCAAGAACATCAAATACTTTAAGAGTAACAAAACTTAATTCCGGAATTTGATATATAATTTTTGTACTTGGATTAAAAGGGTTTGGGTAATTCTGGTATAAAACAATATCTGAAGGGACAATATTACGTTCGGTTTCGTAAACATTTACAGGACCAGGAATATATTTTAATATCACACCGTTTTCTCCAACAGCAAAACCTTTTCGGGAATCAATAAATGCAAGATCAAAAATAATAGCGCTGTCTGGCGTTTCTTTATTTTCCCAGGTAACCCCACTATCAGTAGTAATAAGGAATTTATACCCGGATGCAGACCAACCTTCAGACTCAGTTCTAAAATCGATTGCAAATGATAGACCGGATAAAGACAATTCTTCATATGTCCAGCTCGTACCAGCATCGTTTGTTTTAATATCGCCTATTCCAAAAAACCCCTCCGGATCGCCCGAAAGCGTTATAGCCATGAGTGAATCTATAATATAAAGATCAAAAACCTGATCGGGGCTAACACCTGCTGCCGACCAAGTTTCGCCATAGTTTGTTGTTCGCCATATTACTCCTGCAAGATCTAGGTAACCGCCGCATGCATAACCAAACTGCCGGTTGTAAAAATTAAAATTATAAATAGGCAGACCAGAAATCATACTTGAATCAACATTTGCCCTAACCCAGGTTGCTCCACCATTGGTTGTACCGGTAATATACGTTCCTCCTATCCAACCGTTTAACGAATCGAAAAAGAAAACTGTATTCATAAATGCATTGCCGTCAGGAAAATCCTCTGTAATCCAGTTATCCCCGCCGTTCGTAGTTTTAAGAATTATTGTACCGAAGGGGAAAGTACCTCTAAAGGTAATTGCCCAGCCAATGTTTTCGTTAATAAAAAAAATATCTACTATAAACGTCTGTACAGTACTGTTTTGAACCACCCAGTCATCGCCCCCGTTAGAGGTATGAATTATTGTACCGTCTTCACCTGCAGCCCAGCCGGTTTGTGCATCTATAAAATGAAGGTTCCTCAGGGTTTTATTTGTAGGGGAAGGGATTTGTCTCCACTCTTCCCTTTCGTTTTGGGCAGGAGTATTACACGGCGGCAAAAAATAAAAAATAATTAAAAACAGTACGGTTAATCGTAGCATAAAGAAATATTATATAAGATGCAGTTTACATTGAAACACAACTTAATGAATATTTCTAAAATTAAATATTTATTTCCAAGTGGCTTAATGATGTAAATAAAATAAACTACAGTAATCTGGCACAACTATTTTAACACCATAAAGCTAGCCACAGGTTTTTCTTCAGCTTGAAGATAAGCCCTGTAAAATTTATCGCACAGTTTACGTACCCGTTTACTATCATCAAACTTTATTGCCTGTCTGACAGCGAAAATTCCACGCGAATCACCAATTTTATATAACGAAAGTGCTGCCATTATTCGCATCTCTTCATAGGGACTATTGTGCAAAATTTTAAGCAGTGGAACAACAGCCTCATCACAGCAGAATTCGCCAAGCATGTAAGCGGCACATGACTGCAATCCAAGATTTTCAGATTCCATCCCGAGCAGAAGACTTTTTTTAACGCAATCTTTTGTAGCAGACATTTGAGTTTGCACATTTGATTGTGCATATGTAAGGAGGGGAAATGCTACCACCAAGAAAAACGTAAAAAGAACTGTTTGCCTTTTCATTGTTTACCTCTCGTGGTTTTATATTATTGATACTGCTGTAAGATAACCTTCCTTACCAGCGTTCTCAATTGAATTGGTATAAGGGGTGTGTAAACGAATCCGGCGACTTAAAAGTCTTGTAAACGGGCACGCACTTTGAACAGCTCTTTAATGTAAAAGATTTGCATTTGAAAAGGAGTTATTTACCGCTAACCACTTAAAAGTTCTATATACCACTGAACAAACTTTTTCCCAAAGTGTGTATCTACCGATATCCAGAAAAGTTCTTTGCCTAAGTAAAAAACATAGTGGCTTTGTCCCATCCCAAAGCAGCGGAAAACTTTTTTTTCTTTTAACATCAAATATTCCGATCCGATAAACACAGAATTTTCGGGGGATATTTTTTCGGTCATCAGTTTATAATCTGCCTCAGCAATTTTTTCTGTATTATAATGGGTTATATAGATTAAAGCAGTTCCCCCCTCTCCCTCATAAAACCCGATTTCGTTTTCAGTTTCTGTTACAGATTCAAAATGAAGTTTGTTTACGAACTCTTTTGCCTCTTCACCGGTTAACTTTTTGGTAAGAGTCAAATCAAAAAACTCATCCGGTAGAAAATTAACTTCTGTCGAACAAGAAAAAAATAGTAAACCGAGAAGTAAATGAGCGATGAAACTATTCAACAACTTCTGCTTATTTAATCGGGTTTTCTGTTTTCATAAGGTAAGCATCAATTGCACTTGCGGCTTTTCTTCCTGCACCCATTGCAAGTATAACCGTTGCCCCGCCGGTTACAATATCGCCGCCTGCAAACACACCTTCTTTGGATGTTTGCATCGTCTCTTCATTAACCTGGATATTACCCCATTTATTAAAGTTTAAATCAGGAGTTGTTTTCTGGATGATGGGATTTGAACCATTGCCTATTGCTATTACAGCCATATCAATATCAAGTATATATTCAGAACCCTCAATCGGAACTGGTCTTCTTCTGCCAGAATCATCCGGCTCACCAAGCTCCATCTTTATAAGCTTAACACCTTTCAGCCAGCCGTTTTCATCGCCTGTAAACTCAAGCGGATTTGCTAGCAGAAGGAATTCAATTCCTTCCTCTTTTGCATGATGAACTTCTTCAATACGCGCGGGCATTTCAACCTCCGATCTGCGGTAGATGATGTATGCATTTTTAGCACCGAGCCGTTTCGATGTTCTTACTGCATCCATAGCTGTATTACCCCCGCCGAAGACCGCAATGTTTTTATCTTTACAATCAAAAACCGGTGTGTCATATTCAGGAAACTTGTACGCCTTCATCAAATTAACCCTGGTAAGAAATTCGTTTGCAGAATAAACACCATTAAGGTTTTCACCTTCGATATTAAGAAAATAAGGCAGACCAGCGCCAACACCTATAAAAGCAGCATCATAGCCATTTTCCAGCAGCTCATCTAAAGTATCAGTAAAACCAATTACAGCGTTTGTTTGGAATTCAACTCCTGCATCTTTTAAAACATCTATTTCGGTTTTTACAATCTCCTTTGGAAGACGAAATTCAGGGATGCCGTAAATTAAAACTCCACCAAGCTCATGCAGGGCTTCAAAAACTGTTACATCGTGTCCCTTCTGAATAAGATCTGCGGCGCAGCTTAAACCTGCAGGACCACTGCCAACAATTGCGACTTTATAACCTGTCTTTGTCTGCAGCTCAGGTTTTCTTAAGCCAAGCTCGGTTCTTTCATAATCTGCAACAAACCGTTCCAACCTTCCGATTGCAACCGGTTCATTCTTTTTACCAACCACACATTTAATTTCACATTGTTCTTCCTGCGGGCAAACCCTTCCGCATATTGCCGGAAGCATATTATCTTCTTTTATTTTTGCCGCCGCTTCCATGTATTTACCTTCGGCAACCAGCGTAATAAAATCACCTATCTTAACTCCTACCGGGCAGCCTTCTACGCAGGATGGCTTTGGGCATTGAAGACACCGTTGTGCTTCCAGCATTGCGAGCTCTTCTGTAAATCCTAAATTAACCTCTTTAAAATTATGTGCACGTTCAACGCTATCCTGTTCAGGCATTGACTGGCGGGGTATTTTCATTCTCTCTTTATTTGATAACTTTTCCATTTTTATACTCTTTAAATTTTATGCAGTAACTTCTTCTTTACTATTAAGCGCCATCTTATCAAGCTTGCAGATGTGTTTTTCCAACGCATCGTGTTCTGCTATTGCATAAGCATCGATTTCTTTTATCTAAAGTTTTAAAATCAACCTTATGCGCATCGAATTCGGGTCCATCCACGCAGACAAAGACAGTTTTATTATCAACTGTCGCACGGCATCCGCCGCACATACCTGTACCATCTACCATAACCGGGTTTAAGCTGACAACGGTATTTATTCCGTGTGGTCTTGTAACTTCTGCAACAGCTTTCATCATAGGAATTGGACCGATTGCCAAAACAAAATCTATCTTCTTCCCGGAATCGATTAACTCCTGAAGTTTTTGTGTAACGAATCCGTGAAAACCGTAACTTCCATCATCGGTTGTGGGATAAACCTCATCACAAACTTCTTTAAGCTCATTTTCCAGTATAACAAACTCTTTTGTTCTTCCGCCGATTATTGAAATTGTATGGTTGCCGGCTTCTTTAAGTGCAACCGCAGTAGGATAAGCAATTGCAGTACCAACGCCTCCACCAATTGAAACAGCCGTTCCAAAATTTTCTATGTGTGATGGCTTGCCAAGCGGACCTACTAACATCCATAATCTCATCACCGCTTTCAAGTGAGTTTAACTCTTTGGTAGTTTTACCAACACCCTGAACGATAATTGTAATGGTTCCTTTTTTATTATCCGAATCTGCAATAGTTAAAGGAATTCTTTCACCGTACTCATCAATCCTGATAATTACAAACTGCCCGGCTTTCCTTTTGTGGGCAATTTTGGGGGCCTCTATTACGAACTTTTTAACTTCGGGGGCAATAAATTGTGCGGAAATTATTTTATACATTGTCTTAAAATTTTTATTGTATGATTATTTTCTTTGCTTTATTAGCATCAACCAGCTGATATATCAAAAAAAACGCCAGAAAGAAATTAAAATATTGTTTGATTTTAGGAACTTTTTAAAGCATGTAGTTGAAAAAATATCAATTTTGAAAGAAAAACAAGCGCTATTACCATCTTTGGGAATTTTGAAAAAATTACACTAATAAGATTAATTACTTTAGAATGGAAACAATTATCGCGGGGCGACTATTACCTCCTATTTAGTATGTTGACTTTATAATATTTAAAATTGATTTTAAATCCTGAAACAAGCATTAACAATTTTTGTGAGCGAGTAAAGTATGAAATTGAAAATATTTATTGCAGCCATATTAACATTGCTTTTGTTAATCCTTTCCTGTTCTTCCAGCCAAACAAACGAACACTTTCCTTACGGTAGCTATTCTTACAGAAGCTTTAACTTTTTAGGTGAGCTGGTTGGAGAAGGAACACTTTTCATAAACGAACCCGATTCAAACGGGGTTATGGGTAACTGGAATATAAGAAAAGTTCGCGAATGCAATAATTGCGGCGCACAGTTCGGCAGCGGTATTTTTGTTGGCACATTAAAAGATGATTTGATGCGCATAAATCTTAACCCCGACAATGTTGAAATTGATACCGAGCTAATTGGTGAATTTGGCAGCGGTTCTTTTGATGGTGCATGGAAATGGCTGAACCAGGAAGGGTTTGGTTATAGCGGTACTTTTAAAGCCAGCAGGCAATAGTACAGATAAAACCCGCTAGTAAGAAAGAATTACCCTCGCGATTTCTCTCTCAAACCTAAACTGTTGTTTATAGATCATCTAAAATTATTCACCCTTGCCCGGCTATCGGCATTAAACAGGTGTTTATTAATACCATTTATCATAATAAATTATCATTCAGATAAATGAGATGTTAATTTTATGAAAACAGATAGTAGGATTGGCGTTATGAAATCTAAAATCTCTTATCATGCATATCTTTTATTACTCCTGATTTTTTACTGCTACCTTCCAGGATGTAATGAAGACTCATCAATTAACAATCCACCAGGTATTAACGATTATGTTTATGTAATCCCGGAAGATGTAGGCGACGGCTGGGAAACAGCATCATTAAGCTCAGTTGGAATGGAAGTCGGAATAATTGAAGATCTCATTAATGATATTAATAATAATGTTTACAGCGAAGTACATTCTGTAGTGATTGTAAAAGATAAAAAGCTGGTTTTCGAAAAATATTTTCCAGGGCATGATTTTGGATATACCGGTACGAATTATCATGGAGACTACATTGAGTTCGATATGGATACGCGCCATAATACTCACTCTGCTACCAAAAGTATTACTTCCGCACTCGTGGGCATTGCTATTGATAAAGGAGACATAGGAAGTGTTAACGAAAAAATATTTACTTACCTCCCCGACCACACAGCACTAATAGATTCACAAAAAGATAAAATTACAATTGAACACATGTTAACAATGTCCAGCGGGCTGGAATGGAACGAATGGGATGTTTCGGTTTCTCAATCTAATCATGATATTGTTCGGTTCAACCAGTCTTACGATCCCATTGGTTATTTGCTTAGCAAACCCGTTGTTACTGAACCGGGCACAGAATATTACTATAACGGCGGAGGGGTTGATCTGCTTGGTGAAATAGTAAAAAATGCTTCCGGGCAGAGCGTAAAAACTTTTTCCAGTAATTTTTTATTTAGCCCGCTTGGAATAACAAATTATAACTGGCAAACACTATATCCATCAGGCATAACCTGCTGCCACGGCGATATTTATATAACCTCAAGAGACTTGGCAAAATTCGGTTATCTTTTTCTTAATGAAGGTTTATGGGAAGGAAACAGAATTATTTCTGAAGAATGGATTAACAATTCAATACAAAATTATATAACACCCCCGGTTAACTGGGCAAATGGTTACGGTTATCTTTGGTGGCTAAAAAAATATTACAGCAGCATACGGGTATATAATTCCTTTAATGCCGAAGGCTGGGGAGGGCAGCAGATTGTTGTTATCCCTTCTGAAAATATGGTTGTGGTTTTTACAGGCGCAAACTATGTTACCAACCCGCCAAACGATGAAATTATGAGCAACTATATATTGCGCGCACTTAATTGGCGGTAGTTTAATTTATTTCGAACTTTTCCAAACTCAATTTTACAAAGAAGTTAAAAATGTTTTATAAAAAAGATAGCCGCGATTACAAAAATGCTTTCAATGGCGTTGATTACAAAACGTTGGTTTATGGCGATAAGACATCCCTTGGTGAATTTTGGCTTAAGAAGGGAAGTGTAGTTCCAAATCATAAACATTCACACGAACAAACCGGTTACATGGTTTCCGGACGGATGATTTTTAAAATAGCCGGTGAAGATCATAATGCTGAAGCTGGAGATAGCTGGTCTATTCGGGGTAATATTGAACATAGTGTTGAGGTGCTTGAAGATTCAGTAGTGATAGAAGTTTTTTCCCCGGTTAGAGAAGATTATTTACCTTAAGAATGGATTTTATGAAAAAAAGAAAGCGTAAAGTAATAGTAATTATCTTTTTCTTATTGATTCTGCTGTTGCCAGGTTTATTTTTTATTAGTCCTTACTCAACCGCATTATTAAAATCTAAGTCTCAATTTATAAATCATGTAAAAAATGATAAGGTTCTTTATGAACCCGGTGCAGAAGTTTATGCCGATAGTATCGTGTTCTATTTACCAGAAGCGATCGAACGGGTTGAACAAGTTCACGGACTGCCGTTTGAGGAACCTTTCAAAATTTATATCTGTAATACACAGAAAAGTTTTAATGAATATACTGCAAATACTTCACCTTCCCCATACCCTGTTCGTGGAACGGCTTTGTTGGGAGATGTTTTAATGGCACCGAGCGCTTTCAATTTTTTCGGATTAGATACACACAAAGAAACTCTTGCGCACGAATTATCACATTTACACTTCCGGCAGAGATTAGGATTCTTTAAGGGAAGGAAACATCCAACCTGGTTTTCGGAAGGATTTGCTGATTATGTTGCAAGCAGCGGGGGAGAAGGAATTGAAGAAAATGATGCAATCAATTTTATATTAAGCGGAAAACATTTTATTCCGGAAGAAGAAGGTGAAATTTTCGGCTCGTTCAATAGTGCATTAAATGGTCTTTCTGGTCCTATGTTTCATAAGCAGGTAAAAATGTTTGTCACTTTCATGATTAAGTCAGACTCATTAAAGTTCAATTCTTTCCTACGGGAAATTCAAAATGGAGAATCATTAAATGAATCCTTTAACAATATTATGGATTCAGGAATCCAGGATAAATGGGAAAAGTTCCTGTCTCAATTGAGTGTTGAAAAGTAGGAATTAATAATTAACCTTGTAGATCCATTATGGAGCAACAAAATGAAAAATAAAGTACAAATTATCTTTCAAAAAGTATTTCTTATATCACTGATAATCATTTCTATAACACTTGAAATGTTTGCTCAGTCAAAATCAAATTCAGATTTTCCATTTATACCGCTGTTAGATAGGGCCTTAACTAAATCGGAAATCTTCAATCCTCCTCCAATAAAGAAATTACTCGGTCATTATTCCCGTGCAGATTGGCAAACCTTAATTGATTCAGTCTGGGGACCTGGTTTACCAACGTCACAAAAACTTGAGATCTTCGATACTGCCTGGGATACAATCAATGCAACGTATGGAGCGTTTCAAAATCTTGATGTAAATATAGATTCGCTGAGAGATTTGTATCGCCCGGAAATCGAAAACGGGGTTAGCAGAGGAAGATTCGCTGGAATTATGAGTCACTTTTCTCTTGCTATGAAAGAATGTCACACCGTGATTCTGGATGTTCCTGTAAGTTGGGGCACACAGGTTACTCCCGGGGTACCATTATTCGTAATAGGGCCCTGGTACAATAACGAAAGGTTTGGCGCTAGTCTTACTCCACTCCCAGATAGTTCTTTATTAGTATATCGTGCGCTAGATAATCACCAACTTGGAATTGTAGAGGGAGATATTGTTTTAGGTTATGATGGAATTCCCTGGAAGGAACTTTACAAAGAATTATTAACTGCTCAACTCCCGATATCTCTTAACTGGGTTTGGGGAAGTAATGATAAGTCAATTACTCATTGCATACTATCTAGCATCGGGCTGAATTGGCATTTATTTGATACGATTGATATCGTAAAATATGAAACAGGTGATACCCTACATTTGCCAACGAGTTTATTAAATAATCAGAGTGGAACTATTTGGGGGAATGAGCAATTAGATGTGCCTGGTGTTGAATGGCCAAACATATTTCAAGATGATAATGTTAGTTGGGGAATTATTGATGGGACACAAATCGGCTATATATATGTAACTGCCTGGACATTTGATCCAATTTACCAAATCAGCCAGCAATTTTACAATGCTATTGACAGCCTAATGCATCACAATATAACAACCGGGATGATAATGGATTTCCGTTTAAACTATGGAGGTGGTGGGACCAGTAATCAAGGATTTTCACTTCTGTTCAACTCAACATTTAATACGCTTAGTTTTGATGTGAGGTGTGGTGACCCGAATAACCATTTTAGTATGTGTCCGCATCCATTTCTTAATCAATATGTCTTTAGAATAAATGGAAATCCAAATAGCTATTATGATAAACCCATTGCTGTGCTAACAGGACCTGGTACAGTGAGTGCGGGTGATGTTGAATCAGTAAGATTAAAATATCATCCAAAGGTAGAGTTTTTTGGTAAATCTTCATCCGGTGCATTTAGCTCATCAAGCTACCCGGATTTAGGACATCCCGACTGGTTTTTTTATCTCTCGACTGGCAATGCTTACTACATCTCAAATCATCAATACTTAGCTCATACAGAACTTGATATGTATGAAGAAGTTTGGCTCACTCAACAAGGTGTAGTCAATGGTAAGGATGATGTTGTTGAGGCAGCAATAGAATGGATTAATAGTTCAACTTCAGTTGAGGGAAATGGCAACGAAATAGTCTTTGATTTTCATCTAAGCAATAACTATCCTAATCCATTTAACCCGAAAACAATAATCTCATATGAAATTCCCCTGGCTAGCTTTGTTACTTTAAAAGTTTATGATGTTCTGGGAAATGAAATAGCAACATTAGTTAATGAAGAAAAACCTGCAGGAAGTTATGAGGTTGAGTTTTCCACCAAAGGCCGACTCGCCCCCGACGGAGATGCTTGGCACTTAACAAGTGGAGTATATTTTTATCAGTTAAGTGCTGGTGGTATTGTTGAGACTAAAAAGATGATTGTATTAAAGTAAATTTCAATAATGAAAAAGGATTTTTCAAATGAAGAACCTTAAAATACGGCGTATACTTATTAGTGCATTCTTTATGGTTGTTTTAACAGCTACTGATATATACTGTCAGAATTTTGCATTCGATCAGCATCCTATTGATCTTTCGTTTCAAGGAATTCACGCTATTAAGGTGATTGATCTGGACGCGGATGGTGACTTTGATATTGTTGCAGGATCAGAACAGACACCAACAACCAGCAGTATAGGTCTTCATTGGTTAAGAAATGATGGTGGAAATCCAATAGTATGGACGCGTATTCCTATTGATGCCTCATTTGAGCATGTTATGTCGGTTGATGTAGCTAACATTAATAATGATAATTATCCCGATATTGTAGCAAGTTCGTGGAGCCTTAACCAAATTGCCTGGTGGAGAAACAGCGGTGATCCTACACAGGGCTGGACTAAATATCTAGTAAGATCAAATTTTATTAATGCCCATGATGCTAAATGTGCTGATATCGATGAAGATGGTGATACTGATATTATTTCTGCCAACAAGACCACCGGAGGTATAATAATCAGTTTAAATGACGGCAGTAGTACAGTTAATTGGCAAACAAGCTATTTGACCAATTCATTTGCAGGTGCTTTAAGGGTATTAGTTTCTGATCTTGATAAAGATAACGACCTTGATATTCTCGGTACTGCATCTGATGCAGGTGAAATCGCATGGTGGGAAAATATGGGAAATAACCCTATAACATGGACGATGCATATTATTGCTACTAACTTTCCGGGGAGTTCGGATCTATTTGTGATTGATATTAATGATGATCAAGTCAATGATGTAATTGCTAATGCCTGGTCATCAAATCAGGTTGCTTATTGGGTATGTGATGATCTGCAGAATAATTCCTGGACTAAATATACTGTTAGCAATACACTCGAAGTTGCTGCTAAAGTTTCAGCAGAAGATTTTGATAATGATAATGACATCGATATTGTTGCTGTTGGAAAAATTCCCGGTGAATTGGCTATTTACAAAAACACCAATTTTACCTGGTCTAAAATTGTTTTAGCTAATAGTTTTTACGGTGGAACCGCACTAGAAGTTATTGATTTTGATAATGATACTGATTTGGATATTATAGCCGGAGCCTCATCTTTAGGTGAGCTATATTGGTGGGAAAATATGATTACTACTTCAGTAACTAATAATGATGAAAATCTTGTTCAATATCACTTATTCCAGAACTACCCAAACCCCTTTAATCCAACAACAACGATTAAATACCAAATACCAGAATTAAGTTTTGTAACAGTAAAAGTTTATGGTTTACTTGGCAATGAGATTGCAAGAATAGTTAGTGAAGAAAAAGAAGCCGGAAATCATTCCGTTGAATTTTCCAATGATGGTTCACTTACCAGCGGAATGTATTTTTATACTTTAGTTGCAGGTGATTTCACACAAACTAAAAAAATGATCCTATTGAAGTAGTTTTAATTAGGATACATTAGCAAAAGCATCAGGACGTATTTAAATGGATTTGATTTGACTTAACGAATTGATTTTTTTTGTAGAATTAACATTTCTGATATTCCCCAGCATCCAAACCTCCAGCAGTACTTTCTAGCGGAAATTACGTCCGGGATGTCTTTGTTACACTAATTTTTTGGCTATCTAATTATCGAATCATCCTTATTTTTAGGTGAGCTATTTGCTTAAAATTTGTAACATTTAAATAGCGAGGAAAATATGGTAACAAATAATTTAATCCGTTCGTTTACAATTCTACTTTCACTTTTTGCTTTTACTTTCTACAATGGGTGCGATTCAACTGAAATTAACGACAGTACCGTTTCTGTAATTTTCTCACTTTCAAGCATCACACAAAAAGTTTCAGATGAAACAATACAACTTGATACGGTAAAAATTCTTTTACGTGATGTTAAGATTAAAAACCAATCGGGAAATGATGAGGTGAACATAAAAGTAGGACCGTTTGTTGTTTATCTTAACTTATCCGGAGTGACAACAGATTTTGCAGTGAATAATGTTCCACCGGGAAGTTATGACAGAATTCGTTTCAGGGTTCATACTTTGGAAGATTCTGAAACTCCTCCCGATCCTGAATTTAAAGAGGGAAGTTTAAGATACTCTGTAATTGTAAAAGGAATGTACAATTCTGTTCCGTTTATTTATAAATCCAAAAAATCTGCACACCAGGATTTGAAGCTTGAAACTCCGTTGCAGGTTGATGATAACTCTACTGCTAACCTTACAATAACTGTTGATCCGCCGGGCTGGTTTTATAAAGACAATGTTTTAATGGATCCGAATGATCCTGCAAACGAAAATGATATTAATAATAATATAGAGCACTCATTTAAAAAGTGTTTCAGGGATGATGATAAAGACGGCAAATAAAAAGAAATTACGATCTGGAATTTAGCCGTAACCTTTTTAAATCTCTATTTTAAAAATTCATTCAGAGTCAGTTTATCGGAAACAGAAAGAGAACCATCTCTTGATGTAAAAGCAAACTCAAGGTTCTCAGTTTTGTTCGCCAGGTATTTTTTCATACTTCTTAGCATACCGCCTGAGAAGAATTTATATGAAGTGAATAATGCCGTCTTTATTCCATTGAGCGCAGGAAGTTTTTTTACAAAGGCTGCCCATTCATTATCGGGATTGGATGAAAATAAAGAGCCGTTTCTCCAGCCGCTAAGAAGCAAATAATTTGCACCCTCAAGCTTTTTAGGTTCAAAGCTGTCAATCGGGACAAGCTCAGCCGAGAGCCCCCTGTAAAGGAGGAATTCTGCAATTTCTTCACCAAATTTTTTAGTGGGGCTGTTTTCACCCTGGACGATTATTAGTGCCTTTTTCATATCACACCTCTTTTAACTTGAACATTAGGTTGTCAATAATAACTTGGTAAAACGTAATGATGATGATTGCCAAACACCATTTAAACTTTATGAAAGGATATTTTTAATGATATGACTTTACTTTTTATGTTTTAACTTATGTGTTATATATCACAGCCACGGATGGTTTTATCAATCAAGGCGAAGCTAAAGAGTGAGCAGTAAAACTATTAAAAAAATACTTACCCGCCGAAGGAGGGTTGGCGGGATGATTAAAATTTATTCGGCCTAAATTAATATCTCCGGTACAGCTTCAACTCTTGTTAATTGATATTTACGGGTGGGTTGATATAACCATTTTTTTGTATATTTGATTGGAACAGGCGCTCCTGCCGATAAACCCATCACCCTGGCAGAATTTTAACAATATTTATTCATTTAAGGAGACGGCTTTGAAAGATAGAATTATCACAGTATTAATCGCACTATTTATTTTTTTACCATCAACATTTTCGCAAACCAGTGACGAGACTATTGAGTGGTTTACTTTTGGGGACGGTTTAAGCAGCACATCTAAGGCAGTTGCGGTTTTAGAAAACGATGTTTATGTAGGTGGATTATTTGCATTAGCGGGAGGAACACTCGTAAACAGCATAGCTAAGTGGGATGGCAGTTCATGGTCTGCACTTGGCTCCGGCTTGAACGGTGAAGTTAGCGCAATTGCGGTAATTGGAAATGATATTTACGTGGCCGGTTTTTTCTTGATGGCAGGCGGCGTTCCTGTAAATAACATTGCAAAGTGGGATGGTTCAACATGGTCGGCGCTTGGGCAGGGAGTAAATGAACTGGTTTTATGTTTAGCTGTAAGCGGGACTGATCTTTATGCCGGTGGTTTCTTTACCATGGCAGGTGGAGACACTGCAAACAGAATTGCTAAATGGGATGGTGTTTCCTGGTCTCCTTTGGGCAGCGGTATTAATAACGAAGTTAATGCTATTGCAGTTTCGGGAAATGATGTATATGCAGGCGGTATTTTTAATATTGCCGGAGGTAATAATGTAACCAGCCTGGCTAAATGGGATGGTAATAACTGGGCTGATGTTGGCGGCGGCGTGAATGGAATTGTCAGAGCTATCGCTATTGTTGGAACTGATGTTTATGTGGGTGGAGTATTTACTATGGTTGGCGGGAGTGTTCCCGGGCAGAATAGCAAGATGGGATGGTTCTGCATGGCATACTCTCGGAGATGGTGTAAACGGATCGGTTTTTTCGATTCAGCAAAGCGAAAATGATCTTTATGTTGGCGGAATGTTTACAACTGCCGGCAGTCTGCCTGCAAACAGGATCGCAAAATTCAATTTAGTTAATTCAACCTGGTCTCCAATTGGAGAAGGGGGCAACGGGTTCAGTTGATGCGATGGCTGTTCAAGGCTCTACCGGCTCGATGATAATTGCCGGTGCTTTCGGGCAGGTTGGTAATAGTATACAAGCAAATTATGTTGCCAGATTTACAGACAGTGAAAATCCCTTACCGGTTGAGCTGGTTTCATTTACAGCTTTCCAGGAAGCGGATAAAGTTAACTTAAGTTGGGCTACTTCAACAGAAACTAACAATAAAGGTTTTGAGATTCTTCGTTTTGCTCAAGATAACAACAACGGCTGGCAGAAGATAGGATTTGTTCAGGGTTTCGGAACAACAACAGAGTTACAACAGTACTCATTCACAGATGAAAACCTTATTACCGGTGTTTATTCTTATAGATTAAAACAGGTTGACTATGACGGAACATTCAGCTACTCAGGTATAATCGAAGTTGATTTTACGGGGGCGGTTGGATTTACTCTTGAACAAAATTATCCAAACCCTTTTAACCCTTCAACAACTATAAGGTATTCGCTCCCTTCGGCAGGTGATATAGAACTAACTGTGTTTGATGTTTTCGGAAGTGAAATAGAAACGTTGATTAATCAACGGCAGCCGGCTGGTATCTATTCAATTGATTTTGATGCCCCCAATTTAAGCTCCGGAATTTATTTTTACCGGCTCATTGCGGGCAGCTTTAGCCAGACGAAAAAACTAATACTTCTAAAGTAGGATGGTCATCATTTTAAGCACACAAAAATTTTAAACGGTATAATTATTCTTAAGCCGGTTAATTCATTCAGAATGAAAATTAATCAAATCATTTTTAACGTGTATGTCTCTCTGTGGGAATGGAATCTCTATACCGTGTTCTTTAAACTTTTTAAAAGCTGAATAATATAATTGGCTTTTTAGTAGCCGGGGTTGTGTAATATAGTCGTTTGTCCACACCCTCAATGTAAAATCAATCGAGCTGTCGCCATAGCCATCAATGAGCACATCTGGAGCAGGGCTTTTTAAAACCCCATCATTTTTCTCTACAACTTCAAGGAGAATTTTTTCTACTTTTTCTGGATCAGACTTATAAGACACGCCAACAGGAATATTAAACCGGACATTTCTGTCTGTGTGGCTCCAGTTTATTACTGCTGATGAAATAAATTCTGAATTAGGAACAATAATTGAAATATTATCATTTGTTATAATGGTTGTAGATCTCATTGATATTTTCACAACATCTCCTGTTACATCACCAACCTCAATTCTATCCCCTATTTTAATCGGGCGTTCAAACAGTATAATAATTCCGCTTACAAAATTATTTGTAATATTCTGAAGCCCGAAACCGACACCAACGCCAAGTGCACTTATAATAATTGTAAGGCCGGTAAGATCAACGCCGAGAAACTGCAAAATTATCATAAATCCTATAACCATCAGCACATATCTGAAAATAGTACCCATTGCATGCCGGATGCCGAGATCCAGGTTTGTTCTGGCCAATAGCTTATGAATGAACCATTTTTTTAATTTTGCCGTACCGAAGAAAAGAAAAAAGACAAGCAGTAAAAAGTAAAAAAGCATCCAAACCGTAACCGGGTTTTCGCCAATCGTGAAAAGATGTATACCGGAATACTCCTTAATTAATTCAAAGAAATTAGAAATTGTATTCACGTGCGTATCTTTCTTTTGGATTTAGGACTTGAGTTGATTTAGCATTCTAATGGAATAGAAATTAGTGAAAAGTAGTATCAAAAGAAATTGATTTCGCCTACCGTTCACGGGATATTTAGTAATTAATAGCAAGCTGTGAGCAGGATTAAGATTTTCTTGTACGTTTTGGTGCTGCTTTAGCTTTCTTGTTATAATCCAAAGCAAGGTTAAGCCAGTATTCCAGATCTTTTTTTGTTTTAACTTATGTGTTATATATAACAGCGCCGAATGGGTTTATTAATCCAGGCGAAACTAAAGAGCTAGCAATAAAACTAACTAAAAAATATGGGTGGGAAGGAAAGAATTTTATCTGACTTTTTGAGGTTATGTTTCATACAAAGAATCCGAACGTTCTCAGCAGTAAGACTTGTACCCCCTTTAGAATAAGGAAGATCATGATCGTAATGAAGATTTTCTTTTGAACCACAGAGCACACATTGTCCTTTATCTCTAAACCACACTTCAATTTTAACTACAGTTGGGATTAATCTTGAATGTGGTAAAGTAACTTCTTTTCTTTTTGATATGAATTCTACCGGCAAGAGATAGAACTTAAAAACTTTCCTAGTATCTGTTTTTATAATTTTTGCATCCACAAGATTAAAGAAACCTTTATAACACCAAATACCATCTTTTATTTTTTCATAAACCTTTACTTTGTGAGGATCTTCGACCAACCTCATTTTATAAGATTGAGCAGCAGTAAAAAATTTTCCATTTTCTGTTAAAGTACCATTTGGTGTTGTTAACGGTTGATCTGCTTCTTTTGGATTTTTTACCCAATTACTAAAAGCATCATGTCCTTCATAAATAAGCGTTTCCGTTCTTTCGTCCCACTCATCTGCATAAGGAGCATTTTTACGAACAGACATCAAGAAAATAGAATAATCTGCCTTAATGTTGAAGTTCATTCCTTTCTGCACGGTTGCATTCTCAGCTGCAGATAATTCTGCATAAGAAATTATATCATCAACTTTAAATGTAGGATTTAGGAAAAAGGATTTCATTTTTAATATAAATACTATAAATATATTTTGAACTTAAATATAGATTCACCCAACCGCATAATCCACAACAGCAGCAGCGTGTATTTTTAATGTATTAAGCAGGGGGAGTTTAACATCTTCCTGTTTTATTAAAAGAGGAATTTCGGTACATCCCAAAACTATTCCTTCTGCACCTATTGTTTGGAGATCATCAATTATTGAAAGAAACTTCTCCCTTGTTTCCTTCTTAAAATTATCGTGAAGCATTTCATTTATAATTGAATCGTGAATAAAATCGCGTTGTGGTTTTCCCGGGGTGAGTGTTTCAATTCCTGTATCTTTTAAACGCTTAGTATAAAAATCCATCTCCATTGTAAAACGTGTACCAAGCAAACCAACTTTTGTCAAACCTTTTTGCTTAATAACCTTTGCAGTAGCATCGGCAATGTGTACAATCGGCAGATCAATAACTTTTTCAAGCTTATCAACGTATTGGTGTAAAGTGTTTGCGCATAATACAATAAAATCTGCCGAAGCACTTTGTAATGTTTTTGCAGCATCGAGAACCATTGGATAAACCTCCTCAATGTTATCCTGTTTTACCCGTTTATCAATCTCTTCATAGTTAAAAGAATAAATTAAACATTGCGCGGCGTTAAGTCCGCCAAGCTTTTTATTAATTCCCTCGTTAATAAACCTGTAATACTCAATGGTAGAAACCCAGCCTGTTCCGCCTATCAAGCCAATGGTTTTCATGTTACTTTATTGCTGCAGCTACAAAATCGCCTATATAATAAGGCCATATAAATAAAGCTAATAACCCTTTAAAAAACGAAACCTGCAAAAATCCAAGAGTAAACAACCATCCCATAAACCAGATTGGTCCAATTATACCGGCTACTTCAACTTTTTTACCCATTTTAATCTCTCCTCTTTTAAAATTAGAATTACAGGCTTAAACTTATGAAAATGTAATTATTGGGTTTTAAATTAAATAAAAATAATAACACCAATTATTTGGTTTGAAATGCTCTGCTGATAGTGTAATTTCCATTTTAGTTTCTTTCTCAGATTCTGTTTCTAATTGAACTCACTGAAAAAAGGAGAGTTTACAGAGATGAAATATTTAGGAAAATTTTTCGGTTTAACATTATTATTTACACTTCTTTTTCTTCCTTCGTGCAGCGAAGGTCCTACCGGACCTGGCGCCTCATCTTTCAACTGGCCAACATCAACCCCCGAAGAACAAGGAATGAATTTACAGCTTCTTGCAGAAGCGATAGCACAAGGGGAGAACAGAGGTTTTGTTGATTGTATACTTGTTATTAGAAACGGGTACATTGTTGCAGAGGAATATTACAATGGTTTTGGAAAAGACATTGCTCACAATGTTAAATCTGTTTCCAAATCTTTTCTTTCAGCGATGACCGGCATTGCATTGCGTGATGGACACTTAGATAATTTGAATTTGAAAATGTTAGATTTCTTCCCGGAATATGTTTATCCCTCAATCGATCCACGAAAGCATGATATCACCATAAAAAATTTGTTAATGATGCGTTTTGGGATTGAACATGAACGACATAACTATGAACAAATTTATTATACCTCAAACTGGATAAAGACAACAATAGAGTTTCCTTTGTTATATGATCCGGGAAGTACATTTTCTTATAATACTTTCCAAACTCATCTGCTCTCAGCAATAATCACAAAAGCCAGCGGGATGAACACAAAAGATTTTGCCGAAGAATATTTATTGGATAAAATGGGTGTCGAATTGGCTGACTGGAAAAGAGGTCCGCAAGGATATTATTTTGGTGGAAATAATATGTATTTCACTCCAAGAAATATGGCTAAGCTTGGCTATCTTTATATGAATCTAGGCATGATGGGTGGAGAACAAATTGTTCCGGTTACCTGGGTTATAGAATCTTTAACCAACTATACTAATTTTCCAGGTACTAATAACTGGGGAGATTTGCACAATGTTAATTATGGTTATCTCTGGTGGCTTGGTGAAATAAATGGCTACGAGGCATTTCTGGCAATAGGTTACGGCGGGCAGTTTGTTATCAACTTTCCCGGTCTGAATTTAATTGTTGTAACTACAGCAGAAAACCACCTGGATTGGGATACTGCCGATCAGCATGAAAGAGCTATTGTAAGCATTGTTGCAGATTATATTGTGCCTGCTGTAAACTAACAATAAAAGAAATTGCAGCTCACTCTTTTTTTACTTCTTCCTGCACATCATTTGTATCTACCTGTACTTCTTCTGTCTCTTTTGTTTCGGAATCTATTTGCTCCAGCATTTGTTCAACCATTTTTCTGCCCCAGTCTGGCATTAGATCGTTATCAGGAACAAACTGGTTAAACTTTTCCAATGATTTTTCCAACAGCCGTTTTGCCGGTGCGGGTCCTCCGCCAAACTGTTCCGGTGTGTAATACAAACTAATACCTTGCAAATATTCGGGGCGCGGGTTTAATGTATCCAGCTTCATCGCTTTAGTAAAATTATTGTTGGCAATTGGTCCGTATTTCATCCACCGGTTCATCGGATCAATCTGCATGCGTGCCTGTGCAATCATTCCCTTTAAAACATATATTTCAGATTCATCTTCTTCGAGTGAGTCTGCAATGTTTATAAAGTTATCGGCTTTATCAAGGTAGCCATCTTTATTGTCTGCCGTTGTATCGGTAAAGCTGGCAAGCGTTAACATAAAAGATGCATAATAATATGGAAGCCATTTATCTTTTTCGGCAAATGCAATTCTTTCAAAACCGTTTGCTACATCCAGCATGGCTGTAAGGTTTATTGCAGAATCAATTTTAGCAAGATTTTTTTTCATTGCTTTTTCATATTTGCTATCATCAGCGTGTATGCCTGTTACTGCTAAAAAGCATATTACTAAAGTTAGAATTATTTTCATTTTAACTCCTTTTTTAAAACGGGTTTGCCTGCCCGACTGAGATAAATACTCCTAAGAAAACTGCACGCGTTGCGGTGGGAAGCACAGATCTTCTTATCGTACCATCAGTGGAAAAGTTATAACTGTAAATGTTTTTAAATCCAATAAGATTATCAACCGAGAAAAATATAACGGTAAAATTATCAAATATTGTTGTAAGAATACTTGCATTCAAACTAAGATTGTTGTAATTCCTTGCCCTATCGCCCAGGAACTCAGGATTGTTTGGATTGTAATAAGGTCTTCCAGTTGCAAAAGTATAGGTTAAACCAAAGCTTGTTGTAATTGCAGGCACCCAATGTTTAAGCACTGCAGAAAATGTGTGCGGTGTTGCAAAGGTCGGCATTGCCAGAGTGGGATAATTTATAAAATCTCGTTTCGTATCAAGGTAGGAATAGGAAAGCCAGTAATCGGTCATATCAAAAGTTTCTCGATCTCTCCAGAAAATGTCAACTCCTTTTGCATGACCGCTTCCATCATTGCTGAAAGGAACTTCCGGAAGATTTAAATAAGGATATGTGAATATTGTACCCTTTGCAAGCTTATCATAATCTTTATAGTAAACTTCTATCCTGAAAGTTCTTTCATCACTTATATGCTGGTAATTAAAAATATAATGTGAAGCATTTTCAAATTCAAAATCAGTTGTCTGTATCAGGAAATCTTTAAAGGGTGTTTGATAAAATTTTCCGTAAGCAAAATTAAGCTGGTCGTAAATGCCAAGTCTGTAAGCAAGAGAAACCCGCGGTGCCAAATTATATTTTCCAAGCAGTTTGGAATGTTCGCCTCTTATACCAACTCTCGCAGCAAGATCATTTGTAAAAAAGATATCGGTTTCTAAAAATCCGGCAAGATAAACTTCATCAATCTTACCGCTTAAATCATTAAAAGAACTTTTATAAATCATATTCTGAATATCGCCGCCGAAAGTAATAAATGAACTGTTAAACACTTGCTTGGTTACTGATATTCTGCCCTGGTTTAAAATTTCATCCTGTTTAACTTTGTCAAAGTTTAAGTCGATCCAATCTTTATCAAGACTGAAAGATGCTCCTGTAAAGAAAGTCCAGTCATCTCCAAAAATTTCCCTGTAAGTAATATTAGAATAGTAATTATCGGATCTTAATTTTGTGAAATCTTTTGAAGAAAGATCATCCAAGTTTTCGGTATATAAGGAAAGATCTCCATAGCTGAATGAACCGAATGCTTTGAGCATTCCTGTTTTAGAAGTTTTAAGCCGGTAATTCATTGAACCTTCAAAACCAAGCGGCGCAGTATCCCATTCCTGTCTTTGTTCAAAGGTATTAACATAAGGTCCGAGGTTGTAGTAAGCGCCCTCAATTGCAAAAGATGATTCTTCCCATCTCTGCACATGCGCTCCGCCGAACCCTAATATCATTAAACTAATTGCGGTTAAAGTTTGATCTGCAAGATCCTGGGTATTCAGAACAAGTGCTGAAGAAAGTGCCTGCCCGTATTTTGCAGAATATCCGCCAGTACTGAAAATAATTCCTTTGAATAAAAAAGGTGAGAATCTTCCGCGCGAAGGAATATCCGGAACACTTGTATAAAACGGTTTCTGAACAACCATTTCGTCAACAATTGTAACAGTTTCTGCAGAAGATCCCCCACGAACAAAAAGTCCTTCTGTTTCACCTATTTGTTGAGTGCCGGGCAATGTTTCCAGAGCGCTGTAAATATCTGCATCCGCACCAGTTGTTACAATATCCAGCGGTCTAAGAATTACTGCTTTATTCTCATCGCTTGCTTCAAATGATCCTGCAGAAATTACAACCGCACCCAGCTCCTTCGCTTCTTCCTCAAGAATAATTTCGATGTTAATATCTTTTCCTGTTAACAGGATACTTTCTTCTTTGGTCTTATAGCCAACAAAACTTACAACAAGAAATGCGTCTCCCTCTTCTTCGGTAGTGAAGGAAAACAATCCGTCTTCACTTGAAGAAACACCATCGTAAGAATCCTTTATAAAAACATTCGCTCCCGGCAGCGGCTGATTTGTGTTATCAATAACCTTTCCCGAAACTTTAGTCTGGCTAAAAATTAATACGGGCAGCAGGAGAAAATAAGATGATCACAAAAAATAATTTCATACTCTGAATTCTAATTAATGATAAATAACAAATATTGCGGCAAAGTTGTCAAATCATATTGGAAATTACAAAAAGAATTATTTAAGCGGCAATAAGGGAGAAGAAGAAAAATTTAATATCGTTAGAGAACTAAATGCGCTATACTTTAATTGTTTTCCACCGTCCTCTTTTAAATAAAAAATATCCAACAATAGTAAATGATGATTCGGATAGCACTATCGCCCAATAAACTCCAGCAGTTTCAAAATTTAATTGTATTGCTAACAAGTAAGCGAGCGGTATCTGCATCATCCAGAAAATGAAAAAGTTCATAATGGTTGGGGTTCGTGTATCGCCGGCACCATTAAAGGATTGTACGAGCACCATCCCAAATGCATAAAATAAATAACCAACCGCAATAATGTTTAAGCACTGTGCAGCATTCGAAACTACTTCTTTATCGTCTGCAAAAAAAGCTGCTATGTTTTCCGAGAACAAGAGAAAGATAACCATTACAAATCCCATAAAAACAACATTGTAAAACCCTGTGCGCCATACTGCTTTCTCTGCTCGATCCGGCTGTTTGGCTCCAAGGTTTTGTCCAACCATTGTAGCCGCTGCATTGGAAATTCCCCATGCCGGAAGAATTGTAAACATAACCACCCTAATTGCAACAGTATAACCAGCGAGTGCTGTGCTTCCAAAAGTTGATATAACTCGCATTAAAAATATCCAGCTAGCAGAGGCAATAATAAATTGTGAGGTAACGCCTGCGGATAGTTTAATAAGCCGTACAATCACTTCAATTTTTAATCCCCAATTTTCTTTGTGGATTTTTATTATTCCTTTACCTTTATACAAATGATAAACCTGGTAGCAAATTCCAATTGTACGCCCGATAATTGTTGCTGTTGCGGCACCCTCAATACCCATTTCAGGGAATGGACCTATACCGAGAATAAGCATAGGATCAAGAATAATGTTCAACCCGTTGGCAATCCATAACGCACGCATTGCAAGTGCTGCATCTCCTGCTCCACGGAAAATTCCGTTAATAAGAAATAAGAGAATAATTATCAGGTTACTTCCGAATATTAACCTGGTGTAACCTACTCCCTCAACTATTACTGCTTCGGTTGCACCCATCAGCCGCAATAGATCTTCAGCAAAGAAAATTCCAGCAGCCATAACCGGTAAAGAAGCAATAACACCCAGATAAATTGCCTGCACTGCCGAGACGGATGCACCTTTAGTATCCTTTTCACCAACTCTTCTGGCAACCATTGCTGTTGTTCCCATAGCAACACCAAAACCTAATGAGTAAGTGATAGTCAGCATAGATTCAGTCAACCCTACAACGGCAATAGCATTAACACCAATCCTGCTTACAAAAAAAATATCCACTACAGCAAACAGGGATTCCATAAGCATTTCAAGCGTCATTGGTATTGCAAGAAGTATAATCGCGCGGTCAATGTTTCCGGTAAGTATATTGGCTTCCCCTCCGGCTATTCCAAGTCGGAAGAGATTCCAAAGAGAAAATATTTTCTTACTAAGCTTGTCCAAATAGATTCCGAGAAGATTCTTTAACTATTTCCGGATAAATAATTTAGTGAAATTATAAAAGAAAAAAATATTTTTAGGTGGAAACGGATAAATGAAAATGGAAGAATATATTATATATGAAGATATTTATTAAACCAGTAAAGAAGACAGAGTTGCTCAAACATGTAACTGAAAAAAATATTAAAATGAGTAACTTGTAAAAATGACAATATTATTAATAAAAAGTATCTTTTAAATCTTTAATAGTGCTGAGTGCTTCTTCTACAACGGCAGCCGGGATTAAAAATTTTGTTTCTACGATACCGGGAATCTCACTTCTCGGCACTTCAATTTTAGTACTAACCGAGCCGATTGTTTCTGTTAACTGTAGATTCCTAATAGCAAGCGAACCTTTGGATGTAAAGCGCGTAATACGGAAAATGTTCATAAACATTGCATCGTCTGCATAAGAATTTCTAATTACGCCGTGGAATTCCTCAATTCTGCGCGGCTTTGGTTTTGCAGTGTACCAGTGTTTAAACTCATCATTATAATACTGCTCAAGTTTTGATAGCCCGTTTCTATCCTGTGGTTTAAGAATGAATTTTTCCGGACCAAGATTGATAACATAATCGTCGGTTAAAAATCTCGGCATGGGCTGAGGAAATGGTGCTGCATAACCGCCATCAACAATGTATTCTTGCCCTTCAATTGTTACGATGTTTATAAGATGCATATCGGGATTTTTCATATCAGCACCGCAAAGCTTCGCATCAAAACGAAGGTGATTAAGGAGCATGTTGAAGTAGTTGTTATTTGCGTAGCACGTTCCGCCGAAGTTATATTTTTCAATTCCATCCAAATAGGCGGAAAGACCTGGTAAGTTATCCATTCCCTGTTTTTTATATAGCAGCTTGGATACATTTTCAAAAGGAATCCTTAAAAGATGTGCCCTCACAATTTTGCAGAGAAATTCAAACGATGGAGTTGATGATTCTAAATCTAGAAGGTCAAGATATTTATCAAACAGTTTTTTCTTCATCATTATTATACCATGGAAAATAAACACATACTACACCCTCACACTATCCCCGCAGTTTACAAATCCTTAATAACCCAAAGCCAAACCGCCGCCGCGAGGATCTGAAGAGCCACAAATAATTTTATTAACCGGGTCTATCATTATTCCCTCCACAATTCCAATTATGCGCAACGCTGCATCTTCATCAACAAAAGCATAACCCATTTCAATTAGTTCTTTTTTAACTTCCTCGTGCAATGCTTTTTGCTCATAATAAATTGAATCGGGCAGCCACTGATGATGGATCCTCGGTTTTTCAACAGCCTCGCGTATGTTCATATTAAAATCGATGCAATTTAAAATTACCTGCAGCACGGCAGTTATAATTTTTGCTCCGCCCGGCGAACCAATAATAATGTATGGCTGTCCATCTTTTAAAATTATAGTTGGTGTCATAGAGCTAAGCATTCTCTTTTCCGGTTCGATTGAGTTTGCTTCGGTACCCAGCAGCCCAAACTGGTTTTGCACTCCTGGTTTTCCACTAAAGTCATCCATCTCGTTGTTAAGAAGAAAACCTGCCCCCTCAACAACTATCTTTGAGCCAAAGGATGAGTTAATAGTCGTGGTTGTACTTAGTGCGTTGCCAAAAGAATCGTAAACAGAGTAATGAGTTGTTTCGTTGCTTTCATGAAGTAGAGAAACATCCAAGCTTTTTATCTCATTAGATGGAACAGCTTTATTTTTCGGTTCTTCTATCTTATCATAAATTGTTTTAGCATAATTTTTAGAAGTAAGCACCTCCCTGGGAACCTGGTAAAAATCATCATCACCAAGGTGGTAAGTTCTGTCTGCAAAAACATACTTCATCGCTTCAACAAGATGATGAATGTAATTACTGCTTCCCCATTCATCTTGCGCAAGCTCATAGTTTTCAAGAATGTTTAGCAATTCAATTAGGGCAATTCCACCAGAACTTGGTGGTGGCATAGAAATGATTTTATATCCACGGTAATTTCCAGTGATCGGTTCTCTCTCCAGCGGTTTGTATTTTTCAAGATCTTCAAGCGTTATATATCCCCCTAAAGAACTTACCTGCTCAACGAGCAGCTCTGCAACTTTACCTTTATAGAATCCATCCGCTCCGTTTTCTTTTATCTGTTCAAGTGTCCATGCAAGATCGGGTTGAATGAATAGATCACCTTCCTGGTATGGCTTTCCTTCCTTTGAAAAGACTTTTAAGGAAGAAGGATATTTTTCAAATTCGGATAAATTATTGTCAATGTAGCGGGCATCTCTTTCTTCAAGCTTCCAACCGGTCTTTGCAAGATCAATTGCGGGCTGTATAACTTCTGAAAGTGGTAATGTCCCAAAATTTTCGAGTGCATATAGCAAACCTGCTACGCTACCCGGCACACCTGCAGAAGTAGTCCCTTCCTGGCTAAGTTCCGGGAGAAACTCACCGGTTTCGTTTAAGTACATATCTTTGTTTGCAGATAAAGGTGCTTTTTCGCGGAAGTCTATGGTTATATTTTTTCCATCTGCAAGATGAATAACCATAAAACCCCCGCCACCTATATTTCCTGCGGAAGGATAAGTTACAGCAAGAGCAAAACCAACAGCAACTGCCGCATCAATTGCGTTGCCCCCTTTTTTCAAAATCTCAATTCCCACTTTTGATGCGTAGGAACTAGTTGTAACAACCATCCCGTTTTTACTGCTTACAGGTTGCAGCTGCTCAGTGCAAGCAAGTTGTAGAACGAGTAAAGTTATTAAAATGAAAGTGATGAATAGTTTTTTAATAAATTCTTTTTGGGGCATTAGTTTTAACTCCAAAATTAGTTTAAGCAATAAACATTAAAGATTGAGATTTATTTGATGTGGGATTCTTGTAACATGTAGTTTTGCAAAGTTATAAGTGTTACTTCCGGTGTAGAATTATAACGTAGCGGTGCAATTGACATTCCCAGACCTCTTGTAACTATCATCAACATATCGTTAAAATAAAAATCACCCTGAATATATTTTGTTTCGAAAAGTGTTGGCGTAAGTTGAATGAATGGAAACAGAAATGAAATCTGACCGCCATGGGTATGCCCGGCAAGGTAGAGATCAAACTCATTTTTTCTCGCTGCTTCAATAAGATGCTGTCTTGGTTGATGGGTTAAAAATATTTTTAAGTCGCCAGTACAATTTGATACTAATGTGTCTAACAATTCTGCTTGTATAGTTTCTACATAAGTATTTGTTACAAATGCTATCTCTATAGATGAAGAGTCAACGTTTAAATATTTCTTTTCATTATCAATCATCCGAACATTATTTTTCTGCATCGCATCGGTTATTTCGTTTATGCTTCGTTCAGAATCGTTCCGGAATGCCCAGTTATCGTGATCACCAATGCACGAGTAAACACCATGCTTACCTTCTAATCTGCCAACATGGTTTGCACTAATATCAATAAAATCAGGGCCTGTAGTAATAAGATCGCCGGCGATAAGGATTAAATCGGGATTAAGTGAATTGACAATGTTTATAAAATTATCCAACCGTCCTTCATCTGTATAATGATCTGCCTGGATATCTGAAATAAAAACTATCTTAAAATTATTTAGCGGTTGAGGAAGATTTTCCTTCTTAAACTCAACTTCTCTAACAGACACTTCGTTATAATCATAAATTACTCTTATGGGAATGTAAACTAGGAAAAAGCTGATAAGTATAAGAAAAAACCCCGATTGCCATTTTAGAAAAACTGCTTTATGTTTTTTGATAATCGGGTAACTGATAAGTTTTATCAAATCAACAATTATAAAATAAATAGCTGTTTGAACCATCAAAATAAAGCTAACCCAGAAAGGATAAATAACCAGGTAATCAATTATTCTACTGGCAGGTTGCGTTACATATTCCGAGGTGATTGCAAAGTAAACAAAGATTGCTATAAGAATTGTTGGATAAAAATTCATCCAGATAAGGAAAATTCTTTTAATAATTTTGAACTGCTTTTGATGAAAAACAGGGAAGAGAGTTTTAACTGCCAGCCCGAGTTTTTTGATAAAGTAGATTTCAACAAGCGCAAGAAGTGTAATACCTATAAGAAGCCGAATTATTATCCACATAAACTTTTATTTTTTCTATTCAAATAAGGAATAATCACAATTAGAAGTTAGCCAATTATAATTCAATGTTTTTAATTGTATTGATGAATGAAAGCATTCGCTGATGATGGGTTCCTTTCCAGTAAAGTTTTTGGCATGAAGGACATAGGGAGAACAACCCTTGAGACTCCGAGACTTTGAGAGGAAGTTTATTAATTATTTTCTTTTTAGAAATGGATTCTAACATTGAATTGCATTCAATGCAGCGAGTAAATTCTTCAATCAATTTTTTAAGATCGAACCGTTTTATTATTTCAACAACCTGCTCTTTGACTTTACTGCCTCTTACCCAGTAACCATGCGTTACATCGCTTCGTTTAAGTATTCCCCGGGCTTTTGTAAGTATCGCCCTTTTGTCTTCAAGAGATATCTTTACAATTTCATCATATTCAAAATTATTTTTATATAGAACATCAAACCCCAACATTCTAAGATAGCGTGTGAGTCTTCCTAAATGAACATCAGCAATAAATTTTGGATTTCGTAACGGTTTTGCTCTTAAATGCTGTTCATCAGAAATATCGAGTGCTTCGAAGAGAGGATAGACTGAAATATCATCGCCATCAGTAATTAAATAATCAAATCCAACAGAGTTACCATTCACCAAAATCATATCAACCTCTGTATGTGGAACACCGAAAGATTCAATTACATCTTTAACCGAAGCACGATCGATGTAGTTATAAGTAAAACGTACTTTACGTTTTAATTCCGGAAGGAAATCATTCAGCTCTTCATAAAATCGGAATTTAATTTTGTGCATTATAAAGATGACGGCACAGCGTTATACCTTCTTAAATTAGTTTGCGAACACATTTTTAATAAACTTAAACTCTTCATCAGTTAATGGTTTATCCATTGCGGACAAATTAATTTTAACCTGGTTAAGATTTCTGAATCCGGGAATAACTGCACCCATTATTGGATAGTGCAGCAGGTATTGTTGAGCAGCTCTCGCCAGGTCTTCAATGCTTGAGCCAAATTTTTCTTTAAGCCGTACAATTTTTGGTTCCAGGCTGGTAAGCCTTTCAATAGAAAATCTTTCTATTCCTTTACGATGATCTCCATCTTCAAATTTTGGTGGATTATCTTTGTTGTACTTATCGAGGAGGAGCCCCTGCCCCAAAGGTCTAAATGCAATAAATGAAATTTGATTTTCATCCATCAGGTCTCTCGCCGGGGTACCTTCTTCAATAAATATTGGTTCCATTGCATTTGCCCAGCTTTGCAGTACTTCCGGCGTTACTTTTGGAACAAGCTTCTGAAAATCCTCGTGTGAATAAGCAGACTGCCCGATGATTCTTATCTTCCCCTCTTCTTTTAAGCGATACATTACCTCAACTGCATCATCAAGGTATTCATCGTTATCACCAAAATGTCCATGATGAAAATAGTAAATGTCTATGTAATCTCTTTTAAATTGATCAGTGATTGTTCACATTGATGACGGATATGAGTGGGTTCAAAAGCATGTGCAGCAGTACCGGGAAACCAGCCAACTTTTGTAGCAATGATAAAATTGTTTGTTCTGTCACCAAGTATTCGCGCCAACATTCTTTCGGCTCTGCCGTTACCGTAAACATCTGCATTATCAAAGTGGTTAACACCATTCTCGATAGCATAGTTAATTGCTTCGGTTATCTCGTTTTCATCTACGTTCGCCCAACCGTTTGGCATTCCATCTACCCAGTTTAGTCCGCCCATTGTCCAACATCCTAGCGATATTTCAGAAACTTCTATATCTGATTTTCCCAGTTTACGGTATTTCATTTTTTATCTCCATTAGCTTTAACCAGAAATGATTCTGCTTTATTGCAAACATCATCAACAGTAATATCATTAATATTATTCGTTTTGGATTTAATATACAATTGATTTTTCCTTTTTGGGGCCCACTCTTTTGGATTTGTTGGTCCGAAAAGAGAAATTATTTTTGCACCGGAAAATCCTGCGATGTGCATTGTCCCGGTGTCGTTTGTTATGTAAAGATTTATTAAAGAAAGAATTGCACCAAGTTTTTTAACAGGATGGTTATGTAAAACTTCGTAATCTATACCGGAGTTTTTTAATTCAGCCCCAACCTCACTAATTGTATCATCATCCGCCCATCCCGAAGTTAGTAGAACATAGTTGTTAAATTTATTGTAAACATTTTTTATCAATCTTATAAAACGTTTTGTTTCCCACATATTTGCTACTTTTCCTGCGCCGGGGTGAAAACCGATTATCTTTTTACTTTTCCCGGGAAAATTTTCTTCAATGAATTTTTTAGCTTCATTAATTTCATCATTTGAGAATTGAAACATTATTGACTTCTTTTCTTCTTCCGATAAGTTACACCCAATTTGTTTCACAATATCCAGATTTCGATCAAGTTGATGAATCCCATCCCACATAAAACCCAATTTAATATTTAAGAAGTGATTGGATGGATTTTTTACTCCGTCGATTGATTTTACCCCAACCCTGGATTTAGCACCGGATAAAAAATTAATTATATGAGAAGTTCTTGAAACTTTAATTGTTGAAGGCACGATTCCAATCTGGTATTTTCTTTTTCGTAATTCTTTGTAGAACCTGATTGTTTTTTTAAAAGTTGATCGGTCTAAGATTAACACCTGATCAATAAAGGGGTTTATTTTGCTGAAAGGAATTTCGTAATTAGTTTTTGCTGCAACCAGAGTAATTCTTGAGCCCGGATATTTTTTCTTTAGTGCAACATATAAAGTTAGCGAACAAAGCATATCACCAATTTGATTGTGCTGTCGGATAACAAGAATGTCTTCCACCAGGCCCATTTTATTCTTTGTTATTTTCTGAGCCGGAGGCTCATCAGCCTTTGGCTGAAATCCATTTTGCAACATCTTTAGCGAAGTATGTTAGTATCATATCGGCACCGGCACGTTTTATTGAAACCAACGATTCGATCATTACACGCTCTTCATCAATCCAATCGTTCTGCCCGGCAGCTTTAATCATTGCAAACTCTCCGCTAACCTGGTAAGCCGCAGTAGGCATTTTGAATCGTTGTTTAACTTCTCTGATGACATCAAGATAAGGTCCTGCAGGTTTAACCATTACGATATCAGCACCTTCTTCAATATCTGCTTCAACTTCTCTTATCGCTTCATTAATATTTCCAATATCCATCTGGTGAGATCTTCTATCACCAAAAGCAGGAGTTGATTCAGCGGCATCTCTGAAAGGACCATAATATCCCGAAGAATATTTTGCTGCATAACTCATTATCGGAATTTTTGTAAATCCTTTATAATCTAATGCTTTGCGGATTGCAAACACTCTGCCGTCCATCATATCTGAAGGGGCAACCATATCTGCACCTGCCTCAACATGCGATACAGCTTCCTTTGCAAGGAGAGTAATTGTTTCATCATTTAAGATTTCTTCACCATCTAATAATCCGCAATGCCCGTGTGAAGTGTACTCGCATAAACAAACATCAGTAATAATAAGCAAATCGTTTACTTCTTGTTTAATAGCCCCGATTGAACGTTGGATAATTCCATCCGGCGCATAAGCTTCCGAGCCTTTTTCATCTTTATGTTCCGGTATTCCAAATAGTATAACAGCAGGAATGCCAAGATCCCTCACTTCTTTACATTCTTCAACAAGTTTATCAATAGATAGCTGGAATACTCCAGGCATAGATTTTACAGGATTCTTAACATTTTTTCCCGGCACTACAAACAATGGATAGATCAGGTCGTTCTTTGTAAGTTCAGTTTCTCTAATCATATCTCTTACAATTGGATTGTAACGCAGTCTTCTAAATCGTTTAAAGTTATATTTGTTTTCCATTTTTACTCCTTATTCTTTGCTAATCAGCGTCTTGGCGGTTACATTCAACGCAAGGACGCGAAGCTCACTGTAAATTTTTAATTTTTTGAATAACTAATTCCGCATTCTTGATGCAATCCCCAACAGAGATTCCGCCACGGAAGTTACCACTTATTATTATACCTTTATTTTCTTTTTCAAAATGATCGAAATAATTTTCATGCTCTACATAGCCAAGTTTGTATTGCGGTATGGCTTTTTCCCAGAATCGTGTTGATGTGTAAACCGGTTTGCTTTTAATTTTCATTATTTCTTCAAATTCATTTCGTACTCTTTTTATAACTGCTTCTTCATTATCATCAGCAAAACCAGGATCTCTTGATCCGCCAACAAAAAGTGTAAATGCCGCACTTTCTTCATTTGATCTGTTTGGAAAAATAACCGAACTCCAGATTGCGCCAAGGAAAGATTTCCCTTCTTTTGAAGGAACAAGAAATCCGAACCCATCCAGCGGCTGACCAACATCCTTTTTATTGTAAGCAAGATAAATAACCAAAACCGGTGGGTAGTAAATATCGGCACAATGCACTTTAAACTTTTCATCAAAATCACCGAACAAATCGCCAGCTTTAAATGCAGGAACAGTTGATAAAACTATATCTGCCAAGGAAGTAAGAGTTTGTTTGCCATCTCTATAAGTTACCCCGTAGTTTCCATCACCGGTTTTTCTTATTGAAACCACATCGGCATTTAATTTAACATGTCTTCCAAGATTTTTTGCAATTGCTTTAGGGAGAATTTGCATACCATCTTTAAAAGATAACATCTTTGCGCTTTGTTTAGATTGCTCTTTTCTCTTTTTCCTTTTACGAATGCTTCTTATAGTACCAACAATCAGTCCTCCGTACTCTTCTTCCAGAGCATAAAGTTTTGGAAAAGCGGATTTTACACTCAGGTCTTCCGGGTTACCTGCATAAACACCTGCAACAAATGGATTGATTGCATAATCAAGAAACTCACTTCCAAGCCGTCTTGTAACAAATTCAGCTATGCTCTGGTAATAACCGTCAGTTGATCTTCCGATAAACGGTTCTTTCATTAATCTTAGTTTTGCTTTGCCGGAAAACAGCTTTGTTTTTATAAATGCCGGGGGAGACATTGGGAGTGCGTGCAGTTCACCATCTCTTAAAATGTATCTTTTATTTCCTTCTTTATTAGCATAAACAAACTGGTTTTTAAGGTTAAGTTCTTCAACAAGTTGAGCAATGATTGGTGTCGTTTCCAGCGCACTGTTTGGTCCCCGGTCAAAAAGCTGTCCGTTTTCTACAACAGTTTCAATTGAGCCGCCAACCACATCATCCTTTTCCAGGACGGTTACATCGTAACCAACTTTGTTAAGAATGTGTGCAGCAGTTAATCCGGAAATTCCGGCACCTATAACAACTACTTTTTCGCTGTTTTTCATATTGAAAGAAGATTTTTTTTGAATGGTAAATTTACGGAAATAAGATGTTCTTTTGCAGTGTAATTCGGTTTCTAAAACGAATCTTTTTGTTATTCAATTAAAGAAAATATTAACCGCACAAGATTTTTGTCTCAATTTGCTGATTAACAACAGTAGCTGAATACAAAGCTTATTTTTCTTGCTTCTAATAAAATAGATTAGCAATTTTAGTATCACTCATCCTCAAGACTTCCGGGCAAAGCCGTATGGCCTACATCTTATAAAATAATATTGATTTACTCCAGTGTAATATTTTGTATAAGAAAATATTTCCCTAATAATGTCTTTTGCTGTTAGAAGAAATTACGCTGCGCCGGATGTTGGTTATTAACCGGCTAATTAATTATAAATAAACAACATGGAGGCAAACATGAAATCGATCTTTTTAAAAGTATGTTTAATCTTTTTTTTCGCTTCTGCAGGATTGATAGTTGCACAAGTGGACACTGTATATTTAAATGAAGATCAGGATAATTTAGGTCTTGAACCTGCACCAACATTATCCTATGGCGAATCTTTAATGTTTGTATCAAATGGCGGGGATTTTGCAATTTTAATTTACCATGCTAATGAATTCTTTAATATTGATGCTGATACTATAGACATAAGAGTAACTGAATCTACTCCGAGTTCTGCATATAATGTCCTTAAACAAAAGTATACTAAAACAATATATTATTATGTTTACTCCTATGGTAATGATGAATGGCCGGATGCACCGCCGAGAATAATTATTCATGCTCATGAGTAATTTATTTATTTATCAGAAGTCTTTAGATTTCACAAGCAAGGAAATTCAGTTAAATTAAAAAGTTAATTAGCGTAGAAACGACTAGATAGGTCCATAATTTAAATCTGAAGGCAGGGTTCAGTTATTTTCCCGGTCTTCCGACTATTGATAAATTTAATTGGTTAAAAAAACTAGCCAACTTGTTGATTTGGAGAAAATCTTTTTGGGTGGTTACTTTAAAATAATCTGTTTCGTTATTCTCTTTAGCTTCTCATTTAAGGCACAGACTGAGGAAATTCAGTTTGAGAGCTTAACTGGTGAACAAGGTCTTTCCGCAATTTCTATATTATCCACTCTTTTGGATAGCAGGGGGTTTTTGTGGATTGGAACAGTTGATGGGCTGAATAGATACGATGGTTATAAGTTTATAGTCTACAAAAATATTATTGGCGATAGTAGTAGCATAAGTGATAACTGTATACGTTCGTTGTATGAAGATAAGGGAGGAACCATTTGGATTGGTACTCGGGGAGGGGGGGTGAATAAATTTGATAGAGAAGCAGAAAAATTTACACACTTTAAGCATGATTCAACCAATCCGAATAGTTTAAGCCATAACGAAGTAAACGCAATTTGTGAGGATAATTTAGGAAATTTATGGATTGGAACGGGCGAAGGATTAAATAAATTTAACAGAAATAATAAGCAATTTACTCACTACACTCATATTCCCGATGACACTACAAGTATAAGCAATAACGCAATTAATTCAATCTGTGAAGACGAATCCAGTATACTTTGGATTGGAACATCTGGAGGATTAAATAAACTCCAACTATACAACAAACAAGAAACAACCCGCGAAAGTGATTCATCTGTTATTAATAATGATAAATTTTCTCCTAAGTTTATTCGTTACGTACACAACCCGAATGATCCAGCTAGTTTGAGCAACAACAAGGTGATATCAATTTATGAGGATAACTTTGGCATTCTTTGGATAGGAACTTATGGAGGGGGCTTAAATAAGTATGATCGGGAAAATGAAAAATTCACACACTTCATTAACGACCCCCAGGAAGTCTCAAGTATAAGCGGCAACATAGTATTTTCAATATATGAGGACAATTCAGGTGAACTCTGGTTTGGAACCTACTACAGTGGTTTAAACAGATTTAATAGAGCAAAGGAAAAATTTGCTCATTACACTTATGATCCTAATAATCCAACAAGTATAAATGATAATGGAATATTTTCTATATGCCAGGATGATTGTGGTATTCTTTGGTTTGGTACCTGGGGAGGATTAAATAATTATTACAAACGCAAAAATATTATTACGTACAAATATATTTCAGGTGATCCAAGGAGCTTGAGCGATAACCAGGTTTCTGTAATATTTGAAGACAAGCTTGGTGTTACCTGGATTGGTACTATTAACGGTGGATTGAACAGGTTTGATGGAAAGGGTAAGGGCTTTACACATTTTACTCATGATCCAAATAATCCTTTTAGTATAAGCAGCAACTCGATTAATTCAATTTGCGATGATGAATTTGGTATGTTGTGGATTGGAACGGACGGGGGCGGAATAAACAAATTTGATAGGAGATCAAATAAATTTTATTCATATACTAATGATCCTGATGACTCATCAAGCCTAAGTAATAATCAAGTCTATCAAGTTTTTTCGGATCGTAAGGGCGATATTTGGATAGGTGCAAAGGGTGGAGGATTAGATAAATTTGATAGAGAAACTGAACGGTTTATCCGATATACTTATGATCCCAATGATCCTGCTGGGCTGGGTAAAGAATTAGTGCTTGCAATGTTTGAAGATAAAAGTGGTGTGATGTGGATTGGAACTTACGGCGGCGGGCTGAATAAGTTTAATAGAGAGAAGAATACGTTTACCCGTTATTTGCATTCTTCTGATAAACTTGCCAGCCTTAGCAATAATGATGTTTCCAAAATATATGAAGATAAAAAAGGCACACTTTGGATAGGAACATTTGGCGGGGGATTAAACAAGTTTAATAGAGAAGAGAATCAATTTAAACATTACACTGAGCTAGATGGTTTATCAAATGATTTTATTTATGGAATATTAGAAGATGATATGGGCAATCTTTGGATTAGCACTAACAAAGGATTATCTAAGTTTAATCCTGATGCTAAAACATTCAGAAATTATGATGCAAATGATGGTCTCCAAAGCGATGAATTTAACATGGGTCCTTTTAAAAGTAGAAACGGCGAAATGTATTTTGGGGGAAATAATGGATTCAACGTTTTTCATCCAAACAACATTAAGGATAATGATCAAATTCCTAAGATTGTTATAACTGATTTTCACTTGTTTCACAAGCCAGTGCCGGTAGGATTTGATGAATTCAATAACCACTCGATCTTAAAAAAATCCATTACGGAAACAAAAGAAATTGAGCTGAGTTATGATGATTATGTTGTATCGCTTGAATTTGCCGCACTGGATTTTCACGCTCCTGAGAAGAACAAATATGCTTATAAAATGGAAGGTTTTGAAAAGGATTGGAATTACACAGATGCCAACGGGAGATTTGTAACTTACACAAACCTGGATCCTGGAGAATACACCTTCAAGGTTAAAGGTTCCAACAACGATGGTGTTTGGAATGAAGCAGGTGCTTCCTTAAGGATTATTATAACCCCGCCCTGGTGGTCAACCTGGTGGGCTTATACATTATATTGGTTTTCTGTTATCCTTTTACTTATCTCTATACGAACTTATGATCTTAAGCGACAGCGATTGAAACATCAATTGGAATTAGAACATGAACATTCCGAAAAATTGGAAGAAGTTGACCATATGAAATCACGTTTTTTTGCAAATATATCTCACGAGTTTAGAACTCCTCTAACTTTAATTTTAGGACCAAGCGAAAGCATTATCACTGAAACGTTAGATGAAAAAACCAAGAAGAAAGCAGGATCAATAAAACGAAATGCAAACCGTTTGCTCAATCTTATCAACCAATTGCTGGATCTTTCCAAGCTTGAAGCAGGAAGGCTTAAACTCGAAACATCATATAGTAACATAGTAACATTTGTAAAAGGGATTGCTATGTCCTTCGAGTCTTTAGCAGAAAGAAAAGATATAGTATTAAAAATTAAGAATACTAGTGATGAAATTGAATTGTACTTTGACAAAGAAAAAATGGAGAAGGTATTTACTAATCTATTGGCAAACGCGTTTAAGTTTACACCCGGGGGTAGTAAAATAACAATAAGCGTTAGTGAAACAGACAATAACTCTGTGGAAATTAAAATAAAAGATGCCGGGATAGGAATACCGCAAGAAGAGCTGCCGAAGTTATTCGATAGATTTTACCAGGTTGACAGTTCTCATACTAGAGAGAGAGGGGGCACAGGTTTAGGTCTTGCACTAGCAAAAGAGCTGGTGGAGCTGCACCTTGGATCTATAAAAGTAGAGAGCGAAGAAAAAAAATGGACTGAAGTTACTGTTACATTACCATTGGGCAAAGAACACCTTTTGCCTGAAGAAATATTAGTTGCAGATGAACCCTTAGAAGAAATAAAAATTTTAGTTGAAGAGGAAGAGGGCAGGGAATCAACATCTATGCAAGTCGATAAGCCATTACCAGAGGATATTATTAAATATAAAACTATAATACTTGTAGTGGAAGATAACACAGATGTAAGAGAATATATAAAAGATTCGCTAAAAAACGAGTATTACATTGAAGAGGCAGCAAATGGCGAACAAGGTTTACGAAAAGCAGAAAAAATAATTCCCGACCTGATAATAAGCGATATAATGATGCCGAAAATGGACGGAAACGAGCTGACAAGAAAACTAAAAAATGATGAACGTACAAGCCATATCCCCGTCATTTTACTAACAGCAAAATCAGAACAGGAAAGTAAACTTGAAGGCTTGGAAACAGGCGCAGATGCATATCTTACAAAGCCATTTGATACTAAAGAACTGCAAATAAGAATTAAAAATTTAATAAATCTCCGGAGAAAACTGCAGCAGAAATTCAGCCATGGCAAAATAGTTACAATAAAAGGGGAAGAAAAAAAGGTAAGCGGTTTGGATGAAAAGTTTATGAAGAAAGTTTTGGAGGTTATTGAAAATCATATCTCGGAGGAAACTTTTAGTATAGAAGATTTTGGGAGTGAGGTTGGCATGAGTAGAATGCAAATACACAGAAAGCTTAAAGCTCTAACAGGAAAATCTGCCAGCCATTATATAAGATCAGTAAAGTTATTTAAAGCAAAGGAAATGATAGGGAAACACGAAGCAACAATTTCGGAAATTGCATATTCTTTAGGATTTTCAAGTCCTGCTTACTTCACAAGATGTTTTAAGGAAGAATACGGTCACCCGCCAAGTGAGTTGGCTGATTGATTTTTTTTCGCTTTTATTATAATTTCATAATCTATTGCGCATTATAAACTCACCAACAATCATAGTCTAGCTTTTTAAATACAATAAGATCCGATTTTGACCCCAAATTACTTTTTAAAAGCTTCAACATATCAACAAAACTTCTCTCTGCGGAAAAAGAAATCACCCCTTAAAAACAGCTCAATCTAAGCACATGTTACATTGGTGCAACACAGCGTTACAATAGTTCAAGCAATTGATGTATTGATGCATGTTTTAGTTACACCTTTAATATGCAGTGCCACCACATCTTTCGTTTATTGGTGATGAGATTTTTAATGAAAGGTTCATCTATAAACAAAGGAGGAATGCAAAATGAAAAAATTATTTTTGACTCTCATTTCTTGTTTTATCTTATTTGCTCTTGGTTGCCAGGAGAATTCTTTAACAGAACCTTTGGTATCCGAATTAGCAGAAAAGGATAGATTTCAGGAAGACACATTCCATCATGGTTTTATAAAACTTTATGGGATGCTTGCAGATCCCAGCCGCCCGCTTAATTGTTGCCTGGGAATAAAAGGAATGATCGAGTTTGAACATAGATTTATTCTGATCGATCCAATCAAATCAGCTTCATCATATTATGTTTCACTAAAACTGGTCATTGATGCAGAAATATTTGATCCGCGCTTACCAGGAACTCCCACCTGGACTGTTATAGAAACATCAACAAATAAAATCGATGTTCAGCCGGGACAAGCTCAATCTCTTATAAAATATTTCAGAGTGCAGGGGAGAGATGATGTGATTTACTTGGTTTGTAGTTTCATCGTTACAACCGAGGATGTGAGATTGGACGGAATGTGGCTTAAGGTACCTGGGTTACATTTCAGCAACAATGTTAGTAGATAATTAAATAATTTATAATGAACTCTAACTAGGAGTACTTACAATGAAAAACCTAATTTTACTCATCGCTGTCTATTTGGTTTTATTCCTCGCTGTCTTTTCTGTCTTGTTTGGTATTGGTTGTCAGGAAAATACAATAACAGATCCGTTAGTCACTGAATCTGATGAAGTACTTGGTGTTAAAAATGAAATTTCAGATAAAAATATACATCAGGATTTTACAGATCATCCGAACATTTTAAAATTTCAGGAAAAACTTGAACCTCCGTTTACTACATTGGAAAGGCGCACCTTTGAAGTAAGCGGAGCTATAAGGTATGAGCATAATCTGGAATACCTTAATCCCCCAGGACCGCTTTACCGTGTAACAGCTAATCTTTCAATTAATGCAGAACTTATGGAAACATGGCTTGGCGGAAGTGTTTGCTGCGCAATTACAGGAAAAACAAAAGATGTGATTTATTTATCCGGAAATCATTCAGTTACACTTGTTAAATATTTCAAGGTGGAAAGAAGAAGCGGTGAATTGGTGTTAGCGTGTAGATTCGGAATTGATAAAGAGGGTGTTGTACTAATAGACTTATGGCTAGCATTACCCAATGGACATTCTATTAAAAACGTCGCTCAGTAAACTAATTTTTATTATTTGTTATAGAAGGAGTACATAAAATGAAAAATCTATTATTCTTCTTCATTGCCATTTCTGTTTTATTTGTTATTGGTTGCCAGGAGAACACCATAACAGACCCCCTATCCACTGAATTTTCTGAAACACAGGGCGTTACAAATGTAACCGCTCATAAAAATCAACCACCGGATTATAAGGATTACCCGGATATAATAAAATTTCAGAGAGTACTTAATCTTCCCAAGTCACCAAACACATACTTTGTAGTTGGTGGCACAGTAGAAGTTAACTACCAAATCCAAAGTCCTGATGCAGATCTATTAAACGGGGTGTACAGTGTTACAGTTGGTCTTAAAATGAATGCACAAATGAAGGAGATGGAAAACCCCAAAGATTTATGGTATATCAAGGGAAACACACAAAACACAGTTTATTTAGCCAGGGGTGAAGCAATCTCAATTGTTAAATATTACAAGATTAAAGAAAGATGCGATGGTATGCTGTTAGCGTGTAAATATGAAACTACTTTGAATGGTGTTGATCTACAAGGAATGTGGATCACATTTTCCAAGGAACGTTCAGCTAACTGCGTTGCGCATTAATTAACTTATTTATAAACAATCTATAAGGAGTACTTATAATGAAGAAGCTGCTTTTAACCCTCGTTGCTGTTTCTGTTCTATTTGTTATAGGCTGTCAGGAGAATGCTATAACAGATCCTCTATCCCCAAACTCTCCTGAATTTCAAGTGGTTGGAAATGAAACCGCTGTTAAAAATATAACTAATGATATTCCGGTTGTTATAAAATTCGAGAATGAACTCCTATCTCCATATCTGACCTTTGGTGAATGTTTTATAGTAGGCGGCACAATTAATGTTGATCATAAAGTATTTCAGCTTGATCCTATTCCACCAAATCCGCAATATCGTGTTGTTTTAAAACTTTGCATGGATGCAGAAATGAATTGTGCTACGGGATATGAAAGAAACCGCTGGTTTATCAGGTGTGATACTGACAATACAATTTATTTCATTGGAGACGAAGTATTTAAGCTTACTAAATATTATACGGTTGAGGGAAGAAGCGATAGAATGCAGTTAGCAGTTAATTATGATGTTACTATAGATGGTGTAACCCTGAAAGATATGAAGCTTAGATTACCTAAGTATCGCGTAGAAGATATTATTAATAATTTCTAATTGTATGAAAAACCGCAAAATCCTCACACAAATTTCTCTATAAGCTCTGCCTTTACCAGGTGGAGCTTTTTTAATGAATAATTTTTACCACCCGGCCGATGAAAAATAAACTTATTAATTAAACTGTCCTCGAATATTTAGCTTTATCCTCTTTTCTTTCAATGTAGCCATCAAAATTTATAGCGATATTTCTAATAAGTAATCTGCCCATATTTTTAACTTTAAACCCACCATCCGAAACAGTTACAAGCCCGTCACTTTCAAATGCTTTAAGATTATCTAATCCGTTGGCAAAATATTCTTTAAAGTTAATGTTAAACTTATCTTCAATTGATTTGTAATTAAGCTCAAAGTCGCACATTATTTTCATAATAACTTCACGACGGATATGATCATCTTTACTTAGCTTATAACCCTTTGCTGTTGGAACCTCTCCATTATCAAGTGCATTGTAATATTCTTTTTCTGTTTTGTAATTCTGTGCATAAATATTATTAAGCTGGCTGATAGATGTAATACCGAATGCGTAAAGATCAGCACCAGCGTTAGTGCTGTAACCCTGGAAGTTTCTGTAGAGTTTCTTTTCCTTCAATGCAACCGATAACTCATCATCCGGTTTTGCAAAGTGATCCATCCCGATAAATTCATAACCTGCTGCGGTAAGCATTTCAATCGTGTTTTTTAAAATCTCTAGCTTCACTTCCGGCGCAGGAAGATCTTCATTTTTGATTAGTTCCTGGTGTTTTTTCATCCATGGAACATGGGCATAATTAAATACTGCAATCCTGTCTGGCGAAATATCAATTATCTTTTCAACCGTATCCGCAAACGCTTCAACTGTCTGGAAGGGAAGTCCGTAAATCAGATCGAGGTTAATGCTTTTAAATTCAAGCTCTCTTACCCATTGCACAGTTTGCCGCGTAATATCTTCAGGCTGAATTCTGTTTATCGCCGTTTGTACTTTTTCATTAAAATCCTGAACACCCATGCTAATCCTGTTGAACCCGTTATTGCGTAAAGCCTCAAGATGCGCTCTTGTTAATTCCCTTGGATCTATCTCGCAGCTGTTTTCAGAATCCGCTTTAAAATCGAATGACTTATTTATATATGAAGTAAGTTGTGCTATCTCATCGGGATTAAGATGAGTTGGTGTTCCTCCGCCCCAATGATGCTGGGAAACTTTTCTTTCGGGCGAAAGGTACTTTTTAAGAAGATCAATTTCCTTTTTAACATAATTTATATATTCGTTTATTCTATCGCGGTTCCTGCTTATTAACATGTTACACCCGCAAAAATAGCAAAGCGTATCGCAGTAAGGAAGATGAAAGTAGAGCGAAAGATCGGGATGTTCTTCGCTGCTATTTGTATTTATAATTTCATCAACATAATCTTTACCGGTGAACGTATCGTTAAATTGTGGTGCCGTGGGATAGCTAGTATAACGTGGTCCCGGTTTATCATATTTTTTGAATTTCTTTAAATCTATCTCAAACACTTATTACTCCAGGTTTATCTCACATCAAAGTTGCATATAATTTATCAACGTGAGTTATTGATGATATTTGCTACTTTCCTTGTTAACGAAGTCTACTAAAATTTTTGCATGCTCAGGATTAACATCTGGAAGAATACCATGACCAAGGTTAAAAATATGCCCATTTCCTTTTCCAAATGAATCAAGCACTTTCTTTGCTTCTCTCTTTATAAAACTTGGTTCAGCATAAAGCACAGTCGGATCAAGGTTTCCCTGTATCGCAACTTTGCCTCCAATCTTATCTCTAGCTTTAGCCATATCAATTGTCCAGTCAACACCAATAACATCGGCACCGCAGTCTGCAGTAGTTCTCATCCTGTAATGAACACCTTTAGGAAAATAAATTACCGGCTGATTTTTTCTTTTGATTTTTGCAATTAGCTGGTTTACATACTGTAGAGCAAATACAAGATAATCTCTCGGTGATAAAATTCCTGCCCATGTATCAAAAATCTGTACAGCATCTGCTCCGGCTTCAAGTTGTGCTGAAAGATAATCAGCAACTGCATCAGTAAGTTTGCCAAGAATTTTATGAGCCAGTTCAGGGTTATTATAAATTAGTTTTTTAACACAGGAAAATGATTTTGATCCCTGTCCTTCAACCATGTAAGTAAGCAGAGTCCACGGTGCACCACTAAAACCGATAAGCGGAACTCTTCCATTCAATTCCTTTTTGGTCAATGAAATTGCATCAAGAACATATTTTAGATCTTTTTCTGGGATTATATTTTTCAAATTTTTTGCTGCGTGCTCATCCCTTACGGGGGAAGGAAAAACTGGGCCTCTTCCATCGTGCATTTCAAGACGCATTCCCATTGCTTCGGGTATTACAAGGATATCCGAAAAAATAATTGCAGCATCTACTCCAATAATATCAACCGGTTGAATCGTAACTTCGGCAGCGAGCTCCGGAGTTTTACACATTGTTAAAAAATCATGTTTCTTACGCACAGCGCGGTATTCCGGTAAGTATCTACCTGCCTGTCTCATTATCCAGATTGGTGTTCTCTCAACAGGTTTTCGTTTACATGCTCTTAAGAATAAATCATTTTTTAAATTGCTCAAATATACTCCATCACTTTTTTTTGTTTCCATAATAGTCGGTGATTTTTTTAATTAACCCGTCAATAGTGTATTCATCCGGCATAATGTTAACGGCTACCTTTTTCTTTTCAATGCTCAATCTGGTGGTTGGACCTATTGCCGCAACATCGTATTTTCTGAAATAATTTACCGGGTTGGATACTTTTTCTATTTGCAGAAAGTTTTCGAATGTAGAAGGACTTGTAAAGATAAACAGATCGGGCCGATTTTTATTAAGCTCTTCAACGAATGGTTTAATACTTTCTTTGGAGGGAAGAGATACATTATAAACCGGAACAGTTTTAATAATTGCACCAAGGTCTTTTAACCCGTGAGGGAGCTCTTCCCTGCCAATTGCAGAACGCGGAATAAACACAACCTTATTTTTCAAGTTATACTTTGATAACTCTTCAACAACACCTTCGGCGCTAAACTTTTCAGGTACAATATGAACAGGAATATTATCTTTGCCGCAAACGGAAGAAGTCTTAGTTCCAACAGAAACAACTTTTGTTTTATTATAGTTCAGTTTAACATTTAATTCATTGCACCTTATGTTGAACATCTTAACAGCGTGCGCTGAGGTGAACACAATAAAATCAATTTTATCCGGCTGCAAAACTATTTCATCAAACTTTTTCCAGCTTGCCGGGGGTAAAATTTCCAGGGTTGGAAAAACAATAACATTTGCACCAAGTTTTGCTAATGCTGTAGCAGTTTCCTTTGATTGTTCAATTGTCCTGGTAATTACAATTGTTTTACCTTTTAAAGGCAATACAGAAATATCATTGAACCCAGCATAAAGTCCATGCAGAACAAATTCAAAAACTCTGTCTCTCTCAATGATTCTGTCCTCATCATCTATTTTATTTTCTATTCCGCTTTTAACAGCCCCATAAACACTGCCGAGGATTAAACTTACTGTAAATTTTTCATCAACTTTTCTGAATACACCCTCTGTTTTTCCCTGAACAACAATGCCGGTTATAATATCTGCAAGTTGTTTTTCAAGAGCTGCAAGATTGGCTGAAAGGATGTTATCATTATCTAAAGATTCTTTTTGATAAATAAGAAAGAAGTTCTGGTACTTCATCATAAACATATAAAGATGAGTAGTAAAGGAGAGAAGAGAATCAATAGTGTTTTCTTCCGATTCGATCTTATCTTTAAGTGAAGATATTAATCTTTCCATCCGCAATTGCATAATAGAAAAGTACAATTCTTCCTTAGAGGTGAAGTAGTTGTAAACAGTACCCTTTGCAACCGAGATAAGTTTGGCAACATCTTCCATCATTACCTCATGGTAGCTCTTGTGGGAAAATAATTCAGCCGCAGCATCAATTATTTTTTCCCGCTTCTTCTGCTTTTTTATCTCTTTCTTTTCAACAACTTGCATTTAAGATCACATTATGTTCCAATCGTTTAAAGCTATTACTTCACCGTTTGAAGGATCAATAATCACTTCTTTACCTTTTGCCCTGTAACCGAATTCACCTTCCATTTCTTCGAGCGTTGCTAGAAGATGCCAAACGTATTTCCCGTACTTAGCATTCCAGATAAAACCAACCTTCCATTCCTTAATACCTTCTTTCAAACCATTATCTGAAGCAATTTGCCTGGCTGTTTGTTCCTCAATATTAAACTCACACTCCAGCGGATAAAAACGGCAGTGTGGAATTCCAATTATGTCCCTTTTTTCCACAACATTTCCAACAGAATCTACGGTGAATTTTATAAGTGCATCAACGTAAGATTTTTCTGGGATGTACAACCCGTAAACCATTTCGTAATAGGGAGCGGTGTGTTTTGTTCTGAAAAAATCTATGGCTATATAATTATTAAAAAAGCGTTCACCGGTTTTAGAAACAATAAAAGAATCTGCCTTTTCTAAAACATCTAACGGAATATTTGCTTCTTCCTTGCTTCCGCAAGTTAAACAGCTGCACGAATAGATAACGAAACCAACAAGCAGAGCTATAACAATTAAAAATGTTTTTTTCATTTTGCCCTCGCAGTATTATAAATATCGTCAAGTATTATTTTTGCTCCCGCTTTATTAAGATCCCGCGCAAGTGATTTCCCAAGCTCTTCAGGTTGTAATTTACTTCCTCTAACTTTTTTTCTATAAGTAATTGATCCGTCTAACGATCCAACCATAGCATCTAGGTATAAACCGTTTGCCTTAACTTCTGCCAGTGCACCAATTGGAACCTGACAGCCGCCTTCAAGCTCTTTTAACAAAGCCCGCTCTGCCCGCACAGCACTAAAAGTTGTTTCATCATGTACCGATTGAATTATTTTCCATATTCTTTTGTTTGCCGAGTTAATTTCAACTCCAAGTGCGCCTTGCCCAACTGCCGGCAGAATCAAATCAGTGTTTATGTATGACGAGATATATTTTTTAAAATTCAATCTTTCAATTCCGGCTCGTGCAAGTATAATCGCATCCCAGTTAGACTTTAAAAACTTTTTTATCCTTGATGGAACATTTCCTCTAAGATCAACAACTTTAATATCCGGGCGGAGATGCATAAGCTGGCTTTTTCTTCTTAAGGAACCGGTTGCAACTACTGCACTTTCTTTCAAGTTTTCAATTGTGGTTCCTTTCTTGCGGGCGATAAGCACATCTTCTACAGTATGACGTTTAGTAACAGCAGCAAGCATCAATCCTTTTGGAATTTCTGTTTGAAGATCCTTTAAACTGTGAACAGCAAGGTCTATTTTGTTTGAAAGCAGTTCTATCTCAAGCTCCTTTGTAAAAAGACTGCGGTCTCCAATTTTTGAAAGAGCAACATCAAGGATTTTATCTCCTTTAGTTTTTATCACCTTTATATCAACCTTAAGGTTCTTGTTTTTCTTTTCAAGCTGCTTTTTAATGAAGTTTGCCTGCCATAAAGCTAAATCACTTCCACGAGAACCGATTATTAATTTATTGCACAATGTTCAATCCTGTAAATAATTTTTTAAGATAATTTTTCATCACCATCTTTTTTATCTATTCCAAACAGTTCTCTTATAATTCCAATTTTAGAAGCCGATTCATCTGTACCTGAAGTATTATCACCTTTTTTTCTAAGAAGAGTGGTTGGATGATGAAGTATTTTATTTATAATTCTTTTGGTAACTATTTCAAGTTTTTCTCTATCATCTGATGAAAAGCGATTAATGTTTTTTTCAACTTCTTCCGCGCGTATTTCTTCAAACAGATCTCGTATGCTTTTAATTGTTGGGCCTGCTTGCAACGAGTTATACCATTCGAATAAGTTTGCCAACTCCTCCTCAACAATTTTTTCCACTTTTGGAATCTCGGCTTTACGCCTGGATAAATTTTGTTCAATGATAATGTTTAAGGAATCAATATCGTGATAAAAAACGTAGTCAATTTTTTTTGTTTCCGGATCGATATCTCTCGGGACTGCAATATCCATCAAAACCATCGATTCGTAATTTCGCTTCTTCATCGCTTTTTCTAAGACTTCTTTATGAAGCAGAATTTCAGGCGAACTTGTTGCGCTGATTATAACATCGTATTTATGAAGTGAATTTACATAATTAGAAAAAGGTAAAACTTCTGCATTAAGTTTTTCTGCAAGCGTTTTAGCTTTCTCAGCAGTTCTGTTGGTGATGCTGAGCTTGCCAATGTTTTTATCTCTAAGATGCATTGCTGCAATTTCTCCGGCTTCCCCGGCACCAATAACCAATGCTGATTTTTTATTAAGGTTGGAGAATATTTTTTCAATTAACTGAACAGCCGCATAACTTACTGTTACGGCGCCGTCGCTAATTCTTGTTTCAGTAATTGCTCTTTTACCTGCGCGTATTGAAGCATCGAAAACACGTTTCATCATAAATCCCACAAAGTGTGTTTCTGATGCTATCTGGAATGAATCCTTTACCTGTTTTAGAATCTGGTTATCCCCTATTAACATCGAATCTATTCCTGTTGAGATATTAAAAAGATGTTTCACGGCTTCCTGCGAACTAAGATTCTGGAAATGTTCAGGTTTTAGTTCTCCAGCGGATTTATTTTTTTGTAAAAAGTCCTGAATATGTAAATGGGTTATTCCCTCTTTTTGAGGAATCCCATATATTTCAGTACGATTGCAGGTGGAGAGCACCAAGCCTTCTTTAAATAATTTTTCCTTAGCTTCCTTGATGAACACTTTTATCTCATCTTCGCTAAGATAAACTGCTTCTCTTAATTCTACCGGTGCAGTTCTATGATTTATTGATACAGAAAGTAATTTCATAAAATCTTAATAGAAGGAATGAAAACTTTGAGCGATAAAGTTGGACATAATGGTTGACAGAATTGCCACTATAAAACCACTAATTGATAACCGAACAAGCTTTCTGCCACGCCATTTCCCAAACACATTACTCAAAATTCCAACACAGTATAAAATCCATACAAGAGAAGTACTGATAAGTTTGGGATCGAAGTAGGAGAAATCGGGAAATGCTATAGGCAGCCAGATAATTCCAATAATAATAGAAATGGTTAGAGTAATAAAACCTATAACCGCAGAATAAAAACTTAGCTTTTCCAAAACCTCAAGATTTGGCAGGCGGTTAAATATCAAACCAAACTTGTTGAGTTTTATATCTTTATATAGTACAAGGTAGAGAAAACCATAAACAGCAGAAATAGTAAAACCCGAATATCCCAGGAGCGCACTTATAACATGAGCACCAAGTAGGTTGTTTTTCAAAACTTCTTCTACTGCAACCATATCCTGGATAAAAATTGAAGAGATGAACTGAAAGATAAATGAGATAACAATTATAAATGGACCGGTTCCTCTTATATCAGTTACAAGTTCAAGTAGAAAGTAAGAGAAACAGATAGCCAGGGCAAGGATAGTAAAAATTTCGAAGACGTTTGTTATGGGAGGATGATCGAAAGCAATTGTTCTCTGAATTATATAAACCACATGAACGATAAGAGTTATGAAGAGGAAGATTCTTTTTGTATTAATGAACTTTTTTTCCTCTTTCATAAAGTCGTAAAAGTAGATGCCAAAAGTTACCAGGTATAATAAAGGAAGGATTATATTCAAAACATGTAATGAAGGTACCATTTCACTCTCTATAAAAAATGACTAACCAGTCTAAAAATAAATAATGCCCGGCAAAGAGTCAATTCTATAACTGACTCACCGGACACTATTTTAATTTACTTGCCTGCTTCAAAACCAAGTATCAATTGCCACCTAAAATGAGAGGAAGCCCGTCTTTACCGGAACCAATTACAACAACCTTGGAATTTGGTGAATTGGCGAGCTTTTCGGTGGCTTCAATACCTTTCCACCTAAGAAGTTGATCGCTAATACCTTTTGCAACAATATCTTGAAAATCGGCAATACCTTTTGCTTCAATTCGTTTTCTATCTGCTTCCTGTTGTTCTCGTGTTAAAATGAATTCCATTCGCTGACTTTCCTGCTCGGCTTGTAATTTCTCCTCGATGGATTTTGTCAAGCGCTCTGGAAGTTGAATTTGTCTAAGAGGTGCTTGCTCAACTGTAATGCCTCGTGGACCAACTAATTTTTCCAGTTCAGTGAGAATCTCACCTGCCAGCTTTTCACGGGAAGCGGTGTACAACGCCTTTGCTTCATAACGTGCGGTTACACCCCTGACCACAGATCTAAACTGGGGCGTTAAGATAATTTCTGCATAATTTGGTCCCACCGTTTTGTAAATATCATTTGCTTTTTCAGAATTCAACTTAAAGAGCAGACTTATTTCAAGATCAACGCTTAATCCTTCTTTAGATGGAACAGACATCATTTCCTTAAGCTCCTGTGTTTTGATACTCATCTTTTCAACCTTTGCCATTGGGTTAACAAGGTTAATTCCAGGCTTTAGAGTGTTGTCACTTACCATTCCCAAGAAGTCTATTACGCCCGTATGACCGGCAGGAATAACAGTTACCAACTGGCTAACGGCGACTAGCAGAGCAACAACAATTCCAATAAGGGCAAATGAAGATTCGGATTTGTTTAATCTTTTCTTTGCACCAGCACGAAATATGAATGCTGCAATTGCAGCTATGATTGCGACTATAAATAACATCTTATTACCTCCTGTTTAATTTTATGATGACGGAGTTAAAATCCTCACATCAATGAATTATCTTTTTAATTAATTTTGGTTTACGAACTTTTGATTTAGAAATCTCTATTGCCCTTTTTAAAATTTGTTCCGCTTTTCGGATTTTTGATAAAGAAGAAGAATGAAGATAAGCGATAACACTATCATTTTCCAACCCATCACCAATTTTTACATTAAATATAATCCCCGCTGTCGGATCAATAATATCCTCTTTGGTTTTTCTTCCGGCGCCAAGCTCAAGCGATGCCATTCCAACCCGGTAATTATCAATTGCTTTAACAAAACCTGGTTTATTTAATCTAACTTTTTTAGAATATTTTGCTTTGGGATATAGTTCCGGCTTGATAAGGAAACTGGTATCTCCACCCTGGAGTTTTACTATTTGCAGAAACTTATCAAATGCTTTTCCATTCTTAATTTGTTCCTTTGCCAGTTCAGCACCTTCTTTAATTGAAGAAGCTTTATTACCAAGATAGATCATTGCGCCCGCAAGTTGCAAACTCAAATCTAAAACATCACCTTCCTTTTCGCCCTTTAGTACTTTTACAGTTTCATAAACTTCCAGCCAGTTTCCGATATAATTTCCAAGTGGTTGGTTCATGTCTGTAATCAAAGCAATAACTTTCTTATTAAAAGATTTTGCAGTGCTAATCAGCGATTCAGCCAGTGCAAGCGCATCTTTTTGTTCTTTCATAAAAGCGCCGCTTCCGGTTTTAACATCCAGCACCAACCCGTCAATTCCTTCAGCAAGCTTTTTGCTCATAATGCTGCCGGTTATAAGCGGTATCGATTCAACCGTTGCGGTAACATCACGCAGCGCATAAATTAATTTATCTGCAGGCACAATATCTTTTGTCTGCCCAATTAAAACAGCGCCGCATTTTTTTAGCACACTTTTATAACGTGATAAACTTAAGCTGGTTCTAAAACCGGGAATCGATTCCAGTTTATCCAAAGTTCCACCGGTATGCCCAAGCCCTCTTCCGGAAATCATAGGCACATTAATACCAAGTGAGGCTACAATAGGCGCAAGGATTAAAGAAGTTTTATCACCAACTCCGCCTGTAGAATGTTTATCAATTTTCTTCCCTCGGATTTCCCTGCAGATTTATTACTTTCCCGCTATTTAACATCGAGCGGGTAAGATGAGCTGTTTCCGTTTTATTCATTCCCTTTAAATATGCCGCCATTAAGAAAGCTGCAAATTGGTAATCAGGAATTGTCCCGTTTGAATAATTACCAATTAGAAAATCAATTTCTTCTTCGGAAAGCTGATAACCCTCACGCTTTTTTCTTATTAATTCAACCGTGTTCATATTATAAACTTACAAAGAATTAAAGTGGTTATAAAACGAATATACACGGGTTGGAAGGCATTTCACCGATTTGTTTGCCCTGTAAAGAATAGTTAATTTTCCCATCCAACTGGGGAAGAATTATCTTTGAGAATTAATAATGAGTTTTAAAAGAAGAACACATAATTGCGGCGAACTTAAGAGAAACTGACGCCGGTAAAAAAATAGTATTAAACGGCTGGGTAGATAGAAGAAGGGACCTTGGTGGAGTTATTTTTATCTGGCTGCGCGATCGGTATGGCAAAACACAGGTTGTTTTTGAACCAGAATCAGATGTGGAAGCTTACGAATCTGCAAAAAAACTTAGAGCCGAATTTGTAATTGCTGTTGAGGGCGAAGTACGTAAAAGACCCGACGATGCTGTGAATAAAGAACTTGAAACCGGCAAAATTGATCTGCTAGGTAGCAAGCTGGTTATTCTGAATGAATCGGAAACGCCCCCCTTCCCGATAAAAGATGATATTGATGCTTTTGAAGATTTAAGATTAAAGTACAGGTACCTTGATTTGAGAAGATCCCCACTGCAAAAAAATCTTTTACTCCGCCATAAAATGTACCAGGTAGTAAGAAGATATTTTGATGAGAATGATTTTGTAGAGATAGAAACCCCAGTATTAATGAAAAGCACCCCGGAAGGTGCGCGCGATTATCTTGTTCCAAGCAGGGTTCATAAACATAAGTTTTATGCTCTTACCCCAGTCGCCCCAAACTTATAAACAGCTTTTAATGGTTTCTGGGTTTGATAAATATTTTCAAATAGTTAAATGTTTTAGAGATGAAGATTTAAGAGCAGACAGGCAGCCGGAATTTACTCAGATAGATATTGAGATGTCGTTTGTTGATCAGGATAATGTGTTTGATGTGGTTGAAGGATTGATGAAAGTGCTCTTTAAAGGAATCTGGGAAAATGATCTTCAACTTCCAATTCCACGTCTTACCTTTGATGAAGCGCTTGAAAAGTATGGGAGTGATAAACCTGATTTAAGATTTGATATGATGCTTTCCACTTTAAATAATCTTTTTACTGATTCTGAATTTAAAGTTTTCAAAGATACTGATTACTTCCGGCGGTATTGTAACGGGTTAGTTGCAATCGGCTGCGCAAGTTACAGTAGAAACCAGCTTGATGGGTTAACGAAAATAGTTAGAGAGCTTGGTGCGGGCGGCTTAGTTTGGTTTAAAGTTAAGGATGACTCACTTGATTCTCCAGTTGCAAAGTTTTTAAGTGATGATGAAAAAAATAATCTTATAAAGAAATTGCAGGCAAAGCCGGGAGACCTAGTATTAATTCTTGCCGGAGAAAAGTTATCAACCCTTAACCAGATGGGCACTCTTAGATTGGAAATTGCAAAAAGGAAAGAGCTAATAAAACCGGAAACCGCACCTGCTCTCTTATGGGTAACTAATTTTCCACTATTTGAATGGGACAAGGAAACAAACCGCTATTATGCAATGCATCATCCATTTACTTCACCTGAAACAGAAGATATAGAGTTGTTGGATAAAGAGCCGGGTAAAGTAAAAGCAAGAGCATACGATCTTGTTTTAAACGGAACAGAAATAGCCGGTGGCAGCATAAGAATACATAACGCAGAACTGCAGGCAAAAATGTTTAAAGCTCTTAACATCTCGCCAGAAGAAGCAAAGATGAAATTTGGATTCCTGATGAATGCATTTAAATATGGCGCACCACCGCATGGTGGTATTGCTTTTGGATTTGATAGGATGGTCATGTTGTTTGCCGGCGAAAGCTCTATTAGAGACACAATAGCTTTTCCGAAAACTACCAGCGCACTTTCCTTGATGGATGAATCTCCCTCTGAAGTAAGTGAAGAGCAGTTGAAAGAATTACATATAAAAACAAACTGATAATGGCGCGATTTATGTTTAAACGTAAAAAAGTAATTAACGATAGTGAAGTCGCATAATTTTTTAACGTTGTGAAGAACATTTTAATGGAACAAAAGTATGATCCATAATCCACATAGATTATCTCCAATTTATTTATTCGTGATCTTACATTAAGATGAAAATTGTAAAAAAGGGCCTCGGTGTCCTTACCGGATTAATAGCTTTTGTTGTTTACATGTTAACAGTTTCGCGTTCTGTTACTGCATTTGATTGTGGTGAGTTGGCAGCTGTTCAAGCCACTCTCGGTATTGCACATCCACCGGGTTATCCTCTTTTTACACTTCTTGGTTACCTCTTTCTTAAGATTCCATTAGGATTAAGGGAAATTTACCAATTGAATATTTTATGCTCAATTTGGTGTGCTGCGGCAGTCACATTTTTCACTTACACAACCCAGCTTATACTTGATAATCTGGATCACTTAAAAACGTGTAATACCTCAAAATTATCCGATAAAGTTTTCAAATTGCTAAACGATAAAACTCCCGATGCAGAAATGCTTAAGAATATTGTAGCATTGATCAGCGGATTATTTTTTGCATTTAGTCTTATGCTATGGATTCAAAGTGCGTCAGTTGAAGTGTATTCATTACAATTATTTCTTTTTAATATTATAATATACTTGTTCTTAAGACTGTATTTTAAAACCAGATGAAAACAACACTTTATCTGTTAAGAGTAACAGTGGCTGGATAATAATGGGGATTTTGCTCGGGCTTGGATTTGCAAATCATATGATGACATTTTATTTATTGCCTGGATTATTATTTCTCTATTTCAACAAATATAAGTTTCGCAAAAAATCAATTCTAAGATTAACACAGATTGCTGTAGTCACTATAATTGTTACTCTTTGTCTTTATTCATACTTAATTATACGTGCCGGGCAACTGCCAGAGTTAAACTGGGGTAACCCGGATAATATTGTAAAGGCATTTGATCATATCTCTGCCAAATATTATGAGGGATATTTTTTCTCTAGTTTTGATGCATTATCAAGACAAGTAAAGTTTCTTTATAATTCTTTTGGATTCTACGAGAACAAACTTTTTGCGGGAGATTTTAATATCACGCTGATTTTTTGTCTATCTGGTATAATACTTTCGTTTATAGCATTCAGAAGATTTTTTTACTTCTCAATTTTACTTTTCTTTACCACGGCTGTTTTTACAGTAAATTATAATATCCCCGATATTTATGAATATTTTTCGCTTTCAGTTTTTGCTCTTTATTTGGTTAGTATCCCATCATATTTGTTTTTAATTAACTTTTTTAAGTCCGAAAAATATGGCGTGGTATTTCCATTAATAATAATCTTAGCCATTCTTTTTATAAGGATTGAGGCAAATTATGGAATTGTGGATAAATCGAAAAATTATTTGGTTGAAGATTATACAAGATCAATACTTAAAAATACAGAAAAAAACTCTATAATTTTTTCCAATAAATGGGATTATTTTATTTCGCCGGCATACTACCTGCAATTTGTAGAAAGATATCACAGTGAATTAATAATTGTAAACACTCAACTTATACCATTTCCCTGGTATCGGGCCGAATTAAAAATGAAGCGTAACCTTGACTTAAATACCGTAATTGATACTGTGAATAATAATATTTATCTAACACCCGAAGTTTACTCAGATGAAGTTCAAAAAGGTTTATTTAATTTATTCCCTGAACAAAGGATCATTCCTGATGTACTATTATTCAGAGTGGTTAATGATGATAATTACTATCCTGCCCCGGATCCGGACTTCGTTATAAGAATTCCTAAATTGGATAATGTTCTCTCAAAGCATCTAGTGAATTTGGCGGGGTCTATGATTGCCAACAGAATAAGATACGAGTTACAGTTTCAAAAAATTGACCGGGCAAAAATATACTTCTTAAAATTATTAGAGGATCTTCCTGAATACATTATTCCAGACGATGTTACCGAATTTTTTAAAAAGTAGATGTTAAACATTCTTGGCACTTAACAAAAACTCTTTTCAAAAACAATTTTCTAGATTTATTTCCTTTTAGCATTTTGACAAATTAAACAGCAGAGAAAACCATCAGATTAGTTGGGGCTTGGTAATGTCGTATTATTGTATGCTTCAAGATGATAGTCATACTTCCCGGTGTTTAAATTCCACATCTCAATTAACCTGTTGAAATCGAAAAGATCTCCTCTTGTTACAAAGGAAAGCTTATCATAATACTCTCGCAAATTCATATCTTGTAATTGATTTTCGCCAGTGGTTATTGTTTCGATGTAACCCAATGGTATTTTCCTTGTGAAATGTCCAATTAACCATTTTTTCTCACCTGGCTTTGGCTTGTGTCCTTGTTTCCAAAATTCGGTTGAGGGAAGTTTTGAAAGCAAGGGATCTGATAACGCCCTCGAATCTACAATATGAATTTTACTTCCTGAATAGAAACCAATCATACCGATAACATCCTTTACAACTACCCGCTTTTTTGATTCTCTTAATTTTTGAGCATCTTGAATTCCAAGATATTTGTAAATTTTTCTCTCAGAAACATTATTAAGAAGACCGGTAAATTCATAGTACCACATTCGTTGATCTGTAATGCCGTGATACATATTTACAATGTATGGTCCAAATCTGAATGCTTTGAATATTTTTGGACTGAATCCATAATTAGCTGTAGAGAATATTGTTGGTTTTGGAGATAGGAGACCTAGTATTATTACTGTAAAAAATATAGCTATCTGTGTGCGGCTAAATCTAAATGATTTGAAATTTATTTTTGAAATAACAATTACAGAGCATAGAAATGGGGCAGAAAGGAATCTCCCACCCATAAAATCACCACCAATATTTACTATATAAATCATATAACACGCAATCCCGATAGTAATGGGCAAAAGGGTTTTATTTTTACTAACCAATGGTATTATTAACCCAGCCAACAATATTGCGGGAGTCAGTGGATCTAAATAGAATGAAAAAAGTAAATAATGAAGTCCTTGTTGAATAAGTTCAATTTGACTAATACCTGTGTTCAGTTTAGCGTATGCTGTATTGGGAAAGGGAAGACCATAGTAAAACAGAGAAAATATCTCCCATAATATAAATGGGGAAAAGCCAGCAATGGCAATTAACAATCCCCTCCATTTATTGACTTCCCTAAAATAAATAACAAGCAAAGCAGGGAGAAAAATTAAAACGATATCCATTCTGTTCAAAACAGCTAATGATGCAATGAGAGAAAGTTTAAAAAGCTTTTTCCCTGCCTCCTCATCATTGAAGTATAAGATGAAGAATACTACTATTAATAGGTGTGTAAGGGGATTCTCAAGTCCCGATGTGGAATAATCAATAAATGCTTTTGAAAAAATCAAGATAAGGCTGATGAAAATTGTATTGGTAATCGAATTTGAAAGTTTGTAAAAAAGCAGCAGGACGGCGCCAATAGAAATCAGTATCGAAATAGTAATGCTTGTGAAATAAATTTCCCTTGTAATAAAATAGAATGCAGAAAGAATAAACATCCACAGAGGATGTGTATAGGCTTGTACTCTTTCACTTACATTCCAGGTTAACCCAAAACCGTTTATAAAATTATCAACGGTTCTAAAAGTTATATATGCATCATCTGAAAGCCAGGCAGATATCACAACTATTAATACATAAAGCGAAATTAATGTAATAATAATAATATTCCTTAACGATTCTGTGTTCGTTTGTATTTTCATTAATTAAATAGTGCTCATTTTTTAAATGAAAGAAACAAGTATTAAGCCAACGAGATACAAATTAGACAATTTCTCCTTTCGTTTCTGCTAAACACTGATTGAACGATTAACTCGTACCTTAGTCAAAACTACTATTAGTAAATCAACAAGCAGAAGAATAGAAGCAATTATAAAACTTGTTGGACGCCACTCGTTCTTCTCACAAATTGCTAATATTAGGATTAAATCTTGCACGCTGTAATACTTACACAGCCACCGTCAATTTTGGTCATCAGGTATTGGCGCTGGTAATATATACTGTAATAATTACTCAAACTTGTAATTATTAAATGGCGGCATGAACTCACCGAAAGCATTTTGCAGAATCTCTGCTATCAGGAAATTCCAAAATTCAAGACTGCTAGTGATTTAGAAAATCGTCTTTTCTTTTGTTTTTGTTGAAATATCAAGTAAAATTGTTTATTACCGGTAAAAAGTACGTTTGGGTAAATAAGCTTGATCTGGTTCAAATAAATTCTATTAAAAGAGTTGAAGTTCACATCAAAAGTTGATTGGCACATTTTTCTATAGCTCCTCTTTATAATTTAAAAAGCAAAACAGAGTAAAAAACCCTGTTTTCAGCTATTATTCTGTTCTTTGATACTATAGTTGTAAAGCGAAATAATTACCTGTAATTGTTACCAAAGACATAGGTTTAGCAAACTATCGCATTATTTATGTACCTAAACCAATCTTTGCTGGGCTGGCATACTTTTTTATGCTATTTACGCAGTAGACAATAATAAGGGATTAAAGAATTGGGTCAGCAGCAATTACTGCTAATTATACTGGCAATTATTATAGTAGGCATAGCAATCGCAATATCAATTCAGTTATTCAGAGCAAGTGCTATTGATAGCAAGAGAGATCTTTTGATTAGTGAATGTTCAAATATTGCAACAATTGCTATAAGCTATTACAAGAAACCTAGAGAGATGGGAGGCGGCAATAAGACATTTTTAGGATGGACGGTTCCCAGTCAGTTAGTTAACACTGAAAACGGTTCTTACATGGCAAATGTGCAGGCAAACCAGGTTATAATTACTGGAACAGGCACAGAAGTAGTAACCGGAAATGATTCTATAAAAGTACAGACAACTGTTACAGCTAGTGAGTATTTCTCGATAATAATTAATTAAATAATCAAAATTCTCTTAAATAACTTATTCCCAACAAATATAGGAGCTCAAAATGGGTCAGCAACAACTTCTGTTAATCGTTCTAGGTGTTATAATTGTAGGTATAGCAGTTGTAGTAGGTATTAACTTGTTTAATGCAAATGCAACAAATGCCAACAGAGACGGTGTTATATCAGATCTTAACAACCTGGGTGCAATGGCACAGCAGTACTACAAGAAGCCAACCTCAATGGGCGGCGGCGGTAATGCTTTTACAGGATGGACAATCCCAACAGGATTAGACTCTACAGCTAATGGTACATACCCTGCCCCAACAGTCACAGCCACAACGGTTACTATTGTAGGTACAGGTACTGAGCCTGGAACCAGCCACCAGCAGCAGTACAAGCGACATGTGTGGTCAGTGCAACAACGATAAATGTTACTGTAAATAACTAACACTTAGCTTATTCATATTAAGGGCTGTGAAGTAACTTTTACAGCCCTTTTTTTTAAAAAGAAAAATTTTACCTCTTCTTATAAAATAATTTTAACTACGCAAAACCTAATAACAATAATTTTGGAATCATATTTGATGTAGAGTAACCGAGTCGAAAATTAAAGGGATATAAAATGGTTGAGTTTAAATTTACAGCACAAAAGCTTAATGGGCAAACTATAACCGGCACACTGTCGGCTGTTTCTGTAGGGGAAGGTAAAAAGAAGATCCAACGCCTCGCAGAAAAAAACAAGCTTAAAGTAAGCGCTATCCAAAAAAAATCTACTTATTTCTATAGAGTTAGAAAAGGTAAAGATAAACCGATAAAAGGTGAGCAAAAAGCTTTTAGTAAAAAGGAAGTTGAAGATGCTTTAGCCCGGCTTGGTTTTAAAGTCCTTTCTATAAATAAAAAACTTTTAGATTTTCAGAGAAAACCACCTAATACTGAGATTGTAACATTTGTAAAAATTAGTGCGGAACTGCTAGAGCAAAAACTTGCATATTCTGAAATCTTAACGCTTCTTATTAATGATACTCAGAATGCCACACTTAGAAATACACTTAAAGAAATTAATAACGATCTGAAAAAGGGTGCTGATAGTGAGGCAACATTTTTAAAGTACCAAACAGTATTTGGTAAGTTTACTGCTTACATGCTTGGTTTGGCTTCTAAGAGTGGTAACATGTCAGAGATTTACAAGGCAACTGCAAAGTTCCTGGAAAGAAGACAAGAGTTTAGAAAAAGTTTAAGAAGCGCACTTATAACTCCTGCAGTAACCATGTTTGTATTGTTCCTTGCAGTATTGTTTTACGTGGGCTATATCTTTCCGGAAACAGCAAAACTTTTTGTTCGGTTTGGAATTGAACTTCCACCAATGACAGCTTTTACATTGCAGATTAGTGATTTCCTTGTCGCTAATCCATTACTGATTGCCATAGTAACTTTTCTTCCCCCGCTTGCATTTTGGCAATTTACACGAACTGAAAAGGGCCGGCTAATGGCAGATAAATATATACTAAAAATGCCGGTTATCGGTCCGCTTATTCACAAAACATTAATTGAAGTATTTTGCAGGGTGTTCTATACACTTTACCATGGTTCTGCCGAGAGTATTGAACCGATTAGGATTGCTGCAGAAGCAACAGGCAACAAGTATTTTGAAGAAAGAATTAAAACAGTTGCTATACCCCTTATGTTAAAAAAGGGTGTGGGGCTTACCGATGCTTTTGAAGCTTCGGGTGTGTTTACCGAAACCGCTCTTTCCAGGCTTCATTCTGGAGAAGAATCCGGTACTATAAAGAACACAGCATTACAGCTTGCAAATTATTATGAAAGTGAAACCGTCTATCGGCTTAAAAACCTTATTGAAATAATTCAGGTTGTTATAGCAATGATCATAATGGTAATTATGATTGCATTAACTCTTGTTTCGGCAGAGACTGCAACAGTTAGACCTAAAACACCCGGTGTAAACTATTAATTATATGGCAGCACTTGATGATTGATACTAACCTTGAAATGACTGACAAGATTGGTTATCTCCTTTTTAAGAAGGGGATAATTGATGTTGAAATGCTTGAAAAAGCGATTAATGCTAAAAACGGATGATAAAGGAAAAGTCAAACGTAACCTTGCCCAAGTTCTTGTTCAGGATTTTGGCTTTGATCATGATACCATATTCAGGGAAGTAGCAATCCTTTATGCTTTTAGAGAGTTAGACACATCTACTGATGAAATTCCTGAAGAGCGGCTGGATAATATTAAGAACATTATCGAGAATGCAGATGATTCATTAAAAGAACTAATGCTGCGGTATAAAATTATTCCGTTTATGTACGATGAAAGAATCAAAGATAAACTAATAATTGCTGCTGTTGATCCTACCGATAGAAATATACCCCGCCTGGCTTTTGGACTAAATGCAAAAAAGTATGAAGTAATATTTATTAAAGTAAAAGATTACGAAACCCTAATCGAAAAAATATTACCACCGGAAAATGTATTTCTGAAAGCTTTACAGGATGAAGATGAAGATATAATAGGAATTGAGAGTAGTGATGACGGCACTGTTGATGAAGAAGAACTGGATGCTGAGATAAACAAAAGTGCGCTTATAAATCTTGTTGAAGGTGCGCTGTTAGAAGGTGTAAGAAAAGGTGCTAGTGATATTCATTTTATACCTCGCTCTGCTAATAAAACTGATATTTATTTCAGGATTGATGGAACTTTAAGACTTTGGCACTCCCAGGAAAACACTTCACCCGAGGCAGTTATATCTGTTGTTAAAGATCGTGGAAAGGGATGGATCGTTTTGAAAGAGAAAGAGCGCAAGATGGATTTGTTCAAAGAGAAATTGATAACCACATAATCCGCTTTAGAGTTTCCGTACTTCCAATGGTTGGTACTGAACTTAAAAATAAATTTGAAAGTATTGTAATTAGAATTCTTGATGATAGAAAAGTTATCACAGACTTAGATAAGCTGGGACTTACGGGAATAGCTAGAGAAAATTTTGTAAAAGCGATAAATCAACCGCAAGGAATGGTAATTTTAACCGGTCCTACAGGTAGTGGTAAAAGTACAACCCTTGTAGCCGCACTTTACCAGGTAATAACTCCGGAAGTAAATGTTTTAACTGTGGAAGATCCTGTGGAATACGTTATAGAGGGGGCAAGGCAGTTAAAAATTGGATTCAGAATGAATTTTGAACAAGCCATTAGATCAATACTGCGGCATGACCCTGATATTGTTCTAGTTGGCGAGATGCGTGATAAAGAAACAGCTGAAACTGCAATAAAACTTGCAAACACTGGTCATTTAACCTTTTCAACCCTACATACAAATGATGCCCCAAGTGCCGTCGCAAGGTTATTCAAAATGGGAATTGAACCTTTTTTGATTGCTTATGCAATTAATCTTATTGTGGCACAGAGGTTGATTAGAACATTATGTCCTAATTGTAAGAAAAAACAGTCAAACTTTGATGAAGTTATAATGGGTGCAGCCGGATTAAATATTGCAGAGTGGAGAGATCACACACCGTATGAGGCGGCTGGTTGTGATGAATGTAATGGCACTGGTTATAAAGGAAGAATGGCAATACACGAAACTCTCTATTTTACAAAAGAGATAAGACAGCTTATTGTAAAATCTGGTTCTGATGTTGATGAAGAAAAACTTAGAATCCAGGCAAAGAAAGATGGTTCAATTACCCTTAGAGATTCAGGTCTGGAAAAAGTGAAGATGGGTCTTACAACCATTGAAGAAGTTCTGTCTGCTACAAGCGAAGAATAAGCAGACCTATTAGAAATGTTTAAACCAGGTGGTGCTGGTTGAGAAAAATAATTACAGTAAAAATTTTTTACAGACAAAGATAATTTCTTATATTGCAAGGGATTAAAATAAATTATTAAAGTAGTTCATTCAAAGATTTTTCTCTTGTACTCAATGCGTATATAATATAGGTACCATTTAAATCAAATATTAAGGAACAATATCTTGAAGAAGTTGTTGTGATAGTTACTGAAGAAAAAAGAATATTACAGGAGTTTTGCTCTACTATACCTGATTCCATGATGGGTATCGACCGCACTCTTTATGTAATTGAGAACTGCTACAAGATTGAGGAAGATGACAAACTTACCCTAAGAAAGTTTGTTAACAAGGTATTAACTTCCATGATAGAGAGAGATGCTTCTGATATTGAAATTGGCGGGCATGGCAATGAAGGGTATATATGGATGAGGATTTATGGTAAGAAAGAAAGAGTGAAAGACCTGCCTCAATTTTCAGATGATGAATCTGCACTGATAATTTGCAACCTTTTAAATGAAAACCAGAAAAAGTACCTGGGAACAACTAGAAACCTGGATTTCAGTTATACATTTTATTACGAACGAAGAAAAATAAACGTTAGATTCAGAGCTGATTCATATTTCGATCTTGATACATTAGCCTTAAATATGAGAGCGATAAATACATCCATTCGCCCTCTCTCTTCCTTAGAGTTTCATTCTAATGCAATTAAATACTTAAGCCATAATTATATAAAATTTGGTTTGACTCTAATAACAGGAATTACCGGTTCTGGTAAATCTACAACTCTCGATTCTATAGTTGATTATCATAACAAATTCGATCCTGCACATATTGTAATAGTCGCAGCGCCAATAGAGTATGTTCACACCTCTAATATTTCTCTAATAAAACACAGAGAAGTAGGGAGAGATGTACTTTCATTTAAAGAAGGGGTTATACAAGCGTTACGCCAGGATCCTGATATTATAATTATAGGTGAAATGAGAGACCCTGATACGATTATGGCAGCCCTTGAAGTTACAGATACCGGGCACAAAGTTTTTTCAACATTGCATACATCGTCGGCAACGGAATCTATAGAAAGAATTATTGCCGAGGTTAACCCGACCGAACAGGAAAGAGTTCGCAACAGGCTTGCAGACGTATTGATTTCTGTTATATCGCAAAAACTGGTCCCAAGTTTAGACGGGAAAAGAGTTTTGGCAAAGGAAGTATTAATTGTAACACCAAGTGTTAAAGCAGCAATTAAAAATAATAATGTTGGCGAAATTTACATGATGATAAACCAGGGTGGACAGCAAGGTATGCTTACTATGGAACAGGATTTAAAAAGGCTCTACTTGCAGAAGAGAATTTCTCTTGAAACTGCAATAACATACGCTAATAATAAGACAAGAATTCAACAACTAATAACAGCAAAATGAAACCTCTTGTTTGTATATATTGTGAAGGTAACGATACAAAACTAGCCGTTGTCACAAAGGAAAAGGACAGCTCTAAGATTAAAGTGCTTAGAACGGCAACAGTAAGTATTCTACCTTCAACAACCGATTTAGAGGCAGACGCTACCGGCTTTAGTGTTGAGGGAGATTCCCTTGATATTGACGGAATAGACGAAACTGCTTCTATAGAGGGTGATCTTGATTCGTCAAGTCTCTCTGAAATAAATGAGGCGCTTAAAGACCTCAATTTATCCAAATACAGTTTTGTGCCCGCACTAACTGAACCGGCTATCTACTACCATCTGTTTGAAGGGCAGCGTCCTACTAATGCTGCCAAACTGAAGCAGGAGATAGTTAATGAAATTCTAGACTCTAAAAACATTAGTGTTGGCAAAGAAAGTCTGGACTATATTGAATTAGCGGACAAATCTTTGCTCTCCGTTTTTATTGTCGGTGAAGTTGCGTGCATAAATCTTGTAAACTCAATTGCACAACAGCATCATAAACGGCATTATAAGATCCCAACCATTAAAAGTTCCGATCTATCTTTAGCTTACTATGTTGCCAAGCGCAAAAAGTTTTTCCCGGATGACCACTCCCTTATAGTTTATATAGGTAAGGAGTATAGTAAACTTATCTTTTTGCAGGGTCGAAGACTTAAACATATTGGTGCAACGCTGGATATTGGTACACAAAACCTACATACTTATGATGTGTACTTCTCTAAAATATTACTCGAGATGGAGAATGGCGGTATCTCTTCGCTCGATAATATTATAGTATGCGGTGAAGACGATTCGGAAAATTTAATACTTTCCTTTTACGGAACCTTTCCGGAAGCAAACGTAAGCCGTCTTGTATTTGATGACTTGGATCTTTCGGGACTGGATGAGGAAATTAAAGAAGATTTTTCTTCGTTTACAATACCGGTTTCTGTTGCCACAGATTATTACGATGAGCAACAGCAGGAGCACAGCGGCATTAATATCTTGCCAAAGTATGTTAAAGAAGAACAGAAAGTCTTTCAGTTTGGCTGGCATGGTTATCTGTCATGCTTCCGCTTCTTTTCCTTTTTGCATTTCTAATTACTCAAAAAGTATTGGATAACAACAAAAAGATAAAAGAACTTGATACTGAAGTTACCCAGAAGACCATACTGATGAGACAAAATCAGGAGGTCTTGGGTAAGATTGCAGAAATTGAAGGTAAAATCAGCAGTTTTGATCAAACCCAGGCAATTCTCGATTCTGCAACTGTGGGAACAGGTGTGTGGAAGGAAGTAGTGGGTAGTATCTCTGATTTCTGTGGTCAGAAAAAGAGCTTATGGCTCTCCAGGATTACAAAGGGAGAGGGAGATGTAGTTGTTGCCGAAGGCTACTCTTTGCAGCGTAACGTGCTTACCGATTTTGCGTACTCAATTGAATCGGCAACTTTAAAGAGTATGTTTTATGAAGTGTTGAGAGAAAGAAACGCTTATAAATTTAATTTAAATTTTAATCTATCAAGTTATCCGAAGAAAAATGAATAAAAAAATCAGAAGTACACTCGGGCTTTTAGGTTTGCTTTTACTCATACTAATTGCTGGTGGCATCTATATTTTTGTTTTCCAGCAAAGTTCAATTTCTGAAAGAGAAGAAAAACTTGAGGAGTTAAATGCAAACGTTTACGATCCTGAGGAGCTGAGAATAAGATACGAAAGCCTGCTGAACCGTTCGGCAATTCTCGATTCTATTCTCTCTGCTAGAAAATTCAATATACCTCAGAATCTTTCATCAATTAAGTTTTACAACTTTGTTAATGGTATCCTTTCCGGTTTCTCAGAGGACACACAAGTTAACGTGGAGTTTGTGGATCTGAAACGTGACAAAGAGTTTTTCGTTTATGAGTATAAACTTACCGGCGGTGGATATTTTAACGATGTGTTTAAACTAATTTATGCCATCGAACAAAGCAAAGAACTTAAAAAAGTAACCTACCTTACGTTAGGAAACTTAATAAGAACAGATACGGAAGGACTTCCGCTCTTCCTTGTTAGTTTCGAAATCAATGCGCAGGTTTACTACTCCGCCGATAACAGGTTTGCACCAGCAGATTTTGTTGAAAACAACCTTAGCACTGGTCCGATTTATGATGCCTTCTATCCGCTGATAAGGAATGAGATTCCACCTAATCTTGATGAACTTTTGGATGTGCAAGGTGCCAAATTGTTAGCTATAATACCTGAAGGAGCATTTGTTGCTGATACAAAAGGAAACACCTTCCTCGTTTGGGAGGGTGAGCAAGTCTATTTGGGTTATCTAACTATGATAGACTATAATAACAATACCGTCAACTTTATACTAAATAAAGGCGGAATAATTGAAAAAGTTACACTTGATTTAGATCGAACAGAAACAACCAAGTAAAATGAGAGAATTAACATGAAAAACTTCACTATATATTTGGTTCTATCTCTTTTTCTAGTAATACAAGTCTTCCCCCAAAAATATTGGGAGAGAAGATTTAAAACTTACCAGAACCCGGATGAACTTGTTACAATGTCTGAAAATCTTCCGTTCAGCCAGGCAATGGAATTGTTAAGCAAGGTAAGTGAAAGTACTACAGGTAGAAGAATTGTATCTACTATCCAAAAAGATGATCCTATCGGGATAGAAATTGATAATATGCCGTACGACAAAGCTCTGATAATAATAGTACAATATGCAGGGCTGCAGTTTGAAACCAAGGAAGATGTGATAGTGGTTAAACGCGGCAATGAGGTGAAACAAGAGCTTACGCCCGAAACCTACGCTTCTATTAATACCCGCGAAGTAAAAATTTCTGCAGTCTTCTTCGAAATGGATGTTGAGGAGGCCAAAAGTATTGGTATAAGTTGGGAATTTTTACTTTCCGGTGAGGATAATACAGTAGGCGGAGTATTTAGGACCGAAACGGAAAGCGGTACAACTGAAGGTGAGGCAAGTTTGCAACCAGACTTTAATTTAGGCGTAACTTCCGATTTTGATGTTGGCGGCTTTTTCGGGCAAGCAACTGCTGTTTTTAAATTTTTTGAAAATGAAGGAATTGGTGAAATTATTTCAAGTCCTAACATAACAGTTAGAGACCGTAACGAGGGTAACATACAAATTGGATCGGATTTTTCTGTAAGAACCAGAGACTTTGCCGGTAACACAATTGAGAAATTCTTTCCAACCGGTACAATTATCAATGTAACTCCATACATTCATGAGGAAGAAGGAATTGATTATGTGCTCTTGGATATTGCAGTAGAAAGAAGTTCGTTTACGCAAACTGAAACTACCACAGAAATTAAGAAAACTACTGCCGCTACCCAGGTGTTGATGCTGGATGGCGAAGAAACCATTCTTGGTGGATTGTTTATAAACGAAGAAACAATTGTTCGTAATGGAATACCCTTTCTTAAGGATTTGCCATGGTGGGTTTTTGGTATAAGGTATTTAACCGGCAGTGATGAAACTATTATACGTAAAAAAGAATTAGTAATATTATTAAAAGCCGAATTAGTTCCTACTCTTAAAGAACGTTTCGAAAATCCCGATGGGGATCATGTACTTGGAGACGAGCTTAAGGAACGTAACAAACAAATAAAATATTATAAACTAAACGAGGTCTCAGGGGAAGATTTGAACTAAAATGGAAAAAGTTCTCATCGTTGATGATGATATTAATTTATGCACTATACTGTCGGAAGAATTAAAGGAGGTAGGATATGAAACCAACTTCCTTACAGGTGGTGAAAAAGTTTCAGAATATATCAAAACAAACCCAGCCGATCTTATTCTCCTGGATCTTAAAATGCCTGGTAAAGACGGATTTCAGGTTTTACGCGAAATCGAAAATGGTAACAATTCCAATCCGAAAGTTATAGTTCTTACAGCTTACGCAGATGTTAAAAGCGCCATCGACGCTGCTAAACTTGGGGCTACAGACTTCATTAGCAAACCTTACGATTTTGACGAACTCTTAATCACCATAAGGAAAGTTCTTCAAAGAGAAAATTAACCGGGGCGGTAAATATGAAGATTAGTTTAAGAATATTATTAATAAATTTTATAATAGTTGTGCTTATTATAAGCAGTGCAGCTATTGTCTTCTATTCCATAATGTACGAGGTTTTATCCTCTCAGCAGTCCCGGCATCTAATCAATTCTGCAAACAATTTCATTTATGCCTACCGCTCTAAAATTCTTGAAACCGAAGATGAGTTTTTAGCCCTTACCCTCGATAATGTTTCCGATGTTTTAAATAACCGGAAACTAACCAACGATAAGCTGGATTTTATTCTAGAAACAAGCGGGGGCGATTTCACACCGATTCGTAGAATTGCTTGTAACGAAAAAATTTATGTGCCCGATAAAAATTTCGGGTTAAAAGAATTTTTAGATTATAATCCGTATGTATTGGTATTGGAATATACTTCAGAGGAAAAAGCAAAATACTATTACGGTATTATTCTTTCAGAAGAACTTTTAAATAAATTTGCCCAGCAAATAAACTCTGAAGTGGCAGTTGTATGGGATGGTTCCCTTACTGATATTTCGAACTCTTCTGTTAACCAAAAGTATTTTTATACACTAACACAGGCAAATAAATTCCTGCAGGGAAAAAATAATTTTGATTTATACACCGAAGGTACTGAATCAAGAGATATATTAGCTGCAATTTATAATCCTGGGTCAAGTTTAAAATATAAGAACAATCTTCACTATTTAATTTTTACTACAATGGGCGAAGCTGCTGAACTACGCTCTAATCTAAAGGATATGTTCATTTTAATTGGCTTATCTGGAGTAATTCTTTCTCTAATTCTCACTTTTTTGTTTACGGATAAATTAAGGAAACAACTTACTGAGCTAAGCCAGGCGACAGCCAACTTGCGCAAGGGTAATTTTAAATCTAAAATTAATATTAAAAGCCATGACGAAATAGGTAAGCTTGGAAACGCCTTTAACTTGATGCTAGATGAGTTAGAGAAAAAGGAAAAAGCAAAGAATGAATATTCTGAATTTATTACGCTTATTAACCGGAATCCTACTCTGGACGAAATATCAGATGCCGCACTTAAAAAGATAATAAATACAGGCGGATTTATAATAGGCGCACTTTATTCGGTTGAAGAAGGAAAACTACACCTTATAAGTTCATACGGGATTGAGAAAACTAAAGCGAAGCAATACGAAGAATTTGGTTTTTATGATCGCGTGGTTGAAAATAAAGAATCGATTGAAATCAATTCTGGTGATGCACTGCCGGTTGTTTCAACCGGCCTGCTCGATCTGGAAATAAAACACCTTGTTATTTTACCAATCGTTTATAACAATGCTGTTACGTCTGTTCTTATACTTGGCTCGGTTGTAAAACCCGATGAAGAGGTGAATGAATACCTTTCTAAAATTAAGGAACAACTTGCTGTTGGACTAACAAATGCCAAAGCTTTAACTCAGCTTGAGGACTTTATCGCAGAGCTTAAAAAATTAAATGATGAATACCAAAAACAAAATGTTCAGATAAAGAAACAGCACGACTCTCTATCTAAATTACATGGCGATCTTAAAGAACAAGCCGCCGAACTGGAAGTGCAAAAGCAAAAAGCGGAAGAGTCTACGCAAGTAAAATCACACTTCCTTGCAAGTATGTCTCACGAACTGCGCACACCAATGAACTCTATACTTGGGCTTACTGAACTGATTTTAGAAAAAGCCGATTTTAACGGCAAGAATAAAGAGCGGCTGGAAGTTGTGCTTAGCAGCGGTAGAAGACTGATGACATTAATTAATGATATCCTCGACCTCTCGAAAATTGAAGCGGGTAAAATGGATATAAAAGAGGAAGACACACTTGCTGAGGAGATTCTAGAAGAAGTGGCAAACTCTATTAACCCGTTAGTGCTGAATAAAAAAATTGAGTTCAAGATAGTTAGGAATACAAATACAAAAATTATAATTCATACCGATCGAGGTAAAATTGTCCAGGTGCTTATCAACCTGCTGGGTAACGCCGTTAAATTTACAGACGAAGGAAGTGTATCGTTGCATATATCAACAGTAGATGATATGCTTAAATTTGATATTAAGGATACAGGCATTGGAATACCCGATGATGAGCAAAAATATATTTTTGAAGAGTTCAGACAAGTTGATGGCTCTACTACTAAAATATATGGTGGAACCGGGCTTGGGCTTGCTATCTGTAAAAAAATAGTCAACTTGCTTGATGGAGAAATTTCTGTTAAAAGTAAAGTTGGTGAAGGATCTACCTTTAGCTTTGCTGTGCCGCTTAAGTTTGTTGATTCGGTTTTACCGGAAGCACAGAAAAATATTAATGTCAAAGCGTTAATGAAAAACCGGGAAAACCCGATCCTTATTATTGATGACGATGAAGAAGTGCGTTATACAATAGGGCAGTACCTCACTTCCAGGGGATACCAAGTTATCTTTGCCGAAGACGGCGATAAAGGTATTCAAATGGCAATTGAGGAACAGCCGTTTGCAATTACGCTTGATGTGATGCTTCCTAAAAAAGATGGGTGGAGTGTACTTAAGGAACTAAAGGAAAATCCCAAGACAAAAGATATTCCAATCATCATGCTGTCTATACTTGGAGAGAAAAATATTGGTTACGGTTTAGGTGCATTCGAATACTTTGTTAAACCTATTTCTGCGGATAAAATATTATCTGCCTTTTCAAGACTCGAAAATCTTGCAAAGAAACAAATTCAGAAAATTGTTATTGTTGATGATGATGAACTTGAATTTGAAAAGTTCAAAAAAGAATTTGGTAATGATGAATTGCGGATAGAGTATATCCAGGATAGCGAATATGCATTTAGTAAAATTGCCGAAGTGCAGCCAGATCTTATAATTATAGATTTGATGATGCCAAAGATCGATGGTGTTACGCTTTCATATAAACTTAAATCGAACTTAAAGACAAAACATATTCCTATTCTTATAAGCACCGCAAAGGACTTATCGGATGAGGAAAGAAAGTCACTAAACAATATTGTGGAAAATATTGCAGTAAAATCGAAAGGACATCCACATGATGTACTTAAGATTGTACGGGATAGAATACAGATGCAAGAGAATAATTCTATTCCGATAGAAGAAGAGGAAGAAGTGGGGGGCAATAATGGTAAAAATGAACACGCAAAAACGGAATTTGAAAAGGAACGGGAAAACTTACCCAGTGTAATGATTGTTGATGATGATCCGGATACTCTATTTACAATAGATGAAATTGTTCAAGCCTGCGGATGTTCTACATATCTAGCAAAGAATGGAATTGAATGCCTGAAACTTCTGGAAGAAGCAACCCCTGACCTGGTACTGCTGGATATAATGATGCCGAAAATGGATGGATTTCAGACAATTAAACTTATCAGAGAAAATGAAAAATGGCAGGACCTACTTGTGTATGCCGTTACTGCCAAAGCTATGTCTGCTGACATGGAGATTATCCTAAAGCAAGGTTTTAACGATTTTGTACCAAAGCCGGTTAATGCGCAAAGCCTTTCATTTAAAATTAAGCAGTTGATCTCACAGCCAAAGGCAAGCTAAGATGAAAAAAATACTTGTGATAGATGACCTTCCGGAAAATGTTTTTATGTTGCAGGATCGGTTGGAACACGAAGGGTACCAAGTTATAACCGCATACGATGGCAAATCTGGAATAGAAAAAGCAAAGAATGAACTGCCCGATCTTATATTACTTGATGTTATGATGCCAGATATAACCGGAATTGAAGTGTGCAAAACTCTGGTTGTGGATAAAAAAACTTCCGGTATTCCGATAATTCTTGTTACTGCAAAATCAGACGCGGAGGATACAAAAGAAGGATTGGAAGCCGGTGCTTTTGATTATATAAAGAAACCAATAAACAGAATAGATTTGGTTGCCAGGGTCATGTCCGCGCTTAAACTTTCCGATGCAAATAAACTTGTACTCGAAGCAGAAAAGAAAAACACTTTTGTTGCAACGGTAGTTACTGCAAATCACAAAATAAAGCAACCTTTAACTTTACTCTCCCTATCATCTTCAGCAATTAAAAGAGAACTTGGAAAAGATGAAATATCCAGGGAAGCGCTTCTTAGCAGACTTAAGTATATAGAAACTGCAGTTAAAGAGATTACAGATGTGCTGGATAAACTAAATTCTATAAAAGACCCGGTAATTGCAGATTACACAAACAGTGTTAAGATGATAAACGTAGAAGAGAAAGAAGATTAGTTTAGAATAGTTTTTTAATTGTTGCCAGCATAGTATCAAACTCATAAGGTTTTTGCAGGCAACTGTCAATTCTGTATTTATCCGAAGAAAAATCAGCATCTATCTGCATACTTCCTGAAGATAGTATTATTGGAAGATCAAAACCCAATGCTCTTATTTTTTCAATTGTTTCCAGCCCGCTCATTTCCGGCATGTAATAATCTATAATTGCTAGATCAACCTTTATTTCTTCGGTTAACACTTTGATTGTTTCCTTTCCTGAAGAAACTTTTATAACATTAAATCCACTTGATTCAAGCAGCTCAGCCAGCAGCTCGCTTAACATCTGCTCGTCATCAACAAGCAGTATTATTTTATCCGTAGTATCAGCTTGGGCAATCTTATTAGGTTCATATGATGGGATGTAAACCTCGAATGTAGTGCCTTTATTGGGAGAACTGGAGACATCGACATAACCATTGTGGGCTTTTATTATACCATAGGTAACATAAAGCCCCAGCCCCGAGCCGGTGTCCTTTGTTTTGGTTGAGAAGTAGGGATCAAATATTTTTAGTAAATCACCTTCTTTTACTCCGCTGCCGTTATCTTTAACCGAAAAACAAACATAGTTACCCATTTCAAGCCAGGGATAAATAGAAATGTTTCCATTATCTATCGTTACATTTTTTACTGATAGTTTTATTGTTCCCTTTTCACCGGTAGCTTCTTTGGCGTTAACGCATAAGTTAAGCAGCACCTGGTAAATTTCCGTGCTGTTGCCAATTATATCAAACAAGTTTTTTTCAATATTACATGTGTAGGTAATACTCCCGGGGAAAGTTTGATTAATAACTTTTGAAATTTCGTTTGTAAGTAAGTTTGGTTTAACAAGCTCTTTTCGTTTCGATGTAGGTTTTCCGTAAGAAAGCAAACCCTTGGTCAAATCTTTTGCTCTTACCGAGCAGTTTTCAATATTATCAATCAACCTGTCAACAGCTTCGCTTTGTGGAACTCTTTTTCGTAATAAATTTAGACTGCCAAAAATGCTGGAAAGAAGATTGTTGAAATCGTGTGCCATCCCGCTGGAAAGTTTTCCGATTGTTTCAAGCTTTTGCGACTGAAGAAGCCGGCTTTCCAATGCCGCATTTAAATCGCGTGTTTTAATATTACTTATTGTAAATGAAAGCAGTGTTGCAAACTGCTCGAGCTGGGTTATTTCTAGTGATGAATAGTTGCCACCCCTCTTTCCCACAATGATTGAAGCGAGTAATGATTTATCGAAAAAGCCCGGGCATATTAGTAGTGATTCAGAATTAAGTGCATGTGCCAAATTGAATCCGATATTGTTTTGCTTATTTAATGCAATAAGCGGTCGGTCATTAAGTTCCAGCCATTTACTAATAAAAGCAAAATCAGAATTAGCTGTCTTTTCAACTGCCCCTCTGTCTTTTATAAAATTATTAGGGTCATGGAAAAGAAAATCCAGCTTATTCCTGTCTTCTTGAAAAACGATTAGACCAAAATCGCTGTTACTTGTATTTACACATCTTAAAATAATCTCTTGCATAATTACATCTAACGAGCTTTCATTATCAAGAAGTATAAGCACCTGTCGCAAGTCATTCTGGAAAACAATATTTCTTTGAAGTATCTCTGCATCAAAACTGCTATCCGGTGTGCTCTGGGTAATTGCAACAAGTTCGAGCATGTAACCGCCAAGCATTCCCTTTTTTGCTTTAGTTTGCAGGGGTGTAACTACAAGGTTGTTATTGGATTTGGGTAAAGGATGAACAAGCGATTTTTGTTTCTTTAAAGTTAACGGCAGGTCGGGCAAATCAAGATTAAACAGACTGTTGATAGATACCCCCTTGATTCTGCCGGTGCCATAATTTTTCTTAAAGCTCTGGTTAAACCAAACTATCTTTTTATTCTTATCGGCAATTGCAATTGCAGCGCTCTGAATGCCAAACAGCTCTTCAGCAGCATATTTATCAATTGGATTAGCCGCCATTTAAAATTAAATTGGTTTTAGTTCGTACTTTTTAATTTTTGTATAAAGTGTTTTGGGGCTTATGCCCAACTGGTTTGCAGTTTGAGATCGATCCCACCTGTTTTTATCGAGAACTTTTTTAATATGCCATCTTTCAAGTTCTTCCATACTAAGAATTTCATCAGTATCCTCCGTTGAGGAGAGAGTTCTAGACCGTGCCTGGTAAGAATGTGGAAGGTTCAGATCATCAGGCAGGATAAGTTCCCCTTCTGCAAAAATTATAGCTCTTTCAATAATATGTTCAAGCTCGCGTATATTGCCCGTAAAGGAATAATTAAGAAGCATGTCATTAGCTTGTTCCGATAAATGTTTTGGCGCTCTCACGGGCGATTTTTCACCCAGAAAATAATTTGCCAGAACCAGGATATCTTCCTGCCTTTCGCGTAATGGTGGAATAGTTAGAGTTATTACGTTCAACCTGAAAAGAAGATCTTTTCTAAAATTTTTATTATCTGCTTCTTCAAGTAAGTTCTTGTTGGTTGCCCCAATTACTCTTACGTTTGAATTCAAATTCACCACACCGCCAATTCTCCTGTACTCCCCGTTTTCAAGGAAGCGAAGCAGTTTTGGCTGCAAAGTTAAGCTCAACTCACCAATTTCATCCAGGAATAAAGTTCCACCATGTGCCATTTCAACAAGTCCCTGCTTCGTATTTTTTGCATCTGTAAAGGCACCTTTCTCATGCCCAAACAATTCACTTTCTATCAGCTGATCCGGAAGGGATGCACAGTTAATAACAACAAACGGTTTCTCTTTTCTGGAAGATTGTTTGTGCATATATTCTGCAAATAATTCTTTACCAGTACCGGTTTCGCCTTCAATTAAAATATTTGAATCGGATACTGCAGCTTTTTGGGAAAGGTTAAGCACACGCTGCAGAGGCGGGCTGCTACCAATTATTGTATCGGAACTTTTTTTGCTAATTTCTTTTGTTAGCAACTCTGTTTTAACAATCAGCTCTTTATGCTCAACCGCCCTGTTTATAGTAAGAAGTAACTCATCAAACTCATATGGTTTTGTTATAAAATCATACGCACCGGTTTTAATGCATTCAATAGCTTTACGCATTTCTTCTTGTGCAGAAAGGATAATTACCTGGATGGTGGGGTTGTATTCTTTAACAAACTTTAATACCTCTTCTCCCTGTACCACTTTCATATTAAGGTCAAGCAGAAGTACATCGTAGTGAGTTCCTTTTATTGCCTGAATTGCGTACTCGCCATCGTACACGGTATCAACTGCAAACCCCTCTTCAAGTAATTGTTCCTTAAGCAGATAACATAGGGTTTCGTCGTCGTCGCAAACTAATATTTTTGAATTTTTTGTCGTCATTTTACAATTTCCCTCTTTATAACTGCGAAAACCCTTAGTTTGGAATAACTTCGCTTCTTATTTATATTTGCACTTCTTATTTTTCAGGGCGCGTAGCTCAGTGGTAGAGCATCTGCCTTTTAAGCAGAGGGTCGATGGTTCGAGCCCATCCGCGCTCACTCTATCTTATTTGTTTTTAAGCACTTACGTAAAAAGTGCTTTCCTCCTCAACCGGTAATTTCTACACAATCCAGATTTTCAATAATGTTAATAATAACACATTAATGTAAATATTACAAGTTTACAATATCTTTGCTGGTGATGTATTTCTGTCAATAATTCTTTTAAGAATTTAGTTTATTCTTTAATTTTCAAACTGAATTTCTTTTTTGGTATGGTACTAAATAAAGATAGGACTTGAATTTGGGCGAGATAGTTTTTTGGACATTAGTAAGAACTGCTATTACAATTCCCGGGCTTTGGATTATTAAAGCCGAAATAGATTTCAATCTGTGGCTGCTTATATGCCTTGCTGCAATTTATGTTATCATATTTCATCCTGCACTTGTAAGCTACAGGTGGTTCGAAGAAAAAAATAAAAATGTTATAAGCTCTACATTATGTTCAAGCTGCAAACATTTCGATACTTCGGCAGTGCTTTGCCTAAAGTACGATAAACATCCAACTGAAGATTATGTTCCTTGCGATGGAGTAGACTGGGAGCCCAAATGAAACATCTTAATCTTTTTAATATTTATAAACCTGTTATAGGAATGATTCATGTTTCTGCATTGCCCGGCACACCAAAATATAAGGGAAGCGTTAAGCAAATTATTGAGCAGGCAAAATCGGAAGCGCTTATCTATAAAGAAAACGGAATTGATGCAATTGCAATTGAAAACATGCACGATGTCCCTTATTTAAAAAGAAATGTTGGACCTGAAATTACAACGCTGATGAGTGTAATTGGTTATGAAGTTAAAAATTTAACAAAGTTTCCATGTGGAATTCAGATTCTTGCAGGAGCAAACCAAGATGCTCTTGCTGCAGCACATTCAGCCGGATTGGATTTTGTGCGCGCTGAAGGATTTGTATTTGCTCACGTTGCAGATGAAGGGCTATTATGGAATCTGATGCCGGGGAGCTATTAAGATACAGGAAACAAATTGCCGCAGAAAACATTTTAATTTTTACCGATATAAAAAAGAAACATAGTTCTCACTCAATTACTTCTGATGTAGATATTAGTGAAACTGCTAAAGCCGCACAGTTCTTTTTAAGTGATGGATTAATAATTACTGGTTCAACAACAGGTGCCGAAGCTGATATTGATGAAGTAAAAAAAGTTAAAGATGAAATTAAGATTCCAGTAATTATTGGTTCGGGTATAGCAGCGGAAAACATTGATAAATATTTACCCTTCGCCGATGCTTTTATTGTTGGTTCATCTTTAAAGAAAGAAGGCAATTGGATGAACGAAGTTGATGTTGAAAGAGTAAAAGGATTAATGAAAAGAGTCAACGAACTGAAATCAAATTTATAAAGCGAGATTCTATCTCATTTAATTTTTACACTATCGGCAGTTTCCCCTTTTTTATCTGCCAACCAAAAACCACATTATAATTGAACCCCGGACATTCTTAACAATCGGCAATTGTTAGTCTTAACCGGATTAAACTATTCCTATTTAGCATTATTTCGTAAGAAAACACACCTATGAAATTTTAAATAATAATAGATGTAAGAATATTCCCTACAAGTAATTCAGAGTATTGCTTATATCACGCTTATTCATAATTTTATATTTTCTAGTTCAAAAGTAAAGTTATTGCTGTCTAAGGATTAATTAATACTATGTAATTAAAATGGAGCTTGAAACTATGAGAGTGGTTGTAGTAGATGATTCAACAATTGTAAGAGAACGACTTATTAATATGTTTTCAGACATTCCTACTGTAGCTATTGTAGGGGAAGCTGGAAATTCGTTCGAAGCACTAAATATAATTGAGGAAAAAAACCCCGACGTAGTTATACTGGATATTAAAATACCGGGTGATTCAGGGGTAGAGGTTCTTAAGAAGGTTAAGAAAATGAACTCCTCGATAATAACAATCTTGCTAACAAATTATCCTTTGGGGCAGTATAAGGAAAAATGTTTGGAATACGGCGCCGATTTCTTTTTTGATAAATCAGAAGAATATTCAAAAGTAACCGAAGTATTGAAAACCCTGGCAGAGAGCAGCATTGCTTAATCGCTGTAAATGATCAGCTCTCCATTCTCCAATATAGCATCTATTTTTATTAATCAATTAATGTTTCTTACATCAATTATTATACTTAGATGACCTCAAATATTTAGGATAATTATTATGAGCACTTTAAAAACAAAACTAAAGCGAATTGATTAAGGAAATAGAATCGCTTAAAAAGCAGGTTCAGGAACTAAGGGGAAATGAGGATATCCCTGAGGGAAGTGAAGAAAAATTTGTTAAAACATTTAATTCAAGTCCCAGCCCCATGATTATTTCTGAAATTGAGACCGGAAAAGTAGTTGATGTAAACAATGCTTTTGCAAATATGATCATGTATTCGAGACAAGAATTAATTGGTAAAAGTGTCTTGAAATTAAACCTATGGGCAAATCCAAAAGATCGAGAGTACTATGTTAAAAAAATGAAGGATGATAAAAGGATTTCTAACCATGAAATAGAACTTAGAACAAAATCAGGGGATATTAGAGCTACACTTATCTCTGGAGAAATTATTGAAATAAAAGGTAAAAACTATTTGTTTACTTCAGGCACAGATATAACTGAGCGCAAGCATTCTGAAATCGCACTTGAAAAAAGCGAAGAGAAGCTAAGAGCAATTTTTGATTCTGCAGCAGATGGTATTGTAGAAACAGATATAAGTGGTAATATATTAAAAGTAAATAAGGCGATATTCCGAATCTATGGTTCTGATTCTGAAGAGGATTATATTGGAAAAAGTGCTCTTGAGTTCTATGCACCTTTCGATAAAATGCGAGCATTAAATGCTTATAGACAAACTTACTATGAATCGATTGTTGAAGAGAGTGAATTTACAGCACTAAAGGTTGATGGCACACCTTTCCCTGTTCAAATAACATCAGCGGTACTACGCGATGCTGATGAAAAACCTATCGGATTTGTTGGCATTATAAAGGACATCACGGAACGTAAGAAGGCGGAGGATGCACTTTTCGAGAGTGAGAAAAAATTTCGCCAGTTCGCTGAAAATATCGAGGATGTTTTCTGGATGAGTACACCCGGTGTTAAAGAAATGTTGTATGTAAGTCCGGCATATGAAAAAATTTGGGGACGTAGTTGTGAAAGTCTTTATAAATCACCTCAATCTTTTATGTCAGCAATTCACCCGGACGATCAACAACATGTACAAAAGGAATTAAAGAAACATGCAATAGGTAAATGGGGACCTATTGAATACCGCATAATACAACCGGATGAATCAGTTCGATGGATTATGGACCGTGGATTCACAATATTTAATGAGCAAGACAAAATTAGATACCTACTTGGTACAGCATCTGATATTACCCAGCGCAAGCAGGCGGAAGAAGCACTGAAGGAGAGCGAGGAAAAATTTCGCCGATTAGCAGAGAATGCACCTGATATTATTTATCGCTTTAGAGTATCACCAAATCCAGGTTTTGAATTCATAAGTCCTGCAGTAACTGAAATAGCTGGATATACACCTCAGGAGTATTATGATAATCCAGAACTTGGACTTCAAATCATTCATCCAGATGATAGAAGTAAAATTAGTGGGCTTTATAAGGGAGTCATACCTGAAGGCCCCCACCAGGTAAGATGGATTAGGAAAGATGGGAAAATTATTTGGACAGAAGACAGAACTATCTCCATTTACAAAGAGAAAGGTGAATTTATAGCAGTTGAAGGTATTGCAAGAGAAATCACAGCTCAAAAAGAAGCTGAAGAAGCATTAAAAGAAGCGTATGATATAATTAATAAAAGTCCAGCCATTCCATTTTTGTGGAAAAACGAAGAAGGCTGGCCGGTTGAGTACGTTTCAGAGAACGCAGTGGATTTATTTGAATACACTGCTGAAGAATTTAATTCCGGGAAAGTTAAATATTCAGAAATTAATTCATCCGGAAGATTTGGAATAGAGTTGGAAATGAAATAACAAGATATGCCTCAGAAAAAGGTACAGATAGATTTTCACATGAACCTTATCGCATTGTTACAAAATCCGGTAAGATAAAATGGGTAGAAGATAAAACTTACATTCGACGAGATGAAAATAATAATATAACACATTTTCAAGGAATTGTTGAGGATATAACTACTCGCAGAATATCAGAGCTGGCACGCCTGGAAAGTGAAGAAAAATTCACCAAAACATTTAATTCCAGTCCTAATCCAATGATAATTTCTGAAATTGAATCTGGAAAAGTAATTGATATGAATATTAGTTTTGAAAAATTGATTATGTATTCGAAACAAGAAATAATAGGTAAAAGAGTAGTTGAATTAAATCTCTGGGAAAATATTGAAGAACGTTCAAATTACATTAAAAAAATGAAGAAAGATAAAAGGGTATCTAATCTTGAAATAAAAATTAGAACGAAGGCAGGGGATATCAGAGACTCACTGATATCCGGGGAAATTCTTATCATACAGGGCAAACCCTGTTTACTTACATCAGGTATTGATATAACCAAGCGCAAGCAGGCAGAGGAAACATTAAGAAAAAGTGAAAATAAATTTAGAAATGTTTTGGAGAATATTCAGTTAATCGGATTGATGCTTGATAAAAATGGAAGGTTAACTTTCGCGAATCATTATTTATTAAAACTCACCGGTTGGAAACGTGAAGAAGTTATTGGTAAGGATTGGTTTGAAAATTTTCTACCGGATAATGTGAGGGCTAACGTAAAAAAAATGTTTTATGAAAATATAAATTCCAGAGCCTTTCCTCAAAGCTATCAAAATGAAATAATTACAAAAGAGGGAGAATTAAAAATAATTAGCTGGAGCAACGCAGTCCACGTCGATAATAACAATAAAACTTACGCTGTAACGAGTATTGGAGAAGATATCACCGAGCGCATACGGGCGGGAGAGGCACTGAAGGAAAGTGAAGAAAAGTTTAGAAAGATGTTTAATGAGTCACCCATCGGTATTGAACTTTACAAAGCAGACGGAATGCAGCTAACCGCAAATAAGTCCTCTCAAAAAATGTTTGGGATTCCAGATGAATCTGAAATCTATGGATTCAATATCTTTGATGGCAGTAGTTTAGACGTTGAAAAAAAGGAAAAGCTACGCAGAGGAGAAACGGTTGAATATCAATCAGCTTTTGACTTTGAGAAAGTTAAAGAACTTCAACAGTATAAAACCGATAGGATCGGAATAGCTTATTTCGACTATATCATAACACCCTTATTAGGCACAGAAAAGCAAACCATCCAAGGTTATCTGTTGCAAGTTCAAGACATCACCGGACGCAAACAGGCAGAGGAAAGGCTTCAATATCGCTTTAAACTTGAAAGAATCATTTCCAGAATATCAGCCAACTTCATCAATATGTCTGCTGAAGAGCTTGACAATGGGATCAATAATGCGCTCAAGGAGATTGCCGAATTTACCGGCTCTGTCCGGAGTTCTGTATTTCTCGTTACAGACAACCCGACAACGCTTACCAACACACATGAATGGTGCGCCGTCCCAAATGATTCACAGATCAAAATGATTCAGGGAATCCCCTTCGAAACCTTTGGCTATTACCGGGAATTGCTTTTGCGCCACGAGAACGTGGTTGTGAACAACCTTGAAGACTTGCCTCTCGACGATGCTCGGGGCGAAAGAGAGTGGATCAAAAAACATGGATTCCATTCGCTACTCTTTGCTCCCATGATAAACAAGGGGACGCTCTATGGCACACTAGGTTTCTACGGGCCGGTAGGAAAAAAATCGAATTGGCCTGAGGAGTTTATCATCTTGCTCAAGTTTGTGGCTGATATAATAGTCAATGCCTTAGTGCGCAAGCAAGCAGAAGAAGCTCTTCGCGAGAGCGAACTGAAATTCAGAGAAATGGCAGACCTATTGCCGCAAATCGTTTATGAAACTGATGCTAGTGCAAACCTCACTTTTTCTAACAAGCAATCAAGTTTGATTTTTGGATACTCAGAAGATGAATTGTTAAATAATTTTAATGTGCTCAATAACGTAGTACCGGAAGATAGAGATAGAGCTAAAGAAAACATGCAGAGAATAATGAAAGGGAAGCATGTAAGGAATTCTGAATATACCCTGATCAAAAAAGATGGTTCAACCTTTCCAGTATTGATATACTCAAGCCCTGTTATTAAAGATAATAAACCAGTTGGCTTGAGGGGTATTGTTGTTGACATAAGCGAACGCAAGTTGGCGGAGGAATTGATACAGGAAAGCGAACGGCGCCTGGCAACCTTGATGAGCAACTTGCCCGGTATGGCGTATAAATGCAAAAATGATCCTGATTGGACAATGGAATTTATAAGTGATGGCAGTTATTCCTTAACTGGCTACTATACCAACGAATTGATTGATAATTCCAAGGTTTCCTATGCAGATCTAATCCACCCCGAGGATCGCCAGATGGTCTGGGATAAAGTTCAAGATGCAATTGAGATGAAGCAGCCCTTTCAGTTGAACTATCGAATTACTACTTCCAGCGGAGCGGAGAAATGGGTCTGGGAACAAGGTCAGGCTATTTACGGGGAGGAAAGTGATGTCATCTTCCTTGAGGGATTTATTACAGACATCACCGAGCGAAAGAATGCAGAAAAAAAATTAAGAAATTCACATAACCAGCTCAGGAGTCTCGCAGAGCGCTTGCAGATGATAAGAGAAGAGGAACGCGCAACTGTAGCGAGAGAAATTCACGATGATCTTGGACAGTCTTTAACTGCTTTGAAGATGGATATTGCCTGGATGAAAAAAAATTCTGGGATAACTGAAGAGATGAGAGAATCCAAAATGGATATTATGCTTAGTTTAACTGATTCAACAATCCAAACTGTTAAACGAATTGCAACAGAGCTAAGGCCCGGTATACTGGATGATCTTGGGTTGGTTTCTGCTATTGAATGGCAGACGAAAGAATTCCAGAACAGGTCAGGCATTGAGTGCAACTTTGAAATCTTTGTTGATGAGTTTGCTCTGGAGGACGATATTTCAATAGCTGTTTTCAGGATATTCCAGGAATCACTTACAAACATTGCAAGGCATTCAGGGGCAACCAAAGTTACAGTGACTATTAAGGAAGCGGGCGATTATCTGCAAGTGGAAATAACCGATAATGGTGTTGGTATTAGTGAAAAACAAATTAGCAGTTCAAAATCCCTTGGTATCATAGGAATGAATGAAAGGGTATCTGTTTTTAGAGGTAAGCTAACAATTTCCCGGGCAGCAGAAGGCGGTACCACTGTTAGAGTTTATATTCCAATAGGAAAAGCCTGATGATCAGATTTAAATATTTGCCTTCATTTATAAATCCATCAGGATTTAGTTTTGAAAAATGATTATTGCTGTCTTTATAATTATTAAGGCAGAAATTTGGAATTTCACTTCACATAGTAATTCTTTTAGCCCGCCGGCGATTGTAAATAAAGATTAATACAGCTATCTTCCTGCTATCTTTACACTCATCAAATCCCCGGTGTGTATATAATGTTAAAACTTTTTCTATATTTAATATTCGGCTGATATGTCCGGACGAGAATTTTTTACCAGGATAGTTTAATGAAAATTATTATAGCCGACGACCATGCGGTTGTGCGTAAAGGTCTAAGACAGATACTCTTGGAAATGTCCGGCGTAAAAGTAGTTGAAGAAGTTGATAATGGTCCGGCGTTAATTGAAAGAATAACAAATGATAGTTTTGATTTTGTAGTACTGGATATTTCCATGCCCGGGCAAAGTGGTTTACAGGCACTTAAAGAAGTTAGAGATCGTAAACCAAAGCTGCCTGTATTAATACTTAGCATTCACCCCGAGGAACAATATGCATTAAGAGCACTTAAAGGTGGTGCTTCCGGCTATATTACAAAGGACAGTGCACCGGAAGAACTGGTAAAGGCAATTCAAAAAATTCTTTCGGGTCACAAATATATTAGCCCATCGATTATGGATAAGCTGGCAGATAATTTTAGCGATAAACTACCACACGAACTTTTATCTGATAGAGAGTATGAAGTATTCGCATTGATAGCTATTGGTAAAACGGTTACAAACATTGCAGATGAGCTTTCATTAAGTGTAAAAACAGTAAGCACCTACAGATCCAGAATATATGAAAAAATGAACATGAAAAGCAGGACTGAATTAACTATTTACGCCATTCAAAATGAGCTAATATAGTAGTTAATTAACTAAATTTGTAATGTTTTAACCATTCTCACAATTGCTTAACAATATCAATTATTTGTAAGAATTCTCACCACAAAAAAATCAGTTACTCTCCTATACCCGTTATCCTATTTAGTTCTTAAGTTGAATGTGAGACCTAAGTTAACTCAGGGCAGGGGAGCATCTAACAGACTATAGACTTAGGTCTATAGTCTGTTCTTTATAAAGTAATAGTGCACAGACCAGCATCCGGATTAACTAACATTTGGAGATGGATAAAGAGATACGAATGAGCATACAAGCATGGAAATCAATATACCTATATCTGATCATTCTATCACTTCTGATATTATATTCCGGTGTGCTCAATGCACAGGGAGTTGATACTACAGCAGCAAGATGGACATTCCCGACTTATGCACCAAGCGGTTTTACTTATTCTGATTTTCTAAACACTGGCAATGTTCCGAACTTTTGGAGAAATGATACTATGTATCTATCTACACAACCAACTTTTTATTCTTTTTAGGAGACATCTGATTGTGAAAGTACTAATTGTAGATGATTCTAATGTTGTTAGAGGTAGAATTGTCGAAATGCTATCCGGTATTGCGGGTGTGGAAATTGTTGGGGAAGCTGCAAACTCTATAGATGCAATACACCTGGTAAACAAACTGAAACCGGATGCCGTTACACTGGATATCAGAATTCCCGGTGAAAGCGGAATTGAAGTTCTTAAAAAAATAAAGAAGAGCCAACCTTCGACTATTGTAGCAGTGCTCACTAATTTTCCTGAGGAACAATACAAAAAAAAATGCTACCAGCTTGGCGGCGATTATTTTTTTAGTAAGTCTGACGAATTTGAAAAAGTTGAGGAAGTGATTAACAACCTGGTATGCGAACAAGCGAAGTTTAATTAAGCGTTTACTAATCCATCAGGATTATATCATTAGTTAAATAAGGTTAAGTTGGAAAGAGCATCTAAAAATAATATATCTGGTAAGCGGCTAAAAGAATCGAATAGTCTATACGAAATTTCGCGCAAGATGGTAGAGCCAAATTGCACCACAGAAGAAATTATGCAAGTCACATTGAATGTCCTCCTATCCTCCTGGCAGTATCCCCAAATAACATGCGCACGACTAACGTGTAACGGTTGGACCATTAAATCGGATAATTGGAAAGAAACCAAATGGATTCAGAGTGCCAACATTGTTAACATGAATGGAGCAGTTGGTAAAGTTGAAGTGTGTTACACTGAGGAAAAACCCGAATTAGATGAAGGTCCATTTCTTAATGAGGAGAGAAACCTCATTGATGCTATCGGAATACTGCTGGGGGGTTTTATACAAAAACAAAAGGTAGAATCTTCACTTATAGAAAGTGAAGAAAGATTCAGGGCAATCAGCGAATCTGCCCAGGATGCAATTATTATGATTGATGAAGCGGGGAATGTTTCATATTGGAATAAAGCCGCCGAAAAAATATTTGGATATCCCGAAGAAGAAATAATGGGGAAAGATCTACATAAAATTCTTGTACCTGAACAATATTATAAAATTCATAAGCAAGCATTTTCTAAATTTATAGAAACCGGCGAAGGCAATGCTATTGGGAATCTTTTGGAATTATCAGCACTTAGAAAAAATGGGGATGAATTTCCCGTTGAGCTTTCGCTTTCAGCAATTAAAATAGATGGGAAATGGAATGCTATTGGAATTATAAGGGATATATCTGAACGTAAGCGAGCGGAGGAAATCTTAAAGAAAAGTGAAAAGCAATATCGTGACTTTCACGATAACTCAACCCTTGGTATATACAGATCGACTCCTGATGGCAAGGTTGAAATGGTAAATCCGGCGGCGGTTAGGATGCTGGGTTATTCCAGCGAAGAGTTTCTGAAGATTGATATAAAGGAAAAATACGCAGATGATTCAGAAAGAGGGCATTTTCAGTCTATTATGGAGAGCGAAGGGGTTGTATATGGATTTGAGACTAAATGGCTAAAGGCAGACGGTTCGCAGATTGATATTAGCGAAAGTGCAAGAGCTATTAAAGATGAGAATGGAAATGTGATTTATTACGAAGGCATTATTGAAGATATTACCGAAAGGAAGAAGGCAGAAGAAGCTTTAATAGTAGCAAAGGAAAAAGCCGAAGAGATGAACCGGCTCAAGTCTATTTTCCTGGCAAATGTTAGCCACGAACTTAGAACACCACTTATCGGAATAACCGGGTATTCTGAAATACTTAGAGATGAGCTTGAAGATCCCGAAAGAAAGCAAATGGCAGAAAGTATACTTTTCAGCGGTAACAGGTTAACAAAAACACTGGATCTAATCCTTGATCTTTCATTATTTGAATCAGATAATATCCACCTAAAGCTTGATAAAGTAAATATAGTAAATATGCTTAAAGAAATTGTTGACTCATACGAGTTTTCCGTAGCTAAAGAAAGAGTAGTTTTTAATTTTGAAACTCAGCGCGATAACATCGAATGTATGATAGATAGAAATGCACTATCTAGGATAGTAAGCCACCTGCTTGATAATGCCGCTAAGTTTACGCACGAAGGCAGCATTAGTGTTAAATTATTCTCAGACGATGAAAATGTTATGCTTCAAATAATCGATACTGGCGTGGGAATACCAAAAGAAAAAATGGACGTTGTTTTCGACCCCTTCCGACAGGTTAGCGAAGGGAATGAACGACTCTATGAAGGAGCCGGCCTAGGGCTTACTATTACCCAAAAGTATGCTAAATTATTAAAGGGGAAAATCTCAATAAAAAGTATACCGGGTAAGGGTACTGAGGTAACAATTAAATTTCCTTCCGTTAAAATTTTTAATGACAAGAGTGTCAATTCCATTTATAAAGAAAAAACAAAAACGCATGTTTCCAAACTCATTAAAAGAAGAATGAAAACCATAATGTTTCTTGGCAGTGAAACAGCAAGCGTTAAGATAGCAAAATACTTTTTAAAAGACATTTGTTCAGTTGATGCAGTTGATAACGGCAAAGAAGCATTAATTTTATTGTTAGAAAGGAAGTACGAAGCGGTAATTGTTGATTTAGATCTCGATGGTGATATTGATGATGAAGAGGCTATTAAAGAAATAAGAAAATTAGAGAATTATAAACACATTCCAATATTTGCATTAACTTCGTATTTGGGAGTGGGACTTAAGGAGAAATGCCTGGATCTTGGATGTACAGATTTAATTTTAAACCATTTAAACGTACAGAACTTATGCAACAAGTTTCCAGGGCGCTTGGTCAGACGGTTCTTATTCCCGGTTCCTAATCAGCCAACTGATACTATTATACCGCCCAATCTCTGCATTGACCGTATAAATTTTTACACTTAAGTTTAATTTAGATGACATTTTAACCTCTGGTTATTATAGGTTAGCTAAGTTTTTTTAAGATATTGTAATGATTTAGAGAAGAGTTGCTGGCATCGAAATTGAGATCAATTATCAGAAATAATTTGTAAAAATCGCGAAAGAAATTTATGAGAAAGACAATTATCACATTACTGGCATTTATTGTTTTCATTCTACTTTCCTGCAATGTTGATGAATTAGTAAATGAAATAGCTGTTGAAAAAATAACTGCAAAAGAAAAAATTGGCGCAGTTATTAATACTGCTAAAAGTAATTTTGCTGCCGATGCGGAACTATCAGCAATTTATGGAAGAGAAGTAGATACCGAAGGTAAAATAGATCTGCTTAATACCAGCTCGGTAAGTGCTTTCGTTTATGTTGTTCAATCTGATTCTGTTGCTTCGGCAAATCCACCTGAAGCGAACCAGTTTTATGTGCCTGTTTTTGGTTCTGATCCTATAAAGTTCCCAATAAATTTTAATACTATGCTTTCCTTTATTAAAAACAATACAGCCAAAAATATTATGGAAGTAGTTTTGGGTACACTGGCAACAGTCTCAGTTAGTGCTTCTGCGGTATACGATGACAGCCCGCAAGTGTTAACCCAAATGCTTTTAAGGAGTGATGTGACTGCTTTCAGATCAGCAAACCCCGAATCTAAAATTGATATGTTTCTTCTGCCTGGAAAATCTTTGGATACAAGCTTTACCAACACTGCAGACTGGGTAGTAAATTTTTACAGCGAGACATCTTCGCTGGTTCTATGGCTTCACCCCGGCAACAGTACCGGTACGATTGATCCTTTATCTGATTAATAATAATCAGAGTAATACAACAAGCAGTCAGCTGACAATCGGCTTAAAGACAGATTTAATTTTCTAATTGATTATTTCTATGCTTCCTTTCTCGGGTAATTTTATTTTGTAGTTCTTTCCCCCATCATTTTTAAGGTAATTATCCCTCAGCCAGGGATTGTACATTTTTAGAATTTTATAGTTGATATTATAAAGTGCCGCAAAGTCTGCAAAATCAGTTACAGAACTATCAAGATTCACCTCGAAGTATTTTAAAGGATGATATAATGCATCAGGTTTCAGATCAAAACCATATTTTGTTGGATTTTGCATAATATATTTTAGTGCAACAATGCGCGCCATGTAACGCGATGTTTCTTCATTCAAAACAAGATTGTAATAATTCTTTGCTTTTTGTCTTTGCATCTGGCTTGCAGCTCCATTTGTCCCCATATTATATGAAGCGGCAGCCATTGTCCACGTTCCGAACATTTCGTAAGCATCTTTAAGATAGTTACACGCAGCAATTGTAGATTTTTCCAGGTTATATCGTTCATCAACAGTGTTGCTGATTTCAAGTCCATATTTCTTCCCGGTCTCCTTCATAAACTGCCAAAAGCCAGTTGCTCCGGCAGGAGAAATAGCGTTTCTTAAATAGCTTTCAGCAACACAAAGGTATTTAAAATCATCCGGGATATTATTTGCTTTAAGGATGGGTTCTAAAACGGGGAACCACCTGTTGGCCTTTTTAATTGCCAGCAAAGTTGCAGAATGCCAGTATGTGTTTACAATAAATTCCCGTTCAATTCTTTCAAATACTTCATAATTCTCTGTTGGAACTCTTTCGCCTGCAAATACAAGGTAGCCGGGAACTTCAGGAGTGATAATACGATAGCCCTGCGGAAAATCTTCTGCAGGATCATTCCCAGCAAAAAAAAGACTGCTGATGATAAAAAATATTCCCAGAGAGAAAATTATTCCTGGTATTAAGTAGTTAAATATTTTAATTCTTTTTGTGCTCATGTTTTTACCTTTATAATTTAGATGCGAGTATATCAATAAATTAATACAAAAGACAATAGTAAGAGTAATAATTTATATAAATTGTAACTGATAATTATTTGCTGAAACATAAATAAAAGATTGTATGAACATAAAATCAAATAAACAATACCACCCTCAAATGCATTCTGCGGAACATATACTTAACCAAACAATGGTAAGGATGTTTGGCTGTGGAAGATCATTCAGCAACCATATTGAAAAGAAAAAATCCAAATGCGATTATCATTTTGAAAGAAATCTTACAGAAAATGAAATTGAGGAATTAAACCTGAAAGTGAATAACATAATCCAAAGGGACTTGCAGGTTGTTGAAGAACTAATTACTAGGGATGATGCAGATAGAAAATTTAACCTTACGAAATTACCTGATGATTCGGGAGATAAAATAAGAATTATAAAAATAGGTGATTTCGATACCTGCCCCTGCAGCGGTTTACATGTTGCACACACAAAAGAGATAGGAAGGTTTAACATAAACTCTACTAGTTTTAATGAAGGTGTTTTGAGGATAAGATTTAAATTATTTGATGATTGAACACACGCTGTGTTTTTTCCCCGTACAATTAAACATCATCGTTACTTAACTTGGTTTTGGAATAGTAAATTTAAAAGTTGTTCCCTTTCCCGCCTCGCTTTCCATATTAATTTTGCCGCCGTTCTTATTAACTAGGTCTTTACAAAGAATTAAACCCAAACCTGTACCTTCCTCATTATTAGTCCCCTTAGTTGAAAGATGCTCATCTATTTTGAACAGTTTTTCCTGGTCATCTAAAGAAATCCCAACCCCGTTATCTCTTACTGAGACTTCAACAAATTTATCATCAATCTCCTTTGCATCAATTAAAATACTTCCGCCTTCGTGTGTAAACTTGATTGCGTTGGAGGTTAAATTTCTAAAAACGGTGGAAAGCATATTTTCATCTGCAAATACTTTAATTTCGGGATCACAGTTAATATTCAGCTCAGCCTTCTTCTGATTTACTAGATGATTGTAAATACCAGTTGCTTCATTTACAAATCTATGTAAATCGATGTTTACGGGATTAAATTTCACGCTTCCGGTTTGTATGCGGGCCCATTCGAGCAGGTTTTCCAATAAATCATAAATGGCTTTAGATTGAGAATAGAGATTAGATGAAAACTCTTTTATTTTTTCCCCATCCATTTCGCCAGCATCCTTTGCCAAAATATCTGCAAAGCCCAGCACTGCTGTAAACGGGTTGCGAAGATCGTGAGCAATAATTGAAAAAAACCTGTCCTTGTTTGCATTCAGTTGTTTTAACTGTTCAACATATTCTTTAATTTTTTGTTCAGCTTCCTTCTGTTGCCTTATATCCCGCGCAACATAAATAGCACCCTCAATTTCACCATGTGTGTTTTTTAAAACAGTTGCCGAAATACTAACCGGAATTTCTTCTCCAGACTTTGTTCTATAGGTAGTTTCAACTTTTGATAATTGCTTAGAATCACTAATGGTTTCCTTTTTAACCGAATCTAAAGTTGAACTATCTAAAATACTATCAATCGAACTACCAACTAGTTCTGGCCTATCATAACCAAGTAAATTTACAGCAGCATTATTTATTGTTTTGATTGTTGCATTATTATCTGCATTTATTACAATAAGAGTGTCCGCCATCGATTTTATTATATTCTCAACATAATTTTTGGAAACGGTTGTATTCAATAGGTCTTCTATTGTGTTTTTCCCGGTCCATACTGTTAGATAAACGAAAAATGCAACATAGAAAAAGATTAGGCCGGTAAGTGCATAAACGAAACTTACATCGCCTGAAATAATTATACCGGCTACAACGAAATAAGATAGGCAGAAAAATATCATTAAAATTAAAAGAAACTTCCAGTAAGAGACGTATTTACTTGTTTTAATAAATCTCAGTAATTTAAATGTGTAATAGACAGGAAAACATATTATAATCCCACCTCCAATAACTAGCAACACAGTTATTAATTGAACATTATCCATATCATTTTGCCTTTAATATGATTGTTAATAATAACACAATTTAAGTTAATAATAAAAGGGGGAAAGGAGTTTTGAAATAGAACTTTAGGGATATGAAGGGTATTTTGTGAGGAGAAAATAAAAGACTGTAATGGATTAACCATGACAGTCCCTTAAAGAAACTATTTTACTTACCCATCTTATCCAATATCTCTTCCATTTGGTCCATCACATTATTCATCTTTTGCATGGTTAGTGCAACAGGTTCAGGAGACATCGGGTCGATTCCTGCGTCCTGGATCAAATCTGCAGGATACATTGAACCGCCGCCATTAAGGATTTTATAATAATCACTAACAGCAGTTTCTCCTTCAGTAATCATTTTTTCAACGAAAGCAGTTCCGTAAATAAGAGATGTTGAATACTGAAAAACGTAGTAATTGTATCCTAAAAAGTGAGGAATGTAAGACCATTCATATTGAATGTAATCATCAACTACACAATGCCCTGCATCGTGCCCGTAATACCTTTTAACAATATCGAAATAGATGTCGCACATATTTTCGCCTGTCATAGGAGTTCCGGCTTCAACTCTTTTATGTATTTCCCATTCAAACTCCGCAAAGGATGTCTGGCGGAAAATAGTTGTTCTTAAAAGTTCCAGGTAACTACCAAGAATGTAGAGCTTCTCTTCATCAGTTTTAACATTATTAACCATATAATTGTTTAAGAGATTCTCATTCACAGTTGAAGCTATCTCTGCAACAAAAGTTGCATAATCGGCTTTTGCAAAAGGCTGGGATTTGTTTGAAAAGTAACTGTGCATTGTGTGCCCAAGCTCGTGTGCAAGTGTAGAAACAGATTCAAAATCATCATGTCCAGTTCATCAATATGTAAGGATGAACATCGTAAGCACCGCCGTTTGAGTAAGCGCCGCTTCGCTTTCCAACAGTTGGCATATAATCAATCCACCTGTCATCGTAAGCTTTTTGAAGAACCGTAACATATTCACTGCCAAGCGGGGTTAAAGCTGCAAGCAGAACTTTTTCTCCCTCTTCAACTGTAAAACTCATATCAACTTTTTCTACAAGAGGCACATAAAGATCATAATAATGTAGTTCATCTACACCAAGCATTCTTTTCTTCAAATCTAAAAAGCGATGCAGAGTTGGTAGGTGATTGTTCACCTGTTCGATTAAAGTTGTGTAAACAGAAACAGGAAGGTTATCCGAATTTAATGCTGCTTCCAGCGAAGAGGAATACTTTCTGTTCTTAGCATAAACCCAATCCTTTTTAACCTTGCCGCCAAGGTTTGCTCCAAGCATATTCTTGAAATCGCCATAGCTTTCAAACAAAGCTCTCATTACAAGTTCTCTGTCTTCCCTGTTTTCCGCTGTACGATATCTTGTATATGCGGATGGAGTTAATTCAACTTCTTCTCCTGTTGATAAGGTTACTGTAGGGAAAGGTTTTTCTGCATTGTTAAATATTCCGTAAACCTCGTTTTGGTTTCCGGCGATCAAACCAAAGCTTGCAAGAATTTTCTCTTCAGCTTCAGTTAAAGTATGCTCGCGAAGCCGCTGGATGTTATCGATATACATATCAAAATTGCTTTTTAATTCCGGCTGCTCGTTAAAGAACTGATCTATTTTTTCTTTAGGAATTTCAAGAATCTCAGGTTCCATAAAAGCAGTAACTTCGCCAAACTTTGTGCCGAGCGCCCTCATCTGCTGCATCAATGCCTGGTTTTCTGATACGTTAAGGTTTTCATTTCCCAGGTTGCCAGCGTAAACCCATGCTTGCCATAAAGTTTTAACAAGACCGTTGCCGGTTTGCATTGCTTTCAGCAGACTCTCAGAGCTTTCGCCAAGCTTCCCCTTAAATTCTGCAAGCTTTTCTACATTTGCATTCATCATATCAACATCCGCCTGCCAAGCTTCAACTGTTGGGTAGATGTCTGCAAGATTCCACTTGTATTTATCCGCAACATCTTTTCTTTCGAGGGTTTGTGCTAACCCGGTAGCTATAATTCCGGTAAGAAGAATTAAAGTTAAAAGTATTTTTCATTGTTCCACCTATTTTTGTTCAGTTAAAAAAATGATTAGTAAAATTAAGGAGAATAATAATTAGTTATGTAATATTTTTGATGGGCGGAGAAATACCACGTCTAAAATTACAATTCTTCTTATATTTCTATTCGCTTAATACGAAATTTATAATTTTATTAAATCCAATTAGAAAAGGTGAGACAAATGAAGTATTTATTAATAACATTATTTATATTTTCATTGTTTATTGTGGGATGCGGGCAAAAAACCGAAGAGACAGGCGAAGGAGTTACACAAGAGACTGAAGGAACGGAAATGTTAAAAGAGAAAATAGCAAAGTTTGCTCCAACAGAGCTTAAAGTATGATATAAGTAATTTAGATGAAAGACAGAAAATTGTAGTGGAAAAACTTTATCGATGCTGCAAAAATTATGGATGAGCTTTTCCTCGAACAGGTTTACTCGAAAAACAACGAGATTAAAGCCGATTTAATGGTTCAGGATACAGAGGAAGCTAAATACCAATACGAATTATTCGAAATTATGTTTGGTCCGTTCGATAGACTTGAACACGATGCACCATTTTATGGAACAGATAAAAAACCACTGGGTGCAAATTATTATCCCGAAGATATGACGAAAGAAGAATTTGAACAATGGATTGCTGATCATCCTGAAGATGAAAAAGCATTTACCTCCGAGTTTACAGTTATAAGAAGAGATGGAGAAAATCTTATTGCAATTCCTTATAACGAATATTATAAAGCAAAATTAGATGAAGCTGCAAAACTTCTCCTTGATGCTGCCGGGTATGCTGATAATAAATCATTAAAAAATTATTTAACCACCCGCGCTGTTGCCTTTTTAGAGTAACGATTATTTTGAAAGTGATATGGATTGGATGGATTTGAAAGATCACGATATAGAGATTGTAATTGGTCCGTATGAAGTATACGAAGATGGACTTTTTAATTATCAAAGCAGCATTCGAATGTTTCTTAACAATAAGAGATACAGAGGAAAGTGAAAAGCTGGAAGTGTTTAAAAAGTATTTGAGAGATATGGAAATTCATCTGCCTATTCCTGATGAACACAAAAACTTTGAGCGTGGATCCGAGTCTCCTTTGGCTGTAGTAAACGAGATCTTCACAGCTGGTGATACTAAAGCTGGTGTTCAAACGCTTGCATTCAATCTTCCTAATGATGAAAGAGTGCGCAAAGTAAAGGGTTCAAAAAAGGTTATGCTTAAAAATGTATCGGAAGCAAAATTTGAAAAACTTTTAAAGCCAATTGCAGAAATTATTTTAGATCCTGAGCAGTTAGAATACGTTACTTTCAATTCATTTTTTACACATTCACTTATGCATGAAATGTCCCATGGTATAGGTCCCGGATTTATAATTATGGAGGGAAGAGATACCGAAGTTAAAAAGGAACTTAAAGAAACTTACTCAACCCTTGAAGAATGTAAAGCCGATATTCTTGGAATGTACAACAACATCTTTATGATTGAAAAAGGTGTGTTCCCCGAATCATTTGAAAACGAAATCTGGGTAACAGCATTGGCTGGGGTTTTCCGTTCAACAAGATTTGGAATTAATGAAGCACACGGTGGCGGCGAAGCAATAATTTATAATTACCTTATTGAAAAAGGCGGTTTTGAATTTAATGAAGAAACCGAAAAAGTAAAGGTTAATTTTGAAAAAGTGGGTCCCGCACTTAAAGAGCTTGCCACCAAAGTTCTAATGATTCAGGCAAAAGGAGATTACCAGGCGGCAAAGGATTTAATTGCAAAATATGTTGTCCTCTCTCCCTCGCTAAAATTATTACAGAAAAAACTAAACGTTTTGCCGGTTGATATAAAACCTGTTTACGAATTAGAAAAAATGTATAATTAATAATCCTATTTAATACCTCTCTCCTGGGGGGGAGGGGTGTTTTTTTTTGAAAACCAACTTGATTTCAAATGTTTTCGCACGATTAGCAATTCTTTTCTAAATTCTTCCTTTATATTGCTTTTACTTTTTCATTTGAAATCTTTATATTTATTTTTAGATACAAGTGAGGATTGTTTTCTTTCCTGAATTTAGCTCCCGTAAGTCATTTATTGATTATCCATCTTAGCTAAACACTTACTAATAATAATATAATTTTAAAGGAGAATATTAAATGGGAAATTTAATAGAAGAATTTATGGGCTCAATGGGGTCCGAAGTTTCACAGAAAATGTCTGAAAAAACTAACATAGACCAGGGAACTATTTCGCAGCTGCTTCCGGTAATTGCCCCGATGATCTTGGGTGGATTAAAGAAGCAAAAGGATGAACGAGGCGGGCAGGATCGTGTTGATCATATTTTAAATAAATATGGCGATCCTTCTGTGCTTGGTAATTTGGATGGGCTTTTTCAGCAAAAGCTTAATGATAATACAACCGATCCTAATTTAGGCGGGCTGCTTGGTAATGCTGGCTTAGATGCCACAAACCTTTTATCTCAGAACCTTAAAGGTGCCGATTCAAATATGATAGCCAAACTAATTCCAATGCTTGCCCCTGTTATTTTAGGCTTTCTTACCAAAAAGAGAGACAGCGGAACCGGCTCAAGCGGTTTAGCAGGTTTGCTTGATCAGGATGGTGATGGTTCTGTTTTAGATGATGTTGCAGGGTTAATCCTCGGTGGATTAGGAGGACAAAACAAATCATCAAATCCTTTATCTGGTTTGTTAGGTGGCTTGCTGGGCGGTAATAAATAGTCCGGGAGGAAAAGAATGAAAAACAATTTTAAAACATTCTTTTTGATGACAATTCTAACTGTATTTTTTGTTTTTGTGGGGGGACTTTTAGGAGGAAAAGAAGGTGCAATAATAGCTTTTATTGTTGCAGCGGGAACAAACTTTTTTGCTTACTGGTTTTCTGATAAAATGGTTCTAAAAAGATACCGTGCACAGGAAGTTACTTCACCGCAAAACAGGTTGTACAGGGTTGTTCAGGAGCTTATTCCTAAATCCGATTTACCTATGCCAAAAGTTTATGTAATTCCGCAGGAATCACCTAATGCTTTTGCAACCGGAAGAAATCCAAAGCATGCAGCAGTTGCCGCAACCCAGGGAATACTTAACATTTTAAACGATGATGAACTTGCAGGAGTTATGGCACACGAATTAACACATGTTAAAAACCGTGATATGCTTACAGGAACTATCGCTGCAACACTTGCAGGAGCTATAACAATGTTAGCTCAATTTGGAATGATAAGTGCAAGAGGATCAAGAAGATCAAATCCATTGCTGATGATTCCTGTTTTAATTCTTGCACCGTTGGTGGCAATGTTTGTCCGGATGACTATTTCCAGGGTTAGGGAATTCGCTGCTGATAAAGGCGGAGCCGAACTTAGCGGGAAACCCTTAGGATTGGCAAGTGCGTTGGCAAAACTGCACAATGGTGTTGCACGCAATCCTTTACAAAACGGAAACCCAGCACATTCAAACCTGTTTATTGTAAACCCGTTTTTGGGCGGTGGGCTAAAAAAGTTGTTTGCATCGCATCCTCCTGTTGAACAGAGAATAGAAAAGCTTAACGAAATTGCTACAGGAAAAATTTAAATAACAATTTCACAACTAATAATAAGGAGTACACACAATGTCTCATATAAATGAAGGCGCAGTTAAAGTAATCGAGATTATAGGAATCTCATCTAAAAGTTTTGATGATGCTGTTAATCAAGCATTAGCAAAAGCTTCAAAATCTGTAGATGGAATAACCGGTTTTGAAGTAACAAAACATCTTGCATCTGTTGAAGATGGTAAGATAAGCAGTTACAGGGTTGTACTTAAAATTGCATTCCCGGTAAAATAATAATTTGAAATTTTCATAATAAAAGGAAAATCTAAATGTCACTACAAGTTAAATACAGCCAGGTGCTTGCATTAGCACAAGAGCTAAATTTGAAGGAAATAAAAGTAGCCGAAGAAGAAGGCGTTTTGAAATTATCTGGAACAGCAAACACTCCATACGAAAAAAATTGTGTTTGGGATAAGATTAAAGAAGTTGGCGGCGAAGCATATTCTGATATAAAAGCGAACATAAATGTTGCTAATACTGATTTCTTCCACGTGCATACTGTGGAAAGCGGAGATAGCTTAAGTAAAATCTCTAAAATGTATTATAAAGATGCGAATCAGTATATGAAGATTTTTAATGCCAACACAGATCAGCTCTCAAATCCTGATGCGATAAACGTTGGGCAGAAGATAAAAATTCCTAATCCTTAATAGGAAGAAATCTATTTGGTTGGTTCGATTGAATAACAAATCGGGCCAACCTTCTTTAACAATATATGGATAGCGAACTTATTTTATCGCTTATTGTTGGAATAGGATTAAGTGCTTCTGTAGGATTTAGAATTTTTATCCCGTTTTTAGTCTTAAGCATTTTTTCTCTTCTTGGATTTGTGAATCTCTCTTCGGGATTTGAATGGATTGGCACTTATCCTGCTCTAATAGCTTTTGGTTTTGCATCCCTTGTGGAAATTGTTGCTTACTTTTTCCCATGGTTCGACAATCTTTTAGATACTATTGCCGGACCTGCTTCAATAATTGCAGGTGCGTTAGTAATGGGCTCCGTTCTTGCTGATTTTTCACCTTTGCTAAAATGGTCGCTTGCAATAATTGCCGGCGGAGGATTAGCCGGCACAATTCAACATTCAACAGGTTTGTTAAGGTTAACTTCATCAACCACAACGGGTGGAATTGCAAATCCTGTCTTATCAACAACCGAAGCCGGTGCTTCATTTTCGTTATCTACTCTGGCAATATTGCTTCCTGTTGTTGCCTTTCTGATTGTGCTGTTTTTAATTATTTGGGTTGTAAAGAAATTTCATAAAATCTTTTTTAAGAAAAAAAAGTTAGAGCACTAAGCCAATAGCAACAGATCCTCATTCGGAGTTTAATTTTTTAACTTAATCTTTATCAGTTTTTCCCTAAATTTGCATCTCTTTTTTAATGATAATGGAATTTCTATTGACTGAGGAAATAAAAACAGAATCTAAATATTCAGAAGACGTACGGATTATAAATAAAAACGGGCGTGAGTTTATAATTGTTGGTACTGCTCATATTTCACGGCAATCAGCAGACCTGGTAAAGGAAGTAATTTCTAACGAAAAACCGGACACGGTTTGCATTGAACTTGATGAAAAACGTTACAAAGCGCTTGCTGAAAAGAAACGCTGGGAAAGTTTAGATCTTAAAACTATTATCCGCCAAAAACAATTAAGTACGCTGTTAGTAAATCTCGTTTTATCATCTTACCAGAAAAAACTTGGCGAAAAGCTTGGTGTTACGCCTGGAACTGAATTGCTTGAAGCGGCAAACACCGCAAACGAACTTAATCTTCCAATAGAATTGTGCGATAGGGAAGTAAGAATATCTTTAAGGCGTGCATGGCACTCGATGAGTTTTTGGCAGAAGCTAAAATTTTTAACCGGTGGCTTAGCTGGGATTTTTGAAAAGCAGGAACTTACGGAAGAAAAGCTTGCAGAGTTAAGGAGCAAAGATGTGCTTTCCGAGATGATGGATGAACTTGGTAAAGCAATGCCCGTGTTAAAAAAAGTTATAATTGACGAGCGTGATGAATACCTTGCACAAAAAATACAGGAAGCGAAGGGCAACAAAATTGTTTCTGTGGTGGGCGCCGGACATGTTAACGGGATTGTAAAAGTAATTGAGGAAAACAGAAAAATTGATCTTAAAAAAATTGAAATTATTCCGCCGGCATCACCGGTTGCAAAAATAATAGGGTGGGGAATTCCCACTATTATCATTGCATCAATAATTTATATAGGTTACAGCAAGGGTCTGGCAGAAGCAGGAGATAATGCACTTTACTGGATACTGGCAAACGGCATACCAAGTGGAATTGGCGCAATAATAGCTCTTGCTCACCCGGTTACAATTTTAGTTTCATTTCTTGCCGCCCCATTTACAAGCTTAACTCCTGTGATTGGTGCGGGTTATGTTGCAGCTTTTGTACAGGTTTATTTTCAGCCGCCTGTTGTTAAAGAATTCCAAACAGTGGCAAGTGATGTTAGCAAGTTTGCTAAATGGTGGAGCAATAAACTACTAAAAGTGCTGCTGGTTTTTATACTTACAAGTCTTGGCAGCTTAATAGGAACCTATGTTGGTTTCTTTGAGATAGTTTCGAATGTATTTAAATGACGATCAAAAATAGTAAAGATATTTTATTTTAAGTACAGAAGCTCTATCCGTTACATGCAGTTTGTTCGGTAATAGATTTTCCATTGAATCGTATCTATCGCCCCTATCCCTGAAATCATTAAAGGCAAAATAAACCCAGCTCTTCGGCAGGAAATTCCAGGAAAACAATAAACCCACTATCATACTTTCAAGTCTTTGAGATTCGGTTGAATAAACATTATCAACATAAATTCTTATGTTAAGATCATTAACTGGTTTAAGCGAAATGAAAGGGCGCGCGTTATAAGTTATATCGGCAACATTTCCTTCGGGATCGCCTTCTATAAACATATCATAGGATGTACCGAGTTCAAGAAAATCGAAAGCTCTCCAGTTTATGTATGAACCAAGCCAGGAATAAAATGCCAGGTACTCTCTTGAAAAATTATATGTTCTTGTATAGCCGCCGTAGAGATTTCCATCCCACTTCGGGGAAATGTTATACCAGGAACTGAGAGTTGCTTCATAAGAATTGTATTCAATCCTCTCATCCTTGCTTTTCGAATATGAAAGATTTATTTCGTATCCCCAGTTATCTCTAAGATTCATATTGAATCCGAACAACCATCCGTAATCAGTAAACAAATCAGCATCCTCATAATAAATAATTGGACCTGTGTACATCAGCATTTGTCTTATGTAACCTTTATCGTAATACCAGATTGGCCCATTGATTGAAACGAATTCAAACGTTCCCTGCCACGGAACAAAACCAACCTGCTGCACATCAAAGTTTTTCCCGATGGCACGGGTTCTTGCATATGTAAGCCACCTATCAGTAGAAAAGGTTAATCCTGCCGAACCAGCATAATCGCCCTTTGAATTTTCAATTGATCTGGCGAATTGGTAAGAAAGCTGCCAGTTGGATTCTCTGAAAGCTCCATCAATATCAATAACGCCGTAAGTATTGTCTTCAGTTTGCTTCCCAACAAACAACAGCCCGATAGAGGAATTTCCGAAAACCTGTTTTTTTATTCTGCCTGATCCGAAAACAGCTCTCGGTTCAACTAAATCTTCGTCATCATCTTTATAATTCACCTTGTTAGTCATTGCAACAAAACCGCCGTACTCCCAATCATCAACTCTTCCAAAAGCTTTTGTGCCGAGAATTAATGGAACAGTTTTTCCATCCGGCAAAAGTTTTCCAATACGCCGTGAATAAAATAGTTCCATCGGTCTGTAGAAACCTGTATTTCGCTGCCTTCCAGATGGAGTAAACACTTCATTGCCTTCGGTAAAGAATGGTCTTCTTTCATTAAAATAGGATTCATAACGCGAAATGTTAAAATCAAAAGGATCGGCTTCAATTTGTGCAAAATCAGGATTAACAGTTAACTGGTAAGTAAGTTTTTGCGAAGGGTTGTAAAAAATATCAAGTCCGGCATCTGGATCAAAAGCGTATTTTTCGCTTTTCGGTATAATTAGCCTTTAATAATCCAACGGGATAAATTTCAAGATTCAATCCTGTTGCAGTTGGTTGAAAATCATCAAACACAAGCTTACCGAATTTTGAGATTCTCTGTCCTTCATTCTGTTCGTACTCGCACCAGTAAAGATCTTCATTCTTAGCAGGGATCCACCGGTCAAAATCCAAACCCCACTCAGTTAAATTCTTTTCATACTTAATTGATTTGTAGGGAATTTTCATTTCAACAACATAACCCCAGTCATATATTTTAGAATCCGCAAACCATATTCCATCCCAGCTGTAATCGCGATTTCTTGCATCATCCAGCAGGCGTGAATCCATTCTTACTCCTGAAGCATTTACAGCAAACTTATAAGCAGTCTGCTGGTCGTTGAAAGTATCAATCATAAAAGAAATAATATCACCCGTATATTCATCGAGTGAGCCGGAAACTGCCAGTATATCTTCTTTATTTTGATAGCAAACCATTAAACAATATATGGCATCTTCGGTGGTTAAAACTTTTGCAACAGTTTTATGTGAAGGCGGCTGGTTATAATAAGGCTGAAGCTGAAAAAAATTTACAACGGAATCTGCTGAGCCCCACACATTATCAATCACCCCATCAATTTTAATTTCCGTATCAATCTTTTTCAGAATTAATTTTTTATCTCCATTTGGTTCAGAAGGATAAATAAAAACCGGCAGTAATAATAACAGTAAATATTTTTTCATTCGGTATTCCGCAATTTTACGTGTTGTTAAAATAACGTGAAGTGGGGAAAATTATTTCAGGTAAAGTGATGGCTGGTTTTATTCTTTTTTGAGAGGGGGGAAATAAGTTATGAGATTGAAGAGCCGAATAGCAGTAAAGATTACTTAAACAAAAAAACCCCGGCATAACCGGGGCTTTTTAATAAACTACTTTTTTCTTATCCTAGGTAAGTCTTTAGCCTGCCACTTCGTTTCGAGTGTCTTAAATTTCTTAAAGCTTTTTCTTTAATCTGTCTTACTCTTTCTCTTGTAAGGTTAAATCTTTCACCTATCTCTTCAAGAGTTGCGGAATGATCGCCTTCAATACCAAAATAAAGTTTAATTACTTCTGCTTCTCTTTCAGTAAGAGTAGAAAGAACATTTGAAACCTCATTCTTAAGAGATTCTTTCATCAAATCTTTATCTGGCAGTGGCTGGTGTTCATTTGGAAGAACATCCATCAAACTGTTTTTATTTTCATCACCACTCTTTAAAGGTGCATCCATCGAAACGTGGCGCCCGGAAATCTGTAATGCATACGCAACTTCATCTGCTGTCATTTCAAGGATCTTTGCAAGCTCATCGGTAGTGGGTTTTCTTTCATATTCCTGCTCAAGATCCCTGTAAGCTTTGCTAATCTTTGTAAGATTTCCCACACGGTTTAATGGAAGACGAACCACTCTTGACTGATCCGCAATTGCCTGCATAATAGACTGTCTGACCCACCAAACTGCATAAGATATAAATTTAAACCCGCGTGTTTCATCAAAACGCTGAGCAGCTTTAATTAAACCTATGTTTCCCTCGTTAATTAAATCACCCAGGGAAAGACCCTGGTTTTGAAACTGCTTTGCAACCGAAACCACAAATCTTAAATTAGCTTTAATCAGATTTTCCTGGGCAAGTTTATCACCCTTTTTAATCTTTATGGCTAAATCAATCTCTTGATCGGGGGTTAAAAGATCTACCTTTCCAATTTCCTGAAGATACTGATCTAATGATTTGCTTTCGCGGTTGGTAAACTGTTTTGTTATCTTCAAACCGGTGGCTCTCCTTTAATAGGTTATTGATTAGGTTTACTATCGGGATATTCTCTGACGGGGGTAGAATTTGAAACCATCAAAAAATTATCCGGCGAATATAATGAATTTATTAGATGAAGGGAAGTAAAAAAAGATTCCCATTTTAGCTTAAATTTCAAATTTTTCTCCGGGAATCGGAAAATGAACGTTTCGGTAACCTTTTGAGACTAATTTTTCCCGTAATACAAGGCTCTGCTCCTCTTCGCCATGAACTAAAAATATGTCTTTCAGCTTTTCTTTAAGATTTAGACGTAAATAATCTATTAATTCTCCCTGATCGGCGTGACCACTAAAGTAATCCATCATTTTTACTTTACAGCGGACCTTATATTTTTCACCATAAATATTCACTTCCGGCTTGCCATCCATTAACCTGCGCGCTAAAGTATGCCCGGCGGCATATCCCACAAAAAGTAATAGATTATTTGGATTGCCAATATTATTCTTTAAGTGATGAAGAATTCTACCACCCTCGCACATACCTGAAGCAGAAATTATTATTGAGGTTTCGGTAGAAGTATTTAGCGCTTTTGAGCCATCAACCGAGCGGACATAAGTTAGCCGTGTAAATCCAAACGGATCTTCTCCCTCATCAAGAAAAACTCTGTGGGCTTCCCTGTCCAGGCATTCGGGATGATTTCTGAAAACGCCCGTTGCATTCACAGCCATCGGGCTGTCAACATAAATTGGAACTTGTGGTATCCTGTCCTGATCAAATAATTTATGAAGCATGTAAACAATAAGCTGGGTTCTTCCTACAGCAAATGCAGGAATAATTACCTTCCCACCTGTTTCACAGCAATCGCGGATAACCTTTGCAAGTTCTTCTTCAACATCTTCCGATGGAGTGTGTAAACGGTTACCGTAAGTGCTTTCCATTATAAGCGCATCAAGATCTCTTAATATATCTGGTGTACGGATTACAGGCATTTCCGGTCTTCCTATATCGCCTGAAAATCCTAATCTTATTTTCTTTCCGTCATCTTCTTCAATTTCAAGCAGAATAGATGCTGAACCAAGTATGTGTCCTGCATCCCTGAAAGTAACTTTGATACCAGGGTATAGTTCGAACGTTCTGTTATACTGCATTCCAACAAATTGGCTCATCGCTCCTTCAACATCATCCATTGTATAAAGCGGTTCAATGGGCGCTTCCTTCTTTTTCGCTCTTCTTTTATTTACCCATTCTACATCCCGCTCCTGGAGGTAGGCAGAATCTCTTAACATAATCTGGCAAAGTTCTACCGTGGCAGCGGTTGCATAAATGTTTCCTTTAAAACCGTTTGAAGTTAGATTTGGAATGTTACCGCTGTGGTCTATGTGCGCATGCGAAAGTATCATCGCATCAATTTCTGCAGGATTGTATGAAAAATTTTTATTCTTCTCGTAAGTATCTTTCCTTTTCCCCTGGAATAGCCCGCACTCCAGCAGGATTTTTTTCCCGTTAACAAATAATAAATGCTGCGAGCCGGTTACGGTTCTTGCACCGCCGATAAATTGGATTTTCAATGTTTGCCCTTATTAATTTGAAGTGAAGCCATAAAATAAAAAAATTTAGGAAACGAGCAAGTAAAAACAGTTGAATGATGCATGAAAAAATTAAAAGAAACTTAACTGATCAGATTGAACGATTGAATCGAATGATTTATCTAGAAGCATAAGAACTGAATCTGCAATGGGTTTTAACTGTTTTTCTATGTAATGCTGGTAATCAATATCGTTATGTTTAAGTTCTATAGGGATGGGTCCGCGTTTTGTTATAACATAATAAACAGTACCCACTGCTTCTGGAAGAAGGCGAGCAGCTTTTACATGCTGCGGAATATTTTTAACATAATCGTCAACATCTTTTCTTAATCTTTTCCTGTAAACAAGTTTTTCATCAAACTCTCCGGCTTTAACACCTTTTACAACTTCGCGTATCCAATCTTCAACATCCTGATTATTAAAAACCTTTGTATAAAGTTCAACCTGGAATTCCTTTGCAAGCCGTGTCCAATCTGATCGGACAAATTCCAGCCCAACAAACTCAAGTTTTTCTTTTTCTCCGCCTGCTGCGGATTCTACAATGAGCCCTGCATATCTTTTCTTAGCCCCGGATTCGCTGCCGCGCGCCGGTGTTATGATAAACTTCCTGTAATGTTTTTCAAATTCAATTTCCAGATGAGAAGTCAACCCATATTCAGAAGAAATTTTTTCCTGCCAATAATTATTAAGATCGTTTGCAATCCGCATTCCGTTCTGTGCTGCTTCATTTCCCTCATCTTTTTTAAGTTGAATGAACAGCGAATCGGTATCGCCGTAAACAACCTCGTATCCATTTTCTTTAAGATAATCTTTACTTCCTAACAATAACCGGTGCCCTGTGCCGGTTATTGCAGTAGGAAGATGATGGTGGTAAAACCTGCAGCCGAATGAACCCATTACACCGTAAAAACTGTTCATTAAAATTTTTATTGCCTGCGATAGCTGCTTATCATTTTTATTTTTGGCAATGCTTCGCTGTTCCATAAGTTCATCAATAAAATCAGGAAGAATGTGCTCTGCGCCGGAAAATTTATAACCGTTAAGAGTTTCTATTGTTTCATTTTCTGGATGTAATCGAGCTAGCGGGTCTATCTTAAAAGTCTGGATGATTGTTGGATACAAACTTTTAAAATCAAGCACCACAACATCGTTATAAATTCCCGGTTCCGGCTCCATAACATAACCCCCCGCAGCATGCTCAGATGTAGGTATATCTTTAACATTTGGCGCAACGTAACCTGCACGATGAAGTTTAGGTAAATAAAAATGATCGAAAGCAGCCGTCATCATTCCAAGCTCATCCATCAACATGCCTGAGAGCTGAGAACGACTTACAGAAAGCTCGATAAGTCCTGATTTCCTGAATATTTCGGTAACCAGTTCGGCATCTTTTAAATTATATTCCCCAAGCGTTGCTTTATCCTCCTTGTAAAGTCGTTCTATCTCTTCAACTTTATTCTGATCGGGTGTAATAGTTTTTCCCTCGGCAAGCATTTCCTGTGCAACAGTTTCAAGCCTGTAATCTTCAAAAGTAAAAAAGGACGATCGCAATGCAGGCGGACCATCAATAACAACCCTGCCGGTTATAGATGCAAAATATCCACTCGGTTTACGGCTGCGGAGCGATACTCTTCCTTTTCCTCTTGCAATTTTAAAGGAATTTGAAACTCATTGCATTTACTTTCAAGAAACATTAAATCAAATCCAATCACATGCCAACCAATAATTATATCAGGATCTGCTTTATTGAACCACGAAATAAAATTTTGAAGCAGCTCTTTTTCGGTTTTAAAAAGATGGAAATTATCGGGCAGAGATTCTGTTTTATCTGATTGAAGAAATACTAATTTCTCCTCACCGTTTTTTCGAGTAAGATGAACAGCAATTGAATATAAAATGGTGTTATTGTTCCCCGTTTCTATATCAATTGAAGCAATTGTAAATTGAGGGGTAACTTCGGTTGGCTCTATTTGCGGGTTGGTAAAGATTAAAATATTTCCACTTTTTTCAGTTCTGCCGGTTACCTTAACCTGCGCGTTTATAAATCTTTCCATCAAAAATCTTCTGGTCGGATTTATATCCGATTCATAGCTAGCTATTCCCATTGTTGCCAGTTCTTCCATAGCCGATCGTAAATCAGTCTCGGTGTTAAAGTAGAGTGCATCTACATCCTGCTCATCAAAATTCTTTAGTTTAACTTCTTTTCTTTTGTTTTGAATTTTTAATTCTGATGTATCGGAACTTCTTTTTACAAAAAATACCGGATTGTTTGTAAAATTTATCTCAACCGGTCCGTACTCATTCGATGTGCCGGTGAATTTAAGAAGATTCTTTCCGTTAACATCCATCCATTCGCCGGTAAGGATAAAAACCTTTGCAGTATGTTCCTTGCTATCGGTCATTTATACTTTTTAATCAATTTATCGAATGATTATCTAAATAAAATATACAAAAGAAAACCAAATGACGAGTCGTTATTTTATCATTCGATAAAGAAATAATTTTTTTATCTGTTAAATTACAAGCTGTAGTATCATTATTTTTCACTTTATAAAAAATATTAAATTTGTTAGCAGGTTGTTGTGAACATTGAAGAAATAACAAAATATTGTTTAAAGAAAAAAGGGGTTACGCAGGGATTTCCTTTTGATGAAGAGACACTAGTGTTAAAAGTTATGGACAAAATATTTTTGCTAGCATCATTGGAAAAAATTCCGCTGCAAATAAATCTTAAGTGCGTCCCTGAAGAAGCTATTGAACTAAGAGAAAAGTATGAAGCGGTCATCCCCGGCTATCATATGAATAAACAACATTGGAATACTGTTATTATAGATAATTCAATCCCACCGAAGAATATTTTTAGCTGGATTGATAATTCTTATGATTTAATTGTGAGCGGTTTGAAAAAATCCAAAAAGAAAGAATTAAAAAAACTGTAATGAAAATTATTAAACTAAAAAACATAAACGATTGGGAAGAATTCAAGAAAGAAGCTTCTGCTGGTAATGAGCTGATAATTTTTAAATTCAGCCCGGTTTGTGGTGTAAGTTTCTATGTACAAAATATCTTTCAGGATTGGGCAGATGAATTGCAGGAATCGAGTAGATTAAGGTTATCAAAAGTAAACGTCATCTCTGCCCGAAAGCTTTCTCAGCAAATTGCAAATGAGTTGAATGTTAGTCACGAATCACCTCAGGTGATATGGTTGAGTACGGATCTATCTGTAAAATGGGATGCAAGTCATTACGAAATAAAAGAAACGGAAATGAATAAAAATCTTACTTTTTCTAACAAAAAAATAATTTGAACTGTTTAAAGCTTTACTTGTAAATCACAAACTTAGATGCTATTTTGTGTATCAACATCTTAAAACAAACATAGGAGGTTCATAATGAAAAAACTTCTTTTAACTATACTTTTGGTAGTTGGTGTTACTGCTGTTGCAATAAGCCAAACCCAGGTACAAAGCGGAACATGGAAAGTGCATAGCACAACTACTCCAAGTTATACTCTGCACGAAAATCAAGGTGAGAGATCTGTTATCATCAGTGTTCCTTTCTTAAAACCATTTGAAACAAAACCTGATGTGATTCTTACTGTAAATCATATGGATGCAGAAGCTAAAACTAATGTACGATACACCGTTAAGGCAGTAACGGTTACCAGGGATGGTTTTACTGTACAAGTTTCAACATGGGAAGATTCAAAAATTTATGGTATTACTGGTTACTGGCTGGCACATGCGGAGTAAAAGCAAGTTTATCCTAATTTGAAATTAAGCCGTTGCTAAACTAAGTAACGGCTTTTTTTAATTTAGATCAAAAAGGTAACGCATTTCAGCTCCAAGTTTTTCAGAAACTGTTAGTTGTATTCCCTCAACATTTCTGTATAAAGGAATCTGCGCAAGAATCCTAAGGTTAAAATTTCCCTCAACATAAATTAAGCTTGGAGTTAAATCGATATAAATTCCACCTGTGCTGGGTAAAAATCTTCCGTCCCAGTGATCGCGATCTGCATATCGTCCCCTTAACTGCAGATTTATTGCCAGAAAATCTGCAATGCCATAGCTTCCATTAAACGATGTGAGAACTTCATCACCATAGCGGTAATTATCGATGTTTGTGCCTGTGTAGCGGTAAAGGGCATTAGCATTAATAGATATACTTAGGATTGGGAGTGAATAATTAATATGTCCCCAAAGCAGAAGATCGGAACCGCCGGTTCCCGGCTGAAGATCTATTGAAAGCCGTGTACCGTTTTCTTCTAAAGTGTAACTTCCTGTTGGCAGCTTTGCTCCAGCACCAATTGATGCCCCCAAAGGCAGGACAATATCCGGCACAACAAGTTCATATTTACCAAGGATTACAATATCTGTAAAACCATTCCCGGTAAAAGTGATTTCTTCAGAGCTGTTAATTTCAGGATCTGTAAATGTTGTTGTTCTGCTTTTGTTTGTGTAACCACCAAGCAGTAATACCGAAACACGCTCGGCTAACCCGTACTCCAGCTCAAGAGTAAAATCTGAAACTGCAGATTTCCTGTTAAGCGGGTCATCTATTTTGGTAGTGGTTTGGTAAGTGTTGTTTAAAACATTATTCTGGAAAGAAAAAGCCGCAGATAAATTTTTATGTTTGATAACACTTCTTTCAACACCGCTTGAAATAGAAGTTCCAACAGTGCAACATGCCTGCGGAAAAATTTCCAAACTAAGAATGGTTAAAACTATTGTTAATAGAATTACCGGTTTATGCATAAAAAATATTTACGGGTTTACTACAATTTCAATACTTTTTTTAACTGAGGCGCCTTTTGAATCTTTAACTTCGAGATGAATAGTGTTTGTACCGACACAGCAAAAAGCAGCAGTGTATCTTACTTCAGCACCGCTTCCAATAATATCCCCAAGTGCCACAGTCCAGCAATATGTAATAAGGTCACCTTCCGGATCAGTAGCATCAATTGTAATTTTTGCTGTAGTTCCAACGGTAATAAAAACCGGATCCATAGTAATGCTGTTTATTTCCGGGGCAGAATTTCCACTGGAATTTGATTCGGTTGGATTAGGTTGTGCGCAGCCAAATAAGATAATTGCTGTTAATAACAAGGAAAAAATCGTTTTCATGTTTACCGCTAATAAATATCGAAATTGTTTTTGCTTAATCATTATAATACAAATTATTAGTTTTATGCAATGCATTTGCAAATCTGAAAATGCTAATTAAATAGTATTCATAAAATATTTAAAAGAATGTCTTCCGGTTGTCAGTTATCCAAATCTGATATAAATTCTTTCTATATTTCTATTCACATTTTTAGTGCTGATTGAACAACTTACGTTATGAATGAATTTGAAATAACAATATCCATTATCGCCGGAATTATAGGATTATTTGCTGGTGCAGAAAGCTTGGTGCGTGGAAGTTCTTCGCTTGCATTACGGATGGGCATATCGCCGCTGGTTGTTGGACTTACTGTTGTAGCATTTGCAACAAGCAGCCCGGAACTGGTTGTTAGTATAAAAGCTGCGCTGGAAACTAATCCCGGAATTGTTGTTGGCAATGTTGTTGGTTCCAATATCTGTAATATTGGGTTGATACTTGGCGTGGCAGCACTAATTTCGCCAATGCAAGTTAAGACACAGCTTGTAAAACGCGAAATTCCAATAATGATAATAGTTGGTTTTATTTTATTGCTTGTCCTTGCAGACGATTCTATTTCCCGCTTTGAGGGCATATTGCTAATCCTGGGAATAATCAGTTACGTAGTTTTTAGTTATTTGTATGCAAGAAAAGATAAGGTAATAGAAACCTCCCAGGAATTTATAGAGGGGATACCAGCAGGGAAAGCGAAAAGTGCCTGGGTATCAATATTACTAATAGTTGGGGGATTAGGGCTGCTGCTGGGCGGGGCGCATATTTTTGTTAACGGTGCTGTTGAGGTTGCTGAAAGGTTGGGTGTTAGCCAGGCAATCATAGGCCTTTCAATGGTAGCGCTGGGCACAAGTTTACCTGAGTTGATAACATCTATCGTTGCTTCTTTCAGGAATGAAAATGATATTGCGATAGGTAACGCAGTGGGCTCAAACGTTTTTAATGTATTAAGCGTTTTAGGATTTTCTTCCGTTATAAATCCTATTAGTTCTTCAGGAGTTGGTTATGTAGATCTTGCAATTATGATGCTGTTTATGATAATTATTCTACCAATGAGTAAAAGTGGTTTTGTTTTTAAAAGAGTTGAAGGAGCAATTTTGCTGGCTGGATATTTTGCTTATATATTATATCTTGCCATATAAACAGGTAAAGGGTGAAGATTAACAGTCTTTTTTTTGAACGAGGAAATAAATAATTTTAGCATCACAATTAATTGTAAAAATAAGAAGCATGGCTAAGAATGGTACCTAAAAAGTATTTCAAATTAAAAAAATCTTTTATCTATCTAATTACAGCTTCACTGCTATTTATAAGCGGTTGTAAAACTAACCCCCCAAATGCACCTGATGATATTGGAACGGGAAAAATATTCTTAAGCATTAAGTTGCAAACACCAGCTAAAATAGGCGCTGTAGATAAAACTGTACTAATAGAGGATTTTGCTAACGTAAGCTGTGACCCCTGTGTTAAGTCCAATAAAATAATTGAGTCCTTATCAAATGTAAGGTATGGACCATCAAAACTAATTGCAGTAAAGTTTCCAACTAATTTTCCATCGCCAAATGATCCATTCTATCTTGCAATTCCTGAAATTTGCGATGCACGCATGCTTTATTATAATATTTTCTTTGCACCGACTACAGTTGTTGATGGTATCCTTTACCCCATACCAACAGATTCGCTTAGTGTTATTGAAAAAATAGATGATCGGTTGGCATTGGTTCCGCAGTTTGGATTGGAAGTTACTGACAGCGCAGCAGGTGGAAATTATTTTATTAATGTTACCTTGCAGCAAGTAAACACCTCCGGATTAAACTTAGACGAAATAGCACTCCACACAGTAATAACAGAAACCGATATTGAATTTGCAAACCCGCCCGGGTCCAATGGAGAAACAAAATTTTACGATGTTGTGCGATCAACCCTTCCCACATTGAATGGTGAATCAGTAGCAAATATTCTTCAAAACGGAGAGATTTCATACGAAATTGATGAGACGCTAAGCACTAACTGGGATATGAATCACGTTCATACAGTGGTTTATATTCAGAATACGACAAGTAAAGAGGTTTACCAGGCAGGTTCCACAATTGATTGAATTATGTAAATAAATCCCACCTTACTTAAAATTTGTATTGTGTTGGGGACACTTTTACAAATTTCTTTTGGAATTAAATTTCACATTTCCTAATTTGTACCCTCACGGGGGAATAATTATTATTAATTACCCCCTCTTGTGGGTAACAACACACTTTGGATGATAAAATGGATACATCGAAATATCTAAGAACCTTCAGAGAGATCGGGCTCACAGAAAGAGAAGCCAAAGTTTATATAACTCTTTTAGGGGGAAGAATGTATACAGCAGCAGACCTTCAGAAAGCTGTAAACATTCCCAGAACAAAAATCTATGAAGTACTCCATAAAATGGTTAACCGCGGTATTTGTACAGAGAAAAAACTTGGGAAAAACAAAATGTTTGAAGCGGTTGAGCCAAAACTGGCGATGAACAGAATTCACCAGACATATCAAAATGAGCTTATAAGAAAAGAAGAATTAATAACCCAGGTTTCAGAAGTATTCACCCCGATTTTTGAAAACAGCAAATCCATAATAAACCCCCTTGAGTTTATAGATGTAATGAAGGAAAAAACTCAAATCCATAAACGTTATACCGATTGTGTAAGCAATACAAAAAGAGAGATGCTCACTTTTAACAAAGGTCCTTATGCAAGTGATAATCCTGAACGGTTAGGTGAACAGGAAGATGAAGAAACCAAGCTTCTAAAGAGAGGTGGATCAACAAAAGATATTTATGAGCTGAGAGAACTTAAAGAAGTGGACTGGTTGTTTGAATCAGTAAAAAAATCCATTGGATTTGGGCAGAAAGCAAGGATGGTGGAAAAACTTCCCATCAAAATGTTAATCTTTGATGAAGAGAAAGTTATGTTTCCACTGGAACAGCCAATCGAAGAATCGAACGAACTAACAATGATTTATATAGAACATAAACAGCTTGCTGAGGCGTGCAGAATTCTATTTGATCATATGTGGGAACAGGGCAGGGATTTAAGTGAAATTGAAAGGGAACTAAATACTAGTAATAACCTTATTGCCGTTTAAAAAGATCTTGGATAAATAAAAAAATTTTAACAAATTAAATTAAAGTATTATGAGAAAAATATTAATGTTCAGTACTTCAATAATTTTAGCTGTTCTATTCTTAAATCTGAGCAATGATGCTTTAGCTCAAACACAAAGAAATCCGGTTCTAGAAGAATTTACTGGCACCTGGTGCCCTTGGTGTCCGTGTGGTCATACAACTATGGAACAGATACTACAGACAATTCCTAATGCAATAATGATTGGTTATCATGGACCTGCAAATGGTAGTGATCCCTATTCTTTTTTCCCCGGTAATGGAGTGATATCAATGCTAAGTCCCCCGTTTTGGCCAAGCGGTACAGTAGATAGAACAGGTGCGCCAGGTGATCAAAATTTGTGGACAGGCCAAATGACTACAAGAAATAGTGTGCCGGCAACGGTTGGCATTACATTGCAGAGAACTTATAATCCAACCACAAGAGAATTAAATGCTGCTGTTAACGTAACAGCGCTTGAAAATCTTACAGGTAATTACAGCATGACATTGATATTATTGGAGGATGGATTGATCAGTCCGCAGGCCGGAAACGGAACTTGTCCGGGTGGAAACGATTATGTACATAACCATGTTGTCCGCTCTATGATTAATGGGGCAACCGGGGAAGATTTAAATGGAGGTAACCCCTGGAATACCGGAGTGACTATTACAAAAAACATTCAAAACATTTTATCTTCGGAGATTGTGCCTGACAGTTGTCATCTGGTTGTTTTGGTACATGAAACTCAAACCCCACTCTATAATTCAGAAATTCAGCAAGCTATCGAACTTCAATTATTAGATCCAAACTATACTGCAACAATGACGACAACAGATGAATATTATTTTGGTGAGTCATCTAATACTGCACTTTATTCAGCCTATGTTAAGAATACTGGTTTGCTCACCGACACTTATAATATTAGTTTGGATTTTGATGGACCAAGCGGATGGACAAAAACATTTACTACCATTAATGGAACTTTCAACTTAGGAGAAACTGATACTGTAACCGTTAATCCAGGAGATTCTATAACCGTCCAGGTAAGCGTAAATGCTAATTCAATTAATGGTTATGGTATAACCGATGTGAAATTCTATTCGCTAAATGGTTCTTACGGTATTGTAAAGTTTAAATTAACCACCTTCGGGCTAGATATACTTGTAGTTGATGACGATGGAGGAATGGGTTACGAAGAGTATATTGTAAACGAGCTTATAACTCTTGGTTCTGAATACGGAGTTATACCCAGCGATTTCATCCCATCTAATATTAATAATATAAATACTTTCAATACTTTTGTTTGGAACACTGCGCTTACCGAACCTGGTATTGCTATAGATGAAATGAATTCGTTAAAAACTTTCCTGGATAACGGAGGAAATTTGTATTTAAACGGCACCGATGTTGCCTACCAGCTGGCTGATCCAACAAGTCCGTTCTATTCAACTGAAACTAGCAATTTCTTTACAAACTATTTACATGCTGCATATATACTACGGGAACATACAGCTACAATAGCGCTTGGCATTGATGGTGATCCAATTACCGATAGCCTTGCAATGATGCGTTTAGTTGGTGGAACAGGTGCCAACACTATTAATCCTTCTGATGGACATTATGTTAACCAGGTTGAAGCCGCAGATGTGAATGCTGCTAACATCTTATCTTTATGGCTTAAACCTGATGAGCATCCGGCTATTAGAGCGTTTCATGGTTCAACTAAAGTTGTGTTTACAGCATTTGGTTTTGAGACCATTGCCCTAGATGAGCTTAGGACATCGTTTGCTGAGCGGGTAATTGATTGGTTAAGTTTACCCGTTGGCATAACGGAATCTGATCCGATTAGACCAGAGTCATTTGAGTTATCTCAAAATTATCCGAATCCATTTAATCCATCAACAATAATAAAATATGCTATCCCGGAAGAAAGCCCTGTAATCATAAAGGTTTTTGATTTAACAGGAAGAGAAGTTGCAACACTTGTAGATGAAGTAAAGCAGCCGGGTATTTATGAGCTAACTTTTGATGCAGAAAAATATGCTTCGGGTGTTTATATTTACCAGATGATATCGGGAGGTTTTGTTCAGGTTAAAAAAATGAGTCTTCTTAAGTAAAAAATGCTTATTAAAAAAGATATAAAAAGCACTTTAAAAACCACAATTTAACAGGAGAAAATTATTATGAAAAAACTTTTACTTTCTGTTTCCCTAAGTCTTTTGTTTCTCTTCAGTTTTAATTCTGGAGATGAAGCATTTGCACAACAAAGAAACCCGGTATTGGAAGAGTTTACAGGAACCTGGTGTCCCTGGTGTCCCTGTGGTCATGATATTATGGAAGATATTGTTACAGCAATACCAAATGCAATAATGATTGGGTACCATGGACCTGCAAACGGATCCGATCCGTTTTCATTTTTTTCAGGTAATTCAGTAATTGGTATGCTTAGCCCGCCGTTCTGGCCTAGCGGCACACCAGATAGAACGGGCGCACCAGACAGTCGTGGTTTGTGGATGGGTCAAATGACTGCCAGAAATTCTGTGCCTGCTACTGTTGCAATTGATGTAGGCAGAACCTTCAACCCATTTACGAGAGAGTTTAATGCAACTATTGACTTTACTGCCCTGACAAATTTAAATGGACAGTATATGTTCACGGTTATTTTGTTAGAGAGTGGTATGATATGGAGCCAAGCGGGAAATAGTTCATGCATTGGTGGAGGTAGTTATGTTCATAATCATGTCGTTCGTGATATGATGAACGGACCAACTGGTGAAGAAATCGTAAATGGTACCTGGAATATGAATGACGTGATCACTAAAACTGTTACTCACACAATTCCTTTACCGGGAGGCACAGGACCGGATATGGTTTGGGATAACTGCGATATAGTTGTAATGGTGACTGAAGCCGGTTCACCACTTTATAACGGCGAAATTCAACAAGCAGTTGAAATGGTATTAGTAGCCCCAGATTATGTAGCCACTATTGCCACTACAAGCCCAGATGTTATTAGTGATAACAGTACTCCTGCAAGTTTTGATGCTGTTATTTACAACGAAGGATTATTGACCGATAAGTACGATATTAGTCTTTCCTTTGATGGACCGGTTGAGTGGATTTTAGAATTTACCACTGAAAACGGTACCTTCCCCCTTGGGCAAACTGATTCCGTTGAAGTGAATTCAGGAGATTCAACGGTAATAACTGTTAATGTTAATCCGGATGGTTATAATGGAGCCGGTATAACAACACTCGATTTTGTATCAAAATATAATGTGGGAAACCAAGGTTCAGTAGTAATGCGGAATGTTACAACCTCAGGCAATGATTTTCTAGTAATTGATGCTACTGAAGAAGGTAACGGTTCATACATAGCAAACTCTTTTGATAATGTTCATACAGGAACTTACGGAGTGGTTTCCAGGACTGCGTTACAAGATCCAACTTTAGACTTATCAAATTTTTATCTTATAACCTGGTCAGCTGGAATTGCTGTACCTGCATTTTTACCTGGTGAAGTTACTCACCTGGAAACTTATCTTGATAATGGCGGCAGGTTGTTTTTAAATGGTCAGGATATTGGTGAAGATATTTTTGAACCCGCCGGGAACAGCCACCATGCACAAAGTTTTTATAATAACTATTTATATGCCAATTATATAGATGATAATTCCTTTTCCTTTCTGATGAATGGGTTTGCTGGAGATCCAATTTCGGACGGTATGTCATTTGTTTTTAACAGTGTTTATGATAAGGATCCTGATGTTATCAGTCGGTTCGATGCACAGTATGCCGATTCTATCTTTCAGTATTTATCCGGCCCAAAAGTTGGCGGTTTAAGAGTAGAAACAGCCAACTACCGTGTAGTTTATTTAGCTTTTGGTTTTGAGCAGGTACCTACCGAAGAAGAGCGTGACACACTTATGAACAGAACTATGAACTGGTTATTGGATGGAATAACTTCAGCAGGAAACAATAACATTGTTGTTAGGTCATTCAACCTTGAGCAGAATTATCCAAACCCATTCAACCCATCAACTACTATAAATTATTCTCTTGCAAATGAAGAACATGTTAGTTTGAAGGTTTATGATATTATGGGTAGAGAAGTAGCAGAGCTTATTAGTGAAGATCAAGCAGCTGGCACATATTCTCTTGATTTCGATGCATCATCACTTGCATCCGGAATGTATTTCTATAAGATAACTGCCGGTAATTTTGTTTCAACTAAAAAAATGGTTCTGCTTAAGTAAAAATAAAGCAGCAACTTATAACAATTTGGCGCATCTAACGGGTGCGCCTACTTTTAAAATAGAGAGCAGCAATTTATTTGTTCTAATAAGAATATGGTGATTAAACAGATGAAAACGTTAAATCCATTTTTTGCATTAATAGTACTTGTACTTTTTAGTTTCAATATAAGTGCTCAGGATCTAGAAGTAATTTATCACGAAACTACTATTTATCACACACCGGAAGCGGGATATGATATTGTTTTTGATATTGAAATTGTGAATATCTCAGCAATGGAACAAGTTGTATTTTTAGTAAGAACAATTGATGATTTACCTGCGGGACTTGGATGGTCATCATCACTTTGTTTTGGTGAAAATTGCTATGCACCTAATGTTGATAGCGTAGCAACCAGTGGTAATTTTCCTTACCCACCGCCAGTACAGCCGGATGATACTCTTCACGCCTCGGTGCACGTTTTAATACAAAATAATATTGGCACAGCGCATATACAAGTTCAAATTGGAACATTCAGCAATCCTGGTGATAGAGCAATAATAGATTATTTAGCCACAACAGATCTTTCCTTAGATGTTGAAGATGAAATCAATCTTAACAGTTATGAACTTTTACAGAATTATCCAAACCCTTTTAACCCGTCAACACAAATTAATTACAAAGTTGGCGAAGGCGGATTGGTTAACCTTAAAGTTTATAACATGCTCGGTATAGAAGTAGCAACACTTGTTAATGAATATAAACCAGCAGGAAATTACCAGGTATCTTTTGATGGTGATGATCTTTCGAGCGGTGTTTATATTTATAATTTTTCTGTTAACGATTTTACTAATACAAGAAAAATGATTCTGGAGAAATAGATGAAGGTAACTTACGCATTAAATATTAATTCTGTTCTTTCCAAATTTAATTTTTGCACAACCGGAAACTGAGGGGAGCAGAAAGGGACCTAACTTTAAATTGGAAAACCTTGAGGATGACATTATCGAATTATATAATGAGCTTGGCGAGGGCCCTGTATTATTAAGCTTCTGGGCAACCTGGTGTAAACCCTGTATAGAGGAACTTGCTGAATACAAAAAAATTTTTAATGATTATAAAGATAAAGGTTTTAAAATGTTTGCCATCTCTATAGATAATGAAAGAACAATGGCAAAAGTAAAACCTTTTGTAAAATCGAAAAATTATAATTTCCCTGTGTTGTTAGATGCTAACTCTGATGTAGCGCGTCTTTATTATGCACAGGCAGTCCCATTTTCTGTTATTCTAAATGATAAAGGTTATATAGTTTACACGCACCTTGGCTACATGAGGGGTGATGAAGTAAATGTTCGCAATATTGTTTCAGGACTAGTAACTAAACAAACTGACGAAACCCCTGAATAAGATTATCTGAGTGTTTTTTTATTTTTGATCTATGCGGAAATATTTTGATATAAATACTTTTCTGGATTTGTGTGTCAATTCTTTTAGATACATCTCCTCAACTATAATTTTAACAGATAAACCGTAATGAAAATTATCAAACCTAATACCCTATTTGTTATTTTATTTATTTTAATCAGTTATAGCACTCTCCTTGCACAGACCGGAAACAGTTGGTTTATATGGCCCGAGGGTCTTGGGCTTTCCAACCAGCTTGAATATTCTTATAACGTTGATAATAAAACAGAAATATTGGAAAACTGGCTCAACCTGGATTATTCTAGGGGTATTTTTTCTGCCGGGTTAAGATTTGAAATATTTCAACCCAACGATCCCGATCCCTCTATAAACAGGGGGAAAAACAATTTTGCCGAAATTGATTATAAATATTTAAGGGCAGATATAGGTGATAGAACCGAAGGGTTGGATATTGTTGTTGGAAACTATTATTCATTTTTTGGAAGGGGAATGATTCTAAAAAGCTATGAGGATAGGGCGATTCGTGTTGACAACAATTTATTGGGACTTAAAGTTACCGGTAAATATGCTGGATTTAGCCTTACAGGGCTTACCGGATCGGCTTCAAATTCCAACAATGAGCGAAAAGAAATTATCCATGCAGTTGACCTGGAATACAAGGGCTGGAAACCGCTTAAGCTCGGGGTCACTTATGCTTCTAATCTTCCGGACGTTGATGGAGCTGCAAGAACTTCAATGGCTTCCTTAAGAGCTTCGCCAAGTTTCTGGAATATAGATATATATGCGGAATATTCAATTCTGCAGAATAGTGATTTGAATAAAAAAGCTTTTAACGATTCTGAATCTATTGTCGGCCAGGGTTTTTATGGGAACTTAAATTTCTACTTAGGTTCCTTATCGCTATCCAGTGAATATAAGTATTACGATAACATTGCTTTTACATCACACGATGGAACGATTGCTTACAACACTCCTCCATCAGTAAGGCTAGAATACACTTACCAGCTTCCAAACAGACATCCTTCTCCTCTTAATCCGGACAACGAACATGGCTTCCAGGTTGCTGCCGGCTATAACCTTAGTGACGACACTTACCTAACCGGTGCTTATACACAAACTAAAACTCTACCCGTTGGTTCTTATTACCAGCGCAGTATAAATAGCAACTTATCCATTCAATCGTTATTGAAAGAAGTGTTTTTGCAGGCTCAACATGATTGGAACTACAAATTTACAACCATTGCCGCATTTTCTTATAACGAAGAGCTTGCTACAAACACAAAAAATATAACTCCAATATTAGAAAACAGAGTTTATTTTGGTGGAGTAAATACGATCAAGTTGATCATTGAGCATCAGCACACAACTAACTGGTCAACCAGCGAACAATTTTTTACTGACGTTGTCTCGATAGAATATTTGCGATCTCCTAAATTTAGTGTTGCGTTAGTAACAGAAATGCAAACCAAGGAACTAGAAGCGGGAGAGACGAAAAGAGAGTTCTGGGGATTTGTTCAATTCGGTTATAAAATAGGGCAGCACTCTGACGTTAGCATACTTTTGGGCACCCGCCAGGCAGGTAATATCTGTATTGGCGGAGTTTGCAGATTCGAACCGGCATTTGAAGGTATTGAGTTGAAGTTACTAACAAGGTTGTAAGCAGGTTTTTTAAAAAAATTCTTAGAATTCCTATTCTAAGTTCATTATTAAATATTGGCAAAATTGGCTATATTAAAAGAGTAGCAAAAAAAAGTGTTGACTTTGTTGATATTTTTTATGACGTTGAGTTTCGTATTTAATTAATAATTGTAAAACAAACTGGAGGTGGATGAATTTTTTTACTCTATTCCGATATACATAGTGTAACATTCGCTTTATGCTCTCCCTGCTGGCAAACTTACCTATCTGCTTATAGTCATCAACAGAATGGAGCCAGACAATCAAAACTGAGAGACTTGTTAAGAAATATAACTTCAACAGAAGTGTTGAATTATTATTGTTTATCAATTAGCGAAGACACTATTATCAAAAGAAAAATCACCATTAACTAATAAACTAGGAGAGAGAATATGAAAAGATGGTTTACCCTTCTATTTTCGTTTCTATTGCTACCTATGCTCGTTCAAGCGGGTACGGTAGGAAAACTAAGAGGAACTATTACTGATATGGATACCGGGGAACCTCTAATTGGTGCTAACGTTATTATTGTAGGTACATCCTTTGGAGCTGCTACCAACATTGATGGCGAGTATTCAATTCTTAATCTTGAGGCCGGTACTTACGATGTGAAAGCTTCTTACATAGGTTACCAAACTATTACAGTCTCAAATGTTCGTATTAATGCGGACCTAACAACGGAACTTAACTTTGAGCTGCCAGCCGAGGGTATTACTGTTGCTGAGGTTGTTGTCCTTTCGGAAAAACCTTTAATAAATACAAGTAACACTAATGCTATTCGAAATTTAACCAGCGATGATTTTGAAAAACTTCCTCTCAGAGGCATTAATAGTCTTCTTGCTTTTGCTCCTGGAGTTATTTTGCAGGATAATACAATTTATGTCCGCGGTGGTCGTTTGGATGAAGTTGGTTATTATTTAGAGGGAACAAATATTACCAACCCGTTGCAGGGTGGACGCCAGGTAACTTTATCTCAGGATGCAATTGAAGAAATTCAAGTGCAGTCCGGTGGTTACACTGCAGAGTTTGGCGGAGCAAACTCCGGTATTATTCGTCAGCAATTAAAAACGGGTGGAAATAATATCAAAGCAAGTATAGAATACATTACTGATAACCTGTCCTTCCAGGGCAGCGGTGACCGCTTTAACGGCGATAAAGTGCTTGGAGCTCACTGGTTTGGTTACAGCGAATTAGTTGCAACCCTAAGTGGTCCTTTGTTTAGCAACAAAGTAAAATTCTTTGGCTTGTTTACTTCTAATTATCAGAATGATGTTAACCCACAGCCATTCCCAGGTATTGACCTTGGGTGGATCGGTGATCCTAATTCCCCAATACCCGGTGATTCAATCAATTTTACTTATCCAGCCGGACCAACATTTAAGAATTCTGCACAAACTTATATTGGTACCGGTACACTTACTTTTGACTTTAATCCATTGATATTCAGACTTTCAGGTACTTATTCAGACCTGGCTACTTTTGACGGTACAAACTTTTTCTCAACCCAAGCCGGTAATGCTGGAAAACTTAACCATATTATTAATATGGATAGAGTTCAGCAAATTGACCAGACCGATGGCTCATTTAACCTGAAAATGACACACATATTGAACCCCACAACCTTCTATGAAATTAGCGGCGGTTTTGCCTTTAATGATGATCACAGGTATGACCCATTCTTGGTAGATGATTTTATAGGATATGGTGATAGTGTTTCCAACGCTAATGTTGGACAAATCTGGGAAAGACGCGGTACTGAAAGTGGTCGTTATGTACAACCAGCTAATTACCAGATATTTAATTTAAGTTTCTTTGCCCCTGGTGCAGTTACTTCGGGGTACCGCCTGCGTAAGCAGGAAGCATTAAACTTCAGCGCCGCACTATCTACCCAGTTAGGTAAAGAACATTCCGTTAAGATAGGTGGCGAATTGCAAATGTTTACAATTCGTAATTATCAATTTGGTAACGGAGCATTAGTAACACTTGCAGGTCAGCTTGCACAGAATGATACATTGGCTGCAGGTGATCCAACTAAATTAAGCCCAACCGAAATTTTTGTTAACCAGGGTGTTAATAATTACGGTTATACTGTTTTTGGTGATGAGTATGACGGAAGTGATGATTACACAACCGGCTCGTTTGCACCAAAGCAACCTATGTTTATCGGGGCATATATCCAGGATCAGATTGAATACAAGAATCTTATAGTTAACGTAGGTTTTCGATATGATTATATTGATACAGACAATCAAGAATTAATTGATCCGACACGACCTGAAAATACAATTAGTTTTAACACGGGAGAGGTTGATCCTGATGGTCTTTTGGATGTTCCCACATTCAGTTCTATTAGCCCGCGTTTTGGTTTTTCATTCCCGATTACCGACCAAACAGTTTTCCATGCCCAGTATGGAAAATTCGTTCAACAGACACGACTCAGAGATATTTACCAGGGAATTTATAACACAGCTGCTGATTTACGTGGTGGTTTATTTATAGCCAACCCGGTTGGTTTTAATGTTAGACCAACAAGAACCACACAGTACGAAGTTGGTTTTACTCAGCAGGTAGGCGAATTTGCTTCATTTGATATTACCGGTTACTATAAAGATATACAGGACCAGATTGTAATTTCTCTTCAGGAAACAAATAGCAATTCACCTTACCAGGCGTATAATATATTTACGAATGGAGATTTTGCAACAACAAAGGGTGTTGAAATTTCCTTTAATATGAGAAGAGTTGAAAGAATACAGGTTAACGGATCTGTTTCATTCCAGGATGCAAGAGGCACAGGATCGTTCCCTAACTCTTCCGCAGGAATTGTTGGCGCGCCCGTAGATGGAAAAACAATCTTCAAACCGACTTATGTTTCTCCTTTAGTATTTAATCAAGCTTTTAGTGGTAATATTTCTTTTGATTATCGCTGGGGAGTTGACGAGGGTCCGGCAATTCTTCACCAACTTGGTTTAAATGCCTTGTTAACATTTAATAGCGGTCATCCGTTTACACGTGGTGAGGGTAAAGGAAACAATGCAGGTGCTCTCGAAGGTGATTCTCGTTTCAGACAACCGATTGAACCTTTAAATGCATCAACTACACCGGGAACATTCCAGGTAGATCTTCGTCTCGATAAAACATTTTCATTGTTTGAAAATCTTAATGCCAATATTTACATATGGGTAATTAATTTATTTGATATAACTAATGTTGAGAGCGTATTTTTAAGAACCGGTACTGCTGACGACGACGGATTCCTGAGTGACTTTGATCTCGGCGGTCAGTTGGCTGAGCAGAATGGACCTGATTATGTTGCATTGTATAATGCTATAAATATAGACTACTACCAGGCATATCAAAATGCAGGAGGAATTACCCAGGGATTCGGTTCAGCGCTTATTTATGGTCCTCCTCGCCAGATTAGATTTGGAGTTCGTTTAGAATACTAATGATTGTTATGATAGTATCTTTAATTAGAAATAGGAGTTTAAAAAATCTGATCTCTAATAGACTTAAATACTTAGTTGTTTTTACAATAAGTATTCTCTTTCTTGCCCAGGCATTTAGTCTGGCTGAAGGAGATGAAAAAAATAAAAGCAGACTAAACAAAGTTACAGAACAGGTTACAAGAACCTTTCTTGATATAAATAGTATATCGACACAGTTCTACAACAATGGAATTTCCGATATTGACCCAACAGGAAATTCCGGATTTGTATTCCCACAGGGAAGTGGAAAAACTGCAGTCTTTACTTCCGGTTTACTTTGGGGTGGTTTAGTCCAGGGTGACCCACAACCAAGAGTTGGTGGAACTGCCTACAGAACCGGTCTTCAGCCGGGGGTAATTTTAAGTAATGGGCAGGCAGATGACCCGGATCTAGATATATACAGGATATACAGAGTAAGACCCGATGTATTCCCGGGCGGACCTTCAGTAGATCTTTCGGGTGATGCTGCCAATGAATTAATAAGCGAAACAGAAATACTCGCTATGTACCTATTGGATTGGACAGAATGGCCTGCCGAACTTGGTGCACCATATGATGATGTTGATGGCAGCGGTACATACGATCCTGCAGTTGACATACCAGGATTTCCTGGTGCTGACCAGACCGTTTGGTTTGTTGCTAATGATATGAATGCTGCTACAACAGCTAATCTTTACGGTGCAACACCAATCGGGCTTGAGGTGCAAGCAACTTTCTGGGCATACGCTCAAACGGGCGCTCTTGGAAACACATATTTCAGAAAATATAGATTTATAAACAAAGGCTTCCAGCAAAACACAGTAGATAACATGTACGTTTCCATGTGGTCGGATGTTGATCTTGGAAATGCAGGTGATGACTTTGTAGGTGTTGATACTGTTTTAAGTTTGCAGTATTCTTATAATGCCTCTGCAACTGATCAGACTTACAACCCACTTCCTCCGCCAGCAGTTGGCTTCGACTTTTTCCAGGGACCGTTAGTTACAGGCGTTGCCGGTGAAGATATAAATAGGAATGGAATTGATGATGTTATTGATTTTGGCATCTTCGATGGTAAGAATGTAGGTCCAGGTTTAATAAACCTGCCAATGACAGCAGCTTATTATTTTGCTAACGGCGATCCCAACATTGGTGATCCTCCACAGGGAGATATCCAGGGCTCATCAGAGTTCTATAATTTCTTCCGTGGAAGATTCGGCATAAGCGGGGTACCGTTTACAGACCTTATTACAGGTGAAATTACAACTTATGCATTAAATGGTGACCCGCAAACAAGGTCCGGGTGGCTTGATGGAATTCAATTACCTCCCGGTGATCGCCGGCAGGGAAGTTCCTCCGGTCCGTTCACTTTAGCACCTGGTGATACACAGGAAGTAGTTGTTGCCGAAATAGTAGCTGGCGCTATTCCAGGTGTTGACAGGATAGCAGCGGTTGGATTATTGAAATTCTACGATGCACAGGCACAGATTGCTTATGATAACTTCTTTGATCTTCCTGTTGCTCCACCAGCACCATTTGTTGCAATTTGGAATGAGAACAAAACTGAACTTATAACCGGTGTAACTGAGATGGATGGAGAAATTATTCTTGATTGGTCTAAAGATGTTGCTAAAGTAACCGCTACAGAGATGTTTGATGAAAAAGGATATAAATTCCAGGGTTATAACGTTTATCAGCTACCAAGTGCTGCTGCAACAGTTACTGAAGGTGTAAGAGTGGCTACTTACGATATGATAGATGGAATTGGAAAGATAGATGATTTTGTTTTCGATCCTTCTACTGGTTCAGTTATTAAAGTACCAGTTCAGTTTGGAAACGATACGGGAATAAAAAGATTTTATTCGACTAAGACTGATGCCATAAATCAAACACCATTAATTAATGGTATAAAATATTATTTCGCAGTTACTTCTTATAACTATAACCCTGATCCAAATGCTGTACCTAATAATCTGGAAAACCCTATTTCAATCATTACAGTAATACCACATAAAAATAATCCTGGTGTTACATTTGGTGATGATACAGGTACGGGTCTTGAAGTTACACATACTGATGGTACGGCTGATGGTAGTGTTACAGTTACTGTTGTTGACCCGGCTGCTACTACCGGTCAAGACTATGAGACAAATTTCTTTACGCAGCAACAGATAAGAAATGAAGCCGGTGACTGGGTACAAGCCGCTACTATATTGAGAAAATTTGATCCCAATGATCCGGACACTTTAACCGGAACTACAATTGATATTGCCGCTGTATTTGCAGGCGATGGCTCTAATATTGATCTGCTCTTTCACTTAGATGTAGTTCATCATTATTATGGCTGGGCAGATGGAGTAACGCTAACCTTCCCGGTAGGTACCAGGATTGTTGCAGTTCCTCCGTTTGAAGTAGGCGGTTCCGATGAGGTGGTCCTGAGCCCGTTGAAATTATTGACAATGTTGTAAAATTGGGTATTACAGACAACTCACAAACCCAAGGTGGTCATTTCCATGAAGGTGGTGAAGACTGGATTGTAAGAGTAGATCCAACCACTTACACTATGCCTCTTTCCGTTGATTGGGAAGTACACGATGACGGATATGCCGGTGGTGAAAATGAGTTAGGTACTACAACTGTTTCGGAAGTTGGATTTGCAGAAAGATTAGCCAGACTCTGGAATTTAGTCAGCTAATGGAAGTTTAGTGCTTGATAACCAATCTGTTTATAATGGCACTGATCTCTATCCTCCGCGTGATGACGTTCCGACTAATCTCGGCCTTGTTGCTGCACCCAATGTGGATGGAATCCAGGTTAATGTGGATGTTGGCTGGGATGCTCCAATAAATACTTTTATCAAAAACTATCGAATCACCTTTTGGAACTACTCTATCTTCCGCATCAGCCATTGATGATCGTATATAGAATTTCCAATTATACGATATTTGGTGGTACCATTACCAGTAAAGCTATTGATAACTTTGGTGTTGGTACTAATGAACTCGCGCAACTTCAACAGGATTATGAACTCAGGTTTACTGGTGTACTTGATACAATGATCCTTGGGGATGGAAGAACCTATATTTACGTTGCAAGTGGTGGTCAAATGGCTACAATATTCAGAATGTCAGGGCGGCGACTTTACGGTTCAACCCACTGGAATCCACTGGCGGTGTTGCTGAGTCCATTCCAATTGTTAAATACCATTTGAGGTATGGAATGTGGACGATCCAGATCCAGCTAACCATTACCAGGTTAATCTTACATTCAGGGATCGTTTACAAGATAGCAGCTGGTGGTGATGATCCGTTCTGTGCCTGGAATCTAATTAACAGAATGTATCGCCATCATTGTTAACTCACCATACGATCCGGCACAGGTAATTCAGGTTGATGGTGGTCCTGATCAATTCAATGATCCAGCTACTTGGGTCGCTTGTATTTTGGGGTACAATCTATGGTGGTCCAGTTACCGCAACTGATTTTGATGTGGTATCGATTGTTTATGCCAATCCTATTGTTGCTGGCATTGATAAATGGGCATTTTCAACTACCGAGGCAGCTTATTCGCAAGCTCTGGCAAGTAGCCAGGTAGATGATATAAATGTATTCCCTAATCCATATTATGGTGTAAACTCTGAAGAGTTGAACAAATACAACCGTTTTGTAACCTTTACGCATCTTCCTGAAAGAGCAAAGATTAGAATATTTAATCTTGCCGGTGTATTGGTCAAGACAATCGAAAAAGATGATCCCGATCAGTTTACTCGCTGGGATCTGAACAATGAATCCAATTTACCAGTTGCAAGTGGCTTGTATATTGCACATATCGAGTTAACTGATTTAGGAACTTCAAAGGTTCTTAAAGTTGCAATTATACAGGAAGAACAAATATTGGATAGATTTTAATTATCAAAGTTTAAACTCAAGGAGTAAACATGAAAAACACATATAAATTATTAATTATTACGTTTACCATCCTGCTGGCCGGAAGCAATGTTTTTGCTGGTGGAGGTAACCGTACCGGTACTGCGGGTGCAACACAATTGTTGATACCTGTTGGTGTCCGGGGAATTTCAATGAGTTCCGCTAACATTTCCACCTCTTACGGTATAGAGTCATTATTCTGGAATCCTGCGGGCGTCTCTAAAATGACTAACTCAACAGACCTGATGTTTACACATATGAATTATATTGCTGACATTGGAGTTGAGTACGGAGCAGTATCTGCTAATTTTGCAGATTTCGGAGTTATTTCTTTCAGTATTAAGTCCCTATCCATTGGGGATATAGCAATAACTACTACTCAGAATCCTGATGGAACAGGCGCTACTTTTTCTCCGCAAATGCTTACAGCAGGATTAACGTACTCGAAACAACTTACCGATAGAATTGGTATAGGTGTTACGCTTAATTTAATTTCCGAAACACTTGACAAGGTAAGTGCAAATGGCGTTGCTTTTAATGTTGGAGCAATTTACGATAATCTTGCAGACCTTAACGGACTAAGCTTTGGTATTGTTCTTAGGAACATTGGTCCACAAATGAAGTATGATGGATCAGGATTGGTTCAACTTGCCGATGTAAGCGGGCAGAATCGTCCCCCAGCATATTATAAGATCAGCACTGCTTCGTTTGAACTGCCATCTTCATTCGAAATCGGCTTCGGTTATAAACCACAGCTTGATGAGATAAATGGATTGCAGTTATCTGGTACGTTCCAGAGTAACAACTTCTCAGGCGATGAGTATAAATTTGGAGCTGAATATGGCTACAACAATATATTCTTTGTCAGAGGTGGCTATTCGTTCTCACCGGAATCTCAGAATCCAGAATATATTTACGGATTCACTGCAGGAGCAGGACTACATTATGATCTTGAAGGTATTGCAGTAGGTTTTGATTACGCCTTCAGGTCTGTCGATGTCTTTGATAGCGACAACCACGTATTCGGTCTTACTTTAGGATTCTAATCCTTTTATAAGTAAGCATTTTTATAGGTCCGTGCGGCTGAACAGTCGCACGGATTTTTTTTTGATATCCTTGTTATCCGCATCACATATCTAAAATATTCAATTATATATTTTTTGTTCAATTTTATAATTAATTGAATTATTTACATATGGTTGATTTTTACATCATATTATTGAAAAAATATATTATCGTTTTGGCATTCCTTTCTATCTTTATTCCAGACACATATTCTCAGGATAAAAATTATATAACTCTTTCCAGTGCAGTCTTTGATATACTTCAACAAGACAATTCTTCTTTTGAGGGAAAAGTCGAGATTCGTTTCCATAAGATAGATTGGCAAATAAAACCTATTAGTGGATTAATGGCCAATACAGATGGGGCAGTACACTTATTTTCGGGTTTTTATGTCGATATACCACTTGCGTCTTTCCTTTATCTTACTCCAAGTTTTGCCCCTGGCTTTTATCATAAGTGCAATAGTAAAAATCTGGATTATGCACTTGAATTTAGATCGCAATTAGAATTATCAATTAGATTAGAGAATAATATCAGGGTAGGGGTTAGTTTTAGTCACATTTCTAACGCCAGCCTTGGCAAAATAAATCCCGGTGTAGAAAGTTTTGCAATAATCTATTACATCCCCATTTAATATTTAATACCCTCCCCCCTCTTAAAATTCATATCCAAAGAGATAATACGATATAATTTTTTCTATATTTTTTACTTAATTGCTTTTATAACGGGTGGGGTGAGATAAATGTTTGCTGCAAGTCTTCCAATAACAAAAGATAATGTAGCGGCAACAGCACCAACCAAGCCGATATATTTAATTGAGATGAATAGCACTAAAACAATTGTTATAAATTCAATTGCAGTACCTATGGTTATAGGATGGGTCGTTTTTTTGCTTACAAGGACAGATCGCTGCAAACTTATTAAAACTGTTAAGAGTGGAAGAATAGCCATTATCATCAACGGTAGGCGGGCAAACTCAGCAAGATTATCAGTCAAACCGGAAACCACGCCAAGCCATATATCCGAAAGTGGTGTAAACGCTATTAGTGCTAAAACTATTGTAAGTACTGCACCAAGTAAAAAGGCAAAGTTTCTAAGGAGTTTAAAATTTTTCGTATCATCTCCCATAAGTGCAATTACAACTTCCTGGTAAGATAATCCAAGCGCCCTGAATATAAACACAAACGAAGTAACCACCGGAAGCACCGCGAGAGATTCTAGTGACATTCGGCTCTGTCCCATAAAAAATGTTACCACGGGCTGAACTCCTAACCCAAGTATTGAAGTAAGAGCCAGCGGGTAATAAAAATTATAAATCTCCTTGTATGTAAGCACATCTTTATCGTAACCATCCTGCCTCATAATCTTTTTTATAGTACCATCGACCATTATCCTGCTTGCTACAGCCTCAAGGAAAACTGCTGCAGATATGGAAGCCGCACCCACAACCACACCGGCTGTTTCTGTAAATAAATACAATAGCAGCGCAGTTAAAGCCATTGTAATTATTCTAATTACCGTACCATAAGCTACTCTTCTTGTAAGATCATTCCTTATTAAAATTCCCTGGTAAAATCTTCTATATCCAATAGCACCAGGCCAGGGGAGCAAAATAATTGTAGCTAAATGTGTTAGGTTGGAAACTTTAGAAGGAAGTCCAATTAAGTCCTCTGTTAAAAAATAAAAGATTGGAGGGATAAGAATTATCACCATAATCAAAGTTATGAACCAGTTTAATCCGTATGTAAACTTTCGGAGTTTTATGAATGACTGAGCATCTTTTACTAGTTTAGTTGATGCACTCATTATCATTATGATAGGTGCTTCAATAATAAGTGCAAACGAAAAAGCTACACCGTAAGCAGCAAGATTGTATTTTGGTTCAGCAAGACGGGCAATTAAAGCTGCCAGGAATGGTCCTTCGAAGGACATCATAAGCCAGGTGGCCGCAAGCGGTAGCCAAAAGACAAATATTTTTTTAGTGCTTAGATTTCCGTATCTGTTCTGCAAAGTTAATCCTTCCGCGTTTTTATTTGCTCAGAAATTTAATTAACAAAATTAAAAAGGAATTGGTTAATAAGTTTGCGGCGGTTAAAAACAGTCTTGTTTATCTACATTTTATTGGTTGGGAGAGGTAAAAAAAATTACTAAACTCACTCAAGCAGGAAGTTCGGATAACTCAAAATAAAATCAATTATTATTTATGGTTATCTGGTTTCTTCCTGCCCGCAATTAATTTTGAAATCGAAACCCGAATTATTTCATCAAAACCATTTTTTTAGTTTGAACAAATCTGCCAGCTTTAAGTCTGTAGAAGTAAATACCGCTTGCATAGTTCGATGCATTAAATTCAACATTATAAGATCCACCGCCCAATTCTTGATTAAGTAACGTTTCCACTTCATTACTAAGAGCATCATATATTTTAAGTGTTACTGTAGTGCGCACAGGTAATTGAAATTTTATAATGGTGCCTGGATTAAACGGATTTGGATAATTCTGGAAGAGATGATAATCATCAGGTATTTCAAGGTTTTCCGCATTGATGCCGCTCGGGGGAATAAGCGAAAACACAGCATCACTTGTATCTAAAATGGATGGGTCTGCAATACTTGTGATAATAACCTTGTAAGAAGTATCAGCAGTAAGATTAGTTGGAATAATCCATCTGTAAGCATTAGGATTACCAAATGTTGTGTCTATTGTCAAAATATTTTGTTGCCCGTAAAGAAGATCAAGTCTAACCGAATCGGTAATGTTGGTTTCCCATCGAATAATTTCTTCTGTCCCCATTGACCAAACTTCGCCACCATTAGGTGCTGCCATTGTTATAAATGCGTCAGTTACTTCAAAACTCCAAATAGGAGTCCAACCACTTACTTCTGAACCTAAAATCGAACGAACGCGCCAGAAATATATAGAATGATTTGAGAGACTTTCTAAAATAAAATAGGATAAATTCACTGTTGTATCAATTACTGAATCACTAAACAAGCTGTCGGAAAAAACCTGCAGTTGAAATGAATCATAATAACCCTGCCCGGTCCAACGTAACGCTAATGAATCCAGGGGAAGAACTTTCTTATTATTCGATGGCTCATACGGAATTGGCATATTGGCAATATAGACATCATCTGTTTCACCAAATACAATTTCTCCAAAGCTTGAAGTTGTCGCAATTAATTCATTAGTCAAACTATCGTACGCTGTTGGTAACATTGTAAACACACCCTGGTTAGGATTTTCTCTAATAAAAAAAGATGTTTTTGCCGGGTGTTTAATTTCCGGATACTTCGAAAGATTAATTCTGATTTCTGAAGTGTGTGTGAAGATTCCAATATTTTCATATATAACCGAAACAGGATACAGCATAGTTACATCTTCATTAAATTCAGGTTGAATCGGGCCAAATGGAAGGCGTGTAATAGTTGCTTCATTGTATCCGTAAGCCGTTAGTTCGATATACTTAACTGTCACATCAGTAAAAATAGCATTTATTGTATCATTGAAAGCATATGTAAATCCTTGTATCAAATCAAAATGTGTTACAGAAGGCTTCTCAATCAATCCTTTCCAGGGCAGTTTGTAAGTCCGATAGGCCAATACACCACTGGGTAAAGAAAGCTCGAGAGCAATCGATCCGTCTGAGTGATATTCCACTGCATTACGTTTTACATGTTGGGGATGCGGAACGCCATAACCTATGAACCAACCACCGTCCGATAATCGTTGAGCATTTCCGGCAGTAGCACAGAAAATATTTCCGTTTGGATACCTGACCTCTGAGATCAAAGTTGCAACTTTATTAACTTCATCTAATGCATATTCAACGCCACGAGAATAAGGAGGATCATGGAACTCGCCATTATCAAACAACGAAATATTTCCGTTTGGAAGTCTAAGAATATTGTGTTGGCGAGCATGATAGTATGGTGCATTTTCTTCATGTTCCCCAATATATGTGAATTCTCCCCGTGGTGACCCCATTCTCCACATCACTTCACCTGTCGCTCTGTTGATCTTCATTATTTCACTGTGATTTCTAAACGAAGCAAGAATATTTCCATCATCGTCAATGTCAAAACCATTAAGAGTACTGTAATTAATTCTACTTGCTGTCAAATCTAAATCACTATCGGTTATCGGAATATAATCTAAATTTCTCCATTCAAATACTACGTTTTTATCTGTGTCCTGCTCTTGGATGATATTAATAACTAGGGAACAATTTGTTTGTCCTCCAGGCACAATCGTACTCATATCAAAAATAATTGTGTGATATGACATCATCATAACGTGTCCATTAGGAAGCATCAGGAATTCATGAAAATCAGTAACATAGCCGTTTTTCATTTTAAAGCTATCTACAACTGCAAGATTGCTATCAAGAACCATGTGCTGCAATTCCTCCCCGGGAAGGGGGACATTACTGATGAAATTACCAAGTGCAAAGGATAGAAGACCATTGGGTTGAATTTGAAAATCATATGGAGCACCGTTGACTCTTACTGAGTCTACAATATGTCCAGTACTATCAAGTATAAAAACGAAATTACCATATAGATGAGGTAAATTTCGATCCCATGTAGCCATAAAAATATAACCAGGTCCAGGATTATTGATTGAATCAATTGTTATAGGAGGTGGCGGAAGAGTATCTACAAGTACATTTTCTCTTCCCAAGCCATAATTAAAATTTTGTATAGTGGTTATATCTTCATCAAACACACCATCATATAGTTGGATTATTCCTTCCGTTTCGGTCTTAAAACTAAATGAATATTCTGGAACTTCGAAATTAGCAAGTGTTTTTATTCCTTGCTGTATCGAAACATTTACAACCTCGTTATAAGCAAAAGGTTTGCGCGGATTAAAAACTATGGTTTGGTCGTCGTCCGTTAAAAGAAAATCACCAGTATGTGTACCGCTTACAGAGCCGACAACATTAATTAAATTTTGAATGATAGAAGATTCTTGAAGTTTGTTTTCATGTCGAAGAATAATGTTAGTCTCATTCGAGACCATTATAGAATTAGGTTTTGGCGATACATATCGAAATGAAATTCCTTGTTGTGCATTTATTCTAATCGGAATAAAAATAATGGAAATAAATAGAATGGCTAATGTTAAATAATTTGTAGAGTGATTTTTCATTTGTTTACCCTATTAAAAATATTCTGAAGTTATGCATTAAAGTATGGATTCATCCTGTCCGAATCAAACTATTATTGCATCGTTCATTCCTATTTATTAAATAAATGATGAAGTTTATTCCCCAATTACAATTTTAGATAGTTTATTGCTAATAATATGTGAAATGTTGTGAAGCTGCGGTTTGCAACCCACATATCAATTTAATTATGGTTACATATTGGCTATTTTAATAACATCATTTTCTTTGTAGTTAAAAAATCGTTGGTTTTAAGTCGGTAGAAATATACTCCACTTGGATTCTCTGAAGCGTCAAAAATAATTTGATAATTACCAGCTGGTTTTTCTTCGTTGACTAAAGTAGTTACAGTCTTTCCCAGCACATTATAAACAGTTAAATTAACAAAAGCATTTGTTGGTAAGGCATATTTAATATTAGTTGATGGATTAAAAGGATTAGGATGGTTTTGAAACAGTTCAAAATTTACCGGAATTAAATCGTTGCTGCCTTCTTCTATGCTGCTTATGATAATTTCGATGGGATCACCCGGTGTTAGATTTTTACCGATAAATCCCGAATACTCGGGAGCATAACGATAAGATCTGAAAACCCTGTTCTGTTGTATGGGTATGGGATCTCCTTGTGTCATTGGTCCTGTGGCAATTACCGGATTTATGTACAACCATACTATTTCTCCATCATTTGTAACCTCAAAAAATTTACCCGCCGGACCATCACAAACAAGAGTATTTCCGTTTGGTTGTCTTTGAGAACCGGAAATATTTGCAGCAAAAAAATCAGTTGGAATTGGAGCAGTATAACTCCAAAACAAAGTATCAGGCCCGTATGTTGAGTCAGGATTGAGTGTGTAGTTGCCATTCTGATCTATGGGAGGAACGATTTCATCTATAGTAGAATAATTGCCTCCTGGTCGAAATCTTCCATTGTTGAAGACTAAAATGTTTCCTTCTCCCGGAAGTACTGGCTCAATCCAATGAGCATCGTGCTGGGCAAAAAGTTTTTGGTCTGAAAGAGTTCCTCTACCGTAAGTAAGGGGATTTCCCCATCGGTATAAGAGATCGCCCCCCATACCGCTGTTGCCGCCAGTGTGCCCAGCAGCTTCTTCAGTAGTTGTGCTGTGATCAATAATCCAGAATTCACTAAAGTTATGAACACTAAGCATTATCTGATCAAACTCTTCGTTATAATCAACAGCGTTTATATGATTCCAATCAGCGCGGTCGCCACCTTGTGTTGTCCCAATGTAATTGATATCAATCAGTTCGGGATGTTCTGAAACCACTCCATAGTTTAACGCTGTAGGGTCATAATCCTGAATTAAATGATCCCAGACATGCCATTCCCAAACAATATTTCCGCCTGTACCACTATCTGGCTGAACCTCAACGATGTGGTCAGGCCATAACATATTTTCCGGTAAAGTGCTTGGATCACGACCCTCTGTAATTGCTTCTTCGACAGATCTATATTCCCAGGCAATGATTAATACATTTCCATTCGGAAGCTTTTCAATATCATGATGCTGATAATAGAGATCAGTTGAATATTCAAATTCCCAGACTAAGTTTCCTTCCCACTCAAATTCTTGTATTAGCCCACCCGATCCTCCACCTCCAAAACTAGAATTAAAAATAGTTGCCGTTCGTAGAAGATTACCATTTTCTAACAAATAAGCAGATAGCGCTGGTGTATAAGTGCCTTCCCAGGAGTTTACTAATAAACCTTCATTGTTTATAAGATAAGTATTAGTATAAGCAGATGGCGCAAAAAATGTGTAACCGTTAAAAGCAGATGAATCATTCAGGAATAAGCCCATTGTTTGGGTTTGGGCTTTAACCGATATAAATGATATCACAATTATTATCAGGTTAATGGCACTTCTGAATTTGATGTAAAACATTTAAAATTCCTTAAGTTGAAAAATGTAATTCATGGTAAAGCTTCAGATGAGGTTAAATTTAAATCCTATGTTCAAAAGTATTTCACATAAAATTAGTAATGGAAAGTCTGATGTTTCACTTTAAAAAAGTGGTCTGGAAAAGTTCCCACTTAATGCAATAATAGTGCTCTGTGTTCACATTATAAAATAACACATTAATCAAAATAATATATAAGTTTAATTAAAAAATTACCCAGAAAAATAAAAGTCCATAAAAGATGGGCTTTTAAGCAGATATATTTTGAAAGCACAATATTTCATAATCGATGCGATTTTTACGTAATTCTTATTTAATGGATTGATATAATTTAATTGGTTATTTTACACATAAGGGAGGAACTTAATATGAATAATAAAATATTTTTATCCGCAGTTGTTGTTTTCTCTTTATTTTTTATTAACTGCTCTGATAGGGAAACGGAAGTTACTGAGGAGCAAAAAGAGCAGATGCGTACTACCGCGGCAGATTTTATGGGCAAGCTGAAAAGCATTTTAATTGACCAGGTACAAACCAATGGTGCTCTAAGTGCTTTAGATGTTTGCTCAGATACAGCGCAGATATTAACGAATGAATTTGGATTGCAAAGAGGGGTGTTTATCCAAAGGGTTTCATTTAGAAATAGGAATGAGAATAACTTTCCGGATGATTACGAACAATCTGTATTGAATAGTTTCCATGAAATGTTGGAGAACAATAAGCTTGATGCCAAAACGGACCGAGCAGAACTTGTTGACGAGGGTGGATTTACTTACCTGAGATATATGAAACCAATTTTGATTCAACCAGAATGTCTAAACTGTCATGGTAACCTTAGCTCTATGCAGAAAGAAATAAGGAGAAAAATAAGAGAACGTTATCCAAAAGGTAAAGCACACGATTACAAACCAGGTGATTTAAGAGGTGCTATCTCCATAAAAAAACTTATTGAATAAAAAAGGCGATCTGTTTTGATCGCCTTAAGTTTAAATAACTTGTATTAAAGTTTTCGAATCTACTTAACCAGAATCATTTTCTTGGTGTTTATAAATTTTCCTGCTTTAATTGTATAGAAATATATACCGCTCGGCAAATTTCCCGCCTCGAAAGTTACGTTGTGATTTCCAACTGCTTTTGCTTCGTTAACAAGATTTGCCACTTCTTTACCCAGCACATCATAAACTTTAAGCGAAACTAATCCTGCTTCCTGAATTTTATATTCTATCTTAGTGGAAGGATTAAATGGGTTGGGATAGTTTTGCTCAAGTGAATATGTCAGAGCTACTGTGGATATCTCTTCTTCACTTGTTGGTGCTTCTTCGAAAACAATAACGTTAATATCATCTACATATATTCCATCTTCTTCTATTAAGCCGTCAGACATCAGTAAAAATTTTAATTTTATTTCTTCGTTGATGTAATTGCTTAGATTGATGATCTCTTTTACCCAGCTAGTTTGAGCACCATCGTATAGCGGTTCACCGTTTGGTTGAAATGAACCTGTTCCAGGATTTGTGTACTGTCCTTCTAGCGGCTCCCAGGTACTACCATTATTTAAAGATATAAGAACCTGTGCGTAATCCCAATTATCCTCAATATCCCATTGTGTTTGAAATTCAAGCGTTGCACCAAGATATCCGCTTAAACTAACTGTGTTATTAAGTGTTAATGCTGCACTTGAGTTACTGGGATAACTTCCACTCGGTGAATCAGTGAAAGAATACGGAGCAGAAGTATATTTTGTGCCGGTTGTATTCCACCCACCGGAAGATGCCCAGTTATCGAGCGAAGAAGTACTATCGCTAAATGCGATACTTTCAGTAGCTATAAAGAATTGGAAGAAGGATCCAGGAGGTGTGCTGCCGGGAGGTGCAAATCCACCACCGCCAACAGGTAAGGTTGTAACTATTGATGAATTTTCATCCTGCGCTGCAAGGTAATATTGTACAATTGTTCCCAGGGATTGACCCGGAATAGTAAAATTATAAGCTCCGCTTGCTTCGGCAAGAATTCCTACAACTTGATAAAACTCAGTCCAACCGGTTCCCGTATCAAGGCGGTAGTATAATCGTGGTGCATTTTGCCCTATGCCGATATCAAGCCCTGTAACAATATTTGCAGAGGTCTCTATATCGTTTGTATTATCTCTTGAAGCAATAGGAGTGTGTAATATTTTAAGATCAAGATTGAGCGCAAACGTGGCTAGCGTACCAATTGCAAGTTTGCTCATTAAATGGTAATAGGGTTGATCGAAATGAGTAACCAAATCGTTCGTTGTGTGATAGTAGGCATTAAAGTCCTGCCAATCCTCAATCAACAAAATAGCACCAAAACCGTTAGACCAAAAAGCAGCGTGATCACTGGCAGTAGTTCCCGGATCATCTATCTGCAAAGTAAGATCAATATTATAAACAGAATTAACCTCAACCATTTTGTCTTTAATATTATACGAATTACCAACAGACCTTGTGTGAATTTCTGCAACATCATCATTGTCCGAATCCCACGCTATCATATCAAGATTTATCACACCAAGTATCGAATCACCATTTGCAGCCGCCTGATCAGAGTAGTAGTTACTTCCTACCAATCCCTGCTCTTCTTCATCCCAAAGAGCAAATATTATTGTATAAGGAAAAGATTCCTGGGATAAAATTCTTGCAGCTTCTAGCACTGCTGCAGTACCGCTTGCATTATCGTCAGCCCCCGGAGCAGTAGATCCGCTGGGCATATCATCATAATGTGCACAAATCATCCAGCTTTGATTTGGAAATTCTGTGCCGGTTAGTATTCCATACACGTTTCTGCCGGATGAACTGAATGATTGGTTGTAAACGTCTAAGCCATAATATTCCAGTTTTTGTTCAATATAATCAGCAGCTTTATCATTACTGGGTTGATTCTTATGCCTTGAAACAATTGTATAGGGTGTTCCCCCAATTGTTGTTTGTACTTCTCCTGAAAGTTCTTCAACAAAGAATATTAGAGAATCAAGGTTTGTTTGATTGATTATTGATTGAACTACAGGTGATTGAGAGTATGAGATGTTTTGGAAAATTAAAAATGAAATTAGAATAATAGGTAGTAGTTTCTTCATAGAAAATCCCTTTTATGTTTTTAGATTGTTTATATATTAATTGATAATCTATTACTTCTAAATTAGCAACATTTAACACGAAAGACCACATATTATTTCTTCCGGGCATTGTAATGGCAGGATGGTCGGATTTTGGAGGCTATTCTCATTCCTCATAAAATATCGTGTGGCAATTCCCCGTAATTAACCTTTCGGCATTATGGTGAATGCCACACTTAACAAAGCTCTTCAGTAAAATCAATTCCTTCATCCCGTTAGAAGAACACAGGAGATGAATTTTTTATTTTGCCAGCATCATTTTCTTTGTACTTATAAAATTCCCTGCCTTAATTGTATAGAAGTAAACACCACTTGGAAGATTACGTGCATCAAAAGTTACATTATGAGTCCCGACTGCTTTGTCTTCATTAACAAGAGTTGCAACTTCTTTACCAAGCACATCATAAACTTTAAGTGAAACTAATCCTGCTTCCCGGATATTATATTCAACTATAGTTGATGGGTTAAACGGATTTGGGTAGTTCTGTTTAAGCACAAAATCTTCCAGCATATTAAATTCTACATTTATTGTTTTGCTATAACTGAACTTTCCATCAAAATCAACTTGTTTTAACCTGTAATAGACAGTATTATTTTCGGTGAGTGGGGATAGATCATCGAACGAATAAAAATTGACCTCGGTTGTAGTTCCTTTTCCCTCAACAAATCCGATAGTTACAAATGCGCTGCCATCAACAGAACGCTCAATTTCGAAACCATTATTATTTAATTCGGAAGCTGTAGTCCATTCTAACATTATTCTACCCTGAATAACCGAAGCAGAAAAGCTTGCAAGTTCTACAGGAACTGTTCCAGAAACGTTTGCTAATGTTGCAAGTGTGCCAAAGGAAGCCATGCTCATCTTTAAAAAATATGGTTGATTGAAATGAGTTACTAAATCGTTCGTTGTATGGTAGAAAGCATTAAAATCAGAACCATCTTCAATAAGTAATATTGCTCCGAAGTTGTTAAACCAAAATGAAGCATGATCACTGTACGTGCTGCCTGGATTTTTAATATCGATATTTAATCCAAGATTATAAAGAGTGTTCACTTCAAGCATTTTATCTTTCAAATAAAGCGATGTTCCAACTGATCTTGTGTGAAGATCTGCAATATTATTGTTGTCGGAATCCCATGCAATCATATCAAGATTAACAACTCCCATTATAGAATCACCTGCAGCAGCGGCCAGCGTTGCATAATGATCACTTCCAACTAAACCTTGTTCTTCTTCATCCCACAAAGCATATATAATAGTGTATTCGGAAGTGTATTGTGAAATGATTCTTGCTGCTTCGATAACAGCAGCAGTTCCACTGGCATTATCATCAGCACCCGGAGCTGTAGTTCCCGAAGGCATATCGTCATAGTGCGCGCAAATCATATACTTTTGATTTGGGAAAGTAGTTCCTGTTTGTACACCATAAACATTTCTGCCGCTACTGCTGAACGACTGGTTGTAAACAGTTAACCCATAAGATTCAAGTTTTTGTTGAATGTAATCGGCAGCTTTATCATTACTTGGATTATTCTTATGCCTTGAAACAATTGTGTATGGTGATCCGTTGATATTTGTTTGAACTTCACCAGATAGTTCCTCTACAAAAAAGATTAAGGAATCTATATTTGTCTGATTTATTATCTCTTGAATTATAGGTGTTTGGGATAGTAAGGTCCCTTGTAAAGTAAGGAAAGAAAACATTAAAGTTAGTACCAGTTTTTTCATGAAGAACCCCTTTCCAGATGTTTTGTTCGTTTAATATTTATTATAAATTACAATGCAAATTAGCAACAATTGTGCTAAAACCCACATGTTTCCAGCATTTTAATTTTGATGATTTTGGTTAGGGAGGATACGCAAAGCGGTAAAAATGTGGTTATGCCCGGTAATTATTCTTATACCACTTAACTGTTTCACTTATTGCTTCCCTGTGTGGGGTTGAAGGATTGCCGAACGATTTCTCAAATTTACCATAGTCAACCTGGTAGGGATTTTCATAGGTTGGCATAACTTCTCTTAGCTCTTTAATTATAGGATTAAACTTAGAGAGTAAGTTTGTAATAAATGGTGAGGTCGTTTGGACTTTTGGCGTTTTCTTCGTCTCGTTAAAGATAAGATGTAGCAATTCCCTGGTTGTTAAAGCTTCCGCAGCCGGTATATGCCAAACTTCTCCTGAAGCGTTTGGTTCCTTACCAAGAGTTACCAGTCCTTTCGCGAAATCTTTTATATAAATATAAGAATGAGGAACATCAATATTTCCAATCATTCTGATTGTTTTCCCCTTTAAAGCGGGATTAAAAACTCTTTCACCAAGGATAGAAGCTATAACTCGCGGTCCGTAAAAATCAGATGCTCTTCCAATTGAAACTTTAACTTTACCTTCTTTATGTGCAGCAAGAAGATTATCACTCATTTCTCCCCTAATTGTTCCCTTTGTTCCCAAAGGATTGTTAGGTGTGTTTTCATTAATAGGAATTTCAGTGTAACCGTACATGTAAAGATTATCGGCGTAAATAAGTTTTGCGTTTGCCGAAGCAGCCCCTTCCATAATTCCGATTGTGAGAGGTGGGAAAAGTTCTTTCCATTGGGTGTAGGGAGGCATTGCACAATGATATACTACTTTAGCATCTTTACAAATTTCTCTGGTTCGTTCCCGGTCTTCAGCATCTGCTCTTATGAGAACGGCGCCAGTGGGTAAATCTGTTTTACTCCCTCTGTTAATCATTCTTACGGTTTTACCTTTTTTCAGTAGTTCCTCTGCAACGGCATAACCAAGCGGACCCGTACCAAAAACAATGTTTAGTTCACTTCCGTTTTCCATTACAGCCTCCTTTTAGATGCCTGAAATTATATTCCTTGTATAAATTGGCATAAAAAGAGATAATTATCAAGTTAAAATTAGCTTTTATTACAAGTTTTTCAGTAACTCTAACAGCTCTTTTACAATCTCCTTCCCACGGTTATTCGCATACCATTTATGCAGCTCTATTAACCACTCATTTTTTTGCAGCCCCCTTTCTTTAAGTTCATTAATTAGTTGCTGTGCTGCTACTGGTCTTGCACCCCAGAGGAATAATTCTTTACCATCTTCATCAAAAGCAATTAGCTTTGGAATGCTACGCGTTCCATTAGTAAGATACTGATCCATTAATTCTAGGTTCGAATCTCTAAGCAGAATTCTTAAGTCTATGTTTTTACTTAATTCGGAAATTTTCGCTATGACGGGTAGGTTTTGTGCAGAGTCTCCGCACCACGATTCGGTTAGCACAATCCAAAGTTGAGGAGTACTAATTTTATTGAGAGCTTCGATTAGTTCATCCGAAGGAGCAAACTGTTTTTCAACTCTGGCACTCCTGGATAAATTAAGTTTTATAATATCATAATTATTTTTTTCATCCACACCAAGCGGATTTTTAACCTCATCTGCAAAAAGCCTTTTATACTCTTCGTAACTCATTCCGCTGTTAGGAATTTTGTCTTGTAAAAATTTTAATGTCATTACTATTTCTTTCATTTTATTACTGAAATGGAGAAAAACTATAATAGTTATGAATTAGAGTAAATAGGAGAATATTCGATTCAACTGGTGAGATGAAAATCACAATTTTGACAATAATAGTATATTTGTGTCGGATAATATTCTTTTTTTATTCGATAATTATGATAAACTTAGCAAGTAAATAAATACCAGGTTTTTTAGGATGACTACTGAAACAAAATATTTTACCCCCGTTGAAGCAAGACGTACTTTACCCCTTGTTAAAAAAATAGTAAAGGATATTCTTGATACAAGCAGGGAGATGCGGCTTTTAGCGGAAGAATTAAACGGCAAGGTTGAAAGTGATCCTGATATTCAAAAACTTGGCGCCGATATTGAAAGCTTTCTTTCAGAGCTGGAAGAAATAGGATGCTTTTTTAAAGACTGGAATTTTACTTTGGGACTGGTTGATTTTCCCGGGGTTATTGATGACAGGGAAGTATTCCTTTGCTGGAAAAGTGATGAAGATGATATCAGATTTTACCACGATATGCAAGAAGGTTATGCCGGGCGCAAACCAATTCCGGAAGAATATTTTTTTGAAGAATAACTAACCAAACTTCTATTCAGTAAGATCGAACTCTATTATAGCTTCTGTAGTTTGTTCTGAATAATTATCCTCGATATTAATTATTAATTTATATTCCCCAACCGAATAAGTTGAATCAAGTTCAAACTGAACTTCCAAAGGAATATCAGCAATCTCTTCTTCTTGCTTCGTCTCTTTGCCATCTTCAAAAATATTTGCGATTGTTTTTTCGTTAGGAGTAACCATATCAACACTGTATTGTACAGAAGCTGAAAAAGTTCCATCGGCTTCTTTCTGTACAAATCCTCTTACATTAACCAACGCATTAACTTCCCATCTGTCTCCAATATCAAAGGCAAAAGATTCGGGGCTGAAAGCTTCAAGCTTTACTTCTTCTTTACTGCATCCGTTTATAAAGAATGCTATGAATATCAATGCTAGTAAATATTTCATATTCCACCAGGTTTGATAAGAGGGCACCGTAAACCAGAACCCTCTTAAATTATTGTTAACCGTTTTTCTTTTGGAAATCCCTCATAAAGGAAACAAGATCTTCTACACCCTTGGTCGGGAAAGCATTATAAATAGAGGCTCTCAAACCACCAACAGACCTGTGTCCCTTCAAACCGCTGAATCCCGCTGAAAGAGCTTCCGCAATTAATTTTTTCTCTAATTCTTCAGTTGGAAGATTGAAAGGAATGTTCATTAATGAACGACTATCTTTTTCTGCATGTCCTTTATAATATCCGCCGCTCTCATCAATAAATTTATAAAGCAGTCCGGCTTTATGTTTATTGGTTTCATACATTTTATCAAGTCCGCCATTATTTAACAGCCACTTAGCAACCAACCCGATTATGTATATTCCAAAAGTGTTTGGAGTATTGTAAAGAGAATCTTTTTCAACATGAGTTTTATAATTTAACATAGTATGCAGATTATCCGAAGATCTTTCCAACAAATCTTTTCTAAATATTACCATAGTTACACCGGCAGGACCCATATTCTTCTGTGCACCTGCATAGATAATGGCATATTTATTCACATCAATTTTTTTGTGTAGAATATCTGAGGATGCATCGCAAACCAAAGGAACATTACCAACAGTAGGTTCTGTTTGCCATTGTGTACCATAGATCGTGTTGTTAGAGGTAAAATGAACATAAGAAGCATCTGGATCTAAGTTTTAAATCATCCTGCTTTGGTATCCGGTTAAAAGTAGTTTCCTCGGTTGAAGCTGCAACATTTACAGCCCCCACTCGTTTTGCTTCTTTTATTGCTTTTTTAGACCATGCACCTGTGTTGATATAATCTGCCTTATTTTTTGGAGGCATGATGTTTAAGGGGATCATAGAAAACTGCAAACTTGCACCACCCTGTAAAAAAAGCACAGCGTAATCATCACTAATATTTAGAAGTGCTTTTATATCTGCCTTTGCCCGATTAATTATATCATCAAAGGATTTAGAGCGATGACTTATTTCTAAGACTGACATCCCCACATCAGGAAGTGACATTAAATTTTCCTGTGCTTCTTTCAAAACATCTTCCGGTAAGATTGCCGGACCTGCGCTAAAGTTATATATTCTTTTTTCCATAATGGTTCCTTTAAGTTTTCAATTCATATAAAATAATGATTATATAGTATGGGAAAGTAATCCATCCCGTAATTTTGGTTCAAACCATGTTGATTTTGGAGGCATAACTTCTCCTGCATCTGAAATATTCATAAGATCTTCAACTGAAACAGGATACATTGAAAATGCTACGGTTGCCTTGCCGCCGTTCACAAGTTTTTCGAGCTCCTGTGTTCCGCGTATTCCCCCGATAAAATCTATTCGGTTGCTTGTTCTCTGGTCTTCAATTCCAAGTATTGGATTCAATAAAAAATTCTGAAGAATACTTACATCAAGTTTTTCTCCAACCGAATTTGCCGCTTCAACTTTGCTGATTGTTTCATCCTTTGGTTTTAAACTGAACCACTCATTATCAATATACATTCCAAAACATCTTTTCGCCGTTGGTTCTTTGATGCCGGTTTTTTCAATAATAAAATTTTCTTTTATTTTATTAAGAAATTCGTTTTTGTCATTATCATTCAAGTCGAACACAACCCTGTTGTAAGGGAGAATTTTTAATTGATCTGCCGGAAAAACAACCGCGATAAAATAATTATATTCTTCATCTCCCGTATGATTTGCATTAGACTTCCATTTTTCTTCTCTTGCTCTGCTTGCACTTTTTGCACGGTGATGTCCATCCGCAACATATATTTTGTCCTGTTTGCTAAACTCTTTGATTAATGTAGTGTTGTATTCATCAGGTAACAACCAAACAGTATGTTGAATTCCATCCGGCGAAGTAAAATCATATTCCGGTTTCGTTTCACTTATTGTTTTATCAACCAGGTTATTTATTGCATCAGCTCCCCGGTATGTTAAAAACACTATCCCGGTTTGTGTTTCAGTGGTTACAATATGGTTTGTCCTGTCATCCTCTTTTACTTTTCGGGTTTTCTCATGCTTAAGGATAATATCATTATCATAATCATCTACTGCAAAAGTTGCCGCAATGCCTACCTGTGTGCGATCATCCATTACCAGGCGGTATAAATAAAAATGGGGTTTGTCATCTTCATTTAAAGAGCCATTCGTTTTTAGTTTTGCAATATTCTCTTTCGCTTTTTCATAAACTTCTTTTGAATATGGATTAACATCATCCGGTAGATCAATTTCTGATCTTGTAACTTTTATAAAACTTAAATTATTATTCGCTGCAAGTGCCTTCGCCTCTTCTCTGTTCACAACATCGTAAGGCACACTTGCAATTATATGTGCATTTCCTTTTTGAGGTCTTAATGCATTAAAAGGTTTTACTATTGCCATGTTTTCCTCTGTATCCGTAAAATTGAATTTAAAACTGGTTGTTTAAAATCTGCAAAATCGGGACAATAATCCACTTTTTTAAAAGATTTATTATAACTTTTTAACTGCAATGTAAGAATTTCAGAAAAATGATCAGTTCATAAATTGCAACAGGATCATTATTTTAACATCATATTTTCAAGAATAATACTACAACAGGTTATGAAGACTTTAATTAAGACAATATTATCAGTTACAATTATATCTTTTTTTGTTTCCTGCGGGACTCAAAAACCGACAAATTTAACTGATGCCAGGAGTGAAGTTAAAGAATTTTATGAATCGGGCAGGTATAATGAAGAGCTGGATGAAGTTATAAAAATTGCGCTGGAACAATTTGAAAAAGCAGAGCTTAAAGAAAACTCCGTTGTAATCTTCGATGTGGATGAGACAGTGCTTAACAACTATGGTCTCGCCGAACTAATGGGTTTTGGTTACGTTTATGAGATGAACAAAAAATGGAATGCTGAAATGAAAGCCCCTGCAATTCCGCAGGTTAAAGAATTATACGAATATTTACTTGCCAGGGGAGCTAAAATAATTTTCCTTACCGGAAGGAATATCCCGGAGTACGAGGTAACTTATAAAAACTTAAAACAAGAAGGTTATGAAGTTTTTGATACACTAATTACCCAAAGAGAGTATGAGTACGAACTTACAGCGCAGGAGTTTAAAACTTCCAAAAGAAAAGAACTTTTAGAAAACGGATATGAAATTATTGGAACAGTGGGAGACCAGTGGAGTGACTTGAATGGCGATTACCACGGTATACAGGTTAAAATTCCTAATTACTTATATTTGATTGAGGACTAGACCTTGTGTCATTGCGAGTCCCAACATAGTCGGGGCGAAGCAATTTTACTCAAATCCATATTTCTTTTTTGTTCACACAATTGCTATTCCTTCAATTTAATTTGAAAACATAATGAAATTTTTTTATTGTTTTTATGTAGGAAAAATAGGAACTATGGAAGTACAAAGCTCTGATACTGCATGAAAAAGAAGCTAATCGAAATATGGAAATTTATTGAGAAGGTATTTGATCAATGGATCGAAGATAAATGTCCAAAACTCGGTGCTGCTCTGTCTTTTTATACAATTTTTTCATTATCACCGCTGCTAGTAATTGTTGTATCTATTGCCGGATTTATTTTTGGTGAAGAAGCGGCTCGAGGTGAAATTGTTTATCAGATACAGGATCTTGTCGGTGAGGAAGGTGCCATTATAGTCCAGTCAGCTCTTAAAAACACGCAATACTCTGTTGATGGGCTAAGAGCAATAGTCATAAGTGCAGTCACGCTGCTAATAGGTTCAACGGTGGTTTTTATCGAGTTTCAGGATTCGATGAACCTGATCTGGAAAGTTAAGCCAAAGCCCTGCCGAAGCATTTTTAAAGTAATTAAGGGATTTTTTATTGACAGGTTTCAATCCTTTGCTATGGTTGTAACCACGGGCTTTCTACTGCTTGTATCTTTGCTTGTTAGTGCGTTGATTGCAGCACTTAACACATTTCTCACGGATACTTTCTTGAGTGTTCCGCTTTTCTTTTTTGACATAGCCGATATTTTAGTTTCACTTCTAGTAATTCTTATTTTGTTTATGATGATATTTAAGGTTTTGCCTGATGTAAATATAAAATGGAAAGATGTCTGGCTGGGTGCGCTGGTGACAGCCGCCTTATTTGTATTGGGTAAATTTCTTATCGGACTTTATCTGGGACAAAGCACATTGAGCTCAACATACGGAGCTGCCGGTTCACTAGTTATCTTTCTGCTTTGGATTTATTACTCTGCACAAATATTATTTCTCGGTGCAGAATTCACCAAAGTTTACATTGAATCAAAAGGCAGAGATATACAACCCACTTCTAAGTTTTTTATATATGAAAGATCTAAGATTAGGGAAACTAATGGTAGCGAAGCTGAACAATCCTGATTTAATAACAGAAGTGTTTTACGCTTGCTAGGAAGTCACGATCGCGCTGTGACATAATCCGACATTCCAAATTTTCCTTATATTTGCACTTCATTATTGATAAATCAGAATATTAATGACAGATAAAATAAAAGAAATACCAAAAGCTTATGATCCATCCGTTGTTGAGGATAAATGGTATAAGTACTGGCTGGAAAATGATATTTTTCATTCAGAGGTAGATGAAACAAAAGAGCCCTATGTAATTGCAATTCCGCCGCCCAACATTACCGGTATGCTTACAATGGGTCATATTCTTAATAACGCAATACAGGATGTTTTAGTTCGCCTTAAACGAATGCAGGGATACAACGCCTGCTGGATTCCCGGAACCGACCATGCATCAATTGCAACTGAAACAAAGGTTACAAAATATCTTGCTGATAAAAATCTTGATAAAAAGGAGATCGGAAGAGAGGCATTCTTAAAATATTGCCAGGAGTGGAAAGAAGAGTACGGCGGTATAATAATCCAGCAGTTAAAAAAACTTGGCGTAAGCTGTGACTGGATGCGTGAACGTTTTACGATGGATGATGATTATTACCGCGAAGTAATTAAAGCGTTCGTAGAGCTTTATAACGATGGAAAAATTTACCGGGGCTACAGGATGGTTAACTGGGATCCCGCATCCCGTTCAGCTATCTCAGATGAAGAAGTTAATTTCAAAACTGTAAACGGTAAGCTTTGGTATTTTAAATATCCGGTTGTCGGTTCAAATAAGTTTGTAATTGTTGCTACTACCAGACCTGAAACAATGCTGGGCGATACTGGTGTAGCGGTTAATCCAAATGATGATAGATTTAAAGATTTAATCGGTAAGAAGGTTATGCTTCCTATTGCCAATAGGGAAATTCCCATCTTTGCTGATGAATATGTTGATATGGAATTTGGAACTGGAGCTGTTAAAGTTACTCCTGCTCACGATGTGAATGATAACGATTTGGGGCAAAGGCATAAACTTGAAGTGATAAATATTTTTAATGAAGACGCAAGTACAAATGAAAAAGTCCCTGAAGGATTCAGAAGTCTTGATAGATATGAAGCGCGTAAGAAGGTTATAAAATGGTTTGAAGAAAACAGGTTGATGGAAAAGATAGAAGAATACGAATATAAAGTTGGTTACTCCGAACGTGGTAATGTGCCTATTGAACCTTACTTGTCAGAGCAGTGGTTTATGCAGATGGAAGAACTTGTTAAACCCGCACTCCAGGTTCTTAAAGAAGAAAAAATTAATTTTCATCCAAAACATTGGGAGAAAACATACTTCCACTGGATGGAAAATATAAAAGACTGGTGTATTAGTCGGCAGCTTTGGTGGGGGCACAGGATACCGGTTTGGTATTGTATTGGCGATGATCAATGTAAACTTGAATGTAAAGAACCAATTGTTTCAGTTGATCCACCTGATAAATGTCCTCATTGCGGCTCATCTAATTTAAAACAGGAAGAAGATGTGCTCGATACCTGGGCTTCAAGCTGGCTTTGGGCTCATGCAATCTTTAGAACTGAAGAGGAGAGAGATTATTACTATCCAACGACCACACTTGTTACTGCACCGGATATTATTTTCTTCTGGGTTGCAAGAATGATTATTGCCGGAATGCACTTCAGGAAAGAAATTCCTTTCAGCGATGTTTACTTTACAAGTATTATCCGTGATGCAGAGGGAAAAAAAATGAGTAAGTCTCTCGGTAACTCGCCCGATCCTTTAGATGTAATAAAAGACTACGGCGCAGATGCTATTCGCTTCACAATACTTTACCTTGCACCGCTTGGGCAGGATGTACTTTTTTCGGTTGATAAGTGTGACTTTGGAAGAAACTTTGCAAATAAAATTTGGAATGCGGGAAGATTCCTTTTAATGAACACACAATCTATTCCTGTTAAAGAAGAGTTAAAAGATAAACACATTGATTTTGCAGATGAGTGGATCATCTCACGTTTTAATTATACTCTTTCTCTATTGGATGATACATATAAAAATTTTGATATAAATAGTGCAACAAAAATTATTTACTCATTTGTATGGAATGATTTCTGCGACTGGTATCTTGAAATGGCAAAGAATAGGTTATACTCTGATGATGAAGAAGTTAAATCTGCTGTATTAACAAGAGCTTTATTAATATTTGAAGGGCTGTTGAAAATTGTTCATCCATTTATGCCGTTTATAACAGAGGAATTATGGCAATTAATTACTGAGCGAAAAAACGGTGAGAGTATTTCTACTTCAGAATATCCAGAATTTGATAAAACGCTTATAAAACCTTCTGCTGAAAACGAAATGGAAACTGTTAAGAGTATAGTCACTGCAATTAGAAATATTCGCGGAGAGATGAACATCCCTCCCGGTAAAAAAATTAATTTGATAATAAAATCATCAGACGTTAGCGCTCACCAAATTGATTATATAAAAAAGCTTGCCAAAGTTGATGAAACTTCTGTTGGAGCAGAAGTTGAAAAACCAAAAACTTCTGCTTCTGCAATTGTAAAGAATATTGAACTCTACATTCCGTTGGAGGGATTGATTGATCTTGATAAAGAAAGGGAGAGATTAGAAAAGGAAATCAAGCGTCTGGAGGGATCAATAATTGGTATTGAAAAGAAACTTGCGAATGAAAAATTTGTAAACAATGCACCAAAAGAAGTTGTTGAAAAGGAAAAAGCAAAGCAGAAAGATTGGACGGAAAATTTAAATAAGCTAAAAGAGATCCTTTCTAACTTGATTTAATCTCTACAACCCTTAGAATAAAATTTATAGGTAATTAAATGTATCATAAAATTTCGAGCTTTGAAAATAATTGGAAATACGAATCAGATTCTACTCTTAAAATATTTAATAACCTTTCTGACGAATCACTAACTGTAAAGTTTAATAAGGAAACTCGAACTCCCGGCAGATTAGCGTGGCATATTGTTACAACTCTTGGCGAAATGGCACAGCGCACAGGAATTAAATTTGATGCTACTCCTGAAGATGCTCCTATCCCTTCCACTGTAAAACAAATCTGTGACGAATATAAAAGATCATCCGATGGAATGCTTACAGCTGTTACAACTGAGTGGAATGATGATAGCTTAAAAGAAGATGTTGAGTTATACGGACAAACATGGAAGAAGGGAAAGGTTCTTTCGGTTTTAGTAAATCATCAAATCCACCATCGCGGGCAGCTTACAGTATTATTGAGGATGGCAGGATTGAAAGTGCCGGGTGTTTATGGTCCCGCTAAAGAAGAATGGGCACAAATGGGGATGCCGCCGCAGGATTAGTTTAAACAACTCTTAAAAACTGAACACTGAATAGCTTCTTTTCATCCATCCAAACCTTTTCGATTTTATAAATTCCTGATGCGATTTGTTCAAAATCTTCAAGACTATATTTATAAGAATATTCTGTCAGGATGGTTTCATCTTCTTCAAAAGAGAAGGAGTAATCTTCAATCTGAACAGTCTGTTTTTCATTACTTACTAAATGCATCTCAATTCTTCCAAACTCTTCGTTATAAAAAGCATGATGCTTAAAATTATCCAAATTAAAATCTGCACTAAGAAAATTGTTTAAATGGTTTAATACATTCAGGTTGAATTCAGCTGTTACATTTTTCTTATCGTTATATGCAGCATTTAAAATGTTTTTGTCCTTTTTCAAATCAACACCAATAAGCAAACCACTTCCTTTACCACAGGTTTTAGCGATTCTGCTTAAAAATGATTTTGCTTCTTCATGTGTGAAGTTTCCGATGGTAGAACCTGGATAAAATGCATCTATTGTTTTAAAAGGCTCACTGATTTTTGGCAGCGAAAAATCTTTTGTATAATCTGCAACCAAAGGATGCACAATTAATTGTTGATGATCAGCCTTTAGATTATGCGCTGATTTTAATAAATGATCTGAAGAAATATCAACCGGTACGTATGCTGCAAGTGTTGGAAGATGATCTATTAGTAATCGTATTTTTACGCTGCTGCCGCTGCCAAGTTCAACAAGCAGACATTCATCCCCTATATATGATGCAATTTCCTCAATATTATCTCTCATTATTTTTATTTCGGTGCGTGTAGGATAATATTCTTCCAATTCACAAATCTCATCAAACAACTTTGAACCTTTTTCATCATAAAATAATTTGCTTGGTAAAGATTTTTGTGATTTGTTAAGTCCGTTAATTACTTCATCAAGTGTTTCATTGTGTACGACGTCCTGCATTTCAGTGCTCATATTATTTATCAATCTCTTTTGCCAATCTAATTCCCATAAACTGCCAGCGTGAGTGCGGTGGAAAGAAGTTCCTGTACGTATTTCTTATGTGAGTTTCAGACGTTGCGCATGAACCGCCACGCAAAACCATCTGGCTGCTCATAAACTTCCCGTTGTATTCTCCTAATGCGCCTGGCAAAGCCTTATAACCGGGATAAGGTGAATATGAGCTTCTCGTCCATTCCCAAACATCACCATACATCTGGTTTAATCCAGCATCTTCATTTTGTAATGGAATAGGATGGAAATTTAGTGTTTCAACAAAATTTCCTTTGTATTGAAGAACACCCGCAGCAACTTCCCATTCTGCTTCAGTGGGAAGACGAGCATCCTTCCAGCTTGCAAATGCATCTGCTTCATAATAACTTATATGAGTTACAGGTTCTGCAGGATTCACTTTTCTGAAACCATTTAAAGTGAAGTTCCACCATTCGCCATCTTTCTTTTCCCAATAAAGTGGCGCTTTCCAATTCTCACCTTCGACTGTTGTCCAGCCATCCGATAACCATAGGGAAGCGTCTTTATATCCACCATCTTCAATAAATTCAATATACTCACCGTTTGTTACCAGGCGGTTTGCAAATTTAAATGGATTTATAAATTCTTTATGCCTTGGTGTTTCATTATCATAGTGAAAACTGTTTCCGTCATTTCCTATCTCCAAAATACCACCAACAAATTCTTTCCAATTCATTTGAGGAACATCATCACGGTTTTCAATATTTTTTTCTGAATAAACCGGGTTAAGTGGATTGAATGATAAAACGTGTTTTATATCTGTAAGAAGTAATTCCTGGTGTTGTTGTTCGTGGTTTAAACCGATTTCAATAATCGGGGCATATTCTTTATAAAATTTTTCATCACAATTCTTTATAAACTCTATAATATTATTATCTACAAATTTTCTGTACTCATAAATATTTTTTACAGTTGGTCTCGATAACAATCCTCTGTTTGGTCTATCCCATCTCTCACCAATTTGTATATAATACGAATTGAACAAATAAGTATAAAGTGGATGAATGGATTTATAATTTGAGTCAGCACTACCGAGCACGAATGCCTCAAAAAACCAGCTTGTATGTCCAAGGTGCCATTTAGTGGGGCTTACTTCAGGCATTGATTGGATAACATAATCTTCAGTTTCAAGCGGCTCACAAAGCGTTTCAGTAAACCTTCTAATTTTATTATAGTGATTAATTAACTCCTCTCTTCCAGGTAGTTCAGTTGCCTGGCTCAGAGTTGTTGATTTTGCCTGATCTGTATCAGTTATATTCATAATAAGTAATTTATTATTTCGTTTTCAGAAGTGATTCGATTATAAATATATAAAACTATTCGCTCAAAATCCTGCTGATAATAAACAGATGTGCAACATCACACAAATATTCCATTTCCAAACGATTGAAGAGTTTTAAATGTGTGTGTCTAATCTAATTCAAAATTCATTTTAAGTGAAAATTATTACTTAAAAATAAGATAAGATAGCAAAGCGAATAGTCATCCTTCTTACAATTGTGAGATGTGCAGAGACACATTAAATCTCTCCGTTGCAACGTGTCTCCATTTTAGAAATTTACTTCCAAACATATTGTTCCTTG
>CAVXUA010000002.1:0-122651 GCA_963764825.1 uncultured Ignavibacteriales bacterium | reverse complement strand
ATTCTTTAAGAAGATTATTCACAAAGGGAAAAACACTTTGAGATATGCTAGTAAGTATTCCCATGGAACGCAATCCTTATTTTATCCGCTGCAGCATAGTAACCAACAAATGTATTGTTAGTTAGAATTCCAAGAATAAAAGTATTGGAAGTAGTATATAAGTTGATTGAAATAGATGATAAGAAAAGATACCATCCATCATGTAACTGTTCTTTAATAATTTTAATTGGAGGGAATATTAATTTAACTTTTAATATTGTAAGAGCAGTAATAATTCCTCCAATTCCTATAAGCACCTGGGTAATTGAATTTAAAAGCGCCAGCGTAATGTAATCATCTTCACTTCTTATCAATAAAAATATTAAAGCGGTAGTAAAAGTTCTTACAATTACATGGATAATTGTAATGTACTTCATTTTTTCCAATCCCTGGAAAAGCCAGAGTGGGAAAAGTACGCTGCCTATTAACATTCCTGAGCTTGCAAAGTAAACTAAATAATCAGCTCTAAATTTTTCAATTGAAAATACAATCGCAGCCAAGCAATAGTATAGCAACAATAAAAAGAACAGTTTTTATTAATAGGATGGATGAAAAGATTTGAGATAGTTTTTCTTTGTCATTCCTATGAACGGATACTGCTCTTGTGCCGGAAAGATTAAAACCATAATCGCAAATAATCAAAAAGTAGATGTTAAACGCAGCAGCAAATTGTACCAGCCCGTATTTTTCCGGTCCTAGATATTCTTACAACATAAGGAAGAACAATTAAAGGGAAGAGATAGTTTGCTGCTTGTAATACAGAAAGAGATGTAAAATTCTGAATAATTTTATTGTAAGGTTTGAATTTCTCTTTTAAGCGGAACACTTTAATAAATTATAAGTGTATAAGATTATTATTTCTTTACCAGCCACAATTCGGGATCGCGGTTTAACCTTGCTTTCCATATTTCAAAATGCAAAACTTTCCCATCAACACTCTCACCTATTTTTGCCAGAACAGTTCCTGCCTTTACTTTATCACCTTCCTGGACAAATATTTCTTCAAGATGACCATAAACGGTTCTGTAATCTTCATTATGCGAAACAATAATCACACTGCCGTAACCGGGCAGCCAATCAATTGCCGATACAACACCTTCGGCAACACATCTTATATTATTATCTTCTTTAGCTTCAATGTCAATTCCGTAATTTAAAGTAACAGTATTCAATACGCTGTTTTTATGTTCACCGAATTTTCCAATAATCTTTCCTTCGTGAAGAGGCCAGATCATTTCACCCTTCATCTGTGCAAAGGATGAAAAGGAAGTTGTACCCAGGTTATATTCTATCCCGGAATTTTCTTCAATAATATCAGTGCCATCAACCGAAGCCAATTGCTGCTTCCTATTTTCCTCTTCCTCTATAAGCTTAGTAATGATATTTTTTATCCTGCTTTGCGCTTCCTTTTTAGCATCCAGAGTTGCCTGCAGATTTAGCTTTATCCTGCCGAACATTATTTAATATTTTTTTTCGTTCAGCTAATTTTGTTTGAAGAACTTCTTCTTCAGCTTTTTTCTGTTCAGCGAGTAGTCTTTTATCATTTATTTCCTGCTGCAGTAATACTTTTGCTGTTTCAAGTTCATCTTTTTTTGCTTCAAGTTCTTCCAGATCCTTTTCTCTTCTATCAGAAAATTTCTTCAAATATTGAATTCTTAAAATTGCCTGCTGGAGAGATTCGGAATCTATAACACTCTCAAGCTCGTTAAGCGGACCCTTTTTATAAATTGAAACTATATACCTGGCATAATTTTCTTTAAGGACTTCTATTTCAGTTTCAATCGATTTAATGTTTCTGTTACTCTTATTTATCTGCGCTTGTTTATCCTGTTCTTCCCTGCGAAAGTTATTGATGATTTTATTTAACAGGAAACTCTGTTTGTTATAATTTTCCAGGACTTTAACAGATTCCTTTTCGAGAGCATCTTCTTCTTCAAGTTCTATTTCAAGTTCCGATATCTCTCCTTTTATTCTTGCGAGTTCTTCTTTTTTGTCATCAATCTGTTCGCCCTGTGGAAAGATGGGTATTAAATAGGTAAGTAAAAGGAAGGGTATTATATATAAACGATTGGTTACCATGCTATAATTGTTGCATCATCAGGTAAAATTAAATCGATTGCTATGCCACTATCATTTGCGATTATATTTTTATAGGTAATAAAAACTTTCTGGTTCTCAACTTTATTCTGAACTTCAATATTAAACGGAACGGCAACATTTTCAAGCATTTCAAAATTTGAATAACTCCCTTCAAGATTTTTGCTGCCATCGGATGCCTTTAATGAATAATTTGTTATACCAAGTTCCCTGATATCTACCCTGTAAATAGTTGTTGTGTTTTCAGTTGGATCAATATAAGTAAGCACGTATTTATCATTATCAACAGTATAATCGTTTGGCTGTTTGTACAAATTATCTGTTAAATTCACTGAGCCAACAAAAGCATCAATCAAATCGTTGAATGATAAATTTACTTTAAAAATATTCCGCAGTACATCTTCATTCACCTCGCCGGTATAAGCTGTATTTTCAAATGCATCGTAGAAGATAAAATCTTTTTCAGTTACCAATGCCTGGGCTAATTCAATTCCAAACGGACCCATAATTGTAAAATAAATTGAATCGGGTTTGAGCATAACAACTCTAAAGCTGGCGCTGTTATCGTAAATATCAGATTCAATTTCAATTGTTCCAACTCCTTCAAAGCTTTTTATTTTCCTGCGGTTAGCTTCAAGTTTGTTTATCAGTCTTTCGGAGGGAAGAAGTTCAACCTCATCTGTTGGTTTTGAAGGAATGCATCCCTGAAATAATAGTAAAAGATTTACCAAGGCAACTGCAACAATTAATATTTTTTTCAAATTGATCCGGTCTCCACTTTTTGTTTTAATAAATCATTTGAAGAATCAAGTTCCAGCGCCTTACGCCAAACTTCCACTGCCTGGTTTTCTTCACCCATTTTATATAAGATATCACCAAGATGATCAAGCATTACAGAATTCTCTCCGCCAACTTCAATTGCTTTCTCAATGTAAATTTTTGCTGGTTCATATTTTCCCAGCATATAATAAATCCAACCAATGGTATCCAGGTAAGAAGAGTTAAGCGAGTCTGCTTCAATAGAAATTGTTACCATTTGCAGTGCACGTTCTAATTGCAATCCTCTTTCAGAAAGAGAATAAGCATAATTATTATTGATAAGCACGTTCGAGGAATCAAGAGCTAATGCTTTTTCGTAAACGCTGTCACTTTCAGTAAAATTTTTAAGGTTGTTTAAGATAAGACCGAGCTGTCCCAAAAGATTAACATTAATCGGATCCATTACCAAAGCGCGCTTTAAATAGATAGCTGCTTCTTCGTTTTCGTTAAGCTGGCTTAATGAAAATCCGTAAGCTGATAATGCTGTTACGTCTGCAGGATTTAACTCCGTAGATTTTTTTAGATAATCTTTTGCTTCTGCATTTTTTCCCTGCTGTGCAAGTGATAGTCCAAGTATAAGATTAATTGCAAAGTCGTGAGGGAACAGATCAATTGCCTCGGTCATAATTTTTTCGGCTTCTTCATATTTCTGGTTATCGAAATACAAACCTCCTAAACGAATCCAGGCTTCACTATTCCATCGTGCATTTTCGGTTACATATTTAAAATTTTCAATTGCAACCGAATCTTCCCGCTGGCTAATAGCAATTGCTCCCAAATATAATTTTACTTCCCAGTCGGAAGTATCTTTATCAATTGATTCAAATAAATCTTTGGCTAAGGGAAGAACAGAGGAATCTGTAATTGCTTTTGCAAAATATGATACTCCGATTCTAATTTTAATTTCTAAGGGAACATCGGGCTGTTCCATAATAAATCCATATTCTACTGCAGCAGCTTGCCAGTCATTCATTAAAATAAATGTTTGAGCTTTTTTCTCGCGTGCATCCAGATCATCGGGCATAAGCTCGATTATATCATCCAACATTTTCAATGCTTCATCATATTTTTCTACGCGCTGATAAAAATCTATTACCAGCTTTTGAAGTGCAAGATTGCTTGGATCGATTGCTAAAAGTTTTTGCAATGAATTTACTGCTTCTTCTTTGTAACCGAGTTTCTCGTATAATTCTGCAATATGGATCAGGACATTCCAATCGGGTCCGATAAACTTTGTTAAGTCTTCATAAATACCAATTGCCTTAAGGGGTTTTGAATCTTCATAAATGCGTGCCAGCTGGTAATACGTATTTATCCTGCCCGGATCTAAATCAATAATTTTCTCTAATACAGCCGCAGCAGAATCCACTTCGCGTGCCTTGATGAAAATTTCAGCAAGAAGATCGTAATAATCCAACTCTGTTGAATCATAATTAATAGAAAGATTTGCATATTTTAATGATGAAGAAAGCTTATCTAGAGCAAAGTAATTTTTAGCAAGTGCATAAAAAATTCCTGAGCTTGTGTCGTAATTAAGAGCTTCAGTAAACTCTACAATTGCAAGTGCAAAATCATCATTTGCTTCAGCAGCAGATCCATTAATAAAATGATCCAGAGCTTTTTCTTTTGCATTATAAAGTTGATCGGTTTCACCATTTTCATTATTGTGTTTGGTAGTATTTTCTGAACCCGAACATGCCGTTATCAGAAGTAGAAGGATTATATTTATAAATATTAGTTTCATAACTATCAATAATTAAAATAAAAATATATTACTAAGCCCCTTTAATAACAAGGAATAACATTCAGGATGAATCCAAATTAAAGAGTAATAGTAAATAAACCGGCAGTTGCTAAATTCATACATCAAAATATTCCGAATTTATGAACTCTCTTTTTTATAAACTAAATTGTAATTGATTTACACAGAAGAGTATAAATATTATTAATTATTATTATTTTAGTCTATACGTTCTATCTCATAAATCAAACTATTATTTATGAAATATATCATCAATACAATTGTATTATTTGCATCTTTTACTCCACCAGTTTTTCGCAAGGAAGTGCAGGTGACAAAGCTGAATATGAGTACCGCTACTTAATAGATATGCCCACAGCAGGTATTCTTCAAAAAGGATTTGTTGGAGTAACTTCCGATATATTACCAAACGGTGTACTTATAGCAGCCATTGAAGCAGGAGTTTTTGAAAATGTAAGTTTTGGGATCTCTTTTGGCGGATCTAACTTTATCGGTTCTGGGTAATGTAGATTGGTACAAATGGCCGGGAGTAAATATAAGACTTCGCATACTTGATGAAGCGGTTTTACTGCCAGCAATATCACTCGGATTTGATACTCAGGGGAAAGGAGAATATATTGATTCGTTGGGAAGATATACAATAAAATCTCAGGGACTGTTTGCAGCGGTAAGAAAGAATTTTGATTTTATCGGTTATCTAAGTCTTACACGGTCTGTTAATTATTCCTTAGAGGGTAAGGATGGTGATAATTTTGTAAATCTTAAAGTAGGCGCTGAAAAAACTTTTGGTTCAAATTTTTCTTTAATTGTTGAGTACGATTTTGCATTCAATGATAATAATTCACTTGGTTTTGGTGAAGATAAAGGATATCTGAATATTGGTTTAAGATGGACGGTCAGCAACGGCTTTACTTTAGGTTTTGATTTGAGAGATCTAAGAAGTAACAAATCAGGTACGAATAATTCTTTCGACCGAGCTATGAGGATTGAATATATTCAAAGTATATTCTAGCAAATTATTTTATCTTTGAAAAGATTATTGCTTCCTTTTTAGCACAAGTCGTGTAGTCTTAATGTAGACAAGCAAGTTTTCATTTCAGTACAAAAAATCAACTTTTCTTAACAAAACTGCTAGTTTTAATACTTTCTTTATTCCTTTCCATAGGCTCGATTATTGTCTAAATTAATAAAAATTAATAACCAGGATAAAGAGATGAACAAAATTAATAGTTTAAAAATCGCATTAACTTTTTTAATTATCCCAGCACTAACGGGATGCTACACACAAGTTGCCACGGAAGGAACTTACCCCAACCAGGTAATTACCGAAAACGAAAATTACGAATACGACGATTATTATTACGAAGATGAGGAAGAAGAGATTGATTCAGGTTATTATTCTGAAGAAGAATATGAAGAAACAGATGAATATGAAGTAAATATCTATAATTATGGTTATCCATCTTACCGGCGTTATTCATATTATTATCCATCTGCTTCTTTTAGTATAGGATTTGGTTACGGATTTGCTTCAGCTTATTACTATTCCTACTCCCCATATTCGTATGGATGGTGTGGTTATGGCTGGTATAATCCTTATCCATATTACTGTTATCCTTCATATTATTACTATCCATCATACTATGGTTACTATCCAGGTTACTACTATCCATCTTATTATTATGGATATAATTCTGGAGGTTATTCCTACTATAAAACACGAACGGAATATGTTTCGGGAATTAGAAACAGGGGCAGTGGAAGAAATTATGGTGATCGGACAAGAGATCCTTTAACCGAGTATCACGGGTGGCACCTATACCGGTATAACGAGATCCTTTAGTTTCTGGTAGAGATTTACGCACAAATACGATAATTTAACAGATAGAAATAAAGTAAGGAAGGATCGAAATTCCATAACAGATAATGATCGTATAAGGACAAAGATAACTAGGACTGACAAAAATCGTGTAACTGATAAGAGAAATCTTGGTAATATTAAAGACGAAGATGCTAACAGAGATAAGAAATACCTTGGTACGAATAAAACTAATGTTGACCGGAAAACAGTTGGTACAAGAGATAATAATTAACAGGAAAAAATATACTTCCGACAATAAACGATAACAGGACAAGGGACACCAAAACTTATAAACCCAGGACAAATACTAAAAATAAGACGCAGGTAAAAAGGAATTCGGGAAACACGAACGATAAGAAGTAAGTAAGCACTAACAAAAATAATAAACGTCCAAGAAATAATAATACGCCTAACAAAACGTATAAACCACCAAAGAAAAATACTCCGCCTAAAAAAACTTATAATCCACCAAAGCGGAATAATACACCACCTAAAAAAACATATTCGCCGCCAAAGCGGAATAACAATCCTCCGAGGAATTATTCACCACCAAGAAATAATACTCCCAAGACTAATTCTCCGCCTCGCAGCAACACAAACCGTGGCTCAAATAATACGAGCGGGAAAAGGAGATAGATATTATGAATCAATTTAAAATTGCGTTCATAGTTTTACTAATTGGTTTGTTCTCATCTGGATGTTACACCACAGTATATACTTCAGTCGATGGTGATGTTTATAATCAAGAGACAACTATTATCGTTCCACCAACACCGCCTTTTCATTATCCGCATCCAGCTCCGCCGCCTGTTTATTATCCGCCACCAGCTCCTCCTCCACCAAATTATCCACCTCCTACTCCAAGAGAACCGAATACAAAACAAGACCACCTGAAAATAATGGCGGGAATAAAAAGAGAGACCCCGGAGTTATTGATCCAATACGAATTGGAGGAGGAAGAGGTAATGATGAGGGCAGAAGATAATGAAGATTTTAATACAAACGATAATACAGAATGTAGAAATTACAGCGGGAGAGAAAAATGAAAATCTGTTTAAAATTTTAATCGCGACTGGGATAGTAATTTTTTCTAATCCCTTAATGGCACAAAACTATAACGATGCACTTCTTTTAAGTGAACCTGGATTATATACAGGAGCCCGCGCACTTTCTCTGGGGAACAGTTATACAGCACTCAGTAATGATTTTTCAGGTGTTTTATTCAACCCCGCAGGATTAGGATTTATTAATAAACTACAAATTGCCACTGGTTTTAATCTTAATAACTTTAATAATCAAACAACTTTTTTTAATAATGCTACCAGTACTGAATAGAATTCAATAAAATTAAACCAATTTGGTATTGTTTATCCTATCCCAACTGTTAAAGGAAGCTGGGTTTTTGCAATTGGTTATAACCGCGCAAAAGAATTTAACCGGGACAATGGAATTTTACCGGCTTTAATGGAAACAATAATTCCATGATTCATGCTGCTTACCGGCGAAGTTAATGATGAAATTCCTATTACAAATGACCTAGGACTTGCATTTGAGATTCGTGATCCGCAAACTGATGTATACATTAAAGACACTACATTAATAAACGGGATGTTAAACCAGCGTGGAAGAATAAAAAAAGAAGGCAACTTAGGCAACTGGTCATTTTCAAGTGCAATGGAAATTGCTGAAGGTCTAATGCTAGGTGGTACTTTTAACATCTTAACAGGAACTTATAAAAGTAATAGTGATTACTGGGAAGATGACACACAGGATATTTACAGCGGTGCTATTGAACTTGTTCCCGGCGATCCAAGTACAAGAGATTTTCAATCATTTTACATTAACGATATAATTGAATGGGAGCTTTCCGGCTGGGATGCAAAAGTAGGAATCATATATAACTGGGTTAATATGCTTAAATTCGGTGCAACAGTAAAATTCCCCAGCATCTACACTGTTAAAGAAACATTTTTTGTTGATGCCAGGAGTGAATTTGGAACTGGTGCAGGTTATGAATTGGATCCAATAATTGTTGATGACATTCAATACGAAATAAAAACACCATATGAATATTCGTTTGGTGCTGCAGCAAATTTTTGGCTTGCCACTGTTAGCGCTGATATTAAAGTAATAGATTATACCGAAATGAATTTTAGTGAAGGGTTCACTACAGAATTCAGAATTGCCAGGAATAGAGAAATTGAAGATCTGTTTACCACAACAATAAACTACAGTGTTGGAGCAGAAGTAAAAGTTCCATCATTACCAATTTGGGGAAGAATTGGTGCAATGTACTATCAATCACCTTTTGCAAATGATCCTTCAGAATTTGATAAGAAATATCTTACAGTTGGTGCAGGAATTGAACTTGGCCAAGGTTTAAAATTGATGCAGCTTATGCTTTTGGCTGGTGGGAAGATTTTGGTGATAACTACGGCGTAAACGAATCGAGAACCTTCCAGGATATAAATGTTCACCAGGTAGTATTGAATGTTTCCACAGGGTTGTAATCGTTAACAAAATTAAATCTTAAATAGTTGGCTCGCAACTTTCCTTCGGGGCACTTCCCACAAAAATTAAATTGATGGTAATTACTCCATATTCATATCAATGAAAGCTCTTACCCGATTAGAATTAGTAATCAATTTTTCACATCTAATAGCTTATATTTGAAACATTCTTTCAAGCATCTTATTTTTACAATTATTTGAACAATTTTGCGAGAAAATAATTAAAGGCATTATTACTAAAATAGAAAGCAAAGACCATTCCGTTTTTAATGAGGATGCGGAGGAAATTATTCGCTGTTCAATTCGCGGAAAATTAAAAAAAGAATTCAATCTTAAAAAAGATAAATTATTTGATACAGATTTTGCTTCTGTTGGTGATCTTGTAGATTATGATTTAAATGAAGATGGAACCGGGGTAATAAATTCAATTGAAGAGAGAAGAAATTATATTTCCAGGAAAGCTCCCCGTATAAAAGGAGCAAGTTCCAGGGGTGAGCGTTTAGAACAGGTAATTGCAGCTAATATTGATAAAGTTTTTATTGTTACAAGTGTTAGCGAACCAAATTTCAATAACAAAACCCTAGATAGATTTCTTGTATCCGCAGAAAGTTCTAACCTGGATGCTGTAATTATAATTAATAAGGCTGATCTGGCTGAAGATGATTCATCGCAACAATGGCAAAAACTTTACAACGATATCGGCTACACTCTTCTTCTTACAAGTGTTGTTAGTGATACTAATATTAATGAAATTAAATCTATGTTAAGCGGGAAAAAATCATTGTTTTGGGGACAATCTGGAGTTGGTAAATCTTCTATTTTAAACAAAATGTTCCCCAAGTTGAAATTAAAAATTGGTGATATTAGCCAGTACACATCTAAAGGAACTCATACAACTGTTACAAGCCGGATGATACCACTTGATAAAAATACCTTTATAATTGATACGCCCGGCATAAGGGAAATTGATCCTTACGGAATTAAGAAGGAAGATCTTCCACATTATTTTATTGAGTTTGAAGAATTTGCTGATCATTGTAAATTCAATACCTGCATTCATCATCACGAGCCGGGTTGCGAAGTTATAGCTGCAGCAGAAAAAGGAATTATTACGCCGGAACGGTTATGACAGTTACCTAAGAATTTTAGAAACAATTGAAGACGATTTAAATTTTCAATAATGGATATTGTATCATCAACAGTAAATAGTTTTACCGAATTTATTTCATTATCAGAGGGAAATAATGATGGCAAACTATTCAGCTATGCATTTAAGTTAAACATTCCTGATCAATTACAGCTTCTAAACGAACTAGGCATTCATAATTCAAAAATGATTTTCTTCAGGGAACCCAATCAGAAGAAATCATTCATTGCGCTCGGTTCTGTTTTTGATCTTGTTGATAAAAGTGAAACAAAATTTTCCTCTTTGACAAAAGGATTTAATGAGTGGAGGAATAAGTTTATTAACAATTGGGATGATCTTGGTCTTAATTTTGTTCCCATCATTGTTTCTGCAGTTAAATTTGATGGGAAACGGAATTCCGAAAAATGGATTGATTTCCCATCCCTTACATTTTACATTCCGGAAATAATTTTACTCAGAAATGAAGAAGAGTCATACTGTGTTTTCAATTTTATTTTTAAGGATGAAAATAATGTTGAAACAATCTTAAAAGGCTTTAATGAAAAACTTAGCGAAATTGTAAATTCCAATGGGAAGATTGATTACTCACCTACTTTTACTACTGAAGACGTTTTGAATGATTCAATCGAAGAGAAAACCAACTGGAATAAATTAGTTGATAAAGCAAAAGTTATTATTAAAAATAATCAATTAGATAAGCTTGTACTGTCCCGGCAAAAAATATTTTCCATTTCTAATCAACCCGATTGGAGCTTTATTTTTGAAAAGTTAGAAAAAAAATTTCCTGAGTGTTATCTCTTTTTAAACAAAAGTGAAAATTCTTACTTCTTTGGTGTATCTCCCGAAAAATTTATTAGTGTTAATAATGGGAAAATTGAAGTTGAAGCTGTTGCTGGTTCTGCTCCAAGAAGCAAACGGCAACCTGAAGATTTAAATCTAGAAAATGGATTACGGCTAAGCACAAAAAATCTAAAAGAGCACAAATATGTTTCCGAATTCATTATAAATGTGTTGAAGGAATATTCAACTAATATTCAAAGCAGTAATAATCCTGAAATTAAAAAACTGGATAACATTCAACATCTTATAACCAAAGTAAGCGCCGAACTAAAAACAAAAGATAAACTCTTCGAATTGATTGAAGTCCTTTATCCTACACCTGCAGTGTGCGGAGTTCCCAAAAACGATGCGATAGAATTTATCCGGCAGCTTGAAAATTATGACCGAGGTTTGTATTCCGGGTTAATCGGCTGGATGGATTTTAAAGGTAATTGTGATTTTTCAGTAACCATAAGATCAGCGCTGGTAAAGGGTAAGGGAATTACAGCGTATGCGGGTGCCGGTATTGTGGAAGATTCAAATCCTGATGAAGAGTTTATTGAGACTCAACTAAAACTAAAACCAATATTAATGCTGTTCAATGAAGAAAATAAAAGTAAATAGAAACAATTTTTGGACAGAAGTTTTTGTTAAGCAGCTTAGCTCTGCTGGAGTAAAATATGCCTGCATATCTCCAGGTTCCAGGAGCACACCGCTTACTTTTGCATTTGCAAAAAATAAAAAGATAAAATGTTTTGTAAATGTAGATGAAAGGTCATCGGCATTTTTTGCACTTGGACTTGCAAAAGCATCCAAATCTCCTATAGCAGTGGTAACCACTTCCGGCACAGCAGCAGCTGAGCTTTACCCTGCAATCATTGAAGCTTACCAGCAGCGAGTTCCATTAATTATTTGTACAGCCGACAGACCACCAGAGCTTTTAAATACCGGGGCTAACCAAACAATCAACCAGCACAACCTTTACAAGAATCATATTCGCTGGTTTAGAAATGTTGGCTTGCCATCACTTAAAAGATTAAAGCTTAGACGTCTACAGCAAACGGCTCTTAGGGCTGTTGAATTTAGCACGTTAAAGGATAAAGGACCTGTTCATTTGAATTTTCCGTTCAGAAAACCACTTGAACCTTTCACTTTTACTGATGAAATCGATTCGTTATTTATAAAAGAGATGGATAAGAGTATAAAAAAAATAAAGCCATCGAAAAGTAAATTGGATCCTGTAAAATTAAGAAAAACGAAAAAGTTTAAAGAAATCGTTGATCTTATAGACATTGAGCATGAAGGACTAATAATTGCCGGGCCGATGGAATATGACATTATTCTAAGGAAGCAACTAAAAAATCTTTCCTCACTTTCCAGCTATCCAATAATTGCTGATGCAGCTTCTCATTTAAGATTTAATACCAGAAAGAGTGATAGAAATATTTTATCAAACTATCACACTTTTTTAAGCAGCAACAGTTTTAGTATAACTCATAAACCAAAGATTATACTTCAGTTTGGCAGAACGCCAACATCTTCTTCGCTGGAAATTTATTTAGAAAATTGTGATGCACCTCGTTACCTGATAAATGAATTTGGTAATTGGTTCGATCCTTCAAAAAAATCGAAAGCATTAATCAAATATAATCCTGAAGAATTTATCAAAGAGCTTATAAATATTCTTTCGGAACTTAAACCTGATAGAAAAAATTCTGTGTGGCTAGAAGATTTCAGTAAATCAGAAAAATTAACAGAAAGTATAAAAACTAAAGTCATTTGTAAATCAACCTTTCCAAATGAACCGGGAATAATAAATAATATCCTGGAAGCATTGCCAAATAAGGCTCATCTAATGATCGGCAACAGTTCGCCAATAAGAGATTTTGATAATTATGCTGCCTGCACAAGAAAAGAATTGATAATTCATTTCAATCGCGGTGCAAGTGGAATTGATGGAGTTACATCAACAGGGCTGGGAATTGCTCAGCTTAAAGAGCTTGCTTTCCTTCTAACCGGCGATCTATCATTTTTACACGATTTAAACGCTCTGGTTGCTGCAAATAAATATCCTGCAGGATTAACAATAATCTTAATTAATAACAACGGCGGTGGAATTTTTGAATCACTCCCCGTTTCTAAAGAGAGATCGATTCTAAAGGAATACTTTTTAACTCCGCACAATTTAAAATTAGAAAAAATAATTACTTCCTTTGGGGTAGAATATAAACTGGTAAAAAGCTGGAAAGATCTAAGTAATTCTATTAAAGATTCTGCTAAGAGGAAGTTTTTAAATGTGCTCGAAATAAAAACTGATGCAGAAAAATCGTTACGACTTAGAACTAAATATTTTGATGACGCAAAAAATGTAATTGATGCCGCATTTAAAGTTAGATGAAAATTCTCTCTCAATATATTTCACTTAACGTTGAACTCTTTTCTGAAATTGATTCTAAGAAAGAGAATTTATTTTTTCTGCACGGATTTACTGGCTGTGCAAACGATTGGAAAAAGACGTCTCAGTTAATCGATAATCGCTTTAACAAAATTGCTGTTGATTTAATCGGGCATGGAAAAAGTGATTCTCCAAAAGAAATTGATAAATACTCTGCGTCATCAATAAATTCTCAACTTCTCTATGTCATAAATCAATTTACAAAAGAGAAAGTTATCTTGCTCGGATATTCGATGGGAGGAAGAGCTGCTTTGAGTTTTGCAATCAATCATCCGGATAGAATAAAAGGATTAATACTTGAAAGCACTTCTGCGGGAATTGAAGATCCTGCAGAAAGAGAAGAAAGAATTATAAGTGATGAAGAGCTTGCAGAATTTATTGAAGCAAACAGTATAGAAAATTTTATTGATCACTGGATGAACCTTGAAATTTTTGGAACTCAAAAGAGATTTTCAAACGAACTGCTGCAGAAACTGCGAACAGAAAAATTACAAAATACTCCTTTAGGACTTGCTAATTCTTTAAGAGGATTTGGAACAGGAAGAACGCCTTATTTAGGAGATAAATTGTCTTCCCTCGATTATCCTGTTCTCTTAGTAACAGGTAAGCTCGATTCCAAGTTTACTCAAATCACTAAAAAACTTGTTGAAAAATTTCCTTCCGCCAATCATCAAATCTATACAGAACGCAGGACATAATGTGCATTTGGAGGAAACAGTTAATTTTTCTGAATCGACAAATCGTTTTCTAAATCAATTCTAAATCATCATCTTTTTCAATATTTTAGCAGAATGAAATTAAGAACCATAAGGATTTGTTATGAAGTATGCCTGGAAAAAAGCTAAAGATTACAAGGACATCATTTATGAAAAGATGGATGGTGTTGCAAAAATAACTATTAACCGCCCGGAAGTAAGAAATGCTTTCCGCCCGGAAACAGTAATTGAAATGTATGATGCATTTGCGGATGCACGGGAAGACCAGGAAATTGGAGTAATTTTATTAACAGGTTACGGTCCTGCAAAAGATGGCAAGTATGCATTCTGTTCAGGCGGAGATCAAAGGATACGCGGAGATAAAGGTTATGTTGGCACAGATGGAGTTCCCCGGCTGAATGTTTTAGATCTTCAAAAATTAATTAGAAGCATTCCAAAAGTTGTAATAGCATTAGTTGCAGGTTATGCAATTGGCGGCGGGCACGTTTTACACGTTGTCTGCGATTTAACAATTGCAGCAGATAACGCTATCTTTGGGCAAACGGGACCAAAAGTTGGAAGCTTTGATGGGGGTTTTGGTTCAAGCTATCTTGCAAGAATTGTTGGACAGAAAAAGGCAAGAGAGATATGGTATCTTTGCAAAGAGTACAATGCAATTGAAGCAGAAAAAATGGGATTGGTAAATAAAGTTGTTCCCGTTGATGATTTGGAAAAAGAAGGAGTTGAATGGGCTAAGCAAATTTTACAGCACAGCCCTATGGCAATAAGAGTTCTAAAATCTGCTTTTAATGCTGAGCTTGACGGGCAGGCAGGAATACAGGAATTAGCTGGTAATGCTACTCTTCTTTACTATATGAGTGAAGAAGCACAGGAAGGCAAAAAAGCATACCTTGAAAAACGGAAACCCGCTTTTAAGAAATTTCCAAAGCTTCCATAAACCTCATCCCTGCCCCTCTCCTTAGTAAGGAGAGGGAATTAAAGGGTGAGGTTATTACTAAAATTGAACGAAAAAAGTAACAATGAGCAATTCAGAAATTAACCCTTCAAAATTTGAATCTTGGGTACTTGCAGCACGCCCAAAAACACTTTTAGCTGCGTTTGTTCCTGTTATAGTTGGATCAGCTTTGGCAATTTCGGTTAATCAATTTTTTCTGCCTTACTCTATTGCCGCTTTAATCTGTGCTGTATTAATTCAAATTGGAACCAACTACACTAACGATCTTTATGATCATTTGAAGGGAGCAGATAAACAAAATCGTAAAGGTCCGCAGAGAGCATTAGCTTCTGGATTAATATCAGTTAAAGAAATGAAATTTGGAATTGCACTTACATTTGGTTTTTCTTTTTTGATCGGTCTTTACCTGGTTTATCATTCAGGCTGGATAATACTTGTGATTGGAATTGTATCAATTGCAGCAGGATTTATATACACAGCGGGTCCCTTTCCTCTTGCATACAACGGACTTGGAGATATTTTTGTTTTTGTTTTTTTCGGAATTGTAGGAACGATGGGCACTTATTATTTGCACACAACTGAATTCACACTTCTTTCTTTTTTAATCTCACTTCCTGTTGGCGCAGTAACTACAAACATTCTGGTTGTAAACAATTTTCGTGATATCGAAGAAGATCGAGCTGCAGGAAAGAAAACACTTGCAGTATATATCGGTCGATCGCTCACACGTTTTCAGTTCATTTTGTTTCTGCTGCTATGTTATATCGTTTTGATTATACTCTTTGCACAATACAACTTTAGTTACTGGATTTTCTTACCATTCACAACACTGCCGTTTGCTGTATTATTGATTAAAATGTTGTTTAATTTTAAAGGAACAGAATTAAACAAAACACTTGAGCTCACTGCTAAATTCTCAGGAATTTATGGATTGCTGCTTGCAATTGGATTAATTATATGAATAATCTTGAATTAACATATTCGCCTTACACGCTGAAATTAAAATCATCTTTTGAAACTGCACACGGAAGATTTGATAAGAGAAAAGGATTTATAATCTCACTAAAAAATGAAGATGGACTAGAAGGATTGGGCGATGCTGCTCCCTTTCCGGAGATCGGATCAGAAACTTATAAAGATGCTGAGCAAGCACTAAAAAATATGAAGCTTGATCTTAAAATTGATTTAACGGATACCAGGGAAAGTTTTAAAAAACTGCTTAACAGTTATGATTCGCTTCCTTCATTAAGACATGGAATAGAGCAAGCACTCCTTAATCTTATTTGTAAAGAGAAAAATATAACAATTGATAAACTTCTAAAGCTAATCTTAGAAAAGATATAAACGTTAACGCATCTATAGGTTTTTTAACAAAAGATGATACAATTAAAAAAGCCAAAACATTAATTGAATCAGGTTTTAAAACTTTTAAGCTAAAAACCGGCAGAGATAATTTTGAAGAAGATTATAACTGTATAAAAGTTCTTAGAGATGAATTAGGGAATGATATTAAATTACGTATTGATGCAAACGGGAAATGGAATTTAAAGAGTGCAATAAAAAATTTAGAAAAATTAAAAAAATTCGAACTAGAATATGCGGAGCAGCCGGTTAACTCTTTAGATGATTTTATAAAGTTAAGGAATAGTACATCTATTCCATTAGCTGCTGATGAATCGATCCGTACAATAAAAGATGCCGGAAATTTCATCAAGAATAATGCTGTCGATTATCTTATCCTTAAACCGATGATTCTTGGAGGATTGCTGCCAACTTTAGAAATTATTGAGATGGCTGAAAAAAAGAATATCATACCTGTTATCACTTCATCATTTGAATCGGCAATTGGAAAAGCAAACGCAGTAATAGCTGCGGCTTCTCTAAAAAAAGAAATCGCCCACGGACTTGCTCTTAGCGATTATTTTAAGAGCGATTTAATTCCTGATCCTTTTCCTGTAAAACATGGTAAAATTTCGTTATCAAATTAATGGACAATATTTCAATAAAAAAAATTTTATTACGGAACCAATTACCTTCCTCAACTGCGATTATCACTCCTCGTAAAACCTTCACATATAATGATTTAGCAAGATTATCCAATGATGCAAAAATCTATTTTTCTGAGCAAGGAATAACTGAGAATTGTTTTATAGGAATTTTCTGCGAACACACTGCAGAGTTTGTAATTTCTGTTTTAGCGCTCTGGAAATTAGGAGCAATTCCTGTTTTGTTAAATCCAAAAGCAACTCAAAGCGAACTAAACGATTTGTTACAAACAGCAAATTGTAAATCAATTGTTGGTTCCAAGAATCAGCTGGAGAAATATAATTATGATAATAAAATTGTTTCTACTCTTCCAAAATATTTACATCATAATTCTGATGAAGATGAAATAAGTGAAATAATACCTGGAAAAACAGCTGCAATAATTTTTACTTCAGGATCTTCTGATAAACCGAAAGGTGTTAAACTTTCATTTAACAGTTTTCACCAAAGTGCTCTAATTGGAAATACTATTTTAAAACATTCCGCTCAAGATAGATGGCTTGCGAGTTTACCATTTTATCACGTTGGCGGTTTTTCAATTTTAACGCGCGCACTGCTTTTCAATGTTCCTGTAATCATTCCAAATTCAATTCAAACTGATGGATTGATTAAATCCATTACGGAATTTAATCCGACATTGATTTCGTTTGTATCAACACAGCTAAAAAGATTGGTTGATAAAAAAATAGAACCAAATCCTGAATTAAAAAATGTTTTGCTTGGCGGGGGTTATATATCAAATGCATTAATTGAACAAGCTATGGCCCTGGGCTGGAAGATTACTAAAGTTTATGGATCAACTGAAACTGCTTCGTTTGTAACTGCTCTTCCTCCGGAAGACTTTAAATTAAAACCAGGTTCGGCTGGCAAACCAATATCGCCTAATAAGATAAAAATTGTTGATGGAAACAATAACACACTTGCTAAAAATATTTCAGGAGAAATTTTAATTAGTTCACCATCACTGATGCAGGGTTATTTAAATGAGCAGGATGAAGATGAAACAAAGAAAGAATATTTTCATTCAAATGATATTGGTTACCTTGATGATGATGGTTATCTTTATTTACAGAGCAGAAAATTGGATATTATAATAAGTGGCGGAGAAAATGTAAATCCTGTAGTAGTTGAAAGAGAAATTTTAACGTATTTCGCAATCGAGGAAACAAGCTGTTTTTTCACTAAAGAGTGATGATTGGGGTGAAATTGTATGCGCAGCGATTGTTATAAAAAAGGGAGCAGATAATTTTAATATTGAAGATTTGAAATCTTATTTAATAAAAAAACTAACCGGTTTTAAAATTCCAAAAAAGATTTTCATCGTTAAAGAATTACCAAAAACTGAATTGGGTAAAGTTGAAAAGAATAAACTAATAGAAAAATATTCCGCAACTAATCTTTAAAATGATTACTTAATCCGATTCTCAACGAATCTTTTATCTCTTTACCTTTCCATTTTTGCTTATCAACAAAAACATGCACCGTTTTTGCTGATGCAACCTCCACATCACTATTATTCTTAATTGAATAACTCAGCTGGAAGGTTGTTTCTCTTAATTCAGTCACTAGCAAGTTCAATAGTTACCTCTTCGCCTGGTTTTACAGGTTTATAAAATCCAGCATCACATTTTACAATTGGGACAACATAATCATCATTTTGCCAGTAATTATCTTCCAGGTTAAAACCGCTTATCATCTCCTCGTAAACTGAATGGCAGATTTCAAATAATCTTGCATAAAATAAAATGCCTGCAGGATCGCAGTGATAAAAATTTAATTCTTCTTTTAATGGTAAGCATATAATCTGGTAATCTCTTGTTTGATAAAAATCGCTTGCGCTAATTATAGAATTAAGCAAGTTAATACGAATTAGTTGTTTCAAATCACAATCTATGCTGGAAATATAACAATATCAAAAGTATTTATAATCTTCAGGTATAATCTATTTGTTAGAATGATTTTGCTGAGTTAAATTTGTACCACTAAAATTAATTTTTATCAATTAATTATAATGGGAGAATAAAATGATAAGATTAGGAAAAAAACTTGAAACCGAAGTTAAAACAAGATAGTGTAGAATTACCCGGATTATATCGATATCTTTATTTCACGAGCGGAATTTTACTTGTTACTATAGGTATTATAGGAATTTTCCTTCCAATTCTCCCAACTACAATCTTTCTCATCCTTGCATCAGCTTGTTTTGTTAAAAGTTCTCCTCAAGGCAAATGAGTGGCTTCGAAATCATAAAATACTTGGAATGTATATAAAAAATTATCAGGATAAATCAGGTTTAACAATTAAAGCAAAAATTTTTAACATAGCTTTACTATGGATAATGATTCTGAGTTCAGCTTACTTTTTCACAGAAGAATTTTTTATCAAGTTACTTTTATTAGCAATAGCAATTGGAGTTACAATTCATCTACTAATGGTCAAAACAAAAAAAGTTTAATTTTTATCAATAACGAAAGGAAGAAACTTATGAGTGAAAATAACAAGTGTCCCGTACCGCATGGAGCAGGTGGCGGAACATCGAACAAAGACTGGTGGCCCAATCAATTAAAGCTTGGAATACTTCACCAGCACCATCCCGCTTCAAATCCAATGGGTCCCAAATTTAACTATGCTAAAGAATTCAAGAAGCTTGATTTGAAAGCACTAAAGAAAGATCTGTATGAACTGATGACCGACTCGCAGGATTGGTGGCCTGCTGATTGGGGTCATTATGGTGGTTTGTTTATTCGTATGTCATGGCACAGTGCAGGTACCTACCGCACCGCTGATGGACGTGGTGGTGGCGGAACCGGTAACCAGCGTTTTGCACCTGTAAATAGTTGGCCTGATAACGGCAACTTAGATAAAGCACGCCGACTGCTCTGGCCAATCAAACAGAAATATGGAAACAAAATTTCCTGGGCTGACCTTTTGATCTTAGCTGGTAACTGCTGCACTGGAATCAATGGGTTTCAAAACTTTTGGATTCGGTGGTGGACGTGAAGATATCTATCAGCCGGAAGAAGATATTTACTGGGGTGCTGAAAAGGAATGGTTAGCCACCAGTGATAAACCCAAGAGCCGTTACTCCGGTGACCGGGAACTGGAAAATCCTTTGGCCGCAGTTCAGATGGGTCTGATCTACGTCAATCCTGAAGGTCCGGACGGAAATCCAGATCCTGTAGCTTCAGGACGTGATGTTCGGGAAACATTTAAACGAATGGCTATGAATGACGAAGAGACTGTTGCACTAACTGCCGGTGGACACACATTTGGTAAAATGCACGGCGCAGGTGATCCGGACTTAGTTGGTCCGGAACCGGAAGCTGCACCAATCGAAGAACAAGGTTTAGGATGGATCAATAAATTTAAAACAGGCAAAGGTGCTCATGCAACAACCAGTGGTTTAGAAGGTGCATGGAAACCTAATCCAACAAAATGGGATATGGGCTACTTCGACATGCTTTTCGGTTACGAGTGGGAAAAGGTTAAAAGTCCTGCAGGTGCATGGCAATGGCAGGCTAAAGAATGTTAAACCGGAACATATGATTCCGGATGCACACGATCCATCAAAGAAGCATCCACCCACGATGACAACCGCGGATATAGCTATGCGCTTCGATCCAATTTATGGACCAATCTCACGAAAATTCCACAAGGATCCAAAAGCTTTCGCAGATGCATTTGCAAGAGCCTGGTTTAAGCTTACTCACCGCGATATGGGACCAAAAGCTCGTTACCTTGGACCAGAAGTTCCGAAAAAAGATCTGATATGGCAGGATCCAATTCCGGCAGTTAATCATAAACTTATCAATAAAAAGGATGCTGCAAGTCTCAAAAAGAAAATTTTAGATTCAGGATTATCTGTATCAGAACTGGTTTATACTGCATGGGCTTCTGCATCTACTTTCCGTGGATCAGATATCGCGGAGGAGCTAACGGTGCTCGCATTCGTTTAGAACCGCAAAAGGATTGGGAAGTAAATCAACCTGCACAACTGGAAAAGGTTCTAAAAAAACTTAAAAGCATTCAGAAAGATTTCAACAGTAAACGGAAAGACGGTAAAAAAGTTTCTCTGGCTGATCTCATTGTGCTGGGTGGATGTGCTGCTGTTGAAGCTGCAGCTAAAGCTGCCGGACACAAGATTGAAGTGCCATTTACTCCGGGACGTATGGATGCTTCACAAGCTCAGACTGATGTTGAATCATTCGAATATATGGAACCAGAAGCAGATGGTTTCCGTAATTATCAGAAAAAAGCTTATTCAGTACCTGCAGAAGAAATGTTTGTTGACAGAGCACAACTACTTACTTTGAGTGCACCAGAGATGACTGTGTTAGTTGGTGGATTGCGTGTGCTTGGTGCAAACTATAGTCAGTCTAAACACGGAGTGTTTACAGACCAGGTTGGTAAACTAACAAACGACTTCTTTGTAAACCTGCTTGATATGGGAACTGTTTGGAAACCTACGAATGCTAAGGAAGATACTTTTGAAGGTCGTGATCGTAAGACAGGCAAACCAAAATGGACAGGCACACGCGTTGATCTGATTTTCGGTTCAAACTCACAGCTGCGTGCACTTGCAGAAGTCTATGCACAGGAGGATTCAAAGAAGAAATTCGTGAAGGACTTTGTAGCAGCCTGGAATAAAGTGATGAACCTTGATCGCTTCGACCTTGCAAGTAATAATAATAGAGTTCAATGGAATCTGAAATGAAATGAATGAAAAAAGGAGACTTCGGTCTCCTTTTTTATTTTTAACTTTCGATCTCAAATCAATTTTATATCATTTAAGAAAAGGAAATTTTTCTCTAACTTCCTTTACATAATTTTTATCAATTTCTGCAACTATAAGTTTTTCTTCATTTTCAACAGAAATAATTTCTTTTCCCATTGGATCGTAAGACGCTGCTGAAGCCATTGTAATTTAATTTAGGATCCTTCCCTACCCTGTTAATTCCTGCAACATAACATTGATTTTCAATTGCACGAGCTTTTAAAAGTGTTCGCCAGTGTTCAATCCTTGCATCAGGCCAGTTTGCATGTTAACTAATAAGGTGTGCTCTTTTCTTTCCATATTTCCTGAAAAGTTCAGGGAAACGCAAATCGTAACAAATTGATAAACCAACCTGCCAGTTTTTTACTTTTGTTCGTGCAGGTTTTTTCCCTCGCTCAAAGAATTGGTCTTCTTTTGAATATGAAAATGGATGAACCTTCCTGTAAAGTTTTAATAGTTTTCCATCCGGTTTAATATGAATAAGAGTATTAAAACTTTTTCTTTTACCCTCTCAACTATCCTCGCAAAAATATGTGACTTTTTTACCAACTGCAAGCTCTGAAAAAAACTTAAAACTTTCTCCTTGTAAACTCTCCGCAAACTCATCCGATTTCATTGTAAAACCTGTTAAAGTCATCTCAGGAAAAATTAAAAGATCAACTGCGCTATTATCTTTTTTAAGAAGAGATTGAAATCTTTGCTTTGTTGGCTTCTTTATCTTCCCAGACAGGGCTGTATTGTACTAAACCGATTTTCATGTTTGCAAAATAAATAATTATAAGAACTTTATTAGCGATTGAATTTAAGAAAAGAATTTATATGGGGTAATATTTTTACATTCCTTTTAATAATAGATAAGAATTAATAAACAAATTATAACTCCAAAAATTCCTTGCAAAATAATTTCTACCCTTGAAAGATCTCCTTTTATAAATCCTAAAGGAGTCCATTTCATCCAAGTCCATTTAAGCGGAAGTTCTTTTTGTAAGAATAAATAATAAAGTAAATCCTGCACACCAAAAATTTTAAGGATGGCTCCGCATAAAGAGAAGACCCAACCAAAATATAAACCTAATAGAATTAGTAAGACAATATCGAACATTAATTGGTTTATGCGGTAAGATTTAATAATAATCCTTTCAGGCATTTTGGTAGTTCGGCGGATAAGTGTAAAGTGATAACCAAGAATATCATAAAGATTACTGCAAACAATAAAAAACAAAGGAACCGCCCAATTATTGTAAAATGATAATTAAAAGCAGCAGTAAGCGACTAAAAAGTTTAAGCCATACGAGCCGGTATTTTAATATGTTTATTAGTTCATTCATTTAAAATGATAAGCAATAATTAATTGATGATATAGATATCAAATTATTCATATATTTAGCATACTTTTTATTCAAACTAATTCAAATATAAGGTATGATTGGCGTTAAAACATCAGTTGCAATTCTTGGTGCAACAGGCAGCGTAGGGCAAAAATTTATTGAATTATTATCAGATCATCCCTGGTTCGAAATTACCGAATTGTGTGCTTCTGATAAATCTGCTGGTAAAAAATATAAAGATGCTGTTGATTGGTTTATGAAATATGAACTTTGGAAGGATATTGAAAACATTGTAGTACAAAAATGTGAACCAATCTTAAAATCAAAAATTGTTTTTTCCGGATTGGATAGCAGTGTTGCAGGCAAAATTGAAACTGAATTTGCCAAAGCTGGTTATACGGTAATTTCCAATTCAAAAAATCATAGGATGGATGAAGATGTTCCCCTGTTAGTTCCTGAAATTAATCCAGATCATCTTGATTTAATTAAGTTTCAGAAATTTGGTAAGGGCTGCATAGTTACAAATCCAAATTGTTCAGTTATTGGATTAGTTCTGGCACTAAAACCGCTTCTAGATAATTTCGGAATAAATGCATCTAAATGTAACTACAATGCAGGCAATCTCCGGTGCGGGTCATCCAAGAACAGTAAATCTTGATATAGAAGATAATGTAATACCGTTTATAAATGGTGAGGAAGAAAAAATTGAAGTGGAACCTCTAAAAATATTTGGGAAATTTGAAAATGGTAAAATTTTATATAACAATTTTAAAATTAGTGCACAATGTAATAGAGTTAATGTTACAGATGGTCATACAGAATGCGTTCAAGTGAATTTAAATCAAAAAGTAAAGAAGGGATGAAATTATAAAAGCCTGGCAGGAATTTAGAGGCGAACCTCAAAAATTATCGCTGCCATCTGCTCCAAAAAGACTATTACATTACTTCGATGAGCCAAATTATCCTCAGCCAAAATACCAGCGGAATCTTGAAAATGGTATGGCTGTTTCTATAGGAAGATTGCGTGAAGACCCTTTGTTTGACTTTAAGTTTGTAATTCTTTCACATAATACTGTGCGTGGTGCAGCCGGTGGTGCAATTCTTTGTGCAGAGCTTATGAAGGAGAAGGGTTATATCTAAAAACCGAGATACTCCCCTCCTATATTTACATCGATATTCTTTCATTGAAACTGTATATTTACCAAGTATTTCTAAATTTAAGTCATATTTCTTGTTGCTCCTGTAAGGAATTCGTATAAAAGATGAAGAACAATTTCAATTTTAAGTTTGATTTATTTGATGGTTTCCCTGACATGTACTTCCTTGTTAGTAATGAAGGTGAAATTTTAGATCTGAATAAAAGCGGGAAAGATCTTATCGGTTCATCTGCAAACGCCGGGAATATAAATTTTATAGAATTAATTGAACTATCTGACAGAGCGAAATTTCTTAACATCCTGAAGAAATCCACAAAGATTACGAATGATGTAAGCTTTGAAACAAAATTTCACGTAAACAATAAATTCATCCAGGTAAAACTCGCTTACTCCGTTCTACCGACAAACGATGAAAATAAAAATCAGGATAGAATATTTATAGTTGCGCGGGATATCTCTGAAGAAAAGAAAAAAGAAGCTGAACTCTACAAGTTTTTTAACATTGTTGAAAACAGTCTTAACCCTGTCCAGATTACGGATTTAAAAGGTAAAGATGATATATGTTAATTCTGCATTTGTTAAAGTAAGCGGATTTAGTAAAGAAGAATTGATAGGAAAAAGTCCCAGCATTTTTGGAAGTGGAAAATCAAATAAAAATTATTGGGATAAGATGTGGCAGACAATTTCAAGCGGTAAGGTATGGTTTGGCGAAATTGAAGATCGTAAGAAAAACGGAGAACCGTTCCATTCCGAGCTTCTTATCTCCCCAATTCTGGGAAAAGATGATAAAGTTACCAGCTATTTTGGTATTCACCGGGATATGAGCGAAAAGATAACCCTTGAAAAACAGTTAATTAATACACAAAAAATGGAAAGCATCGGTACTCTGGCAGCAGGCATTGCGCACGAAGTAGGAAACCCTCTTGCCTCAATCTCTGCACTCGTACAAGTTGCGCAACGAAATACTGAAGACGAATTTATCAGCGAAAAACTTGGCTTAGTAAAAAGCCAAATTACCCGAATTTCCAAAATTATTAGAGACCTGGTAGATTTTTCAAGACCATCTAATTTTGAATTTCAACTGACTGACATTAACGGAATGCTAAAGGAAGCAGTGGAAATTACAAAGGTTGGTACAAAGGCAAAGGACATTGAGTTTAGGGTAAATCTTAATAGTGATATTCCTTCACTTCCGCTGGTTGCCGACCAGATTCAACAGGTTTTTGTTAACATATTGCTTAATGCTGTGGACGCAATTATGGAAAGCGAAACAAAAAATAACAATAAACGTATTAGCATTGAATCTTCTTTGAATGATAACGAAGTTATTTTAACTTTTGAAGATACATGGACCTGGTATAGAACAAAAAAACTTAAGCAAAATTTTCGAGCCATTCTTTACAACTAAAGAGCAGGGTAAAGGAACAGGATTAGGATTGTGGGTAAGTTACGGCATTGTTAAAAGTTTCAGGGGTGATTTAAAAGTAAAAAGTAAGTCGGGCAAAGGAACCACGTTTATTATTAATTTACCAATTGAAACCTAAGAAAGTTTAAGTTATGTCAAGTAATATTCTTGTTGTAGATGATGAAAAAATAATCCGCGAATCAATTTCATACATCCTTAAAAAAGAAGGGTACGAAGTTGAGGAAGCGGAAAATGGAAAGGTCGCTTATAACATATTAAGAGAACGTTCATTCGACCTGGTAATTACCGACCTGGAAATGCCTGAGATGAAAGGAACCGAACTCCTGGAACAGATAAGAAAAATTAATGTTCAAACTTCAACAATTGTAATAACTGCTTATGGTTCACTTGAAACTGCAATTTCTGCTCTTAGAAATGGTGCAAGCGATTATATACTTAAACCGGTTGAGTTCGATGAGCTTCTTATTAAAGTAAAAAAATTGTTTGATATAAAAGAATTACTTATTGAAAATAAAATTTTGCGAAAAGAGCTGCAACGTGATTCCTCAGTAAATAATATTATTGGTAAAAGCACAGCTATTACTCAAATCTTCACGATGATTGAAGCAGTTGCTGATACCGACAGCACCGTGCTGATTTCAGGTAACAGCGGAACAGGAAAGGAACTGGTTGCAAGAGCTCTTCACTTCAACTCAAAAAGAAGTAGTAAACGTTTTGTTGCAGTTAATTGCGGAGCTATATCAGATAATCTGATTGAAAGTGAATTATTTGGTCATAAAAAAGGTGCTTTTACAGGGGCAATAACAGATAAGGAAGGATTTCTAAAAGCTGCAGAAGGCGGCACTCTTTTCCTAGATGAAATAAGTGATCTTCCACTGCAGTTGCAGGTAAAATTATTAAGAGCAATTCAGGAAAAAGAATATACTCCTGTTGGCACTACTGTTTCACTTCCGGTTAATATCAGGTTTGTTGCTTCCACAAATAGGGATTTGCTGGAACAGGTTAATGAGGGTAAATTCAGGGAAGATTTATACTACCGGATTAATGTTGTTGATATCCACCTTCCATCTTTAAAGGAACGCTCAGAAGATATTCCCCTTCTGGCAGATCACTTTGTTGATAAATACAGGAAAGAGATGAATAAAAGTATTAAGGGAATTTCCAATGATGCAATGCGTGCACTTATGAATCATGAATGGAAAGGTGAAATAAGAGAATTAGAAAATGTAATAGAGCGTGCAATAATATTTTGTAACGAAGATCTGATTTCGCTAAAGCATCTTCCTCCAACTTTTAAATCACCTGGTCTGCTCCATTTGGCAGATTCAGGTTCACTTGAAGAATCAGTAAAGCGGTTCGAACGAGATATTATAACAAGAACATTAGAAAGTAATGAATTCAATAAAGATAAGTGTGCCGAAGTACTGCAAGTAGGACTTTCCACCCTGTACAGGAAAATGAAAGAACTTGATATCCAGGTTTAGTGTTATTAACATAAACTTTTAGATGGAAGAATATAACATAAGTGATGATAAAACCAGGTTAGATCTAAAACTTATCCATCACCAAATTACAAACTCCTACTGGGCTAAGGGCAGAACTTTCGATGAAGTAAAAAAGTCGATCGATAATTCCATTTGTTTCGGTATTTATATCGCTGATAAACAAGTTGGGTTTGCCAGAATTGTAACCGATCTAACAACCATTGCTTACCTTATGGATGTCTTTATTGTTGAAGAATACCGGGGGAACGGTTTATCAAAAATCCTGTTAAATAAAATTTTAAATGATGAACGTTTCAGTCTCGGTAAAAAAATGGATGCTGGCTACTAAAGATGCCCATAGTTTGTATGAAAAATTTGGATTCAAAAAATTAAAGTTGACCGGTAAGTTGATGGAAAAAATTAACAGTGAAGAATAAAAAAAGCCGCCCTCCACTATTAAGGAAGGCGGCTTATCACATCATATCTTAATAATTCATTACTTGAGCAGAATCATTTTCTTTGTAGAGTTAAAATTTCCTGCATTCATTTTATAAAGATATACACCGCTTGGTAAAGCTTCTGCGCTAAAAGATAAGCTATGATTACCTGCTGGCATATATTCCTCAATGAGAGTTTCAACTAGCTCGCCTGTAACAGTAAATATTTCTAATCGTACTTGTGAGGCTTCCGGAATTGAAAATGAGATTGTTGTACTTGGGTTAAATGGATTTGGATAGTTCTGTCCCAAATCATATTCAACAGGAATGTTCTCATCAAATTCGACATCATTTATTCCATTGGTATGAATATCTACTGCATAAGATGAAGCCCAGGTAACATCCTCAGTAGTATGGCATCTCAAGCAAACAAAATCTAGTGTTACTTCTGCAAGTCCGTCGCCATCAAGAACTACTAAATTTGTAGATGTATCAAACATTGCGGTGTAATCGAAAGCACCCGTGTTAATTCCCATAATATGCGTTTTCACATCCCCACGTCTACCGTTTCCAACTACCATACCGATTGCTGATTTACTTGCAGGTGGCATGTGGCAGTCTTCGCAATCAATAGCTTTAGGAACTCCATTTAATAGAATTTCCATATTTGGATGACAGGTTGAGCAATCAGTATTTATGCCTTCTTCCGGAGTAGCATCAGGGTAACGTAATGGAACGTGAGTCTCATGACAGGATGCACAGGTTAAGTCAGGGTTATTACCATCACCGTGTTTTGAAGCTCTGAATTCATTTACTTGCTCATGATGTCTTATATAACCACCACTTGATGGTATATTGTTAGTAGCGCCACCGCGTTGATGGCATTCACCACAGCGAGTTAATTTAAGATCATCTCCGGTAATTGGAGGAGGAGTAGTTCCACCAGAACTTTGGTGATCACTTCCGGGTCCATGACATCCCTCACAACGTATTCCAGGCTCACTAAATGTTCCGAGGCTATCTGCAGACACTCCATTCCAGGAGCCACTTGGATCTGGACCGGTTGTATGACATATGAAGCAGCCATAGTTGTATTTTTTATCTTCGCCAAAGTGATACGCAACCCAGCTCGAATCCTCAAGGTTATATTGAACCTCTTGCGTAGCTGTATATACTCGTCCAGTTGGTAAAACAAATCGGGCTTTCCAGCCATAACCACCTATTACCCAACTATAATCTGCCCATGCAGTTCCTGGAGGAGGATTTGGAACGCCCAGGCTTGTATTTGGAGGATAAGTTGGGGGAGCGCCGGTTACTTCATTAAGTTTGTACGGATGACCTGAAGTCATATACTCTTCCCAAATATTGTAGCCAGTATTAGCGTTAACATTATCGTGGCATATTTGACATTGATCAGATCCAACATAAGTTTGAGGAATGATCAAAGTTGCCCCGAAAATGAAGAATGAAAGTAGTAGTAATAGTTTTTTCATTTTTTCTCCTTCTATTTTATAAGGTAAAAGTATTTATTCGCTAAAAATATTCAATGAAAAAATATCATTATTTATCTAAAGTGTAAAATTAACAATGATGAAATGCGCTTCATAATTCAATATTACTATTGAATTGGTGGGTTCTATTCTTTTTATTTGATGGTAGAATGAAGAGGAATTTATGGAAATATTAATTGCTGAAGATGAATCTCAGATAGCAGAGCCGCTCAGGAAAAATTTTCTGGAAGAAGGTCATCATGCAATGGTTGCTAAAGATGGCGAAGAAGCTTTGAAATTAGTTGAGAAAATTGAATTCGACGTAATTGTACTTGATTGGAAAATGCCTAAAATAAGTGGAATAGAAGTATGCAAACGGTTGCGCGAAATGGGAAACAACACCCCAATACTTTTGCTTACAGCACTTAGCCAGGTTTCAAATAAAGTTGAAGCGCTTAATTCCGGCGCAGATGATTATATCACCAAACCTTTTTCTTTTGAAGAATTACTTGCTCGTATTAAAGCTACAAAAAGAAGATATAATATTGAACAAGACTTGCTGGCATATGATAATTTTTCTTTGGATCTTATTAACAGGAAGGTTGAAACAGATAACGTTGAAAAAATTGATTTGACAGATAAAGAGTTTGATTTGTTAAAGCACTTTATTTTAAATAAGGGAACAGTAATAAATAAAGAGAATATGTGTAAATACGTTTGGGGATTGAATTTTATCCCTAAAACAAATATTTGTGAAGCCACGGTAAAAAATCTTAGAAAAAAACTGGAAGAATCCACTGGGAAAAAGTATATTAAGACTATATATGGAGAAGGTTATATTTTAATTGATGACTAAAAAAAGCACTCCTTTCTTTACCGATACGGTTAAGCGCTTTACAATTTGGAACGTATTGGTATTCCTGCTGGTTATTTTGCTATTCAATATTTTTCTTTTCACAGCAATAAGTTATACCCTTCAGCAAAGTATTGATATCAGGTTAAAACACGAGATGGAAAATATTATTGCTTCACTTGATATTTCTGATTCATCAATAACCATTTCCGATTTTTCAGAATTTAATGAGCCTGATCTGGTTGAAATAACTGAGACTCCTTATTTTCTGCAGATTTATAACACTGATGGTGAAGTGTTAATCACAAGCAAGAATTTAAAGTACTATAAAAACATTCCGATTGAAGCTGATGGCAACTTTCCCGCTTACATCTTTAGAAACATTGATGTTGATAATGATAACCTCAGGGTAGGATTTATTTCATTATTGAGTGACAAAGGTAAAAGTGTAGCAATTTTGCAACTCGCAACTTTCGAAAAACAATTCGAAGAGGTTTATAACAACCTAGTTACATTTAATCTTTATAGTTTCCCCATACTAATAATTATTATCATTTTTGCAAGTATATTTTTAGCAAGGAAAAGCTTTGCCCCGATAAATAAAATTATTGCTACTGCAAATAGAATTTCTGCAGGAAACTTAAACACCAGGATAGATTATAAGGCTAATCCTGATGATGAACTTGGGCGGTTGAGAGATACGTTAAACCAATTGTTTGACAGGATTGAGGTAAATATAAATCAACTTTCTCAATTTACAGACCACGCTTCGCACCAGATGATGAATCCGCTTACCGCTGTAAAAACAGAATTGGAATATATATTAAAAAAAGAACGATCTGATAATGAATACAGGGAAGCACTTAATAAGCTGCTCATCCAAACTGATCAAATGATAAAAATTGTTCGAACACTGCTAATGATATCCAAACAGGATAACAACAACGATAAAAGCCATTCAGTATTTAACTTTAGCAATCTTATTCAGAACATTATTAGTACTAAATTTTCGAAAGATGACATTCAAAGCTCAATCGAAAAAGAAGTATATGTAAGAGGAGATGCAGACAAATTTTATATTGTTGTTGAAAACCTGGTTGATAATGCAATAAAGTATTCAAACAGTGATAAAATGGTAAGAGTAGAGCTCATTAAAAATGGCGCATATGCCAATTTTATTGTTAAAGATAACGGGATTGGTATAATCGATACTGATAAGGAAAAAGTGTTTGACCGGTTTTACAGATCTGAAAGCGCTGAAAAACTTGGGATAAAAGGATACGGTTTGGGATTAAGCCTGGTTAAATTATTAATTGAAGAAGCCAGGGGGAAAATTTCAATTAAAGATAACGAATCAAGTGGTACAATTTTCACAGTTTCATTACCTTTCTTAGATCTCACATAAACTAATTTTTCATTAAAAATTAGTAATAAAAATTAATAAAAAAAGGCTATCAATTTCTTGATAGCCTTTACCTTATGTACTCTTACTAGTTAATAGAAGGAGACTTCTAGTAAGAAAGGATAATCATTACTTCATCAAGAGCATCTTTCTAACCTGAACAAAGTTTTCTGCCTGCATCCTGTAAAAGTAGATACCTGAGGCATAATTATTCGCATTCCAGGTTAAGGAGTGTGTTCCTGCTGACTTCTCCCCTGAGAAGAGAATCTCTAATTGATTTCCTAAAGCGTCATATATTACAATTTTAACATTTGATTGCGCTGGTAGAGAGTATTCGATTTTGGTTGAAGGATTAAATGGATTTGGATAATTCTGTGATAATTGATATTCCTGAGGCATTCCACTTTCAGGATAATCAACAGAAACTACACCGCCAAGCTCTTCAATAGAAGCTTTTAATATGCCAAAAGCAAAAGCCGGATTGTGAATACCAAAACTTCTGTCTTCTTCAATCCAAAAATATGCATAAGCCGACCTCATTATTGCAGGAGTAAGATCTTGAATCGCTCTTACAGTTACAGACTTCCATTTCTCATCATGGGTAATAATACAGCCAGTTGCTCCATTAAACCGTGAACTTCTAACTGAAGTCCTTCAGCTATTCCGTTACCATCAAGGTCAGCATTACCATTGAAATAATATTTTTTATCTTTGAATGATCTACCAACATTACCATGACAAGGAGCGCATGCTTCAACATTATCATTTCCTTCTGTATCATTCATATTCCAAGTGTGTCCGCCAACTACATTAATATTTCCTTCAGGATCTCTAATATCACCAGCCATATGACAATCAACGCAGGCATTTCTTCACCAGGCATAATTGCACGTCATGAGGTGAAGACTATTGGATTACTGTATACCGAAATCAGGTGCGTTTGCACCTATTAACATATCTGCTTGAGGACCATGGTGAGCACCGTAGTGTGAACTTGCATTGTCCGAGATCAGATGCATATTCTGCAGCATTACGACGACTTCTGTGACACTCCATACATTGGGAACCAGTACCATATTTTTCAAATGTAACAGGAGTACCATCTCCAAGTTGAGTATCCGCCAATCTCAATTGATGAATATTTGTATGCGTCGTGTGGATCATGACAAGTAGCGCATGTAATTGTTGTTGGTTCTGGAACGAACTGAATATCATCAGGTAATCCATATTCATCTACGGTCTTCCTTCATTATTCCATTCAATATATCCCGAACCACTATGGCATGGTGCACAACCGGCTCTGCCACCAGTATAACTAACGAATTCTCCTTTAGCATGGCCACCGTGAAAACCACGTCCGTCAAATTCAGTTGCATCTTCACCTGAATGCTCCCATTGAGTAGGAAATACATGATAGTGACCATCATCATGACAAGTAGCACAATTCTCAGTGCTGATTGATGTACTTATTTTTGAATTGGTTGTCATTCCTAAATGTGCACTTCCCGGACCATGGCAACTTTCGCATTGAATATTTGCTCTTGCCATTGCATCCGGATAAGCTGCTAATGTTAAATCATAGACTCCCGGGTATAATGAATCAGGAAATACAAATGGAAAATCATCAAATCCATCGTTTGAGCATCCGGATCAAATCCTGTTGTATGGCAGCTAATGCAACTCTCGCCATAATGAGAGCTAAGTGTTCCATTCAAACCTCTAACAAGCATATCAGAATGCCCTGTTTCTAACCATTTATCATACTTGTAGTCCCAAATAACTGTATTATGACAACCTATACAATTAACAGCTCCGCCTTCAACACCAAGATATGTGGCTGCATTGATAACAAGTGTATCAGCAAATGAACCATCTGAAAACGCTATCTTGTAAGTACCAATAACATCTGGAATGAATGTGTTCAATTGTGTTGAAGCATCCAAATTCTTCGTAGTACCAAAATCTGCTGTGGAACCTACTGGTTTTATGAACACTGTCCAGGTAGGATTGTTAAGAGTTGAGTCTTCAAAATGACCGACAAAATACATTTTTGTCTCAACCCCAACATTGAGTAAACTGTTATAGACCCTATCAAAGTAAATCTCTACCGTATCACGCGAAACGTCATACGGATCTACTCCATAAGTTTTTAAAGTAAGTTCCTGGGCAAATACCAAACTATAACCCATTGCGAGAATACATAATAGTGAAAGTAACGTTTTTTGCATGTTTATATCTCCTGCTACATTTATTGTGATAAACTATAACTATTGTTTTGATTTAATTAGAGTATGCATTTCCTTAATCAACTAAGAATTTCCTAATATTATTGATCTTAGATTTACCGTTTTGTTTAGGATGATCATAATTTTACACTCAGTAAATCACAAATATCACACCAAAAAATTATTGATAATTAGATAATATTTTGCATTATGATTTCTTGTTGTTGAGAAATCATCAAGTTATATTCTTAATTCATAGAAATGAATATTTGTGATATTGCAAACAATTGTTAGCATAAATACTATAAATAGTGCGTGTAAATTAAATAATGAGGTAAAAATATTTATTGGAAAGCGAAAGAATAATCCCCTTTAATTTTGACCTGGTTTATTGATTCGGATGAATATCTTTCAGAGAGAATGACAACGATGAGAAAGAGTTTCTGATTAGAAATTGTTTGGTTGTGGAATTGTTAATTTTCACTAATAATTTCTAAATATTGAAAATATTTTCCTTCAATTACTCTCGGTGATGAGAATAAAAAGGTAGTTAACCTTAAATATTGTTATCATTTTCAATTTTTGCTAATGGTATTGCGTTTGTAAGCATTAAGCATATAACTTAATATTGGTTTTTACAATAATTTCTACATTGAAAGAAATACCAGCAATAAAATGAAAAATATAATCCTCTACCTGTTTGTAATATTTACAATTGTATCACTTTATGCAGTTGCGTTTTCATTATCTTAAAGTTAAAGGCATAATAATTTTGCACACATTCGCTGTTATAATGTTTCAACAAGTTTAATTCATCATCCTTAAAGAAAAATGCATATCACACGAATCTTTTACTTTTTAGTCTCAGCTACATTCTTGCTTTTACTTTGTTCAGTAATTGTACCGGCTCAGACTAATGAAGATTGTTTAATGTGCCATGACGATGATGAATTTACAATGGAAAAAAACGGAAGAGAGATATCCATTAATGTTGTTGAACAGCATTACAATAATTCCAGCCATTCAACGCTTAACTGTACTTCGTGTCATGTTGAATTTGATGCAGAAGAAATTCCTCACAGCGATAACCTGCAGCCAAAAGCATGTTCTGATTGCCATACAAAAGCGCTGGTAAAACATCTTTTCCATCCGCGTCTATTAAAAGTTTCGGGAACTGAAAAAGGAAAGGATGTTAATTGCATTGGGTGCCATGGTCACCACTATGTTGCCGATCCTAATGATGCAGACGGGAAGTGGAGGGCAGAAAATTTAGGAGCCTCTTGTGGAAAGTGTCATGAAGAAGAAAGTAAAAAATATTTATCATCAAGGCACTACTTTGCGCTTACAGATGGAATGTTAGGTGCACCTAATTGTTTGCACTGCCACAAAAACCCTATTGCCAAAGTACATAAGCTGGAAGATTCAGTCACTGTTAAAATCTCTCAGGAAAAATTATGTTTATCCTGCCATCTGGATGATCCGGAGGTGCGCTCCCGGATTGCTCCTTCAGCAGGATTTATAGATATGTATGAACATAGCGTACATGGATCTCAGTTAAACGCAGGCAATACTAAAGCTGCTAATTGTGTTGATTGCCATAACTCACATGATGTTATTGAGGCTAATTTGGCCGAATCATCTATTTTCCATTCAAATATTCCGTATACTTGTTCACAGTGTCATGAAGAAATCTTTAATGATTATAAAGAAAGTGTTCATTCAAAAGCATTATTAAGAGGAAATAGTAATAGCCCGGTTTGTACAGATTGCCACGGCGAGCATAATATTCTTCGGCATGATGATCCGAAATCACCCGTTGCTTTCCAAAATCTTTCCAGGGAAGTTTGTTCACCCTGCCATAGTTCACTAAAGCTTTCTGAAAAGTATGGCATTGCTTCAGATAAATATAAATCGTTTGAAGACAGTTATCATGGCTTAGCAATTGAAGGCGGATCGATTGAAGTTGCAAACTGTGCAAGTTGCCATGGAGATCATGATATTAAACCATCCAGCGATCCTACATCCCGGATAAACAAAGCAAACCTGGTGGAAACTTGTGGTGAATGCCATCCCGGCGCAAATGAAAATTTTGCAATTGGTAATATTCATGTTACACGCCAGGATGAGGATGAACCTATTATTCACTTTATTGCAACCCTTTATATTTTTCTTATAATATCTACCATCGGTGGAATGTTTGCGCATAATGCCCTTGATCTTTTTAGAAAAGCGCGGATAAAAAAATTAAAGTTGAGGGGTTTTATGAGGGAAGAACATTACGGGCATTCACTTTATCTCAGGATGAATTTAAATGAAAGGATTCAGCATGTAACGCTGGCAGTTAGTTTTATGCTCCTTGTAATTACAGGTTTTATGTTAAGTTTTCCAAATACCTGGTGGGTTTCTCATATAAGAGATATTAGCAGCCATTCATTTGAATACAGAGGACTGATTCATAGAATATCTGCGGTTGTTATGGTTGCAGTTAGTTTGTACCATATCTACTACATTTCTTTTACAGTAAGAGGAAGAAAGTTAATAAAAGATCTTCTTCCAAAATTTCAGGATATTAAGGATGCAATTGGTGTTGTAAGATTTAATGTGGGCATTACAAATGAAAAACCAAAATTAGACAGGTTTAGTTACATAGAGAAAGCTGAATACTGGGCGCTCATTTGGGGTACAATTGTAATGTCGTTAACTGGTTTTGTTATGTGGTTCGATAATACTTTTATCGGGCTGTTTACAAAACTTGGATGGGATATAGCCAGAACTATCCATTATTACGAGGCATGGCTTGCATTCCTGGCAATTGTAGTCTGGCATTTTTATTTTGTTATTTTTAATCCTGATGTTTATCCAATGAATGTTGCGTGGTTTAAGGGAACTATGTCTGAAGAAGAAATGGCAGAAGAACATCCACTGGAATATGAAAGAATTAAAAAAGAAGAAAATCTTAAATCAGAAAATAATCCCGACAAAGAATAAATTATCTGCGACATTCTTATGACGAAAGATTCAACCAAAACTTCTCATATTAATCTAAAAATTATCCTAGTTATCTTACTATTTCCACTACTTACTTTACCATCTTCATTATTAGCACAGGCAAATGATGAATGTTTAATGTGCCACGATGACAGAGATTTAAAAGGAAAAGTAAACGGCAGAACAAGATCTCTTTTTATTAGTTCCAGCACTATTAACTCTTCAATTCATGCCGATATTGAATGTACCGATTGCCATGAAGATATTGATGGAGAAAATCTTCCACATAGAAAAGTATTTAAAAGAGTTGAATGCGGTAACTGCCACGATGATGTAATGGATTTATATAAGGAGTGTTTACATGGGCAGGCAAAAGCGAAAGGAGATCCTTTAGCACCGTTATGCCAGGACTGTCATGGTAAACACGATATCCTGCCGATTGCTGATCATAACTCTACCAGTTGCGCCTATGAAAATTCCATTACTTTGCGGTAAGTGCCATCGGGAAGGAACACCAGTACAGCTTCAAAGAAATATTCCGCAGGATAGAATATTAGAGAATTACTCACAAAGTATTCATGGTGAAGGACTACTTGGAAAAGGATTAATTGTCTCAGCTACTTGCGTTTCATGCCATTCTGCACATAGAATTTTACCTCATACCGATTCCCGTTCAACAATAGCCAGGCAAAATATTGCCTCAACTTGCGCTGTTTGTCATGCAGAGATCGAGTCTGTTCACAGGAAAATAATAAGAGGCGAACTCTGGGAAAAGCAAGAACACATTTTACCTGCATGTGTTGATTGCCATCAACCCCATGAAATAAGGAGTGCTTTTTACAATTTTGGAATGGCTGACGGAGACTGTCTGGAATGCCATGAAAATCAAAATCTTGTGGCAACAGATGACGGCAGATCACTTTTTGTTAATTATGATGAAATAAAAAGTTCCAAGCATACCACAATTGCATGCAGTCAATGCCATACTGAAGTAAATGTTTCCAAACTTCGTCCCTGTGAGACAATTGTAAGCGAAGTTGATTGTTCTTCGTGCCATGCTCAAGTTGGTGAAGATTATGAAAAAAGTACTCATGGTACTGTTAGCATCCCGTTTGGATAAAAACGCACCAACGTGTATAGAATGCCACGGAACCCATGGTACCATGGGTCGGCTTGATTCGAATTCTCCAATATTTGCAATTAATATCCCAACTTTATGTGCAAAATGCCATAGAGAGGGAGAGCAGGCTGCAATAAAAAACGAAGGATCTGAAATAGATATCATTCAACATTATACAGAAAGCATTCATGGTAAAGGATTATTGAAAAGCGGATTAACTGTGACTGCTACTTGCACAGATTGCCATACAGCGCACAGGGAGCTACCTCACGATAATCCTGAATCTAGCATAAATCCGGTTCTTATAGCTTCCACATGTGGAAACTGCCATTATGGTATAACTGAACAGTTTGAAAAAAGTGTTCACTCTCCTAATGTAACATCAACAGATAAAGAATTGCCAGTTTGTAACGACTGCCACAGCGCACATACAATTAGAAGAGCCGACTCCGAAGGATTTAAGCTTACTATTATGAATCAATGCGGCAGATGCCATGAAGAAATTGCCGAAACTTATTTCGATACTTATCATGGTAAAGTTTCGCAGCTTGGTTACACTAAAACAGCAAAATGTTACGACTGCCACGGTGCGCATGATATTTTACCACCTATAAATCCGGATTCAAAATTAAGTAGACAAAACGTGCTGGAAACTTGCCGTACTTGTCATCCTTCCGCAAACAGGCAGTTTGCCGGTTACTTGACTCATGCAACTCATCATGACCCTGATAAATATCCTTTTCTATTCTGGACATTTTGGGGTATGACCGGGTTGGTTATATCAACATTTTTTATTTTCGGACTTCACACTATTCTTTGGCTGCCTAGGTCATTAAAATGGCGCAGAGAATTGCGCAAAATGCATGATGAAGGTAACGATAACAGTGAACCGGAGGATAATATATACAATAACCAGTCAGAAGGTAAACCTGAATGAGTAATAAAAAAGGACATGTTGTCCGATTTTCCAGGTTAAACAGGGCACTTCATGTACTTATGATACTCAGTTTTATTACGCTTTCTTTAACAGGCATGAGTTTAAAGTTTTCTTATACTGGATGGGCTAAAGTTTTGTCTCATTTTTTTGGTGGATTTGAATCAGCTGGATTTTTACACAGGTTCGCTGCTGTAGTAATGATTATCGTCTTTATTACTCACCTGGTAGATATCGCTAGGCTTAGAAAAAAAGAATTTAAATCGTGGAAGGAACTTTTACTTGGCGATAATTCGATGGTCTTTAATAAAAAAGACTGGCAGGATATTACTGGATCTCTTAAATGGTTCATAGGAAAGGGACCCAGACCTGAATATGGGCGATGGACTTATTGGGAAAAATTTGATTACTTTGCTGTATTTTGGGGAATGTGCGTTATTGGTTCAACGGGTCTTATTCTTTGGTTTCCAGAATTTTTTACAAATTTTTTTCCCGGATGGTTTATAAATGTTGCTACAATTATTCACAGCGATGAGGCACTTCTTGCGACTGGTTTTATTTTTACAGTTCACTTCTTTAATACGCACTTAAGACCTGAAAAATTTCCTATGGATATTGTAATATTCTCAGGCAGGGTCCCCCTGCAGGAGTTTAAGTTAGACAGACCAGCCGAGTATAAGGAAATGGTTGCAAATGGTGAGCTTGAAAAACATTTAGTAGAAGAATACCCCCCAATTGTAATACGCGGAATGAAAATTTTTGGGTGGGCAGCATTAATAACCGGGTTTAGTATTGTAATCTGGATTATTTATGCAATGATTTTCGTTTATAGATAATATATTATTCTTTGTATTTTATTAGTAAATAAAAAAAGTTTCTATGCGAAAATTATTTCCAACTCCAGTATATAACCCAATTACATTTACCGGTCTGGCGATCTCTGCAATTAGCTTCGGTTTAATAATTTTTCTTTTTATACTTGAATTTTTTAGTGATGATGCACATCCTTATATGGGAATCATCGCATTTATAATTCTTCCCGGAATATTAATTATTGGGCTTATAATTGCTGCCGGTGGAATAATTAGAGAAAAAAGGAGGGAAACTCTTGGTATTTCCCGCAAGGGAAGATTCCCCGTAGTAGATCTTAACGATCCGAAGCAGTTAAGAATGTTAACTATTGTCTCTACCGGAACATTGCTGCTCATGTTATTCTCCGCATTCGGAAGTTTCAAAGCATACGAGTACACTGAGTCCGATTCGTTTTGTGGAACAATTTGTCATGAAGTGATGGAACCGGAATATGTTGCTTATCTCTCTTCACCTCACTCAAGGGTTGGTTGTGTAAAATGCCATATTGGTTCTGGCGCAAGCTGGTTTGTTAAAGCCAAGATTTCCGGCGCTTACCAGGTTTACTCTGTACTGTTTAATAAATATTCCCGCCCTATTCCCACGCCAGTTCACGAATTAAGACCTGCGGAAGGGACATGCGAACAATGCCATTCACCGGAGCACTTTTTTAGCGAAATTAAATACTCTTCAGATTATTTTCTTTACGATGAAAAAAATACAAAATCAAGTATATCAATGTTATTGAAAATAGGGGGCGGAAGAGGTGAACTCGGTAAAGCTGAAGGTATTCACTGGCATATGGACAAAGCAAATAGTATCAGTTACATTCATACTGATGAAAAGAGAAATATAATTCCCTGGGTTAGGCTAAACACTAATGATGGAAAGACAATTACTTTCAAAAGTACGGAAATTCCTTTTGATGAAAACAACTACGAGGAAGAGAACTTAAGGATAATGGATTGCATAGATTGTCACAACAGACCTTCCCATATATTTAATCCTGCTGATAAGTCTGTTAATCTTTCTCTTTCTATGGATAAAATTGATGCTGGTTTACCTTACATAAAAAGCATTGCTGTTGAAGCTCTGGAATTTCCATATACATCCAAAGAAATTGGAATAGATAGCATTAAAACATTTATCAAAAATTTTTACCAGATTAATTACCCTGAACTTTCACAGCTGAAAATAGAGTCTATAGAAAAAAGCATTTTCGAAATCCAGAAGATATACAAACGTAATTACTTTCCTAAAATGAATTCGAACTGGAGAGCTTTTCCTAACCACATTTCACACCTTTACGATACCGGCTGCTTTAGGTGCCATGATGGAAAACATATAAGTGAAGAAGGTAAAATAATTTCTAAAGACTGCACCCTCTGTCACTCCATTATCGAGCAGGTTACTCCGGATGGCAAGCAGCATATTTCCTTAAATGGTTTAGAGTTTATTCACCCGGTAGATCTTGATAAATCCATTAAAGAACTGGAGTGCGTAGACTGCCATGCACGGGAGAGGAATAAAGAAAAGGAAGAGAATCAAATAGTAAATAAAATTACTGAATAGCTCTTCGTTTAATTTTTAAACTATTTTATACTGAAAATATCTTTCCAATCTGAGTAGGAACGTAACTGTGGAATTTCATTAAATCCTTCCATTGCAGTTGTATGTTTTAAACCATTCCCTGTAATTAACAATAGCACTTTTTCTTCGGGAGTAATTTCATTTGATTCAGATAATTTTAGATAACCAGCAAATGAAGCAGCCGAAGATGGTTCTGCTAAAATGCCGAACTTATTAGCAATTATTTTTTGTGCAGACAAGATTTCATTATCCCTTACAGAAACTGCTTTACCGTTTGTTGATTTTACAGCATCAGCAGCCATATATAAATTACGCGGAGCGCCTGCGCAAATGCTGTCTGCAATAGTTTCAGCAGGTTTAAATTCATAAACATTATTAGTTAAGAATCTTACTAACGCATTGCTTCCTTCTGCCTGAACTGCAATTAATTTTGGTATTTTTTCAATCCAACCAAGTTTTTTGAGATCATAAAAACCTTTATAGATTCCTGAAATTATTACTCCATCTCCTACAGGAATAAAAATAGCATCAGGCAACTTTCCTTTGGATGAAATAAAAATATCGTAAGCCGCAGATTTTTTTCCTTCAATTGTTAAAGGATTGTACGCAGTGTTCCGGTTATACCATTTTTTTGCTTGAGAAACTTCAAGGCAAAGATCGAAAGCATCATCGTAACTGCCATCAACAAGATAAATATTTGCACCGAACGATTGTATCTGTATTCTTTTTGCGGAAGGAATTGACGAAGGAACAAAAATATGAGATGTTAAACCAAGCCGCGAACAAATACCAGCAAGCGATGAACCTGCATTTCCTGTTGATGCCGCAGAAATTTCCTTTATACCAAGCTCCTTGGCTTTTAATGCAACTAGAAAAGAAGCTCTGTCTTTGTAAGAAAAAGTAGGATTACGTGTTTCATCCATCAATAAAATATCCGCATCCCCATATTTAAAATTTAATAACAAATCTTCCGGTAAAACTAATTGGTTTAAAATTGTTTCATCAAATTTAGTAAAATTGATTGGCCAGAAATCAGGATAGAGCCAAAATTTTCCAGGAGTGAGTTTTAGAAATTCATCTTTGCTTAAACTCTTTTTTATTTCATCATACTCATATTCAATTGTTAATACTCCTTGAAGAGGTTTGCTTTTTTCTGCTTTACCACAATCGGGACAAAGGTAGTGAGAGTTATCTTCGATTAGTTCTGCAGAAAACTCTTTTTTACAATTAAAACATTTGTAAGTGTAGTTGCTCATTTCAATTTCATTTAACTTTGAACCTGAAAGTTTTCAACTTAATTTTTTCTTACATTAAAACATTATAAATCAATCAGTTATGTAACAAACATAGAATTTTATAAGTGAAATCACAAAGTTGTGTTTGTTCAAACCGTTGTGTGTAGGTTAATTTATATTATATAGAATTTTAACAAAATAATAATAAACTGAAACGATGAAGACTGTAATATTTATTGTTATCCTAATTGCTTTTATGGGATGCTCGAGTAGTGATAATTCAGAATTAAAATCACAACTAATTGGAAAATGGAAATGGATTGAATCTTCGGGTGGTATTGATGGGAGAACAGTAACACCTGAAAGCACAGGAAATGCTGTTACAATAGAATTTACTCGAACAATTATGAAAACATTTGTAAATGGTAATTTAGAATCTGAGATCAACTATGAAATTCAAGTAGGTAGGTCCATTAGAACCACACAAAAAACAGATTTAATAGTGTTTGAAAACGGCACAATACAATCTGTTTTGCTTGCAGGAAATTCTCTAGTACTATTTGAAGAATGTTATGACTGTTTTCAACATAATTATTTAAAGGTTAAAAAATGAAAATTTTAGCATTTGCCGGTAGCAATAGCAGCACATCTATCAATCACCAACTTATACAGTTTGTTGGAAAGTTAATTAACGAAGTTGAGATTGATATTATCCACTTGACGAATTACAATATTCCAATGTATGGGATGGATATTGAGAAAAATGAAGGAGTCCCTAAAGGTGTGATTGATTTACATAATAAGCTTCAGGAAGCACAGGGGATTATCATTTCAGTTGCTGAACACAATGGAAATGTTACTGCTTTTTTCAAAAGTGTTATTGATTGGCTTTCAAGGTATAACCGAACTTTTTTGGAAGGCAAAAAAATATTGCTGCTAAGTACGTCCCCGGGACAACGCGGTGGCGCTTCAGCTTTGGCAATTACCCAAAATATCTTATCCCGTTTTAAGGGAGAAATAGTTGCTTACTATAGTTTAGGAAATTTTAATAAAGTTTTTAAAGATGGTAAAATAATTGATGGAGAAACAGAAGGAAAGTTAAAAGAGTTAATTAAAAATTTTTTAGGCGAGCTATCTGCTAATTAATTATCTACTAATAAGAATGTACATCAAACAATTAACATTTTCCGAATAATTGATTTACGAAAAAATAAAAAAGATAATTAGTTCTTTCATTCCCAAAAGATTTATTATTAAACACGAAACGATAATTCGTTTTTTTTATTACCAGCTTTACCGGGGGAATAAATTTCAATGCAATATTTGCAGTAAAAAACTACGGAAATTTATTTCATTAAAAAGTGGAGAAAAACTTTGTCCATATTGCGGCAGCTCTGCAAGAAACAGGAGATTATGGAATATTCTTAAATCTGAATTATTTAAAAAGCGATATAAGAATTCTACATTTTTCACCATCAAGAAGTTTAAAACGATTTCTTTCAAAAGATCATTCTATAAGATTATATAACTTCTGATTTTTTAGGAGAGTTTGATGCAGATAAAAATTACGACATTACAAACATTGACGAAAGTGATAACTCATTTGGTTTAATAATTTGTTATCATATCCTTGAACATATTGAAGATGATCAGGCAGCAATGAATGAATTATACAGAGTATTAAAGAAGGGCGGAAGCTGTATTATTCAAACTCCGTTTAAAGATGGTGAGATTTATGAAGATGATTCAATCAAAACTGCTGAAGACCGGTTAAAGTATTTTGGGCAGGAGGATCATGTAAGAATTTATTCTCTTGATGGACTAGAAAAGAGATTGAATCAAAGTGGTTTTGATGTTAATATTGAACAATTTAATGAGGAAGAAAACAATTACAACGGCTTTAACCCAACAGAATATTTATTAATAGGAAGGCAATGAAAAGACTCAAAACAGTTAACCAGTTCATCACATCGAATAAACAATGGGGAGACGCTCTAAAAAAGCTAAGGAGCATCTTAATCAAAACACAGTTGGCAGAAACAATTAAATAGGGTACTCCTGTATATACACTTGATGATAAAAATATTGTAGGACTTGGAGCATTTAAATTTTATGTGGGGCTATGGTTTTTCCAGGGCGCACTTTTAAAGGACAGCAAGAAAAAATTAGTGAACGCACAGGAAGGAATAACCAAAGCACAAAGACAAATGCGCTTTAATTCTATTGAGGAGATTCATGAAAAGTTGATTTTGGAATATGTAAATGAAGCCATAAAAAATCAAAAAGCTGGTAAAGAAATAAAACCTGTGAAAACAACTAAACTAACTATTCCTAAAGAACTTAGTGAACAGCTTAGTAAGGATGTTAAACTTAAAAAGAATTTTAACAACTTAACTCCTTTTAAACAGAGAGAATATTGTGATTATATTTCTGAAACCAAAAGAGAGGCCACCAACGAATCCAGGTTAGAAAAAATAATCTCCATGATTTTAAAGGAATTGGCTTAAATGATAGATATAGAGGATCTTAATGCAAAAGCCATTTATTAATAATTCGGGTTTAAAGAGAAATACTTGATGAGAGATAGTATTATAAATGAATTGGAATCTGTAGAAGAAATTCTTGATGCAAAAATATTATATGCTGTTGAGTCCGGAAGTCGTGCCTGGGGATTTGAATCCACAGATAGTGACTGGGATATTCGATTTATTTATATACATAAGGAAAACTGGTATTTATCTATAGACGAAAAAAATGATAATTATGAAAAAATACTATCTAACGAAATTGATCTTACTGGATGGGAATTAAAAAAGGCATTGCGTCTTTTTAGGAAATCCAATCCTCCTCTAATGGAATGGTTGAGAAGTCCAATTATTTATCTCGAAAAATATTCTACCATTAGTAAATTAAGAAAATTATCCGAAGAGTATTTTAACCCCAAAGCTTGCATGTATCATTATCTGCATATGGCAGAGGGTAACTATCGAACTTACTTAAAAACAGATCAGGTAAGAATAAAAAAATATTTCTATCTTCTTCGTCCTCTATTAGCCTGCTCCTGGATAGAAGAAAAAAACACAATGGCTCCAATGGAGTTCTATCAATTAGTGAAAAGTCAGGTAAAGGATGATTCTGTTAAATTGGAAATTGATTCATTATTAAAGAGAAAAAAAGAAGGGGAAGAATTAAATGTAGGACCTAAAATTGCAATTTTAAATCAATTTATAGAAGAAAAAATAAAATACTTTATTAATTACTTAAAAAAGTATAATGTGGATAAATCTCGTAACACGGGAAACCTTAATACCATATTCAGGGAAACATTAAATGAGGTTTTTAAATAGGTCAAAATAATGATTACTCACAATGTTGAATTTTCAAAATATACTAATTAACGATTTCAAGTATAATCTACATTGTTAAAGACATAATTGCCTTTGCTGTGTGTAATCGGTTTTCTGCTTCATCAAATACTACTGAGATATTTTCATCATCAATTACTTCATCTGTTACTTCATGATTTCTATCAGCAGGAAGTGCATGCATTAGCTTTACATTTTTATCAGCCAGTTCAATTTTTCTTCTATCACAAATCCAGTTGTGATATTTTTCCAAATTCGATTTCATTTCTTTCTTACAGTTCTTCTTCATTATCAAGATATTCCTGTACACCATATTTACCAAATCCTCCCCAGTTTTTAGGGATTACAATATGAGCTCCTTCAAACGCATCATCCATATCGTTTGTAAAATTAATTGAACCTCCTCCCTCTTCAGCATTCTTCTTGGATCTCTCAATTATCTCTTTACTTAAAGGAAATTCTTCTGGGTGAGCAATTGTAACATCAATTCCATATCGCGGAAATAATAATGCCTGTGTTTGCGGAACAGAAAGTGGTTTTGAATGTGTATCCGCATAAGCCCATGAAACAGTAACTTTTAATCCTTTAGGATTTTTTCCAAACTTTTCAAAGATGGTCATCAAATCTGCTAAACCCTGGAAGGGATGATAAACATCATCCTGTAAAGACATAATTGGTTTTAGATGAATGCTTTGCCATTTCAGCAAGATAATCTTTACCAATTCCGTAAAAACAATTCCGCGAAGCAATTCCATGTCCCATTCGTGAAATAATTATTGCTGTATCTTTTGCAGATTCTCCATGCGATAGCTGCATTTTATCAGCAGTTAGATCATGTGCATGCCCGCCAAGCTGTGTCATTCCGGCTTCCATTGAATTTCTTGTTCTTGTTGATTGTTCGAAGAAAATCATAAATAATGTTTTATGCAGAAGATGTAGATGTGGTTCTTCTTTGTAGAATTTATCTTTTAATTCAAATGCTGTATTAAAAACAATATCAGTTCTTCTTTTGTCCAATCATCACAAGAAGAAAATGTTTACCTTTTAAATCCATATTTACTCCAAATTTATGTTACCGCAAGAGAGAGACGCAAAGTTTTCGCGCCTTTGCGACTTAGTGGTTAAAATATTATTTACAAACATTGCATAAAATGCAGATGCTTTAACTAAATGTTCAATTGGAACTTTCTCGTTTGGTGCATGCGCAAGTTCTTCAACTCCCGGACCAAATCCAATAACTGGAATTTTATGAATTCCATTTATTGCTACACCGTTTGTAGAGAATGTCCATTTATCAACAATAGGATTTTGTTTAAAAAGATCTTTATATGCTTTTACACCTTTTTGTATTACAGGATGGTCTTCTTCAATTTTCCATGTAGGATAATATTTTTCCATTCCATATTTCAATCCTGTAAAAGAAGTTTTCTCATAATTTAGTAATTCAACTTTAGCATTCATTCCTTTAACAATTTCTTTAACTTGATTTAAAGCCAGCTCTTTATCTTCACCCCAGGTTAGTCTTCTATCAAGATGAATTTTTGCAAAATCAGAAACTGCACACAACGATGGACTTGATGAAACAAATTCTGATATCGTAACACTTCCCTTTCCTAAAAAAGCATCATCAGCAAGGCGATCATTTAATTTTTCAATTTCAAGAGCAGCACTTGAAGCCATATAAATTGCGTTCTTCCCTCTTTCCGGAGCAGATCCATGTGCAGACAATCCATAAAATGATACTACTATTTCCATCCTTCCCCTGTGACCACGATAGATATTAAGATTTGTAGGTTCCGTAACTATCACACAATCTGGTTTTAGTTTTTCCTCTTCAATAAGATATTTCCAACAGAGCCCATCACAATCCTCTTCCATAACTGTCGCGGTAACATAAACAGTAACATCATCTGGCAGACCTATTTCCTTTAAGATTTTTCCAGCAGTTATACCCGCGACAGGTCCGCCAGTTTGATCTGCTGCCCCTCTGCCATGTACATAACCATCTTTAATTTCGCCACCCAACGGATCAAAGTCCCATGAATCAAGATTTCCTAGATCAACCGTATCAATATGCCCATCAATGGCAATTATTTTTTTGCCGTTTCCTATTATGCCAACTGCATTACCCAAACCATCAATTTGTACTTCATCAAAACCAGCTTCTTCCATCATACGCACTACTTCATTTACAACTTCTTTTTCTTCGCCGCTTAATGATTTAATCTGAATAAGTTTTGATAAATTACTTGCAGTGTAATCAGAATATTCGCTTGCCTTACTTAAAATTACCTCTGCTAATTCCATATTTAATTCTCTTTAATAAATGATACTCAAAATTATTAAATTTAATAATGTTTAATTTATTAAAACATTTTTCTTATTCTTAATTTATATTAGTAATGGAATTAAACATAATCTGTAAAAACACTAATCGGCTGCTTGATGTCAGATAAGATGAGAACGATATCATTCAAACAAATGCTTGAATGGATCTTTACTGAGTATGAGCAGAAGCAATCAATTTTTGAAATACCTTCTGTTAAGTTTTTCAAAAACGATAAAACACCGGAAACAAAAATATTTAATGAGGATTTAGATCTACCAATTGGACCTGCAGCAGGACCTCACACACAGCTTGCCCAAAATATTATATCCTCATATTTAGTTGGTGGAAGATTCTTCGAACTAAAGACTGTTCAAAAACTTGATAAGCTTGAAATTAAAAAGCCCTGCATAGATGTTGGAGATGAAGGGTACAATACTGAATGGTCGCAGGAATTAACAATTGAAGAATCGTACAATGAGTATTTAAAGGCATGGTTAATTATTCATTTGTTAAAGCAAGTCTTTGGGCTTTCTTCAAGCGATGGCAGAGGTTTTATATTTAATATGAGTGTGGGGTATGATCTTGAAGGCATAAAAACAGAACGGATGAATAAGTTTATTAATGATCTTAAAAATGCAGGTGAACATAGTTTATTCAATCAATATAAAGATGAAGTATTTGGTTTTGTTAAGCAAAATGGAAAATCACTTTTCAATGATAAAATATTAGAGTCCATCAATAACATTTCATCGAACATATCAAACTCGGTAACATTATCTACTATGCATGGCTGCCCACCGGATGAAATTGAACGGATTGTGTCCTACTTGTTGACTGAAAAGAATCTGCACACTTATGTTAAACTAAATCCGACATTGCTTGGCTATAGTTTTGTGAATGAAACACTTAATTCATTAGGTTATGATTATATAAAAGTAAACCCTGAAAGTTTTGATAAGGATCTTCAATTTGAAGATGCTGTGGAAATGTTAAAAAGGTTAAAGACAATTTCAAAAAATAATAATAAGAGTTTCGGAGCTAAACTTTCCAACACGTTGGGAGTTGAAAATAATAAAAACGTCCTACCTGATAAAGAAATGTATATGTCAGGCAGATCCCTTTTCCCTTTAACGATTAACCTGGCCTACAAACTCGCTTCTGAATTTAATAGCGAACTTGATATTTCATTTTCAGGTGGTGCAACCGCTGCAAATATTAAAGAGATCCTTGATATAGGAATTCAACCAGTAACCATGGTTACCGATTTACTTAAGCCGGGCGGCTATTATAGGTTGAAACAGATCGCTGATACAACTACTGAGATAGATCATATTAGTGAGAGCATAAACCTGGAAGCACTTAAGAAATTCTCAGAAACTTCTTTGGATGATATAGATTACCGCAAGGATAAAAGAGCAATTGAGTCGATAAAAGTTCCGGTACGCTTAAATAATTTCGATTGCTACATCGCTCCCTGTCGACAGGCATGTCCTATCCACCAGGATGTTTCCGGTTATATAAAATTAGTTGAAGAAAAAAAATATGTTGAAGCATTGGAACTGATTTATTCCCAAAATCCTCTGCCACACATAACCGGCTATATTTGTGATCATCAATGCCAGTTTCATTGCACGCGCTGCGATTATGATGGACCGGTTTTAATAAGAGAATTAAAAAAAGAAGCAGCCTTAAAAGGATATGATGACTACATAAAGAAATTTGAATCTTATAATTTTCCTGAAGTAAAAGATACAAAAACTGCAATTATCGGTGCTGGTCCCTCCGGTCTTTCGGCAGCATACTTTCTTGCAAAAGCTGGAATTAATGTAACCGTTTTTGAAAAAGAAAAATCAGCGGGTGGAATTGTTAATAATGTTCTGCCCAAATTTCGACTTCCGCAAATCGCAATCGAAAAAGATATTGATTTGATTAAAAAGCATGGAGTTAAATTTAATTTCGGTGTGAATGGAAATTTTTCAATTGATTTACTGAAAAACTCCGGCTTTAAATACATTTATATTGGAATTGGCGCAGAAAAACCAAATACAATAAAACTTGAAGGAAATGAAGAAAAGATTTTAAATGCGATTGAATTCTTAAGAAGTTATAGGAATAATGAAAAAATTGAGCTGGGAAAATATGTTGCCATTATTGGAGGAGGAAATTCTGCGATGGATGGCGCAAGAGTGGCAAAGAGAATTGAAGGAGTTAAGAACGTTTACATAATTTACCGCCGTACAAAAAAATATATGCCTGCTGATCTCGAAGAATTTGATGAAGCGTTAAGTGAAGGCGTTAACTTTCGAGAACTTCTTTCTCCCTTTAAATTTAATAATGGAAATTTGACTTTGCAAAAAATGAAATTATCTGAATTCGGCTCCGATGGAAGAAGAAAAGTAATTCCATCGAAAAATGAATTTGAGGATTTGCAAATCGATACTGTGATATCTGCAATAGGTGAGCAGGTTGATTTTAATATTCTTCTTAGAAATAATTTATTGAACGAAGGGGATTCCAAAATTAATTCGAACGAATCGACTAACGAAACAAGTATTGAGAATGTTTTTATAGGCGGCGATGCTTTACGTGGTCCCTCAACTGTGGTTGAAGCTATTGCCGATGGTAGAAAAGCTGCTGAAGCAATAATCAAAAAAGAAAAGTTAAACAAAAAAAATATTCCACAGAGTGATATTAAATTTAACCGAAGTGAATCTGAATTAAATAAAATAAAAGGGCTAACTCTTCCGGTAAGAGAAGATGATCTCACCGCAGAATCTGCAAGATGTCTTCACTGCGATTTTATCTGTAATAAATGTGTGGAAGTTTGCCCCAACCGTGCTAATGTTCTAATCGATTCAAAATTATTAAGCAATCAGTATAAAGATATTTACCAGGTATTGCACATTGATGGTTTATGTAATGAGTGTGGAAACTGCGAAACTTTCTGTCCGTACGAAGGTTCACCCTACTTTGATAAACCAACTCTATTCTGGAGCGATGATGATTTTAGCAACAGCAGCAACGAAGGTTTCATTTTAGTTTCTTCTTCAGATCCTATTTCTTTAAAAATAAGATATAATTCTCAGGTAGGAACGATCACGTATGATGAAACCGGCAGAGTAACTTCTTCATCTTTTAATGAATTAAAATCTTCAATTGAGTTTATTTCGTTCATAAATTTTATCTTTGAAGTGTATAACAATTACAGTTATTTATTTGCAAAAATTTAATCCCCTATAATCAAATGATATTACTAACAAACGCTACCATCCTTAATTTTAATCCTGCGGGGATAGATAAAAATACTGATGTTGCTATTGAAGGAAACAAAATTATTTCGATTGGGCGGAAGCTTTCTTCACAATATCCGAACGTTGAAGCAATTGATCTTCAAGAAAAGATAATTATGACTGGGCTTGTCTGTGCACACAATCATTTCTATTCCTCACTGGCAAGAGGAATACTTGCAAAGATAGAACCCTCCGGAAATTTTGTGGAGATGTTAGAAAATCTTTGGTGGAAATTAGATAAGGCACTTGATGATAAATTACTTTATTACAGCGGAATGGTTGGAGCGATTGAAGCAATTAAATCAGGTACAACTACAGTGATCGATCACAATTCATCACCAAATTTTATTAAGGGTTCGCTTTCTGTTTTGAAAGAAGCATTTGAAGAGAATGGTTTAAGAGGAATTCTCTGTTACGAAATTACAGACAGGAGCGGTAAAAAAAGAATTCAAGAAGGATTAGAAGAATCACTACAATTTGCAAATTCAGTTAAAGATAGTGAGCTTATTAAAGCTACAATTGGCGGGCATGCATCTTTCACTTTATCTGATGATTCGCTAAAATATATTTCCGATGTAATCAAGAAAACGGGTAGGGGTTTTCATATTCATGTTGGCGAAGATAAATATGATGCGGATGATTCAGAAAAAAAATATTCAAAAAGTATGCTTGAAAGATTAGATTCGTTCAATCTTTTAAATGATAAATCGATTTTAGCGCATGGTGTATGGCTTAACGAAAAAGATATACAAATACTAAATAATAGGAATTCCTTCCTTGTGCACAATCCCAGATCGAATATGAACAACAATGTTGGTTATCTTAAATCTATTGCTGAAGTAAATAACCTTGCCATTGGAACGGATGGAATTGGCGCAGATATGTTTGAAGAAACAAGGTTTGCATATTTTAAATCGAAGGAAGAAAATCGTAACCTGAATCCATCTGATTTTGTAAACTATTTATGGAGTGGAAACAAAATCCTTGAGAAATATTTTAATCAAATGTTTGGCAGAATTGAAAAAGGTTACACAGCTGATTTAATTATTTGTGATTATAACTCACCTACTCTGTTAACTAAAGAGAATGCTGCCGGACATTTTTTGTTTGGATTTTCTTCACAAATTGTTGAGAGTGTAATAATAAACGGAAAATTTGTTTACCGTAACAGAATTTTTCCATCAGAAATAAAAAAGATTTATGATGAGAGCCGGAAAGCTGCATTAAAGTTGTGGAAGAAAATGGATGAGTTATAATGGAGCACTACTCTTAACTGCATCAATCATCTGCTTATAACCGGTACACCTGCATAAGTTGCCTGATAAAGCAATCTTAATTTCTTCTTCGGATGGATTTTCGTTTTCCAGAAGTAATGCATATGCAGACATCAAAGCACCGGGAATACAGAATCCACATTGTACAGCACCTTTTTCTAAAAACATTTTCTGAAGCTTACTTGGTCCACCGTTTTCAGCAAGTCCTTCGATAGTAATAATTACAGAATTTTTTATCTGTCCCGCAAGTAGAAGGCAGGAGTTTACAGCTTCACCATTAAAAATTACTGTGCACGCGCCGCATTCACCAATCGAGCATCCTTCTTTTGTTCCGGTAAGTTCGAGTTCCTCCCTAAGTAAATCCAGCAGTCTTGTTCCCGGATTACAATCAACTGTAACATGTTTGCCGTTTAGTGTAAAGGAAATGTCACTTTTCAAATTCTGCCTCTTTTGATTTGTTACACAACTTTTCAAGCAGCTGGTAGAACATTTGCTGTACAACTGTAACTTTATAATGACTTGACCATCTCAATCCTGTTACATCCAATATTTTTTTGCCAAGATTTTTTGACACTTCTCTAAACAGCTCCGGGTTTGGTGATCTACCTATACAACTTTCTTCAAGCTCGCGCATGCGTATACCGATTGGTGTAATAGCTCCGCTTGCTATTTTCATATCTTCAATTTTATAATCTTTAAATGATAAAAGAAGCGCCAAAGTTATCCTGCTTATTGCAACTCCCCTTCTTCTGCCAAGTTTATAAAATATTCCGTAATAATTTTTTCTTTTTTTAGGGATGATAATTTTTGTAACAACTTCGTTTGGTTTAACAGTAGTTTGGTATGGTACTAATAAAGTTTCTTCAAGTGATACTTTTCGTTTTCCTTCTCTAGAAATTTTCTCAAGAAGTGCATCGTACACCAACAACGGAGGTACTGAATCAGCACACGGCGCATTGTTGATAAAGTTTCCTGCAATGGTTGCCCTGTTTCTTATCTGTGGATTGCCTATTGAATTTGCTGCCTCCGAAAGGAGAGGAAGATTTTCCTTTACAATTTTATTTCTGCTGATTTCAGAAAAAGAACATGCAGCGCCAATAGTTATTTCATTATCTGATTCTGAAATGCTTTTCATTTCATCCACTCCGGTAAGATCGATTAAATGATTCAATATTACGGAAGCGTTTAGAGTCGATATTAAATCCCGGAATAATGTCTGTTCCGCCGGCAAGTAGTTTTGTACCAGGATTGTTTTTAGATAAAATTTCCACAACCTCGTTAACTGAACCGGGAGATAAAATTTCAAGTTTTGGAATCATTATGCGCTCCCACGTTTCAAATCATCAGGATGAAGTTTTCTTTTAAGTAAAACTTCTTCAAGATTTAGTGGAAGGTTGAAATATCTTATTCCAGTTGCGTTTCTAACTGCGTTAGCAATTGCAGCAGCAGTAAGCTCCAGTGTGGGCTCACCTAAAGATTTCGCACCCCACGGTCCGTAAGTTTCCTCCCCTTCAATAAACTCAACATTAATATTTCCAATATCCATACTGGTTGGGATAAGATATTGATCGAAGTTCAGTTCTTTTATAAAACCATCCTGAACATTTATCTCTTCGAACAAACCGTAACCGGCTCCCTGTGTAACACCTCCGTAAACTTGTCCTTCTGCTCCAAGTTTATTTATAACTCTTCCAGGATCGTGAACAGCATATATTTGATCAACATAAACTTCACCAGTTCCTGTATTCACCGATACTTCCGCAACCTGGCAGCCATAAACATAAGTAAAATAAGCAGGACCCTGCCCTGTTTCTTCATCCCAATCAACATGAGGTCCCCTGATACCATCCTAAAGCTGCAAGATTAATTCCTTTTGTGTAGGCAAGAGATACAAGATCACAAAACTCAATTTCTTTTTCAGGAATATTTTTTATATGAACTTTGTTATTAGCAAAAACAAATTTGCTTCCTTTTGGTAAGTCCCATTTTTCAGTAAGTAGATCCTCTACCCTGCTTCGCACCTGCTCCGCCGCAGATTTAACGGCGCCACCTCCCATTAAAGTTGCACGCGATGCAACGGTAGGTCCGCTGTCAGGGATCAAACTTGTGTTTTGCTCCATGTAAATAATATCTTCAACCGGAATTCCAAGCACTTCTGATGCAACAATTGAGTATGTAGTTCTTAGTCCCTGCCCGTTCTCAGCTAAACCACAAAGCAGGTAAGCTTTACCATCCTGTTGAACTGATATATAAGCTGCGGTTGTATCTATACCTTCGGCACCTAAGGAGCATCCCCTGAAACTGAGTGCCAGTCCTATTCCTTTCCTTATCAAATTCTCCGGTACAATAAACTCTTTATCTGTAAGTACAAGTTTATCATCAATTTTCTTCTTTTCTTTTAAAATAGTTTTACTACTTTTTTCTTCGTTTAAAGATTTATTATCACTCCACTTTTCTATAAAACCACTTTTAGTAATTGCTTTGTCAAGTACCGTTAACAGATTAACATCATGATTAACAAGTTTCTGCCCACTTGCAGTAATAGAATCGTTTTTATAACCGTTTATTTTTCTCACTTCTGCGGGAGTAATTCCAAGCTTTATTGCAAGATCATCCATCAAAGATTCCTGTGCAAAAATTATTTGGGGTGATCCAAAACCCCGCATGGCTCCTGTGTAAGGATTGTTCGTATAAACAGCTTTTACATCAGTATGGACATTTGGAATTTCATAAGGACCTGTTGCCTGAACCACAGATCGCCATGTTACAAATGGACTCATCGAAGCATAAGCTCCGCCATCGGCAATAATATCAACTTTCATCGCATTAATTTTTCCATCAAGCTTACACCCAATTTTATAATTCATAACGTAAGGATGACGTTTGTAAGATTCTAATATCGATTCTTCCCTACTGTATTTTATTTTAACTGGTCTCCCGGTTTTCAATGCTGCCACTGCTGCTCGTGCAGAAATTATATTCATTGTATCATCTTTACCACCAAACGATCCACCAAGTTCAGCCTGTATGATAATAACTTTTGTTAGCGGAAGATTTAGTACCGAAGCAACAATTTTTCTTGTAGTAAAAAGGTTTTGAATACTACCGATAATTTTAATTCCATTGTTACCAGCTCGAGTGGTATAGCTATAACACACTCGGGTTCAAGATAAGCATGCTCAATGTGTGGAGTAGAATATGTTTCCTCAAGAATAAAATCAGATTCTAGAAAATCCTTTCTCAATATCTCCTTTCCGCAATGGATAATGAATAATAAGATTACTCTCTGATTCAGGATGAATAAGCGGAGCATTTTCATCGAGTGCTTTTAATGGATCCGATAAGGCATCAAGTTTCTCATAATCCACTTTTACAAGTGCTGTAAGTTTCCTGAGCTTTTGCTCATTCTCACCAACCAGCATAGCTACAGCATCGCCCGGTGTTACAATTTTATCAAATGCAAAAACCGGTTGATCTTGTTTAATCGGTCCTACATTTTTAGCTCCCGGAATATCATCAGCATCACAAATAGTAGTAATTGAAGGATTATTTTCTAACCAGGAATAATCGTTGAATTAATTTTAGCATGAGCAACTGGAACGCGAACCATCACTCCGTGTAGCATTCCATGAAACTTGTAATCATCTGCAAACTTTGCCTGCCCCGTAACCTTAGCAAATCCATCCTGGCGAATAACATCTTTACCAACTAAGTTAAACTGATCAACAATATCTTCAGTCTTTTCTTTATACATCAACCAAACCAACCTGTTTGTTAAAATCAGTGATCAATTTATCCCAATCATCTACAACGGAAAATCTTTCCTTCCAGTAATTTTCATCATACCATTGGGCGTTAAGTTCTTCAACATCTTTTCCCTGTTGTTCAACCCAGGTAAAATATTTTAAGTTATGAATTCTTTTCTTTTCCTGGTAACCTAATTCTAAAAAGTTATCTGTTTTTTGATTCTTCAAAACAACATTCCAATCAATCTCTGCTTGCTTTTTTGTATAACTTCCCCAGGCATCATTCATTTCAATTAAACGTGATTGATAAAGATCAGACGAATCAGTAAAGATTGTAAAGATTACATCGTTCTTAGTCATTTCAAAATACTTTGCAAGTTTAATACTGCTAAGAAGGTTGGCAATTCCGGAAATTCCAAGTTCGGGTAATCTTTCAACACTATTTGTATTTACTCCTTTGTTTGCGAGCCATTCGTGTCCTTCCTTCTCATTAAAGAGACGTAAAACTCGCAGCGATTCTTCATCATCGATTGCTGCAACCACGTCAGTGTTCTTAGAATTATGAATCCAGGGAACATGCTTATCGCCAATACCTTCAATTCTATGTCCACCAAAACCATTTAATAAAAGAGTTGGACATTGAAGCGCTTCGGAAGCTAGTACTTTTAATAAAGGAAATTTTTCTCTAAGATAATCTCCTGCAGCAATTGTACCTGCAGATCCCGTAGCACTTACATAACCGCTTAAACGTTCTTCCTTTTTCTTTAATTTGATTGAATAAAGTTTCAATTGTACTTCCGGTTATTTCGTAATGCCAGATAGAATTTCCAAACTGATCGAATTGATTAAAGATCAGGTATTCATCGCTTTCAGCTACAAGTTCATGGCATTTATCATAAATCTCTTTAACATTACTTTCACATCCCGGTGTTGCATATACTTCTGCTCCAATTTCTTTCAGCCAATCGAATCGCTCTTTACTCATCTCTTCAGGCAGAATTGCAACTGCATGAACAGAAAGCAGCGCAGAGTTAAAAGCGCCTCCCCTGCAATAGTTTCCTGTTGATGGCCAAACTGCTTTATGATATTCGGGATCAAATCTTCCGGTTACCATATAAGGAGCAAGGCATCCGTATGTTGCTCCAACTTTATGTGCTCCGGTTGGAAAATGCTTTCCTACCAAACCGATAATTCTTGCATCAACTCCGGTTATTTCTTTTGGAATTTCGAGGTAGTTTATTTCTCCAATTCCATTTGTCAGCGGATCATTCCGCCAATTTATACGAAAAAGATTTAGCGGATGAAGTTCCTGCATATCAACTTTTTTCAATTCCTGCAGAATTTTTGAGGGAATTGTCTCAGGATTTTTTAACTGTGCAAAGGTTGGAAATATTATTTTCTTTTCGCGGCATCTCTTAATTGTTTTCTCAAGATTTTGCCGATTCTCAATTTCCCAGTTCCAACTTTCCATAACTTCCTGTTTTAACTAATTAATTATTCAAATATAATGCTATTATTTATAAGAAAACACGATTTATCTTCAGAAGTTTAGCTGACCATAAATAATATATTATTGATTGGAACTTTTTATAATACAAAGTAGTGCAACATCCAGATTTGCAAATAATTTTAATAATAATATTTAATCCAGGAGAAAAAAGATGAAACAGTTAACAGTTTTTCTAATCAGTTTTCTTATCTCGTTTACCCTTCTCGGCAATAAAGCCGTTTCAAATTCAAAGAGCGAATCAAATGTTGTTCAGCTTGCAATACTACTCGATACTTCCAACAGTATGGATGGTTTGATAGATCAGGCAAAACAACAGCTATGGAAAATAGTAAACGAAATGGCTCGTTCTAAAAGAGAAGGTGAAAGTATAAATCTATACGTGGCTCTATATGAATATGGAAATGATAACCTTTCACCCGATGAAGGTTATGTAAGACTAATTAGCCCGCTTACAAATGATCTTGATAAAATTTCGGAAGAACTTTTTAATCTAAAGACAAACGGCGGAAGTGAATTTTGCGGAACTGTTGTTGCAGAAGCAGTTAAAGACCTTAAATGGACTAAAAATTCAGATGAGTTGAAAGTTATCTTCATCGCAGGCAACGAACCATTTGATCAAGGTAATATTGATTACAGGAAATCCTGCAAAGATGCGATTTCACAAGGAATTATCATCAACACAATTTTTTGCGGGGATTATGATGAAGGTGTTCAAACATTCTGGAAAAATGGTGCTGATATTTCTGACGGAAAATATATGAATATTGATCAAAACCAACAGATTGTTCATGTAGATGCACCGCAGGATAAAGAACTTATTGAGTTAGGTAGCAAGCTTAATGAAACATACATAGCTTACGGTAATTATGGTGATGATTTTAAGAGACGCCAGTCAGAGCAAGATGACAATGCTGGAAACCTTGCGCCTGAGGTATTGGTTGAACGTACAGTAACCAAGGGAAGCGGTCAGTATAAAAATGAATCGTGGGACCTGGTTGATGCTGATAAAGAAGGAACTGTAAAAATTGAGGACATTGAAGAAGAGCAGCTTCCTGAAGAGATGAAGGGTATGACACTTGAAGAGCGCAAAACTTATATTGAAGAGAAAGCTAACGAACGAGGAAAAATTCAAAAGCGTATTAACGAATTAAGTGAAGAAAGACGTAAATACATTGCTGATAAATTAGCAGATGGTGAAGATCATACGCTCGATGCAGCAATGCTAAAGTGATTAGTGAACAAGCAGCTGATAAAAATTATTCTTTTGAATAATTCATGTTAATAGTTATTCCGGCGAAAGTCTGGGAATCTATTATTACAAGTAATTGATTCGCAGATTATATTTTTGGTACGATAAGCAAGATTTTAAGGTCTGAAATGAAAACAATAAAGTTAATATTACAGTCGCTCGTTTCTAATTATACTGCTCAGCAGTTCATCACTTGCCGATGGTTTGATTATTATAAGGGATCCTGCACCACCGTTATCACCCTTCCCATTGGAAGTACTTTATCATCGCGTTGATGTAAAAATAAATGGGAACGTTGCTACAACTTACATTGACCAAGAATTTCTAAATCCAACTGATATTTTGATGGAAGGTTACTACATATTTCCAATTCCTGTTGGTGCTGTGATAAATGAATTCAGCATGGAGATAAACGGAAAACTTTGAGCGCAGAACTGCTCGATGCAATTAAAGCAAGAGAAATTTATGAACAGATTGTAAGGCAGGTGAGAGATCCTGCACTATTAGAATATACCAACCAGGGATTTTTTAAAGTAAGGATTTTCCCGATTGAACCAAGAAGCACAAAAAGAGTGAAGATAAGTTACAGGGAAGTTTTAAATTCTGACAATGGTATGTATGAATATCTTTATCCTCTAAATACCGAAAAATTTTCTGCAAAACCCTTAAAAGATGTAAGCATAAAAGTTGATCTTAAAACAAACAATGAAATTAAGAATATATATTCCCCCACTCACCCTGTAGATGTTGTTCATAAGGATAATCACAATGCGGTAATTTCTTTTGAAGAAGAGAACACAAAACCTGATATCGATTTTAAACTTTACTTTAACACAAATAATGATGATGTAGGTTTATCACTTCTTTCATACCAATCAGGTAATGATAATGGTTACTTTCTGTTAACCGCTTCACCATCTTTTATAATTGATGAGAATGAGATTGATGAAAAAGATATAACTTTTGTTTTGGATATTTCCGGAAGTATGGCTGGAGAAAAAATGCGGCAGGCAAAGCGTGCGCTTCTGTACTGCATAAATAATCTTAATTCAAATGATGGATTTGATATTGTACGCTTTTCAACTGAAGCTTATTCACTTTTTGGTGATATTGTAACTGCAACCGAATCAAACATCAAAAAAGCAGAAAAATTTATTGAAAATCTAAAACCTGTTGGCGGAACAAATATCGAAGAAGCGCTCTCAATTGCATTGAAGGAGAAAGGTAATTCAAACCGTTCTCACATAATTATTTTTATTACTGATGGTAAACCGACTATTGGAGAAACATTGATGAGAATCTTACAAAGAAAATTGAAAAGCTTAATAAAGAGAACAAAAGAATTTTCACATTTGGAATTGGAAATGAAATAAACACTCATTTGCTCGATAAGATTACTGAGATAACAAAAGCTACCCGCACTTACATCGCACCGAATGAAGATATTGAAATTAAAGTCTCCAATTTTTACGATAAAGTTCAGTCTCCTGTTCTTTCCAATTTGTCATCTATCTTTTGGACCTTCAGTGTAGATGTTCTTCAAACTTATCCACGCACTTTGCCCGATTTGTTTAAAGGATCAAGTATAATTGTTTTTGGAAGATACACGGGAAACGGATCATCAAGAGTTACTCTTAACGGAACAGTAAAAGGAAACAAAAATCATTTACCTATAAAGCAAATTTTGTTAATAGATGATGATGAATATGATTTCATACCTCCATTATGGGCTTCGCGCAGAATTGGTTACTTGTTAGATCAGATTAGATTGAATGGTGAAGATAAAGAACTGGTTGATGAAATAACTCAGCTTGCAAGGGAACATGGAATTGTTACACCTTACACAAGCTACCTTATTATGGAAGATGAAGAAATTCGCATAAGAAGAAATGAACTAATTGATCATTTTCAAACTCTCCCTCCTACACCCATATTAAGAAGAGAAGCTGAAGGTGATTATGATGCAATGAAAGAAAAAAGCGGGGACAGAAGTGTTACTGTTAGTGAAGAGTTCCAGGGATTGAACCAGGCAACCAATTTTGTGAAACAAAACAAGGCAGCGGAAGGATGGGTTATGTAGATGATAATGGACATCAACAAAATCTAACACAGCAGGTAAGAAATATCCAGGGAAGAGCTATTTATCAAAGCGGTAAATTTTGGGTTGATTCAGATTTGCAGAAACAAAAAACGCAAAACCAAAAACGAATACAATTTAACACTGATGAATACTTTAGTCTCTTAAAAGATAAACCTGAAACTGCACAGTTCCTTGCTCTTGGGCAAAATGTTAGATTTTATTATGATAATACTTTTTATGAGATTTATGATTAAATAAAGGAATTAAATTATACCATTCACAAATTTTAATATAAAATGAAAATAATAATTTATTCATTCATCTGTAATTCTATTATACTCTTTGCTCAGCCAGATTCCACTATAAAAATTGTTGACGAAGTAATTCTTGGAATCCCTGTTCGACCTGACTCTATGCCCAAAATAATTGGTGGGATAGAATCAATTCAAAATAGATTAATCTATCCACCTAATGCATTAGAGAGAAAAATAGAAGGTAATGTAATTATAAGAATCACAATTGATTCTTTGGGAAATCCAATAGATCCATTCATTATTAAGGAAATTGGGTGGGGATGTGATGAAGAAGCAATTAGATTAGTAAAGACGGCTAAATTTACTCAAGCATATGATAATGGGAAATACATCAATTATGAAATTGTATTTCCCGTACGCTTCCGACTACCCAAAAATGAATGAAGTTAATTGGAGAAGTATTAATTTTGCTAACAGGAGAACAAGCTTTCTAACCTACTTCCAAAGGAGCGAGAGGAATAATTACTTTGTTTTACTAAGCCGCTTGTAATAGACTGACTGAATTTCCGCAGCAATACCGAGCGCAATTTCTTCCGCAGTGCTGCCTCCAATTTTTAATCCTACTGGTGAGTGAAAGTTAGAGAGATCAATATCTTTACCTAGTTCTTCCTTTATCTTGTTTACTATACCTGCAGCTTTTGATTTTGAAGCGATAACCCCAACGTAGGGAAAATTTCTTTTTTTAAGATAAATATTTTTTGCGATTTCATAATCGTAAGCATGCCCATGAGTTAAAATTATAAAATAGGAATCATCAGGTGGGATTAAAATCTTTTGAGTACTCATCATACTTACTTAAAATAATTTGCGATGCATTTGGGTTTTGCTCTTTGTTTGCATACTCATCACGGTTATCTACAAGAATTGTGAAAATTTTTAGACGGTTTCATATAATACAAAAGTGCATTTCCAACATGTCCTCCACCAAAAATATAAACAGTTGGAAGTCTTCCGTGTACTTCATAAAAAACTGTTACCATTCCACTGCAGCTCATTGGGACAACAGTTACATCACCTTTAATGCTTTTCTTTTTATCAGAAAGAAGATATTCTTTTGTACCATTTTCTCCTGAATAAATTCTTCCTATTGCTTCTTCAATAACTTCCTCTTCAATTGCTCCGCCGCCAACTGTGCCAATTGAAGTACCATCACTTTTTACTATCATCTTAAAACCAACTTTGCCTGGAGATGATCCTTTTGAATCGATTAACTGTTGCAAGAGCAAATGGTTCGTTATCCTTTTTTAATTCTGATGCTGCCTTAAATATGTTCATTTTAGTTTTGCAATGTTTTTATATCAGAAGGAAAATCTAAATCCTGTAAAATTTTTCTGTAAGAACATTCCCAGAATTTTTTATTTACATCACTATTTTTGCTAAAATCTTTTAACGATGATTCATCCGGTAATTCTAGAATAGTATTAAAAATTGAATTCTGTAATAAAAGTGGATGTCCTTTTCCATTATTATATTTCGGTTGAATCCAATCATACTCATTATCCATTTGCTCTGTAAATTCCTGATAAAATTCTACCGGCAATCCTGGCTGATCTACAAAGTGATATAAAATCCACTCTGCATTCATTTTTTCCTTTAATCCACATTTAAGTGATGATAACATTCCTTTTTCAAATTGTTCATTTGTTACAAACTTAACTCTCGATTTTAATTCATCCGAATTATTAATAATAACCTGTAAGTTCTTCTTTAATTTTTTCAGCAGAATGACCAAGCACAACAATAACTCTATCACAAACCAGTAACATCTTATTAAGAATCACTATTGCAAATGGAAGATCATCCTTTAATAGTAGCGCTTTCGGTTTTCCCATTCTGCTGGATAATCCTGCAGCGATTAATAATCCACTAACTTTAATACTCATTTAAATATTAGACTCTACATAATTAAGACACTTCATCTAGCTTACTTTGTGCTTTAGCTTTTAACTCTGCACAGGTTTTTCTCATTTCATCATTAAACTTTTTATCTTTAATATCATTAAGATTGATAAGCACATTATAGATGCCACCAATCATTCCCGTATAAGCACTTTGCGCACCAACTCCAACATCAGTGATTGAAGCTAAGGTTCCATTCTTTGCAACAATTTCGGCAATTTCAATTACTTCATAGCTTAGCTGTGCTGTAACTAAAGGAACCCTTACCGCTTGCTTTAATCCTGCCTGCATTGCATTTTCTCTTATCTTTTTCTCTTCTTCTGTTTTATTCGGAAGTCTTCTTGCATCCATGTAGGAATTGAATGCATTCGTATCATCATCAATGGCTTTAATGAGTTTAAATTTTATTTCCTGCAATTTATCAGCAGCTTCATTCAGCAACTCATCAAATTTTTCACTTCCCCTTTTATTAGCAGTAAGATTACTAACCATCGAAGCTAGTGCAGCACCAAGTGAACCAGCAAGCGCAGCAATTGAACCGCCGCCGGGTGCAGGAGATTCGCGGGAAACTTCATCAACAAAATCGGTTAGCTTCATTTCAATTAAAGCATTATCTAAGTTTTTAGGAAGCCCTAAAACATTTTCTTCAATATTAAATTCTGAAACATCATTTAAACCAAGTGATTGTAGCGCTGTATTTAAAATATCTCTTACAGGAATTCCTGTTGATCTTCCTTGTTTCTGCAAATAATATTTTCCAGTTTCAAGTAGAGCAGGATAAGGAATCATTCCAACAATTTCACTGCCAGTTACTATTAAACCTCTTACAGCAGCAAGTTTTCTTGTTTCATCTAAAACATGATGTGTGGAAGTAACTTTATAATTTGTTAAGTTGATGGAAATCTGTGCGCGGTCATATTCGGGAACCATCCAGCCAATCGCTTTGCAGTATTCGAACTTACCAGGAATTTTTACAGATTGCCCTTCTGGTTTTTGTGGGTTAATCCCGTTTAATTTTAACAATGCCGGAAGATCAAAATTATGTTCAACTTTACAATGTTTATTTGTTTCATCAATTGTTTTCCCAACGAAGTCATCAAGACCGCAAGGATACTCAGCTTTTTTATAGTTTAAGATATCAGTCTTTTTAAAATAAAACGGGCTTTCTGTTTCACCCGTTCGTGCTGATCTCCCCTTCTCTCTTAATTCAAAGGCAATGTCTGTTGCATGTAATGCTTCGCGTGTGTTTAAACTTATATTATAAGCAATTAAGAATTCGCGAACACCAATTACAGTACCACCCGCAGTTGCATTAAACTTTGCAGGACCGAAATCAGGTTTCCATTCAGGATTTTTCAATTTTTCTTCGAGCGCTTCATATTCTCCCTGGCGAACGATTGCAAGATTTTCTCTTTCAGGAGTTTGTGCAGATTTTTCATACAAATAAATTGGGATATTCAACTCTTCGCCCACTCGTTTTGCAACTTCTTTTGAAAGCTCAATACATTCTTCAGTTGTAATTCCGCTTACAGGAACAAAAGGACAAACATCAGTTGCGCCCATTCGTGGATGAGATCCTTTGTGAATACGCATATCAATAAGTTCCGAAGCTTTTTTAATTGAATTGAAAGCGGCTTCCTTTACGCCTTCCGGTGAGCCGACAAAAGTTACTACTGTGCGGTTCATCTCATAACCGGGATCCACATCAAGAAGTTTTACCCCTTCAACTTTTTCTATCTCATCGGTTATTTGTTTTATAATTGCTTTATCTTTTCCCTCTGAAAAGTTTGGTACGCATTCGATTAGAATATCAGACATTATTTCCTCTGCAGATTTCCAATTTTTGTTAAAAATTCAAATAAAATTAAAGAAAAAATTTACAGGTTTAGTGCTTCTTTTACAAGAGGTTATGAGGAAGATAATTAAAATTGTAAATTTTTTACTACCTGTGCTAAACTATCTTTCCACTTCCTACACGTCTTTGTTAATAGTTGCCCAACAAAAAATATTATTAAGTTCGGCAGATTTTTATTTATTACAATTAGTATTTAAGTTGGTAGAAGATATTTCTAAAATTAATCCCTTAAAGAGAATTTATGGGCAGCGGCGAATTTCTTCTTACAAGCATCATTGCTTTATTAACAGTTTTTATTGTTCTCACCGTTCTGGCAATTCTTATAAAAATTCTAACATCAGTTTTCCCTCAAAAATTTTCGGATGACGATCCTGCTGTTATTGCCGCTATTTCATCACACTACAGTGGTAATTATCCTCAAACAAAAATTACAAGGATAGAGGAACCAAAATGATTTTTACAGAAAAAGTCCAAAAAAAATCAGAGTTATGATCACTCCCTTTAGAGATGGATTGCAAAGTTCATTCGGTGGAAAGGTAAGATTAAATGATTTTTTACCTGCAATGAAGTTTGCCGCTGAAGCAGGTATTAAGCATATGGAATTTGGCGGCGGGGCTCGTTACCAGGCACCATGTTTTTATCTCGGCGAAGATCCCTTTGAAACAATGAAGACGATGAGGGATACGGTTGGACCGGATGTTGATCTTCAAATATTAACCCGATCCGTATCGGGCGTAACTCTTACCACACAATCTATCGAAGGACTTACGCTTCAAGCAAAATTGATGAAAGAATATGGAACAACGTGGGATAGAAACTTCGATTATATGAACGATGTGGAAAACCTGATTAAAACAGGTAAACCAATTGTAGAAGCAGGAATGCATCACCAGGTTTGCATAGCTCTGATGGGTTTACCATTCAAATCTGATACTGTTCATACAGCAGAGTTTTATTTTAATATTGGAAAACGACTATTGGAAAGCGATGTGCATATTGACAGCATTTGCTTAAAAGATGCGAGCGGAACAACCGACCCAATGACGATTTATAACACTACTCTAAAATTAAAAAAGATAATGCCTCCGGAAATGCCTTTATGGCTTCATACTCACGATACTGCCAGCACTGCAGTAGCATGTTATATGGCAGGAATTGATGCAGGAGTTGACGGAGTTGATCTTTCAGTGAGACCTATGGCAAGCGGAACAGTACAACCTGATGTTCGCTCGCTTGCGCATGGATTAAAAGGCACCGGATACTCTCTTGATATAGATGTAACAAAAATACCTGAGATAGAAAATCTGTTAAATGAAGGCTTAAAAGATTATAACTTTAATCCTACAACAACTACTGCAGATGCAAGAGTGCTTGGTTTTCCAATGCCCGGCGGCGCTATTGGTCCTAATGTTCATATGATGGTTAAAGCTGGAATACTGCATAAGTACAATGAAGTTCTGGCAGAGTTCCCAGTAGTTGTTGAAGCAGGAGGAGCATGGACAAGCGTTACTCCCGGAAGCCAACAATACTGGCTACAGGCATTTAACAATGTTATGTATGGCAGGTGGGAAAAAATTGATCCCGGTTACGGCAGGGCTGTACTTGGTTATTTTGGTAAAACTCCTTTACCACCTGATCCCGAAGTTATTAAAAAAGCTTCCGAACAGTTAGAACAACCGGTCTTTGATGGTGATCCGCTGGAAGCTGCACCAAAAAATATTGAACCTGCAAAGAAAGCTCTTGAAGAAAAAAATCTACCGATTAATGATAAAAATATTTTTCTTATACTCGCTTCGATGGTACCTGGTAAGAAGATGGAAGCAAATGAGGGAATTCGCCTGCTAACAGGCAAAGCAAAAATTGATATTCCTCTTAAGAAAAAAGAAGAACTGATAAAAGATGAAAAACCAAAAGCACATGTTCCGCAAACATTTATTGCAGGACCAATCAAATCTAAATGTGTTGTTGAAGAGAATGGTAGGATTAGAACTTTTGTAGTTACAACTGAACCAATTACAACTGGCAATGCAGCACAAGCTGCAACGCTTCGCACAACTCAGTTCGAAGGCGCTGTGGGAGAACCTGTATTTCATGCTTTTGCCGGTTCTGTAGATGTTGCTGATATTCTGGTTAAAAAAGGCGATAATGTTACTGAGGGACAGGTAGTAGCCCAGATTGAAGCAATGAAAGCAAAGCACGATATAAAATCACCTAAAGACGGAGTTATTGATAAGATAAATGTAAATATTGGAGATGAAATAGATTCTTCCACACCACTAGTTATCATTAAATAAAAACTGCAAAATGGAAAACCTGCTTCAGCTATTTAACGATTCCGGATTTGCAAATCTTGGTTATGAAAACTGGATAATGTTTGCAGTATCCGGCATTCTTGTTTACCTCGCCATCAAAAAAGAATATGAACCGCTTTTATTAATTCCAATAGGTTTTGGAATAGTGCTAGCTAACTTTCCACTTGCAGATATGGGGTCATACGGGAAAGGAATAATTGCACTAATTTATGAAGGTGGCATTAAAACTGAACTGCTTCCGCCAATCATTTTCCTCGGTGTTGGTGTATTAACAGATTTCCGCCCGCTTTTAAGCAGACCAATAACTTTTATGCTTGGTGCAGCGGCACAATTAGGAATTATCATTGCTGCACTTGGAGCCGCTTACCTATTTGGGTTTACACCGCAGGAAGCTGCAAGTATAGGTATAATCGGCGGAGCTGACGGACCGACTTCCATTTTTCTAGCAAGCCAGCTTGCGCCTCATTTATTAGGTCCTGTTGCTTTAGCAGCTTATAGTTATATGGCACTTGTTCCAATAATACAACCGCCGGTTTTAAGACTGTTAACAAGTAAAAAGGAAAGAAATATTGATATGCCGCTGGCAAAACCGGTTTCAAAAAAAGCTGTAATAATTTTCCCCATGCTCACCGGGGCAATAGCTTCATTAGCTGTTCCATCCAGTGCGCCTTTAATAGGAATGCTGATGTTTGGAAATTTAATAAGGGAGAGTGGTGTTACAGACAGGTTAAAGAAAACTGCCGGCGGTGCAATGATTGATATTGTAACAATCTTTTTAGGAATTGCTGTTGGTGCTACAATGGAAGGTTCAAGATTTCTCACTTCACGGAAACTTTAGTGATATTCGGGCTAGGAGCAGTTGCATTTATTTTTAGCACTGCAGGTGGAATTTCATTTGCAAAATTTATAAACCTGTTCCTTTCAGAGAAAAAAAAAATAAATCCTTGCATAGGCGCAGCAGGAGTATCGGCTGTTCCAATGGCATCACGAGTTGTTCAACAGTTTGTTTCAGATAGTACAGATGGAAAAGTTAACCCGCTTATGGCTGCAATGGGACCAAATGTAGCAGGAGTTATCGGTTCTGCTGTTGCGGCTGGTGTGTTTTTAACTTTATTACGTTAATATATTTTTTAAATCAAAAAAAGCCCCTCCAAAACTGAAGGGGCTTTTTATTATATCATATTTTCTTTACCTAATTCGCTTGAACTCTATTCTTCTATTCATACGTTTGTTATCTGATGAATTATTTGGGACTCTCGGATATTCTTCACCGTAACCTTTTGCAATTATCCTATCGGGCTCAACACCCTGCTCGATTAACCAGAATCTTACTGAATCAGCACGTTTCTGTGAAAGCGATTGGTTGGATGAGCTGCTGCCAACATCATCAGTGTGTCCGCTAATTTCAACTATTATATCCGGATAAGTTCTAAGTGTTTTTAACGCACCCTGCAGTATAACAGCAGATTCAGGAGTGATATCCGATTTGCCTGTTTCAAAGGTTATTCCTTCAAGCACTATCGGAACATCCATTTTAACAACATCATCTTCCGGATCTAACGGATCAGTACCTCTGTTAAGTTCGGTTAAGTCATCAACTGTACCACCGTCTGTATCAGGATTCAATGGATCGGTTCTGAACTTATTGATTTCTTCACCGTCACGTAACCCATCTGCATCTGTATCAGCATTAAGTGGATTTGTTTTGTAAGTATTTATTTCATCACCATCAAGTAGAGAATCATCGTCGGTATCTCCCTTTAGAGGATCAGTTTTATGCTCATTAACTTCTTTACCGTCATCAAGTGTATCATTGTCGGTATCTGCATCCAGCGGATCAGTTCTATACATTGTAAGTTCATCACCATCATTAAGTTGTCACCATCTGTATCAGCATTAAGTGGATCGGTTTTATAATTATTAACTTCTTCACCGTCTTTAAGTTTATCAGAATCGGAATCTCCATTAAGCGGATCAGTTTTGTAAGTATTAACTTCTTCGCCATCCTTCAATCCGTCTCCATCTGTATCCGGATTGTCAGGATCAGTTCCAATTTCCAGCTCTACCCGTTTTATTAAACCATCTTTATCATTATCGGAACCACCGTATCCGCTAACAAAAGTTAAACCGATGGCAGCATTGTAGTAACCATCATAGTTTTGGTCCGTGGCCGGATCGTCAATGTTAGTGTAACCATTTAAGTCATCAGAAAGAGTAAAAGTATAACCACCTGAAAAATCTAGTAATAAAGCATCCGATAATACTACTTCGAAACCACCACCAACAGGAAAGAATGCCGTCCAGCCGCTTTCTTTATCTGACAAATTAGCCTGCAAGGGAACTTGAGAAGGTTTTTTATCATTTGAAAAATGCATGTAACCTGCTCCACCGTAAGCATAAGGATTAAATACATCCAATTCGAACGGGGATAGGATTATTCTAGCATCGAGTGGAATAATGTAAGTCCACCAATTAAAATTATTATTATTTATATCTTCATACTCACCAGAAAGCCTGCCGAATCCTCCTCCAATTTCTGCTTCAACCACTTCTGTAATTAGCTGAAACCTTAGAAATGCTCTTCCGAGAAATGAAAATTTGAGTTCAGCATCATTCGGGCTCAGATCTTTATCAAACTCTGTATCTGGAAGTAATCCATTAAACTGGAGTCCTAACTTTACAGTGTAATCATTAAACTGGGCAAAAGTAAGATTTGCAGAGAGCAAAAAGCCCAGTAAAATTAGTATCATTATTGAAGATTTGTTTTTCATTGTTACCACCGTGTTATGATTAATTTATAGTTTTAGTTTATCTCTTATATTAACCTGTTAAAATTTGCCTGAGTGCAAAATTCGATGCATAAATACAAATAATGTGCCATGGGAAATGCTCTTTGTTTAGTTAATTTTGGAGCATTACCAGACATATTCAGCAATAATTTGTAAAAGTTGATAATAAATTTTACACATTTTTAATATTAGAACCAATTCTAAATAAGGCTATTTCGCTAATAATATAAAGAGTTTCGCTTACACTATTAAGGACTTTTATAATAAATTACATTTTTCTATCTGTAATGATTTCGCTGAATTTTTTCTGTGCTAATTTTTTGAGCCAGATCTGAGTCCATTATACCACCAATTATAACCAACAATTTTAATCTTCGTATCGTAATATTTTTTTGTGGAATAATATTTTAAATGAATGCAATGCCAAGCGAAAAAATTTAAACTGCACTATATTAAAACAAACATTTTAGATCACTTTGCCACTATCGAATATTTTATTATTATAAAAATCAAAAATAATAATCTAATTTATGAACTCTGGTAAGGTTAGTTATAATGGAATAATAAAGGCACTAGGTCCGGGAATCCTATATGCCGGGGCAGCCATCGGCGCATCACACCTTGTGCAATCAACAAGAGCAGGCGCAAGTTACGGTTTTGAAATTGTATGGGCAGTTATCTTCATCAACTTGTTCAAGTATCCTTTTTTTGAATTTGCATACAGATACACTGCAGCAACTGGCAATAGTATGCTTGAAGGATACAGAACATCTGGGTAATGGGCTATATTACTTTTTTTGTACTTACCTTCTTTACAGCGATAATAAATTTTGCTGCGGTTGTAATTGTCTCTTCCGGTCTTGCGGCTTTCTTCTTTAATATCCATATTGATATGCTTTATATAAGCATTGCCTTACTGGCAGTCGTTTTGTTGATGCTTTTTGTAGGACATTATGCGCTGCTTGATAAGACAATGAAACTGATAATAATAACATTAAGCATTGCAACCATAACAGCTTTTTTAATTTCGATTAACCAGGGAACACAAATAAGCGAGGGTTTTATAGCACCTGATTTATGGGATGCTACAGGAATAGCATTTCTGATTGCATTGATGGGATGGATGCCGACACCTATTGAAGCATCAGTATGGCCATCACTCTGGGCACTTGAAAGAAATAAGCAAACTCACTACAAACCCAGTTATAAAGAATCACTTTTCGATTTCCACGTGGGATATATTGGCTCTGCAATTATGGCATTGTTTTTTCTAGGTTTAGGTGCACTGGTTTTATACGGAACAAATCATGAATTTTCGAATTCGAGTATTAAGTTTTCTGAGCAGCTTGTTATGGTTTACTCTCATACTTTTGGAGAATGGAGCATACCCATCATATCGGCGGTTGCACTTTTAACAATGTTCTCTACAACGTTAACAGTTATTGATGCCTATCCGCAGGGCTCTTGGTGGCTCGATGGAGCAGATATCTCCAGCAGTTAAAAAAATACTCATCAAAATTATACTGGATATGGGTTCTTTTTCTTTCTGCAGCGCAGTATTGATTATTGGGGTATTTACGAGCAGTATGAGAAGTCTGCTTGATTTTGCCACGGTAATTTCTTTTTTAGCCGCACCATTTTTTGCTTATATAAATTTCAAAGTAGTAAAAAGTGATTTCCTTCCGAAGGAGTATCATCCTAAAAAAGGGTTAACTATTCTCAGCTGGGCTGGATTAATATTTTTATTGGGATTCAGTGTTCTGTTTATAGTTTCTAAAATTATTTTGTAATTATTTTAACAGTTTCTCCAATCAGGTTTTCTTTTTTCCTAATAATGAATTGATATATCCAAAAGATAGAATGAACTCGGGAATAATTTTGGGTTGAGTAATTCAACTGAATTTTACTTAATTTTTTTATTCAAATAAGTATTACTAATTAAAACCGGGATGGAAATGAAGAGGCTATTTATGTTACTGATTGTCGGAAGTTTAATTATTTACTTCATGTAGTAAAAATGAAGTAAACCCGCTATTGGCAAAATGGGATACTCCGTTTCAAAACTCCTCCATTCAACAAAATTAGAATCAGAGCATTATCTACCAGCATTTAAAGAAGCAATAAAAATGCATAACTCCGAAATTGATGAGATTGTTAAGAATACTGAAGATGCAACTTTCTCAAACACAATTGAGGCAATCGATTACAGCGGGGAATGTTAACAACGAGTTCGGCGTGTTTTTTCTGCAATGAACTCAGCAATGAGCAATGATGAGATGCAGGAAATCAACAAAGAAGTTTCTCCATTGCTTTCTGCTCACAGTGATGATATAAATCTAAACCAAGATCTATTCAAACGGGTAAAGAAGTTTATGAACAGAAAGAAGAATTAGGATTAAACACAGAAGCAAAATATATTATTGGATAAGTATTATAAAAAGTTTTGTGCGCGGAGGAGCTAACTTAGAAAATGAAGCAAAAGAAGAATTCAGGAAAATTAATGAAGAGCTTTCTTTACTTACAGTTCAGTTTGGTGAAAATGTGCTTAAAGAAACAAACACCTTTGAGCTTATAATTGATAATAAAGATGATCTCGCAGGTCTTTCCGATAACCTAATTTCCGCTGCTTCCGAAACTGCTGAAAATAAAGGGTATAAAGGTAAATGGGTTTTTACTATTCATAAACCAAGTATGATTCCCTTTCTTGCAATATTCATCTATAAGAGATTTAAGAGAAAAAATTTACAGCGCCTATTTTATGAAAGGCGATAACAACAACGAATCTCGATAATAAAAAAATTCTTTCGCGAATTGCAATGCTGCGATTAAAACGAGCAAACCTGCTTGGCTATGAAACACATGCACATTATGTGCTTGAAGAACAGATGGCTCTTAATCCAGATAATGTTTATAAACTTTTAAATGATTTGTGGACACCAGCTCTTGAGAGATCGAAACAGGAAAGAGAGGAAATGCAGCAAATTATTAATGATGAAGGAAATGATTTTGAATTAGAACCATGGGATTGGTGGTTTTATGCTGAGAAATTGAAAAAAGTAAAATATAATCTTGATGAAGAAGAATTAAGACCTTACTTCCAGCTTGAGAATGTAATTGATGGAGTTTTTGGATTAGCTACAAGTTTATGGGGAATTACATTTGAAGAGAATAATGAAATTGAGAAATATCATTCTGAAGTTAAAGTGTTTGAAGTAAAAGAAGCAGAACGGTTCGCATATTGGTTTACTTTATACTGATTATTTCCCGCGGGAAAGCAAACGCGCCGGTGCCTGGATGGATGCATTCCGCAAACAATATAAAAAAGATGGCGAGATGATCTACCCGATTATTTATAATGTTGGAAACTTTTCAAAACCAACCGGCGATAAACCTGCTTTAATAAGTCTTGATGAAGTACATACGCTTTTTCACGAGTTCGGTCATGCATTGCATGGTTTACTTTCAGATTGCACTTATGAATTAATTTCGGGAACAGAAACACCGAGAGATTTTGTAGAATTTCCTTCGCAGGTGATGGAAAACTGGGCAGTGCATCCTGATGTTTTAAAATCTTATGCAAAGCACTATGAAACAGGTGAAGTGATCCCGAATAGAATTAGTTGATAAAATTCAGAATGCAAGCTCTGTTCAACCAGGGATTTGCAACTGTTGAATACCTTGCTGCAGCTTTGCTTGATATGGATTGGCACACGATTACTGATCCGGTTGAATATGATGCAACTGAATTTGAAAATAGATCAATGGAAAAGATAGGATTGATTCCGGAAATTTTTCCACGTTACAGGAGCACTTATTTCAATCATATTTTTTCCGGCGGATACTCTTCCGGTTATTACAGTTATGTCTGGTCAGAAGTGCTCGATGCTGATGCCTTTAATGCATTTGAACTTACAGGAAATGTTTTGGATAAAGAATTAGCCGGAAAATATCGCAAATATATTTTAGCTTCCGGCGGAACGGATGATTCTATGGAATTATACAAAGATTCCGTGGACATGATCCAAGAATTAAGCCGTTACTGAATAGGAAAGGTTTGAATTAACAAAATCATAGATTTAAAATGAAGAAGGGCTTTGAAATTTTTCAAAGCCCTTCTTGTTCTGAAAATTATCAACTAATATTTTAATCTAAAGTTTCCTTTACCAATTCCAATTCACTCCCTTGCGGAACACGAGTAATTACAGATCTGTTTAACAGATCAATTGAAATTGAAATTGATTTACCTATTTCGTTATTAGTTACAATCCCAACTACTCCTTCAAAAGGACCATTTTTTATTTTCACTTTTGTTCCGGAAACAATTCCGTTGTAAACTATTATCTCTGATTTATGGGATAACATTTTTCTAATGTTATCAATTTGCCACTCCGGAATAGATGCGGGATGCCCGCCATCAAAAACACATCTAACAATTGATGGCTGCTCTACGGAAGCAAGCCGTTGGTTTTCGGTAGCATAAATAAAAATATATCCCCTAATAAGCGGTTCTGTTACTTTCTTTTTTCTGTCGCTCCACTGCTTCAGTCTTGTAATTGTAGGCAGATAATGCTCAACTTCTACCCCGGTAAGTTGTTGGCTGGCTTTAAATTCACTCCGTGGTTTAGTGTAAAGTGCAAACCAGTTTTTTTCATTATTCTTATTTTTAATCATCTATTAAACATCACTTGCTTAGTAAAAAACTTCAGATTCTCTTCTCCAAGAGCAGATAATAATTACTTTTAAAAGTTGGTAAATTTATTTATCAGAAGCAATGAAGGTAAACGATTGGCGATGTGACAATATTAAGAGGAGTAAACAAAAATCCCCGCTAATATTACATCAGCAGGGGCCGGGGATTGAGATGATGAATTTGCGATAAAGATTATTTTACTAAAATCATCTTTTTAGTATTTGCAAAGTCATTAGTTTGATTGTATAAATATAAGTGCCGCTTGGTAAATTCTGTGCATTAAACTCGATAGTATGAACACCGGGCTCTTTATCTTCGTTTACAAGTTCTTCAATTTTTTCTCCTAAGGAGTTAAAAACTGATAAATTGATAAAACTACTTTCGGATACTGAAAACCTGATTGTAGTTGAAGGATTAAATGGATTAGGATAATTCTGACTTAATTCGTAATTCATTGCTTAACTAAGATCAACTTCAATTATTTTTGAATATTCAAACTTACCATCAGTATCTATCTGTTTTAAGCGATAAGAATACTTCCCTGCTGTAATATTTTCATCAATAAAAGAATAATTCTTTGGTGAATTTGAGTTTCCGTGTCCTTCAACAAATCCAATTTTTTCCCATATTTAATTCTGAGAACTAGATAATGTCGTTCGATATCAAATCCATAATTACTTACTTCGGTTTCAGTTCTCCATTTAAGTTTAATTCCGTTTTCTAAATTAACTGCAGAAAATGAGGATAGTTCTACAGGAAGTGGGCCTATCATAAACTTCACCATTAACGTACAATATATTACCGTCTAGATCTAAATATCCTTGTGAGGTGTAAACACATCATCTACTGATATATCAGATAAAAAGTAATAGCGCCCGATGGCTTATCTATAATAAGAGTACCAAAAGTTGTTTCCTTGTAATCATCAGGAGTTGGAACCATCGCGCTATAAATTGTCTGGTCACCAGTTCCATTAAAAATAAAAGTAGTTTTATCTACTTTATTCATATCTGCATTATTGTTTTTAAAATTACCAGCTATTTTTATCGTAACATGATTACCGTCATTTTTCAATTTTGGATCAGCTCCGTCATCAATTAAAACATTATAAACTGAATATTACCTCTGTATTTTGCTCCACCGCCAGCTTCACCAATAAAATGAACAGTTCCACCTGTTGCCGTTAAAAGTATTTCCAGCATTCACATTTGAAATCGTGAGACTACATTAGTTCACCATCAGATTGATTATAAATACCACCATTCTTAATTTCTAAATCTTTTACTGTTACTGTTCCACCTGTTTGAGTAAATACTCCTCCATCAATTTCTCAGTTTTTTATCAACCTCGGATCCATCAGCTTTCTTTAAAAGTAATGAACCGGAACTTATATTCACTGAACCTTTATTTACCTTACATCGTGGCCATGTATAGAGACTGTTGCACCCGCAATAGATAATGTTGCCACCAACAAAGTTATCAATTGAACCTTTCAGAGTAACATCCCCACCGTTTAGATTAACAGTTGAATAATTCATAAATTTGTCAGAAACATTTAGTGATTGCACCACTTGAAGTAGTATTTCCAATATTTAACAAGCCACCTGTATTCACTGTAATTTTATCTGTGTATAATATTCCGCCTACTTGATTGTAAGTACCGGTAATAAATGTTTGACTGCTCCTTCTACTATGAATATCCCACTGTTTTGGGTAATTGTCGGCACCAGATTCAATTGAAAGCGATTTGATTTTTTGGTAGATATTGATGACTGGATAATTGGTTCTTCCGGCAGGAATTATAACATCATCAGCATCTTAAGGTGCGAATGAAGGACTCCAATTAGAAGCAGTACTCCAATCTGTATTTGTATTGCCGGTCCAAATGGTTTGTGCGAATGTAGCGGATATGCCTGAAAGCAGAATAAGTGTTAAACTTAAAAATGCTAATGTCTTTAGAGTTTTCATCTTCATCTCTCTTATTTTGAGAATTATTGATTTAATTTCCTCACAGCATTAGCATCCTGTACCCGTATTAGCCAACAGATGTGCCAATTTTCAATTTGGAATAGAAATCTTGAATTATTACGAGAATTATACAAATACCAAATATTTTTGAATATTGAAGAATAAGTTGATGTATTATTTTTGGATATTGTTTCAGAAGTCTACAATTATGAATGCCTATTTGGCTAGAGATCCCAATAAATGGTGGAAGTTTAACTCTTTAGGATAGTATTCTGAATTTTACGAATAGGACTTTAACAGTTTTGAGGCGCTTTCTGAAATTTACGACCTGCCTGCCGGCAGGCAGGATGGGAAATAGAAGATTTTTGTTGAATTAGAATGAATTATTGGGGAAATTTGAGGAGGAATATAATTTCTAACTGCAATCTTATGCAGTATAAGTAATAGTTATACATTATTATGAATGGTCAAATTCCAAATAGAATTTTTAAGTATAGAAGTTTCGATAACAAAGGTTATTTCAGAGATTTACTTAAAAATAATGAGTTATATTTTTCTTCTCCAATTAAATTCAATGATCCATTTGATTGTCGTGTTGTCCCAAATTATGAAATTGGAAGTAGAAAGGACATTTACAATAAGCTATATGAATATAATGGAATAGACTACCCAAAATTTTCCGCTATTGAACTAAGAAAAAAAACCGACAAAGATTTCGCTGAGAACTATAAGATTATTAAAAATCCAGATTTATTTGCCAAACGAGTGAATGAAATGATGGATCAAATTATTGGAATTTTTACGATGACGGAAGATAACTCAAATATTTTAATGTGGAGCCATTATTCAGATTCACATAAGGGTTTTTGTATAGAATTTAACGCTGGTAGATTATTCGAAATATGCAATAATTATATCCGCATTGGAGATCTCATTCTGACAAAAAAGGTAAAGTATTCTCCGACATACCCTAAAAATAATCCGTATACTATATTTAAAAAATATGAGGCATATGAGGATTGGTTAACAGTGAAATCAATGGATTGGAAATACGAAAAAGAATGGAGATTACTTTATGCAAAACATCCTAATGAAAAAGTGCAATTTCCAGATGATATTTTTAAGGCTATATATTTCGGTGTACAATGTTCAGATAAACATATTGAGGAAGTTTTCGAACTTACAAAAACAAAAAAAATAAATATTAAATATTATAAAGCAAAATTGAGAAGATACGATTTTGGAATTGAATTTACTGATATTTAAAATAATGTATAACCCGCAACTCAAAGCGGTAATGTATATAATTAAAGGATTTTAATCTCAAAAACCTATGTACACACTTTACTTTGGCGAGAGTTTTAACGTACTAAGGGATAATATTTTGCAATATTGCTGTATAAGTAATAGTTAGACAGATAAGAAACGAGATGGAGAATGTATGAATAATAGAGAAGGGTTATCAAAAGTATTTGAAGACTTAAAAAAAGCATTAAGAAAATGCAGTGTGCAAGAACTAAAAGAACTAATATTAGATGACTATAAAGGATTTAGTTTGCACGGTACAATTGAAACAAAAGAAGATATTTTGGAGCATTTTAAACCAGATGGTATTTCAATATCCGAATACTCGGTTGAAGATGTAGAATATGAAGTAATCGATAATGTTGGCATCGTATCTGGAAAAGGGACAATCGCAGGTAGCTATAATGAATTTGAATTTCATCACAATGTTCTTTTTACAGACATATTCAAATATGTTAATGAAAACTGGAGATATTATAAATCTCAAGTTACAGAAATACGATCTGCCTAACTCAAAGCCGTTATGTATATAGTTAAAGAATTTTAATATCAAAAACCTATGCACACTCTCCACCCTGGCGAGAGTTTTAACGTACTAAGGGATAACATTCTACAATATTGCAGTATAAGTAATGGTTATACAGTTAACAAGAACATACAAGAAAATGAAATATGTACTGAATCATAACTTCCTATTTTGATTTCGGTATAAAATAGGTTTAATTTTAGATCAAACATTAAAAGTTAACATGTAGCAATCACTATGACCCGTCACCAACCTGCAATCACATCAAAACAATTCCCCCGGCTTTTTAGATCAGCATTCTTTTTTTTAGCAATACTTTCAATGATCCTAATAAGTTGTGATGAACAAAAAAGTCCGGATAATGATAGAATTATTATTGGAATTGAGTCTGACGTTCAGACATTCAATCCAATGTTTGCATATAATGTAATTGAAGGTCATTTAGTTGATTTATTATTTTTAAAACCTGCAACGGAAATTTGGAATGATTCATTAGGTCTTATTGAATTTGCACCGATGCTTGCACAAAAATGGGAGTGGGATGAGAATTCTACATCAATTACTCTTTATTTAAGGGATAACATTTATTGGTCTGATGATAAACCAATTACGGTTGATGATATCATTTTTTCTTTTGAAATATATTCTGATCCGGAAGTTGATAGTAGATTTTTAGGGCAGTTCTATAATTTCCATACAATTGATGGCTCACAGATAGACAGTAAAAAAACTTTTGAAGTTATTTCTCCTAAAATTCTACGTGTCAATTTTCTAGAAGGATGCGCAACCCAATTTATTGGATATTAATTTGGAAATCATTCCTAAACATATCTGGTCGAAATATCCAAAAGGAGAAATGGCTACCGCTGACGAAAATTTTGAGCCTGTCACAAGTGGACCTTTTAAAATGAGCAAGTGGAATCGTATGTCAACAATTCATTTGGATATTGATAGTTCCTCTTTCTTTTTAATCCGGATAACATTCAAAAAATAATTTTTAAAATAATTCCCGATTATACATCAAGAATAAACCAGCTAAAAACCGGCGAGGTTGATTTAGTTGAAAACATTAAACGTGAAGATATAAATGAAATTTATACAGCAAAAGAACTCAAAATAATCTCATTAAGAGGGAGAGAATATGATTATATTGGCTGGAATCATATTGATCCTCAGGCATTTCAACAAAATCAGATAATTCCAAATAAATATTTTTCATCGCCTCAAATAAGGAAAGCATTGACCTATGCTATCAATCGTCAAGAGATTGTTAATTCCTACTTATCGGGGTATGCTGAAGTTTCTAAAGGACCTGTGTCGCCCATGTTCAAACTTTATTTTGATGATTCGTTAGAGATGGATGAATACAATCCAAGCAAAGCCAGAGAAATTTTGAAAACAAATGGTTGGGTAGATAAGAATAATGATGGCATAATTGAAAGAGATGAAATAGAATTTAAAATTGATATATACACTAACTCGGGCAACCCGCGAAGAGAATATGTGGCCACAATTGTAAAAAATAATCTACATGCGATTGGCATTGATGTAAATATTCAAATACTCGAATCAGGCGGTTTTATAGATGGGCTAATGAAACGGAATTTCGATGCATGGATATCTGGCTGGACTATTCCCGTTCCAATCGATTTGTATCCATTTTGGTATTCTAATTCAGAAGTTGGAATCTTTAACTTTTCTACTTACCAAAGTAAAGCAAAGATGAGATTCTTGATAGTCTTGCTTTAAAACTAACAGAAGAACAAAAGAAAAATCTTTATAAAAAATTGCAAAATATATTTTATAAAGATGAACCAGTTACCTTTTTATATTGGTTCGATAATATTATAGCTTTCAATAAAAGAATATCTAAGATAAAACTTTCTCAACTTGGTTTGGTTAAGAATGCGTGGGAATGGCAGGTTAATTGAATTCAACTTCAAGATCATTGAAAACTAATTGCTTGCCGGTAATGTAAAATAAAATGTAGAACCTTCACCTATTTTACTAACTACCCAAATTTTACCTCCCTGCTTTTCCACTAATTCTTTGCAGAGAATTAATCCGAGACCTGTTCCCTCTTCATCATCCGTTCCTCGGGTAGAATGGCTTTTATCAATTCTAAATAGATTATTCATTTCATCCCGGTCCATCCCAATCCCATTATCGTTAACTTGAATAACAGTAAAATCTTGATCTTCTTTTGAATTAACTAATACCGTTCCGTTTTGTGGGGTAAACTTAATTGCATTAGAAATAAGATTTCTAAGAATCGTTTCAAGTATTTTTATATCTGCAAAAACAATTGTTTGAGCTTTTACATTGACCTTAAAAGTAATTCCTTTATTCTTAAAATTTTGATTGTATAATGTTCCAATATTATTAATTAATTCAAGCAGCTCAATATTTTTTGGTTCAAATAGAAGTTTACCGGAATTTATGCTTGACCATTCTAAAAGATTTTCTATGAGAGCATAAGTTGATTTAGAAGAGTTCATTGCTTCCGTAATAATTTCTATTTTCTCCTCCTCTTTCAGATCATCATAGGATGTACCTAATATTTCTAAAATACCCATTAATCCTGAAAGCGGACTTCTTAAATCGTGTGATATAATTGAGAAAAATTTATCTTTTGTTTTATTGCTTTCGGTAAGCTTATCATTAATTTTTTTTATTTTTTCTTCATTTTTTATTTGATCGTTGATGTTTACACAGGATCCTATAAATCCGGAAAAAATTTCCTTGTCATTTAAACGAGGAGTACCTTTAATAAGCATCCACTGGTATTTTTCATTTATTCCATAAATCTAAATTGCGCCGAGAACGGCTCGCGGGATTTGAAAGCTTGCTGATAAATCTTAAGTAAATCTTCATAATCATCAGGATGTACATCAGTTAACCAATTCATCCCTAATTGATCACCTATCTTTTTGCCCGTATAATCCAGCCATACCCTGTTTACGAAGCTAAATAGTCCTTCAACGTCAGCCATCCAAATCATAACCGGTGCAGTGTTTGCCATATTTTCAAATCTGGCTTCTCCCTGTTTTGCTAATTCTTCTCGCATTTTCGAAGAAGTTAAATTAACCAGTGCTATTGAACAAAACTTTTCAGCAGATTCAGAAAAGGTAACGGATTTAGCTACTACCAGCGCATTAAAATAATTATGGTCAATTCCCTTAAAATTTAGTTCAGCTACCTGTGGTTCGGAAGAATTTGTTACTTTGTAAAAAAATCTTTGAAAATTGTCTTTACCGCTTTCATCCAAAAAATCTAAGAAGTTTTTATTTAATACAGTGTCGTTTTCATTGCTAATTAAGGATAAGCCGGTTTTATTCGAATTAAAAATAACGCCGTATTTATTTAATACGAATAAAGCAGTTGGGTACAAATCGGGTAATTCAGACAAACTGTAGGATGATTTTCCTTTAGACATTTATCAAATTATAAAAAATTTCTTAAAACTTATACTAAAATAGAAAAGACAATGATAAAAATCAGCAATATAAAACATATTTCAAAATTTACTACGTTTCTAATGTCTCATTATTATGTGTATCATTTAGCTGCACCATTCCAGTATTAAAACATATTTTTACTTTCTCATTTTTAGAAAATTACAATTTTATTAAAAAAGCAAACATTAGTTGCTAATTAGCAAACGGCATATTCATTGTGTTATTTATACTACGAAGATTGGGAGAATTTATACTACAGACCTTGATTCGTTAGGCTGGAGGAAGCTAAAGCTTAAGACTATTTCACTTAATTAAACTTTAGCACTAGACTAGTGAAGAGGTTCACCGTGAAAAAAATAATTCTACTATTATTTCTAGTTGGAATTACCTTTCTAGGTTGTAACGACAATTTAGAAAACACAATCGTAACTACCCCTCTAAAACCGATGATTTTTCTAAATCAATGCCACGCCCATCTATTATTAACACATGGTTGTATGCATCAAAATTAATAGACGGATCAATTGGAGCTGATTTCATATTTGATACAACTATTGTTAATGCCTCGGGAAGTGAAATAAATGTTTATGCACGTCTTAAAATTGAACCGGGTTCGTTCAATGGCATAACCAAAATTGTAATGATTCCAAATGTTGAAACTCTTTCTATTAAACTCCTTCCGGAAATGACTTTCAGTGCAGAAGTAAAACTCACTTCCGAATTAACAGGAATTGATTTAAAATTATTCGGTTATTATAAAACAGGTCCAATTGATTTTGCATATTTCGATGATAACGGAGGAATTGCAGCTAATTGAATCACACTTCTCTCATGTTAATTTGGACCACAGAATGAAATTAAGGTTTTGAATGCCAGACTCTACCACTTTTCGCGATATGGGTGGATAAGATAATTAAACGAGCAAATAATAAATAAATTAAACAATACTATAAAGGATAAAACAATGAAAAAATTACTAACACTCAGCTTATCTTTCATTACTGTTTTTCTTCGGATGTAACCAGGAATTCCGACATAACTTCACCCTGATGCATATAAAATCAAACTCATACAACTGGATCTCATCCCTCCAAGTGAATTAACTGCATATTGAAAATTCCTTTACATTTCAAAAAGTATTTAACGGAGTCAGTGGTGGTTAATTTTCGATGTCAATACAGCTACTCAAATGGGCCATTCTGGTACAGTTACCAGTATTCAGATACTCATTTTAATCCAGGCGCATTCCTGGTAATAAAATCCATTTCAGAATGACATTTAATACGGGTGGTGCCGCAATGGTATTCGCACCATCGATGTTTCTTGCAAATTTAGAATATTCCTACAAAATTATCTGGAATTGATTTAAGCAATGTAAATCCAAATAATTTAAAATTTGCTTACATTGATTCTAATGGAAATTTAGTATCCTGCTCAATACGAATCTGTTAATATGGATGCATATACAGGTACTCTTCAAGTTCTAAATGCAGATATACCCCATTTTTCAAGATATGGATTTGTTAACTAAATTTATTAAAAATACTATTTGTAATAATTGGGGTTAATCAATGAAAAATTTACTCACATTCAGTTTACTTTCGTTCCTGTTTTTCTTCGGATGTAATCACGATTCCGATGTTACGTCACCTACTAACAATCAGGTAAAACTAATACCACTTCCTGCATCTTCAAGTGGTCTTAATGTTGAGACTATTTATATTGAGAGTATGGAAATTAATGGCCAAAACTATGGCTGAATTTACGGCTTATTTCAGTTATCAAGGCGGACCATTTGGCCAAGTAACAGTCGAATCAGAATTAGAATTCGACTCATATTCATTTCAAGGAACTGTAGAAATTACACAAACACTTGATTCTGAATTTGCAGCACTAAAATTTGGACCATCGATGCAATTCAATAAAACGTCGAACTTGATCTTATTATTACGGGATTGGATTTATCAAATGTAAATCCGGCATACTCTGGATTTTGTTTACATAGATGAAAATGGCACAATTGAATACGTCGACTACGACGAAATAATAATGGATGCAAGCACAGGCACCATTGAAGTAGATGATGCAGATTTAACACATTTTTCAAGATACGGTTTCGTTAATTAAATTTTTCAGTGAGAAAAAAATGCAAGATTCAATAATCAATTTTGAAATAGAACTTGACAGGCTGCTGAAATGTACCTTAGTGAGGACGAATTAAAACAGTTTGATTCTGAAAATTATTCCTTCTAAAATAGATAGTAGTAAAATTTCTGAAACTATAAATGATTTTTACAGTTAATCAATTAGAAATAAATATTGATAGCTGTAACGAACGAATTAAAATTGATAGATCAATTACGTTTTCAGAAAAACATCTAAATCGTGATAAATTCTACGGGTTTTTATTGGATCTAGGCAAGATTTGTATTGCATCCGGTAAGCTAAATATTGCCAGTGAAATTCTTAAGAAAATAATAAAGAACAGTACTAAAGATTTATATAAAGCCGAATCGCTCTTAGAATTAGCAAATGTATTTAGTAGAAAAGCCGATTGGCACAGAAGTTTAAAAACAGTTTCTGATGCCGAAGCGTTGTATAGAAATATTTAATGACAGCATTGGTATTACAAAATGTTATAATCTAATAGGTTCGATATACGGTGAGCATGGAGATTTAGAAAAGGCAAAAAAATATTTTCTAAAAGGGTCTGGCGCTTATTAATCCACTAAGCGATTTGGAAATGGCAGCTAATCTGAATACAAATTTGGGGATTATTGCTAATATTGAAGGAAATATAGAGCTGATGCTAAAAAGCATTTCTCTAATGCTTTATTGATCTATAAAAAACTTAATAATCATATACGGTGGCAGAGGTAAACCATAATATTGGCATTACGTTTTTCGAATCAAAGGAGTATGATTCTGCTGCTACTGCGTTTGATGAAGGAATTGAAATCGCTAAGCACGGTCGCTTTATATCAGTTCTATGCCTTCTCTATCTTGCAAAATCACAGGTTCTTATTGCACAGAATGACATAAAAAATGCGGCTATTTTTGTTGATAAAGCTTTAGAGTTCAGCCATAAAGTTGATGATAAGTTAACATTTGCAGATATATATAAAGTAAAGGGAATAATCGACCGACATTTGAAAAACTACAAGCTTTCAGAGAGTTATCTATTAAATAGCCTTCGGATTAATAAGAGTTTAAAGAATGACATGAATGTAGCAGAGACATCCTTGGAATTAGCAACGCTGTATGAAAAAATGGCTAATGCTAAATCTAAAAATTCTCACTTACAGAATGCACTTAATTATTTTAAACAAATACGTGCTTCACAAAAAGTTAAGGAAATTGAAATTCTTCTTAGTATAGAAACAGCATAAACTAAAAAAGTTAGCAACATGAGGTTAAAATGGGCAACGGTAATACAAGCATAACAAATGATTTGAAAAATCTACTCGATGATTATATGACGAAAGCTTCTGCTGAAGAATTTATAAAAGGAATTGAGGAAGAAAATTTATCAAGTATAAATGAGGCAATAGAGATTTCCGAGTTGGATAAATCGCAGGTAGGCTATGATCTTCCGAATGGGATGGACTATCGTTTATTAGTAGATAGGATTATTACACATAGTGAAAATCATTTGGCAGAAGAAAGATATTATAATTTACTTCTTGATCTGTCACAACTAATGCTCTTTGCGGGTGAAATGGCATACTCGCTTGAAATTGCACAGGATTTACAAAATAAACTTGGTTCCAATAATAATTTTAAATCCATCCTGGCCGAAACAAATCTAATGATTTCGAAAATATACTGGTCGCAAGCATATTGGGAAGACAGTGAATTTTATATCTCAGAAGCTACGCGAATTTTTGGATCCTTATCAAGTAAAACCGGAATTGCAAAATGTGAGAATATGCTGGGAACATTTCATGGTGAAAAGGGAGAGTTTAATAAGGCAAAGATACACCTTGAAAATGCTTTGCACTCCTAAAAGATGATGATGACTTATCATCCTATGCGATGATTCTAACCAATTTAGGAATTATTAATACTATTAGCGGTGACTATAATAAAGCGGTCTGGAATTATAAAAACGCTATAGAAAAGTTTGAAGAATTAAATGATGTGAGACGGTTATCCCGTGTCTATCATAACCTTGGAATGTTATACTCTCAGATGAAAAACTATGATGCTGCACTAGATGAATTTAATAAGTGCATCACAATTTCAATAGATAATGACTACCTATCTAACTGTGCTGTTGCTTATATCGGAAAAGCATTTATTTATACAAATCTTAAAAATTCTGCACTTGCAGAAGCTTACACTGATAAAGCAATGGAAATATCATATAAGATAAATGATACACTATCGATTGCAGATATTTATAAAATCAAAGGAATGATTCAGAATGATATGGATAACTTTCAACTTTCTGAGGAATTCTTTGAAAATAGCATAAGGTTAAATAACGATATTGAAAGCAAACTAAATGAAGCCGAGAGTTTGACTGAGTTGGGAAGTCTCCTTCAGAAGACTGATAGAGAAGAAGAAGCTAAATACTATTTAGAATCTGCAGCTAATTTCTTTAATGGACTAAATAATGAAAAAATAATAGCTGGTTTGGTGCAGCAAAGTATATAACTTGAACTATCAATTTCTAAATTGGAAAATATTATAGATAAATATATTCTGACACCAATTTTTGCATTATTTTTTTTATGTTTTGAGGAGACTCATCAATTATTTTTTACCCGATAATGAATACCAGTTTTGAAAATTTTAATAAGTGAAAATAAATTTCCTCCAGCAGTTCAACTTTCCTAGCAGTTTTTTTAATTGACGTTAATATTAATGTTTGGCTATTGCTGGCAAGTGATAAATGAACTTAAAAAAGAACTGAGATAACTAATAATACTTTATACTAACCTTTATACTTTCATCCCTACCCTTATCATCAAGACAAGTGATTTTTAATTCTTCAGTTTTTGGTTTCAGAAATATCTTCTCACCAGGCCTAGTCTTTGTAATATATTCATCGTTGACAAACCAGTAGTGCGTATCAACTCTTCCATCTGATGCTGCCAAAAGAACTATTTCCTGTTCCGAGTTTTCTTCAATTAGGTATTCATAATCTTCAGTTGGAGAAAGAATTCGTGGACCCTCTTCAGAAAATTTAGCACTGCAGTTACTGTTATGCGGAGGTGGTGAACTAAAGTTGTAATTATTTTCTGCAAACCATACTGTCATTTCGGGTTGATAAATGGGATAGACAACTTTATAATAGTTATTTGCAGGTAGGCATTCAGTACAATATTGAACCGCTTTATCAAGACTTACATAAACAGGTTTATGAATATTACACACTTCATTATGTGATTTATCCCGAATTGCATAATCATCAATAACTTTTTTACAATACTGTGTTGGAAGTAAACCACTTTCGCTGCAGACTTTCCGGGAAAACAAATCTTCAGGAATATCAAACCATTTTTCATCAGCATCATAATCAATAGCATTAAAAAGATCGAAGAGAAGCGGTACAGCAACTTCTGCGCCCGATAGATTTGATGAACCTCTACCGTTAAAGTTCCCCATCCAAACCCCGATAGTATAATTTGGATTGAATCCAATTGCCCACGCATCACGCTTTCCATAAGAAGTTCCCGTCTTCCAGGCAAACTTAGGTAGCTTGGAATAGTTGGATCAAATTGACAATATCACTTCTGTTCATTCCTGATAAAATATCTGCAATTAAATAGGATGAAGCTTTGGTAAAGATTTCCTCTCCATCTTCGATTTCAGTATTCACTTTTGTCATAAACTAAAGGATAGAGCTTACCTTTTCTTGCGAAAGATGAAAACATTCTTGTAAGTTCTTCAAGAGTTACTCCGCAACCACCGAGAACGAGGGAAAGCCCAAGTTTATCTTTTTGCTTTTGTATTTCTTCAAAGCCGCAGCTTTCCAATAGATTAATAAATTTATTTGAGCCTGAATTTCGAAGCAAACTTACTGCGGGAATATTTAATGAGTTCACAAGTGCAAATTCTGTCGATACATTTCCGTAAAATTTCAAATCATAATTCTCTGGCTGGTAACCGTTAAAATCTATTGGGATATCTGCAAATTTCATTTGTGGTGTTAGCGTTCCGGTATCAAAAGCATAAGCATACAAAGCTGCCTTCAAAGTAGAACCGGGTGACCTGATAGCTGTAATACCGTTCACTTGACCAAATGAACCATCGTCATAAAAATCTGCCGAGCCGCAATAACCAACAACCGAAGAATTTTTGTTATCAACAATAAGCACCGCACCGTTGGTTATTCCATTATAGAAAATTCTTTGAACATGGCGAAGAATCAGATTTTCGGAAGTCTGCTGGATTGTAAGATCAAGTGTGGTTTTAATTTTATTCTTGTTAAAACGTTCCTTAATAAAATAGCAGAAATGTGGTGCAAGAGTTGGAATTTCAAATCTGTTTGTTTCAACTGGTTCCTCGAGAGCATCGTTAAGGTCTGACTGTGTAAATAAATTATCATTCCTAAATTTAGTTATCCAGTAATTTCTCTTTTCTAATATTTCATCATTCGATCTATCCAATCTTAAGGAATTCGGATCGTTCGGGATTACTGCCAGCAAAATAGATTGCGCAAGACTAAGCTTGTCAGGTGGTCTGTCAAAGTAAATATAGGAAGCAGATTTAACTCCCTCAATATTTCCACCAAAAGGCAGCAAGCTTAAATAAATTTCAAGTATCTCTTCTTTTGAATATCGAAGTTCGAGCTGAAATGCTCTGAACACCTCAAATATTTTGTTCGAGTAAGTTCTATCTTTCGGCTCCAGTAAGCGAGCAACTTGCATAGTAATTGTAGATGCGCCGGAAATTTTTTCGCTGCTTGTTAGATTTTTGTAAAGAGCACGAACTATTGCAAACGGGTTAACTCCGAAGTGCCAGTTGAACCAACTATCTTCCTTTTCAATAATTGATTTTATTAGTTCAGTAGAAACTTCCCCCAATTCTGTTTTTAACCGCCATTTATCATCATCGGTTAGGTATGCAGTAAGAAGTGTTCCATCGTTTGCCAGTATTTCTTTTGAGAATTCTTTTTGTTCTGGAAGCGGGAAGAGCAAATCCAGCACAACAAACACAATCATTATTGCAAAAACAATCTTTACTGTTCTCAAATATTTTATTATTAGTTCGAAATGCATTTATCGCGTCTATTCATATTAAAAATTCAAAATCACTGTTCGATCCGATTACATGTTACTACATTTTATTCCCACCTTGGTAAAACTTTAATTACGCCTGCCCCATGGTATGAATGATATTCCTGATCGTACATAGCTTCCGCACCTATAACCGGTAGTTGAAATGTTCCCTGGTTTACAACTCTCAACAAATAATAAAACTCATTGATCTTATTTCTTGTAAGATTAGTAAACAACAATAAGCGGTCATCACGTATATCCATATAATCAACTCTTAGCGGATATTTTGGCGCCCAGGTTAATTCAGTTGCAGGATTCAATCTCGGATTTTCAATTTCAAATCCAGCAGGAATCAAATCTGATATGACTATGTTCTCTGCACCTCTTTGAAAACCGGTTAACTCTATTTTACAAACAATCAATTCTCCTTGATAAAATTTGTTATCAACTATTTTTCTTCCGGTTTTATAGCCAAAATATGTTCTTCTTATTTGCAGATATGAATCTTCCTCTTTAACCTTTTCATTTACTTTTACACCTTCTGCATTCCAGAAATAGTAAACCTCACCATTGCCTGTAGCTATTAATGTAACGTTAGCGCCATTCAACTTTTCATCTGTTACAGTTAAATCTTTTCCGGAAAATTTGTTAAGGTTATTCCCATCTACAATAATATCTATGGAAACATTTGCATCAGCATTCAAACTTGCTGCTTTACCAAGAGCAAGAAATGCAAATGATCTTTCCTGTGTTGAATACATAAAATTTGAATTCTTGGACAAATACTTAATGATTACCGGAACTTGTTTATTCGTCGGTTCAACTTCCAGAAGTACATTAAGCATAATTGCATTAGCTCGAATATCAGAATCGAAATTGCCTCCTGTTAAGCGCACCGGATGAACAGGTTCAAATGAGCTTGGTACAACTTCATAATATGAATTCCATCTACCCATCAATGCATATGAACCCGCAAGCATATAACGCATATCGGCAGAAACCAAATGCGGTCTTGCTTTGTAGTAATTCATTGTTGCAATGTCACCTTCGCCCGCAAGGGCAAGTACATACAAAGAATAAATTATTTCTTTATTAGCGATCTTATGAACTGTTCTACCTGTTTGTGATCTGGTTATATAATCGAAAGTGCTTCTCTCTTTCGCCTTCTTCGAGATGTATTTGAGAAGTTTTTCCAATACATTTTCCGAAACATCGTATTCACCCTTTTTTGCTTCCAACAGAAAATGTGCTGCATATACCGAGCCCCACCAGTTAGAATAAGTCCCTCCCTGCCAGTATGCCATCGAGCCATCGTATAACTGCATTGATTCAATCTTTCGAATTCCCTCTTTAACATAGTAAACCGGGTTAGTAGTTTTATAATATTCCGGGGCAACAAGCTTCGCAAGATCTTCAAAATACAGCTGCGGGAATAGTTTCGAGACTGTCTGTTCAATACAACCGTGCGGGTAACCAACAAGATACTTTAATTGTTTTGCAAACATAACTGCAGGAAATTTGCTGATTGTAAGTGAAGTTGTTTGTGTTCCCTTTAGAAAGTTTTTAGGAATATCAATTTTTATTTCATTACCTGCTTTAATTGTTCCCGAACCGGTCTCAACTACTAACGGAGAGATTGGTCTTATCGCAATATCAATTTCTTCTTTAATTGTTAAAAAACCAGAAGTTTCGAATTTAATCTTCCCTGCCCCAACCTCTTCTGTAGCTTCAATTCCAAAAACCGCAACACTGGTTGAATTAGGTTCAATCTTTAACGTTTTTTTCTTCGATGATGTTACCTTTAGTGGTCCCTCAACACTTACGCTTATATCAATATTTACAACTTTATTAGTTGTGTTTATTACAGTTACGGGTGCAACTAAGGAATCATTTACGGCAAGGAATCTTGGAACTTGCGGTTCAATTATTAAATCATCAGCAACTTTCATATGTTCTTCTGCAGAGCCAAAACGTGAATCGATGTAAGCAACCGCCATCAGTCGAACATCTCCGTTGAACTGGGGAATATTTAAAGAAACATTTACTTCACCATTTCCATCAGTTTTTTTAATTCCGCTCCAGTAGGAAAGAAGTTTAAATCTTTTTACGGTAATAGGATTGGTTCTCCTTTCTAATTGCTCCTCCATCATATCACCTCCACCGGGCGAGGAACTTTCGGAAACAATTTCCGGAAGAAGAAGTTTATAAAGATCATAGCTGGTAACCATTAGCGGACGTTTTGCGTACATATACTTGTAAGGATCAGGAGTAATAAAATCAGTTATCTGTAGAATACCTTCATCTACTGCTGCAAGAGTTACATAAACATCTTTTTGCGGTTCAGTTTTAATTTTTATTTTCTGAGTTGTATTAGGCTTAATCTTTTCAGGAGCTGTAATTGTAACAGGTAATTGGTTTTTACTTTTCACTACGCGCATCGATGCAAAACCATGCCCAACAAGAAATGGCACAGAGTTATCCTTATTATGATTTTTGAAAAGAGTTGCAGTTACATAAACATTTGGCATGTGATTATCATCAAGCGGAATTTCAATCTCAGCAGATTTATTCTCAACATTTACATATTGATACGAGTGAACATTGTTCCTCTCCAGTGTTACCAGCAGTTTTCCGGAGAACGGACATGTAAATAATAGCTTTGCCTTTTCTCCCGGTTCATATTCTTCTTTGTCGAGAACAATATCTATTCTTCCTTCTTTATCTACCTCAAAAGAAGCAGCCGTGGATGAGCCCCATCCATAAGCGTAAAAAACTTTCTTCTGATAATCTTCACTACCTTTTTTAAAAATTCTAAGCTCATATTTACCCGATTTAGAAACAGCGAATGTAAACGGAGATTCACCGCTTATATCAATATTCTTTTCCCATTCATTTAATTCCTTCTGTTCAGAAGCATAGTAGTAGTTACCTGAATAATCCTTTTTAAGAACCGTTTGCCACTCATATCTCATAAGTTTTGCGTTGGCTTTGAAGTCTTTAATTATCTTATCATCCGGATTAAGCGCAATAAGATTAAAAGTTAAATTCTCATTCACGCCGAAATAATAATCGGTTGATTTAATTCCGATGAAATAATCTTTCGGGTAAACATCAACGCTCACGGTTCTTGTAACTGTTCGTCCTGTTAAATCGAATACGCTTACATAAGCATTAACGGAAGCAATTCCTGAACTCTTTATATCTTCCGGGATCTAGATATTCAATAACTTGCATTGCCCTGCTCATCTAACTTCCCTTCCAGAAAAGTGTTATCAATATTAGAATTAACAATTGATGAATTTGTAAAATAATAACCGGAATGATTTTTACTATAAAAACCTCTGTGCTTCAGTTGAATATCTGCTTCATACCTCAATCCGGATGCTTTACCGCCGAATAAAAACTCCGCATTTACATTTACTAAGACTTTTTTACCCGGTTTTGTCTTTTCCTTATCAGTAGCGAGAAGCACTCTTATTTTATCAGGTACAAACTCCTCAACACTAAAATTGTATGAACCGATTAACTGTTTGCTGCCGGTAAATAATTCCGCTCTGTAACCACCTGTTTGAGCATAATTGGGAAGAGTAAAAGAGATTTCAAATGATCCCTGCGCATTTAGTTCCTGCTTGAATTCATCGAATACTTTTCCGGTTGGAGTAATAATCTTAGTGATGATCGGGGTATCCTTTACAACTTTTATTTTATCGTTTCTTACAATTGCAGATAGATGAACTTCTTCTCCGGGGCGATAAATATTTCTTGGTGAGTATATGAAAGTATTAAAATCTTCAGAATATTGAGTTATTCCACCAACATCGTATCGGGAAGTTTCAATTAGAGTTTCCTGCAGATCGATGTAATTAAAATCCCCGTCCTTTTCAACAACAACAAGGCGTGGATAAAAACCTTCAGTATTCATTTTTACATCAGTAAAGTGAGCAACTCCATCCTTATCCGTTTTACCTGTTAAAATAATTTGATTGTTTGTTGAAATAATACTTACTTCGGCTTCTGCTACGGGTTCAGTGCTGCTAATAGTATTTACAAAAACATAAATTTCATCATTAGCTAATTTTGAAATGATTCCCAAATCGGAGATTGCGATCATCTTCGAGTCGTTTCTCCACCTCTCTCCTGCCGAACGGACTGTTACAGTATAAATTCCCTTATATTTCTGGTTTAGTGCCTTATTCAGATTTACCGTAAAACTTTTCAGCCAATTTTTTCCTTCGCTTAGTTTTACTTTTTCGGTGTAAAGAGTTTTGCCATAATCACCAACATAGTAAGTAGGATAGTAGCCATAATACTCATCCTGGTAGTAAGTGTAGCTGTACTGATTGAGAAAGTGAAGAAGATTGTTTTTGAAAACTTGCGAAACTTCTATTTCAGCTTCTTCAATGTTTACTGCATTAACTTTAAGGTTTTCCTCGCCGCTGAGCATTAAGTACCTGCCCTTTTTTTCAGTAAAATTTATTGAAGGATTAACGTTCACCATCGAGACTGTTTGCTCAAAGTCAAACTCAAGTTCTCCACCGTACAAACCAGGCAATCCTTTTTTAATTTTCAGATCAACAGTTTGCACATTATCCAGATCAGTCTCCAATCTGAACTGGTTTTCGCTAACAAAGAAATGAAGTCTTTTTTGCGGATCGGTAGAAACATAACTTTCTAATTGATCCTCATCCACAGTTTGAGTTGTTGAAACCTCAATCCAACCGGTGTTTCCATCAAAGCCGGAAGATACATTTGTAATAGCAAGCTTTGTTATAGGAGGCAGTGTAGACTCAAATGAACGGGCCTCCTGCAACCCCTCTTTTCCAATAACTGAAACAAAATTTTCTTTAACTTTAATTGAAAATGCTTGCTCTTTGTCAGTTTGTTCTACTTCGCCAAAATTTATGGCAATAACATCAGCAGCTTGCTCTGTAACAATTTGAAAATCTTTTAATACTTTTCCAGCTCTTTTTATTTCCAAAAAATCTTTTATTGATTGAGGCTCAACCGGATAGTTAAAATGCAGATTTGCCTGAACTGTAAGTTTATAAGATTGATGAGGAATATTTGTCCAGAAAAAATCGGCTTTTATAACATCGAAATAGGGTGTGTGAAATTCATAAGTATCAAAGTCGGTAGAGAAATTGGTGCTAAATAAAACTTGTTTATTTATTGTTGCGGTATAATCTTGAATTGGATCAAGCGGTGTATCCGGTGAGAATATAAGGGTATTATCAGAAGTCCACTTAAATTTTCCGGAAATCGCTGGGGAGAAAGTTATAAATTCTTCATCAAGCCATTTGCCCTGAATATCAGGAGATGCAAGGTCTTCAGAAAATTCAACAACAAAGTTCGTTAATTTTTCAACCTCACCGGTTGGAGTAAAGCTTTCTACCTTTACAGTATTGCTCGGTCCGCAGCCTTTTATTAAAGTAAAAACTATTATTAAGAATAAAATATTAGAGAATGATTTCATTTGAGTAGCCTCCCGTTTAAGTAAGGTAAATTTTTACTTACAAAATATTTAATTCTGAGGAAAGATAGAATTATGAATGGATTATTTAATCTGTACTAAGTGCAAGTTATTTCCAAAATTATTGACATCTTAGGGATGCTATTTTGCACAATAATAAAAAAAACCTCAACAACTTTCGCCAATGAGAGTAATTTATGAGATGGTGAACAGACTCGAATCTGGATAAAATCGGGACTGATTATAATTTAGTTGACTTCTTTATTTAATCTCTGATATCAAACACTATTTTTAGTTAATGTTTAATAGTACACTATTTTGTTCACTTTTTCAAAAAAATTCAACAAAGATGAAAAAGAAATATACCTCTGGTAGTGGTCTTTTTGCTGTTAGATTTAAGAGTTGTATTTCACTAAACAATCACATCAAATATTTTGATAAAATTAGTACATGAACATTCTAGATTGAGGAAAGTTCTAGTGGCAATGATTATTAAATTGCCAATTTGCAGATTTTAATGGGAATTTTTGAGAGAGGTAGATGGGAGATGGCTTTATTTTGACCACCATATTATAATTTATTGCATTGGGGTAGGAATTGGAGATTCTGCGTATGTAAGTTATAAAATAAGGGTTGCTTAGTATACACTGTTACCTGACGGCCTAGTAGTTATGTTGTGGAGATTAAAATATTTTCAAATATTAATTAAAATAAAAACAGTGAAACTCAATCGCTAATTGTAAAATATTTTTTTAACTCTAAGTATTTAACGCTTCATCAACAGAATCAAATTTTGTAAATACGGTATCCAGTTTGGTTTTCTTTAATGAGTCGTTTACAATATCAGGAACTGCTGCGAGAAAAAAACTTCCTTCTTTATTATTCACCGTAGAGTAACCGTGTATCAGTATTCCAATTCCCCAGCTGGAAATAAACTGCACATTGCTTAAATTAATTACTATCTTCTTTTTATTTTTTTCTAGAGAATTATGTATAGCATCGTGAAAATCCTGGGCTTCGTAACCCAGCATCATCTCGCCGGTTAAGCTAATTACAACTGCATCATCATATTCTTTAGTTTGTACCTGCATTATTTTTTCCTGTTTTATTTTATTTAAATATAAAAATTATTTCACTTTTATAACAACAAACGTAATATCATCATCGGGTTCTACTCCGTTAATCCATTTAGATGCTGTGTTTTTCAAATATTCAACTATCTCATCCGGACTTTTTTCTGCTGTAAATTTAAATTTTTCTTTAACTTGTGCGTAACCGTATTGTTGATTTCTCTCATTCTTCAATTCAGGGAGTCCATCACTTAGCAGCAGTATCGTATCCCCCGAAGAGATTTCTAATTCACTTATTTCATATGGAAAATCTTTAATCGCTCCTAATGGCATTGCATGTATCATTATTTCTTCAACTTTTGCTAATCGTTTTCTATATATAAATAATGGAGGCATTCCAGCATTAGCAAACTTAAGTTTGTTTGTTTTTATTTTCAGCATCACAAATCCCATCGTTAATCTTCCAAGCTCAATTCTTTTCAACGCATCACTACTTTGATTGAAAAATGATTTCATATCCATTCTTGACCCACCTGATGCAAAGAGAGCTTTTATCATTGATACAATTGTTCCGGCCTTCATTCCGTGACCAGTCGCATCACCAACAGCAACAGTAAGAGTTCCACTAGTATCAACTTTAAAATCATAGTAATCGCCACCGACCTCTGTTGCAGTTTTCATATAAACAGCAATATCAAGGTTTGGAAGTTTTGGGAGTTCTTTCGGTAGCATTGATAACTGGAGCTGACGGGCTTCTTCCAACTCAAGTGCTTTTCGTTGATTCTCAGTTTCCAATTCTTCATTTTTTATTTTTAGTTCCTTAGAAAGTAGATCAAGTTCACCGAAAGCAGATTCAACTTCCTTCTTAGCTGTTTCCAAGCGATCAAAATCTTCGTAACGACCGTAGGCAATCGAAAAAGCTTCAGCTAATGATTTTACTGATGCTATTTTTTCTTCAGATAAGGGAGAAGTATTTCCAACGTAAAGCATTCCCTGAGCAAAAGGAACAAAATGCAAGTCGAGAGATTCAGGTGGGTTGGCAGAACCCTGGTAAGTTTCTTCGTTTTGAACCTGTCCTATTTCCATCATTGAGTGAGTCCAGCTGATAAACTCTTCCTTATTCCAATGTTCCTTGTAGACTGCTTTCTTTCTCCAATTGTCAACAGTATTGCTTGTTAGTTCATTAGAATCAAATGGCAAGTTTAAAACTCCAAGTGATTTACCATCCGGTTTAGTTAAATAAACCTGGACTTTTTCATTTTTTTTATCAACTATAAAAACTCCGCAGCGAAAAAAAGGCACTTCAAGGTTTTTAAGCTCGCGCCAGATAATTGGTGTGATGTGATTAAGATCTTCAGAAGTTCTCATCGAAGCAATTTCAGCACGCACACGATCAAGAGACGCTTGCCTTACTGCTTCTACAGAACGGGCCTCAGCTTCTTTTAAATCAATGTAGCGACGATAAGTTAAACTAAGTACCGATTTAAATTTGCGGAAAATGTTAATCTCTTCTTCCAATAACTCCTTTTCAGTCCAGGCAAATACCCCTCCCTCTTCATAGTGAAAATAATAACCATATTGAACATCATCTTCAGTAAAATTTGGGAATTCAATATCCGGATTCATTGCCTGGTAATACTCACTTATTTCTTCCCCGCGTAATACAGGAAAATATTCTGCTTGAAGTTGCAATGCTTCATATACTTTATCCAATATAGGATGACCTCCAAGAGTCAGCTTTCCGGTGAGTTTTATATCTTCACCTTTCTCAGTGGCTGATGTAACTGTTACATCAACAGTACGTGAGTCTCCATCTTTAATACCTACTCCGCAGCGTATTGGCTTAACGTTCAGACTCTTCAGTTCATGAAAAAAATGATCAATAGTTAAAGCCAAATCTTCAGAGCTATGCATTGACATTGCTTTTGAACGTACTCTTTCAAGCGAAGCTTCAATTTTTGCTTCCCGAGCCTGTGCTTCTGCTTTTTGGAGGTCGAGGTATCTTCTGTATGTTTGTCCGAAAACACCGGCAAACCTATCTAAAACCTTAGCTGCTTCATCTGAAATTGGGTTAGGTGCAAAAGAAAAAAGAATACCTTCCTTGTAAAAGAAGCTTTTGTGATACTCATTTTCGGGTAATGAATCCAGGTCTGCCTGAAATGGGTAATCTGGTTCATTGTTAAGAGCTTTGTAATATCGAAATACATCATCACCCATATAATTATAACTATAACCCGTTTTCCCACTTTCCCACGCTTTTTTAAGTCCTATCAGCATTGGATGTATCGTCATATCCAACATACCCATCTTTAAATCAACTTTACCCTCCGGAGTTGAAGTTGCCGACCATGTTTCCATACCTTCATTTCCTTCAAGAATTCCTATACCAACACGAATGAATTTATCAAGACCCAACTTTAACACTTCGTCAAATAAAGTAACTACCGTAACTCCGACATCCTGGCTATTGTGCATAGCCATAGTTTTAGATCTTACCCGTTCCAATGCACCTTCAATTTGTGCTTCTCTTGCCTGTGCCTCTGCTTTCTGCAGGTCGAGAAAGCGAGTATATGTTTGCTCTAATACGCCTGCAAATCTTTCAAGTAGCTGGATAGTTTCAGCTGGTTTTGGCTCGTGGCTGGAAAGTGAGAGGGAACCGTTTGAAAAAAAAGCTATGTTAATAACTCGCCTTTGCTCTGGTTTCTGATTGTTCTTAAAATCATTAAATTCTTTATAATCGGGTAGGTTTTTGAAAAAATTATAGTAGGCTTTTAATTCATCGCCAGAGATATCAATTACTATTGATTTTTTTCGTTCTTTCCATGCAATATATGATTTGTTTAATACTATTGGCTCGTCGATGGAAGCCTTGAACACGTGGTTTATTTGATTTCCGCCAAGCGTTAACCAAAACTCCCACATCTTATGTGTCTCATCTATAATCCCAATAGTAAGCTGTTCAGGGTTTTCACCTAATAAACCGAACTGTTCATAAAGTACATAAGCGGTTTCAGCTAGTTCATCAGATTTTTGCATTGCCATAGTTCTTGATCGGACTTTTTCCAAAGCAGCTTCAATCTGTGCTTCTCTTACCTGTGCTTCTGCCTGTTTTAAATCATTAAAACGGGTGTAAGTTTGTTGGAATACCTTTCCAAAGCGCATAAGCGTGTTATTCTCTTCATCTGAATAAGGAATACCCGAAAAGTTCTCGATGTACAGGCCAACATCATCTAACAATACAGTCGATATTGCAAGGCCGGGGCAACCAAAATAATATTCCAATGTTTCCTCCGGCACGCCGGGAATTAACTTAAAAAGTTCTTGATAAAATTTGTTTTTTTCTTCAAAAGTCAGATGGTTGGCAAAGAAATCAATTCCTTTTTCTTTTGCTTCATTAAAACTGTTCCAATGCGCACAATCAAAATAAGGGATTGTTACCTCAGTGGGAACCTCGTGCTTGTCAGCCAACCAAATATGCATATCATCCCTTGCTTTATAATCCATAATAAATCCGGTGTGTTCAATATGGATATTTAAGTGAACGAATTGTTCATATACGACCTGAATTACCTCTTTGAGTTCTTCGCTTTTTTGCATGCCCATTGTTCTACTTCTCACTCTTTCCAAAGCCGCTTCTATCTGGGCTTCTCTAGCCTGTGTTGCTGCGATTGCGATATCTAAATAACGCTGGTAAGATAAGTTGAAAACATTTCGAAAGCGTTTAAGAATTATTTGTTGTTCTTCACTGATTGGATTAAAATTTGAAATTCCGATTGACCCGGAACCAATGGAATAGTTATAGTAGTAGAGTGCGTTGATATTATCTAATCTTGAATCATCCTGTTCCCCATGACTTCTTCTGAACTCCTTCCATTCATCTAATTGATTTCTGTCTATAACCGTTTCCACAAATACATCATTAGCTTTTCTGATATTAATTAAAAATTCATCATTTGCCGGGTTGCTGTTATAAGAAACATTTGAAATGCTGCCCCCCATATAGTGAGAATAATCATAATTCACAAAGGATTCTTTTTCGTCATTGAAGATATTAATTAGACTATTTCTAAGATTATTAAAACCCAGTTTTTTAAACTCTTTGAAGGATATTTCGCATATGCTAAGTAAATCTTCAGACTTATTCATACTCATCGCAACTGCTCTTACTCTTTCCAGTGAAGCCTCAATTTCAAGTTCCCCATTTTTGTGCTCAAGTTCAACAGTGCGTCTTTTTATTGCTTCGCGTAGTTGCTGGTTTTCTTCTGCAATTTTATCAATAGCTATATTTTCTCCCTCTCCGGTTCTTGCATCCGGAAAGGATGAATGTTGATGAATAATTTTCCAGCCATCCTTTTTTTCTTCCATAATGGTCGTAGCTCTGAACTTAGAATAAAATATCCATTCAGGTTCTGCAAGTGCGTATATATCGCATAGTTCATGGAAGAGAAGGAAATTGTTTTGTTTTTCTAGCCTGGTGCTTCTGTTGCGCATTTCCAGTTTGCCTGTTACCTGGTCAATAGTATCGTGCAGAAATTGTACAGCATCTTTTTTGTTTGTAAACACTTCGGTTTCCGCACTGCCAACTTGTGTGTACGATTCGTCTAGCAAAGTGCTTATTGCTGGCACATCTCCATTGAGATAGCTGTCCCAATAGGAATCATACACCTGCATTAATTCTTTTTCTAGTTTTTTAGTTAGCTTCATTGGTTTCTGATTATTATCTCTATTCATTTAATTTTTATAACCACAAACGTAACGTCGTCATCAGGACCTCGTCTTCAACCCAATCGAAACCAGCGTTGATAATTAGTCTTATAATAAATTCAATTATTTAAACTGAGGAGTATTACCTTAAACAATATCAATTTCTTTTAAGGATAAGTGCAGTAATATCATCGCTTTGCTGAACTGCACCAACATAATCTTTTACATCTTTTACCAAAGCGCTGATAAATTCTTCTGAAGAATTTTGAGAATGCCCTTTAAAAAATTTATCATTCTTTCATCTGAATACTCTTCTTCATTATCGTTCATTGCTTCAGGAATGCCGTCTGTATAAAGGAATAACTTGTCACCCGAATTCACAATAGATTTTTGCCCGGTAAAGGGTATTCCAAAATCAAACATGCCAAGACCAACACCACCGGCATCAATATTTTCAAGAGTTCCATCTTTTCTTAATAAGAAAATTGGATTATGTCCAGCATTTAAAATATCTAATTCACCTGTTTTTGAATCCAGAACAGCGATAAAAAAAGTTATAAACTTGTCCGACGGGGATGATTTATAAATAAGCTTATTAAGCTTGTCAGCCATTTCGGTTAGGGGAATGTTAAATTCAAGATAAGAATAAAGGGCAGCATCCAATGTGCTTACAAGCAGAGCAGCACCTATTCCTTTTCCAGCAACATCTGCAATGATAAAAGCATATTTACCACTACCTAAATCAACACAATCATAATAATCTCCCCCAACTTCTTTGGAAGGAATATTTATTCCTGCAAGATCATATCCTTCAATTTTTGGTAATTCAGTTGGAAGGATTCTTTGTTGAATAGAAGCAGCTACAATAATCTCTTGTTCAATTTTCTCTTTTTCTATTGCTTGTTCGTTTAGAAACTGATTTTCAATTGAAGCTTTAACTTGTCGAGTGATTGCATCAAGGAGCATTTTATCTAATTCATTAAAATCTGTTACACCATTTCTAGTTTCTTTTTCTGCAAGTGTGAAACGATATGAAAAATCGTTGAAGTCGAACGCAGACTCTAATTTAAATTCACAGGAGAGCACATCATTAATATCTATATTTGGTGGAAAAGAAAATTGCTGCTCAATCTTACCCATATAACTTATTTGAAGTAATGCTGAAGAAGCATTTGTAAGTGGAGCAATCCTCTCAAGTGCTAATTCAAATAAAATACTTCTTTTATCATAGCGCGAAACTTCAATTACGGTATCAATAAGATTATTTAACTGAACAACTTTTTCATTCAATTCAAATATCAGTGCTTTTACTCTTTTCTGATTCAGGAAAGATTTATAGGCGGCATCAAATATCTGAAGTAGGATTTGTAATGTTATTTTATCCAGATCGTTGAACCCACTTTTATCCATCTTATGGCCGATAAGAATACCTAAAAATGATTGGTCAGATAAAGGAAGAAAAATTGAGACATCAAATTTTTGATTTTCAAAATACTGAATTGAAAAATTTTGTGAGTTTTTAAAGTAGGTTAAATCGGTTGCATCAAGATTTTTTTTTGAGGCAATAACTTTCCATTCAGAATCATATTGCTCTTTATGATAAGCATATATTTCCGAAATAATAAAATTTCCACGCATCAGATGCAGGAAATTATTTACCATCTCAACCAAGTCGAGTGATTTTGAAAGGATTTCAAATCCCTCCTGAAAAGATTCAGCTTGTAGAGATAGTTTTTCTACAAGGTTATTATTTTCCACTTAAATTAATAGTTTATAAAGAATTGAAAATTACTTTTGATACTCAAGACAAATAAAAGCCAAAAAGAAAATCAGCTATTCAAGGCAGATTCAACTGTATCAGCTTTTCCAGCAAATTGAAATAAGCCCATTATAGTAAAAGTTTTTTCTATTGTAGGATCAAGATTGGTAAAAACTAGTTTACCATTTCCATGATTTAATTCTTCAATAATCTCAATCAAATGAGAGATGCCAATAGAGTTAACAACCTTGGATTTTTCAAGATTAAGTATAAGTTTACTTACGCCAGAATGTTTTGTAAACTCCTGAACAATTTTTTCACCACCCGTTTTATTAATATATCCATCTGTTTTAATTACAAGTGTTTTATCGTGTAATTCTGAAATCAAATTAAAATCTGTACTCATTAAATCTCTCCAATTAAATTAAACTTTTAATAATTGTAATTCTTGTTCCATTAGGGCCTGATTCAATTATCAGATCATCGGACATAGATTTCATTAGTTTGAGACCCCATCCGCGCTTATGTGAACTGTGAATCTTATCTGCAATATTTGGCTCCTCAACATTTTCTGGTTCAAATCCAGCTCCAAAATCAGTTACCAATATTATTAATTTTTCCTTTGCCATACTGAATTCAACTTCCACATAAGGGTATTTATCCCCCGAATGTTCAAGCCCATTTATTATAGCTTCATTAACAATAATTTTAGCCTCACCGATCTTATCATCAGAAATACCAAAGTGTCTGCCCATGATCTGTAAGCTTTCAACCGCAACAAGTTCAACATCAGGGATATTGGGAAGCTTTAATTCTAGTTTTACACTTTCCTTCATTAAAATTCTTTCTAATTAAATGTATTGATAAGTTAATAAAAGCAAATTAAAACCTTTTGGAATATAATATAATTTTAGATACTCTCTGACATATATTATTTAATTTATACAAAAATTATTTAACTCTAATAACAACAAAAGTTATATCATCATCCTGATTCCTGCCATTCATCCAATTATCGCCCGCTTCTACCAGTTTTTCAATAATTGTATTGGGAGAGTTTTCTACAATTTCTTTAAAATGTTTTTTTACGCGTGAATAATCAAACATTTCTTCCTTATTATTCATTTGTTCAGGTAATCCATCAGTAAGCAGTAGAATTGTATCGCCGCTTTTTATTTCTTTTTCAATAATGTTATATAACGCGTTTCTCATAGCCCCCAAAGGCATTCCCTGAATTACAATTTCCTCTACCTGATCGGTCTCATTATTATGATAATAAATTGGCGGCATTCCGGCACTTGTAATCTGAAGTTTATTATTATCAATTTTTAAGTAACTGAATGACATTAAAATTCTGCCAAGCTTAATATCTTTAATTACACGGCCACAATGAGTCATAAATTCTTTGAGACCTAGTTTTGATGAATCAGAAGTAAAAAAGCCTTTCATTAAAGTTACCATCGTACCTGCTTGAAGGCCGTGACCAGTTGCATCACCAAAAGCTACGTTTAAAACACCATTTTCCTGTTCAATAAAATCATAATAATCTCCACCAACCTCTGTTGCTGTTCTCATAAAAGCAGCTATTTGCAGATTAGGAAGTGTAGGCAGCTCTTTTGGCAGCATTGAAAGCTGTAATTGTCTTGCTTCTTCAAGTTCCTTTGTCTTTCTATCATTTTCAATTTGTATCGCACGCTTTTCAGCCTCTGTTGCTTTCAGTCGTAGTTCATTTTCTCTAAGTTTTGATTTTTGTTCTCGCCGTTTAATTTCAAACCTTCTAACCCCATACAATAAACTTAGAAATAAAATCAAATAAACTGCATAAGCAAGATTGGTTCTCCACCAGGGCGGAGTTACTTCAATGAACAGTGATTTTCCCTCATCATTCCAAAGCCCATCGTTGTTTGAGCCGGTTACAATAAGATTGTAATCCCCGGGAGACAGATTTGTAAAAGTTACCGTGTTGTTATTACCAAGCTGAATCCAAGAACGTAATTATATAAATGCGTAAGCAATATTTGTCCGCCACCAGGGCGGAGTTACTTCTATAAACAAATACTTTCCCTCATCATTCCAAAGCCCATCGTTGTTTGAGCCAGTTACAATAAATTGTAATCCCCGGGAGATAGATTTGTAAAAGTTACCGTGTTGTTATTACCAAGCTGAATCCAGTTTTCATTAAACCCTTCTAATTTATATCGATATTTGTTTTCGAAAATATTGTAATAACTCAACGCAGCAAACTGGAGTGTAACAATATTGTCTTTATAAGTCAATAGAATGCTGTCCCTGTCCGAAATTCCCTTTTCTATAATTGGTTTACCTTCTTCATCATCAGTATTGTATCTTATATAATTTGAGAAAGCGAACGGGGGCACGAACATATTGATCCCCTCTGATGCTTCTCGGGTTAAAAACATTAAAACCATTTGGTCCGCCAAATAAGCAGCCGACCTGTTTTATAATCTTTTGCAAATGCATTCTGATTGAATTCATTTCCCTGCAGACCGTCCTCATAATAATAATTTTTAAAAGTTTCGTTTTCCGGATTAAATTTCGATAAACCATTATTTGTACTTATCCAAAGTTTCCATTTATCCTTCCGCTATTCCGTAAACGAAATTATTTGCCAATCCATTTTCTTCATCATAATTCTTAAAGGAATTGGTTTCCTTTAAATACTTGCAAATCCTTTAGTCGTGCCAACCCACATATTTCCTTTACTATCTTTAAATATTCTAATAATATTATCATCTGCAATGCTTGTTGAATCTTCGGGATTGTTTTTGAAATAAGTGAATGTTTGATTGTTAAGATTTAAAACATTTACTCCCCCGCCAAAAGTTCCTATCCACAAATTGCCGTCATCATCGAATGCAATCGACCATGTTGCATTTGAGCTGATTGATGTAGAATCATTTTCATTGAACGGATATTTGAAATTTTGCCTGTTGACCGATCAAGCTTATTTAAACCACCACCATATGTTCCTATCCAAATGTTACCATTATTATCTTCAACCAACGAATAAATCCTGTTGTCTCTTAATGAATTTGGATCCGATGGGTTATGAGTATACTGAGTAAGGACTTACTACTATTAGGATTTAATACATCTAAACCACTACTATAAGTACCAATCCATATATTTCCAGATTTATCTTCTAATAATGATTGCACGGAATTACTTATTATACTATTCGGGTTCAGGAACTCTCTAAATATTGTGGTAAAGATTTTTTTGTTATAATCAAATTTATTTAATCCACCACTCTGCGTGCCGATCCAGTAATTTCCATGTCTGTCTTCAAGCATCGAGAATACCACATCGTCACTTAAACTATTTTTATTTTTGGGATTGTGATTATAGTGTTCGAAGGCTTGTGTTGAAGGATTAAAATAATTTATGCCATTTAAATTTGTGCCAATCCAAATTACACCTCCTCGGTCTTCATAGATAGAAAAAACAAAATTATCATTTATACTTGTCGGATCGCTTGAATCATTTTTATAATTATAGAAACTATTGGATGCCGGGTCGAACACACTTAAACCTCCCCTAACTGTTCCAATCCATAAATATCCTCGGGAATCTTCAAATATTGGCCAAACCCAATTATCACTTAAACTATTTAGATCACTTGGATTGTTTCTGTAATGAATAAATTTTCCTGTTGTCTCATCCAGTCTATCAAGACCATTATATGTTGCGACCCATAAATTTCCTGAACGATCTCGAAGTACTGAATACACCTTATCATCACTTAGACTTTTTGGATCAGAAGGGTTATGTTTGTATAATTTACTCTTTCCTGACTTGGTATCTATCCGCTTTAACCCTGTGCCATTACCCAGCCCACCAACCCATTTAATTCCATTTGATTCTTTTAGCAATGCCCCAACAGTGTTTACTTTAGCTCTTTCAAATCAATCTATCCTTATTTACAATTTGAAATGATTCTGATCTTGGAATTATATTTGTGAAATTCACCGCTTTGGGTTTCAATATAAAGTATGCCTGATTGATCTTCAATATATTGAAAAAATAAAATTTTCGTTAAACTAGTTGAATCACCAGGAATGTTTTTGAAAATCTTAAAATTATAACCATCGATATCTATTAATCCATCCTGAGTACCAAACCACATGAATCCATTTTTATCCTGCAAGATACACGTTACAGAGCTTTGTGATAAGCCATCATTAATGTTAAATGATTAAATATAATATCGATTTTGTGCGAGGAATTCCGGAGAGAATAAAAGTAAAGAAAGTACATAAATATAGATCACCCTGATCATAAATAGAATCCTGAAAATTGTTTATTCACTTTATATGCACTTGAGATGTGCATTTATGAGTTTGAAAATAGCAGATTTAAATTGAAAAAGAAATAGCCCCCGATCCTTAATTGAAATCGGGGGCTGATTATTTTACTTCATTAGCATTAGCTTTCTTGCTTGATACAAATGAGCCACTAATGATTCTATAAATGTAGATGCCGCTTGCCAAACCACTCGCATTCCAGTTAACAGTATAATAACCTGCTTCTATATCCTGATTAACAAGAGTAGTAACAAGATTACCCAGAATGTCATAGATATTTAAAGTGACATGGTTCTTCTTCTGGGAGTTGATAATTTATTGTCGTCGCCGGGTTAAATGGATTCGGATAATTCTGATCTAAACCATACTCCGTTGGTGTTAGGCTAGCTTCTTCCTCGCCGCTTTCTTTTCTCAAATTTGCACCCATAGCGTTCATAGCAAATTTCCAGGCGTTGGTTAAATGGTTTAATATGTAAACGTAATGATCTTGTTTCTTTTCATCTATAGCTTTACCCAACTCCCTGTTTGTATTTGCAAGCAACTGTTCACAATTGGAAACCTGACATGCACCAGGCAATTCAGCTTCGTCCCTGACAATCACAGCTAATTTATATGAACCCTCAATCATATAGTATAATGAGAGATCGATATCGTTACCAAAATCTGGATCGCTTAGATATGAATATATTTTATTAACTGCCGAGGTCACCTTGTCATAAAAGTTTAATCCTTTATTTGTCTTTAAATGATTGCCATCATTCGCCTCAAAGTAACCGAGGGCTGTATTGAGGTATGAGATTGCATTATTAATATCTTTTTTTGTTTTGTTGGGCCAACTACAGTTGTTATTGGAAGGACAAAATTCTGCCTTAATAGCTAGAAGTTCATTCAGAGCCTTTTGAATATATGCTTTACCTGTAAACTCTGTAGGTTCCTCATAAGGTGAAACATAAAATGAATGTTCAGTGGTGATTAAATACTGGCTATTTCTAATACCGCCATTTGCAACATCATCGGAGGCAATAACTTCAACACCATAATTACCTAACAATGTTGTTTCCAGGGTTAGTGTGTATACACCATCACCTATATGTACTAATGGACCAACAACAATTTGACCATCTGGAGCGGTAACCTGTATACCAATTATAGCATCAGTAACCGGTTCACCAACAGTTTTTGTATCATCACCACTCTCACTTAACTCACCACCCTGTCTAAGTAATGCAGTAAAGATAACCTCCTCAGGTATTGGACTGTTGTTTTGATCATTGGTTAAAATGTATCTTTCCTGGTCTGTATAAAATTCCAGCACTAAATCAGCTTCATTAGCCATATAAACTCTTAGGGGCTCAGTAGTATCCGGCTGAGTAATTTCTAATACTGCATATTTCCAGGCACCGATACCAGGATTATTAACCTTGAAAAACTTATAAGGCTTATTATATTGTGAGGCACCATTGTAACCGTCGAAGAATTCAACCCCATACTCGGGAAATGATCCGAAATTATTTTCGGTTATAGCTCCAGGAGGAACGACAGGATTGTTTTCGTCAAAAGTTACACCGGGAGGTAGCACTACAAGTTCGTATTCGCTTCCTTGCCACTGCAGACCCAATTCAAGAGTTCCACCTTGCCATTGCAAACCACCTTGCCATTGTAATCCGCCTTGCCATTGCAATCCACCTTGCCATTGCAAACCACCTTGCCATTGTAATCCGCCTTGCCATTGCAATCCACCTTGCCATTGTAATCCGCCTTGCCATTGCAATCCACCTTGCCATTGCAGACCACCACTAATAAAATATTCACTTGTAATCTCCTCAGACAGATAGGAAATCTGCACACCAAGTAAACGAAGCCAAATTATATTTACAGCAGCACCTATTTCAGTAGTACTTGCCATTTCATAATACTCTCCGCTAGTTTCATCGGCTAACCAGCTCATCAAATCCTGACTTTCATTTAATCCTTCAAAGCCCAGAGTAAATATTCTTATATCCGGATCAACACTCAGTTCTGTAATTAGTGAGAACGGAGAAACCTCACCTGCGCTAAATAAAATAATTATCTTCTTGTTAGGGGAGGCAGCAGAAAACAATTGTTCAGCAGCTGATATTCGTTCTGCAAGGTTTCCAGCAGCATTAGGTTCTAAAACATTTAAGCTATTTAGTTTTGAGGTGAAATCATTTCCAAGCCCTTCTGTAACTGAACCGTTCACCCAACCCACATTATCGCCAAGCCGTAATTTGTACACAAGTTCCATTGCAGCACTTTGTGAAGGGATGAAGCCATTGAGAACATCTGGTGATGTAAAATTAGTTGTGCCATCGAAGACAAATACGATATCATAGTAAACATCACCAAGATTATCGTAAATATAATTTATTCCACCTATGTCATATTTTGTTATATCTAATTGATTAGCAAACCACTCAGGATCGGAAGAGCCAGGATGCAATGTGTTCTTATAAGTTTCACCATTAGCAATTCGACCATACATTGTTGCCAGCTGGTTACTATTTTTCATTTCCAGTACATAACTAAAATCACCGGGATTATAAAGATCAGCTAGTCCTGAGTAATGTCCTATTTCATGTGTGGCAACATTCTGAACATCCAGAGCATTCGGGTCCCCGGCAGTGTCCCAATAAAAATGCTCACCGGTAACGAGAGAAACCGGATCTCCATTGAATGCTATATCAATATCAATCATCGCACCGTTCAATACGTTATATCTGGTTCTTGTTATAGCAACAACGTTTGTTGGAGCTTCTGTTATTGTTTCCCATTCACTGGTTGTTGGAATCCAAACTATATTATTAATTCCGTCCGCGTTTCCACCCCACACTTCAGAATTAGGATAATAATTTCTTGTATAATTAATTTGTTCCAAAGCACCCCAGGTATTAAAGCCGTTTTGTGCCTCATCATCATAACCCAAACTTACTACAGATGTGGCTACCTGATAATCACCATTTCCATCTTGCCAATGGAGTGGTATTCCAGCAAGAGTTGTATTAACTAAATAATGATCACCTTCATCGGTAGCTCTTTCAATAGAGGCAGAAAATTCGGAAGTACTTAGCGGATTACTACTAATGTCTAGCCTGGTTGCAGTAGCACTAATTACCTCTTGCTCTGATTCAGGGAGAACAGCATCTTTTAGATTAGCAAGAAAATCAGCATTTCCGGTTATATCGAAATCATCAACCGTTAACTCTATCTCACCTAAGAATCGCTTTCCTTCTCTAGTGCTGCTTGTACTTGAATTAGCAAAAAATTGAATCTTATAACTATCAGGCGCGCTGTTAAGAGTTCCCTGAATTGCTGTTCCACCCTTTATTTCAGGTAAAGCAGTTTCATCCTGCCAAGTGTACATAATATTTAGCATTGGGTATTGTTGTGAATCATTTGTGCCTGCAGCCAATTTAATGCCGAGAGGTGAATTTCCGTAAATCGAATTTTTTAAAATTGAATTGTTATTTCCTGTCGCAACAAAAACACCGGAACCAGAATTATTAAAGACCGTATTACTATCTAAAGTATTACTACTTCCGTTTATAATTATACCGTTACCAGAATTTGCAGAAACCACATTACCGAAAAGCGCGTTGCCGTTAGTAGTATTTAATGAAATACCGAAAGCGAAATTCCCGTTGACTGTATTTCCGGTTAGATTTGCCGAACTGTTTGATAAAGAAATGCCTCCGAGACTATTCGTTTCAACCGTGTTATTTATTAATTGATTTCCCGTTGCAGCAGTTACAGATATTCCCAAGCCAGTGTTATTTGTAATCGAATTATCATTTAAATTATTATCATTACCGTTGATGACCAAACCATCACTTGTATTGCCCGAAACAGTATTCCCGGAAACAGTATTGTTATCTGAAGCACTTAATGAAATACCAAAAGCCAAGTTACCAGAGACTGTATTTCCGGTTAAACTTGCTGAACTGATTGTTACAGAAATACCACCCAGGGTATTCGTCTCAACGGTATTATTTGTTAACTGGTTTCCAGTACCAGCAGTTAAAGATATTCCCAAACCGCTATTATTTGTAATTGAATTATCAATTAAAGTATTATCATTACCATCGATGACCAAACCATCACTTGAATTGCCCGAGACTGTGTTTGTAGAAAGAATATTACCACTTGAAGCATTTAATGAAATACCGAAAGCTAAATTACCGGTAACTATATTCCTGGTTAAACTTGAAGTACTGTTTGTTAAAGAAATACCACCGAGAATATTTGTGCCAATTGTATTGTTTGTTAATTGGTTTCCCGTGCTATTATTTTCAGAAATGCCCATACCCGAGTTTCCAGTAACAGTATTGCCTTCAACTATGTTGTTGTTAGCTCCAGTGATTGAAATTCCATCTCCAGTATTCTGGTTAATTGTGTTCATTGTTATAGTGCCGGTACTATTGGATACTGAAACACCACCGCTACCATTTGTTTCAATAGTATTATTCGATATTTGATTTCCATTAACACCACTAATTGATATTCCATAACCAGCATTTCCATAAATATTATTACTTATAGAAGCACCTATTAAATTATTCTCCGCACCGGCAGTGAGTGAAATACCATCGCCGCTAGAGCTAGTAAAAGTATTACCATTAATATTATTACTTTGTGTACTAACAGATATTCCCGATATTTGATTTGCTTCAATGTTATTCCCGCCTAAAGAAGAAAGTGTTAAACCGTAACCGGAAGAATTGTTTAACTCAAGTCCTCGAACAGTACTCGCTCCACCTGTTATGACTAAACCACCAAATGAACCATTAACTTCAACTAAGGGTAAACCTGAATAACCGCTCTGGCTAGTTGCATTTAAATAAATTGGCTCAGTAATGTTTGGTAAGGCGGATCCCGGTTCTATTATATAAGGCGAAGATCCTGGGATATTAAAAAATATTGTCTGGTAACCTTCAAAAGCATTTGCTTCTTGTATAGCAGCCCTTAATGTCACAACTCCATTACCAGCATCTGGAACTCCATCACCAGGATTTGAGTCCGGGGCATCTCCAGTAGAATTTACTACAAACAATTGTGGGTGCTTACTGTTTACAATTTGATTAACGTTTTGAACTCTTAAATGATTGTTGTAGTCTGATCGATCTTCAAGTGATTTAATACCACCGAAATAGGAAAATTCTGTAAAAGACCATCGTCCTCTTAAATACTGGGCGAGTGATTGTGGAAAGTTCTCGGCGGGATTACCGTTTCCACCTGAGTTATTAATATTATTATCACTCAACGCAATGTCAAAAATTCTGATTTCATCAATTAATCCACTGTAAGCACCAGCATTTGATTTTCCAACAAACAAACCAGTCGATGCATTTGTTACACTATAGCCATTGACAATATTAAAAGCAGTAGAAGATGCGAAATTACCTCCGGAATAAATTTTTAGTGTGCTGCCATCATATGTTCCGGTAATAGATATCCATTGAAAAGCAGGAAACTGATCAGTGCTCACCATCGCAGTATTGTTATTTCCAACGGAAAAATAACCCTTGTTATCTTTTAAGTACATTGAAAATGTTTTTCCGTTACTAACAGTGCGATATACAATTGGGATTTCAACACCCGGAGGAGTGTTACCAATCAAATATACCCACGCCTGGACGGTTATCTGATTATTTGCAGCAGTGCTGTTAAAGTAGCCAAAACCATTTTGGTTTGCATCCCCATTTACTGGTTGTCCATCCAAAACATTAAGCTGGCTTGACTCTCCATTAAAAACATATGATTTGTTGTTAGTTTGTGAGTAAAAATTTGTGTAAGTGAAAAGAGTTATTAATATTGAAAAATAAAAACTCTTATTTATAAATATTTCTCATTAGGCCCTCAGATATTAATATCAAGAAACTGGAATAATTCACTCACTGAGGAATATTCCAGAGTAATTATTCATTATTCGTTTAAATGATTTATAATTTGTTGTTTTAACGAGTTGAGAGGTACGTAAGAATTTGTAGTTTTCTCTCCCGTTGTTTCATCATTCAGCAAAGTTATCTTTCCCTCTTCCCCATTTAAGACTTTGTAGTCAGTAGTATTCTCACTCTTTTTCAGGAATACCAGGACTTCTTCGTTGTCTTCGAATCTTGGCATATGGGAATACATTTCTCCAATTTCGCCAATCTCTCCCCCAGGGTAATTAACAGTCACCGTACCGCCCGTGTTAGTACCCTTTATATATTCATTAACCTGAATAGTTGCTTTTGTATAAATTCTTGTTTTATTTTCATTCCAGCTGGAAGTTTGTTCTGTGACTTTTCCAGTTAGAGATTATATCTGCTCCATATGTCAAGTTTCTTATTTCAGACGAACTAAACTGTGCAAACGAAGAAAAATGAAATCCACTCAAGAGTAATAATACTAATAGCAAAATTTTCAATTTATATTTCATAAAAATCCCTTATTGATAACTTATTAATAATTGAATTCGCTGTTAATCATAAAGAGATGGCCATTCAAATGAACCTATCTTACGAGCGGCTTAATAAAGGAGCAAGAAAAGGGTTATGCTTGTATCTAAAGATTAACTAGTGTTATAATATTATACATTAATATGCTAAATAGCAAATTATGTTTAACCATACTAATTGTTTCATAGTTTAACAATAAGTTAGAAAAGAAAGTAGATATTACTACTTCCATCTATGTTATAAAGCAGGGATTAGATTGTTTAAAACTAATAATTGTAGCGGTCATAAATGTAAGGTGGAATGAAAAGTAAAATTTAGAGGACTTAATGATTTTGTTTATATGGTTTAACTCGCTTATGATAACAAGAAATTGGGGAAATGGAGTATGGAACGATTAAAAAGATAACTTATTAATTTTAAGATTAAACCAGCAGCAGATTTCTCATCAGTCGCTTTGTTTGTTTTACACATAGATTATTCTCTCATTTTTTAGAATGTTCACCGAACTTATAACTAGCAAACTATTGATAACAAGTCCAATAGGTATCTTTTAAAAAGAAATTCTATTTCAAATTTTATCTATCGAGTTCATATAATAGTTCCTACCAACAGAGTATAAAACCCTCAACAAACTTTCATAATAGTTGCTTAATTAAAAAAAATCTGTGAATCAATTTAATCATTTAATATTCCGGGATGGGCTGCCCTTCTATCCACGATGCCCCAGCTTCAAATAAAGCATTTTCAATTTCCGGAAGTTTCTCATTCATTATTATATCTAGTGACTTCTTCAATTCAAGGAATTGGATGCCCGCAATTTCCAGGTTTCTCTTTTGGGTTTCAGTGGGACCATATGTAGATTTAGAAGTGCCATAGGATACTTGGTTAAGTCGGTCGGCGATAGTAGGCTTGTATTTTTCACCGATTTCTCTTTTCGAACGGTTGCCATTCAACTTTTCATCAAGAACGAACAGCTCTTGTTTCAGACCATGCAGTTCACTATTAAGATTTATAGGAGTGGCAGGTGTGCGGTTGAGAACTTCTTGTATAAGAACTACTCGCATTTGATACGCATCAATAATTTTTGAAGCAGCAGATACAGACCTGTTCAGCCTTTCTGTTTCTTTCCAGAACGCCACAACTACCTGCGGATCTGCTCCTGTTAACGCACCTTGTAACATTTTTTCTACAGCAAATGAGAGGGATTCTGATAGAATTGTGGATATACCATCTATCTGCTTTGAAAGCGTAACAGTATAATTACCCGGCGCAACAAGAGCACCTTTATAATTTTTATTTATGTCTTCTTCATTTATAATTGCATTGGTTGCCGGATATCTCAAGTCCCATGCTATACGATGAAATCCTCCTTTGTTTATACCTTTTATTCGTCTTACTACATTACCTTCAGCATCATGCACAGTTAACCAAATTCCTGGTTCATCCTGTCGTCTTTCCGATTCAACTTCATCCCAGCCGGGAAAAGGTACATTTTGATTTTTTTCATCCTGGATCTTTCTCTTTCTCCCTTCGGATATTCTTTTTAGTTTTTATCTCTTCCCTTAGATAGTAAGTAAAGACAGCACCGTAAGGCGGATTTGGAGCAGTAAATTGGTCGGCACCAAATCTGTATGCAATGTAGCTAGGTATGTACCACCAAGCTCTACGCGTAGGGAATAATGTAGCTTCCTGTTTTAACTGTTCTCTCGAAACATGCCTTAGAATACTATAATCGTCAAACACATAAAAACTTCTCCCAAAAGATGCACCCACAAGATCATTTTCTCTGCGTTGTATAACGAGGTCGCGAAAAGAAATCGTAGGTACACCTCCGGTAAGCTTAATCCATTTTGAGCCACCATCTATTGTAAAATAAATTCCGAACTCTGTAGCAGCGAAGAACAGTTCAGGTTTAACATGATCCTGTACAATCCTCCAGACCAAAGTCCGTTCAGGGATATTTCCTTTGATTGACCGCCAGTTGTTACCACGGTCGCCGCTTTTTAGTAGGTATGGATTAAGATCACCGAATTTATGATTATCAAGAGCGACGTATAGAGTGTTTACGTCGTGCAGATCGGCTTTGATATCATTAACAAAGGCTGTTTTAGGAACTCCCGGCAAATCACCCACCTCAATCGTTCGCCAGTTTGATCCGCCATTTTCAGTTATGCTTATCAGGCCGTCATCCGTTCCGACATAAATTAATCCTTCTTGCAAAGGAGATTCGGCTATTGAAGTGATTGTATTATAAGTCGACATCGCATTTACATCCCAGGGTGAGTCCCAGCTCCATGTCTTATCCATAATCGGAAGAGTGAGGCGCTCCTGGTTTCTTGTAAGATCACCGGAGACAGTCTTCCAGCTATCACCCCTGTTATCCGAACGCCACAATCTTTGTGACGCAAAATATAATCGGGCAGAGGAGTGAGGACTAACCAAAATTGGTGAGTCCCAGTTGAAGCGTTCGAATTCTTCATCCGCTTCAGGTTGAGGCTGGATAGAAATTATCTCACCGGTTGTACGGTCGATTCTTGAAAGAAATCCTTCCTGAGATTCTGAGTAAATTATATCCGGGTTACCCGGTTCTGTAGCAGGCTGATGCCCATCGCCGCCATGAGTGATAAACCAATGAGAGCTATGAATACCGGAGGAATAAATTGTGCGCGAAGGCCCGCCTTGAGTAGCATTATCCTGTGTCCCACCATAAATTGTGTAGAATGGTTCGGCATCATCGACTGCAACTTTATAATATTGCGTGATGGGCAGATTAGTAATGAAGCGCCAATTTTCAGCAAGATCAAAACTTTCATAAATTCCTCCATCCGTACCGACAAGTAAATAATCAGGATCATCTTTTCTAAATGCAAAAGCATGGTTATCAGAGTGTTTGTATTGTTCTTTCATCCGGCGGAACGTTTTCCCTCCGTCATCTGAAACCTGTGTGCGAACATCCACAAGGTAAATCCGGTCAAACTGCATGTGGGCTTGCATAAAGCTCCTGGTAATAATGAGGTCCGGTTGCACCGGAAACTGCATCTGCTCCTTTAACCCATGAGCCGCCTCGTTTATGGAACGGTAAACTGCACCTGTACGCCTGTCAAGTTCAATAGCAGCATAAATCACATCAGGGTTTTGAGGGGAAATTGCGAGACCAATTTTGCCCATGTTCGATTCAGGTAGTCCTTTGTTAAGCTTTTCCCATGTTACGCCTCCATCTTCAGATCGATGAATTCCTGAACCGGGACCGCCGCCAAGATAAGATGCAACATTTCGGTGCCGCTGCCATGTTGCAGCATACAGCTGATCAGGATTACGGGGATCGATAATTATATCGGTTACTCCAATCCACTCATCATCGCCTAAGACTTTTTCCCAAATGGCACCCGCATCAGTTGTTTTATAAAGACCGCGCTCACCACCTTTAGACCATAACGGTCCTTGTGCTGCTACCCATAGTATATCTGAATTTTCCGGATGAACAATAATTTTTGATATATGCTGAGATTCTTTAAGCCCCATATTTTCCCAGCTTTCACCACCGTCCTTGCTTCGGTAGATTCCATCTCCATAGCCAACATGTCTTCCGCCAACATTCTCACCAGTTCCTACCCATACAACAAAAGGATTTTGAGGATCCAGAGTTATGCATCCTATCGAATAAGATGTTTGATCATCGAAAAGAGGTTGCCAAGTATTTCCTGCATTATTAGTTTTCCAAACACCACCCGAACCCACTGCAACATACCACTGGCTCGGATCATCCGGGTTAAGCGCAATATCGGCAATACGCCCAGACATTAAAGCCGGACCTATACTTCTAAATGCCAAGCCAGAAAACGTGGAATCTGTTAGCAGACTGCTTTCATTTTTCTCTTGTGCATTTACGATGAAAGTTGAAATAAATAATATTAATCCGACAATACTGCTTGTTTTAATTTTGTTCATGGAGATGTTCCTTATTTTAATTCTTAAAGTAAGAAGTCCGGATGAAGTAATTTAAGGAATCACTGACTAAGGGAAAATAGTTACTGAACCTTTTCAGGTTAATGGAAGAAATAATTGTATTTCCGAATTTTTATTGGAGTTCAGGTTAAGAAGAGATAAAACAAGAAAATAAGAATCCTCGCCTAAAATATATGTCGGATTAAAAAAGTATTGTTGAGGTATTCATTGATGATATTCTAGATGTGGGTTGCTCTGCCTGCAGATAAAATATCAACGGGTATCCTTTGATTCTATTGAAAACTACTATTTATTACAATAGTTCGTACTTAATTACTATATAAATTTAATTTAATTCTGAAAGTGTGCAGCTGATCATCAATAAGTATCCTCTGATTCAGTGTGAGAAGTTGCGAGCTTGAGCCAAAATCAAGTAGCTGATTTGTAAGTTGCTCTTCATCTTTGAAGAAAGTTCGTAGGACGTGAACCAAAGTGAAATGAAATTCCCTGTAAATAAAAAAGTTACAAGGCTTTGATATGGAGCTGGTGAACGGACTCGAACCGCCGACCGGCTGATTACAAATTGGTTGACCTTCTTTATTTATCTTCTGATATCGAACACTTTTTTTTATTACATTCAAATTGTACACTAAATTGTTCACAAAATCAAGAATCGCTACTAAATAAAATTTCAGAAGAAATGATTTTTTACTTCACAAATATTACTTCGTTTTTTTTGATACTCTAGCTAAATTTCTTTCAAATATTGCAAGATTAGGATCGTTTGTTTTTTTACCAATTTTTACTGCTATCTCATAATTTTCAGCGGCTTCTTTTTTCTTTCCAAATTTTTCTAATGCCTCTGCAAAGCTATCATATACATTTGCAGAATTTGGATATAATTCTACATTATATTCGAATACTTCAACCGCTTTATCAATTTGTGCATTTTGCATTAATCTATATCCAATATTATTTAATGTTGCTTCTGGAATATCTGCCGAATAATCATACTTTGAATGTAAAAGTGAATTGTGATCCAGAATTGCCTTCATACCCTGCATTGCGGTTTCCATAGTTAGTTTAAAATCAGAGTATATATATTTGAGCCCTTTTAATAGGGATATCACAGGGATTGAGTTATGATCTTCATCATTAAATATTTGATAATCCCATCTTAGTGTATTTGTGTTATCTTCAAGCAAAGATGTAAATTTATTCAGGCTTTCATGGTAGGCTGGTTCATTACCTAATGTAATAAATAATTGCCTATCGTAGTTTGAAAGATTATCTAATTTTGATTCGGCTTCTTTGATAAGATACCCATCATCGTACATTAAATATGGACTTGCAGCAATAAAAGCATTAAACAAATCCGGCTTGTTAAGCAACGTATAATTCGCAAACACTCCTCCTAAAGAGTGACCGAAAAAAATTCTGTAATTATTTGTTCTATACGTTTTATCAAGATAAGGAATCAGTTCCTCTTCAAAAAAATCCAGGAAAACATCTCCGCCACCAGGATTAGAGGTACCGTTAATAACAGACGGCGATAAATCCCGGTTTCTGTTTACATTAGGAATTCCAACCACAATCATTTGAGGAATTTGTCGGTTGCGGGAAAGAAAATTTGCTATGGCAGTTGCTATAAAAAAATTCTCTGCACCATCTGTAATATAAAGTGTTGGATACTTCCTGTTCGACTCTTCATAACCGGCTAGGTGTATAAATTAAAATATCACGGTTTTCCTTTAGTACTTCAGATGAGAATTCAATTGTTTTTCCCAAACTGATCCACTAGTCAATTTGTGTTGCGCAAAATATAATTTAGAACAACCGAAAAGAACCATTAACGAAATAGTAATTATCCATCCAGATAATATTTTTTTTTGTTTTGCCATGACGTTATCTCCTAATATTTTTAATGTAATATTGTTGATTTTTTCCCTGATCGATCAATCAGTTCGAGTTCTTCATACTCGTAAATAAAGATTTGGCTCCAGGATTCTATTAAAATCCCAATGTTCTTTCAACAGATTAGCTTCATCATCATATTCATAGTAAATAATTCCAATAAGTTTCTCCATCTCTTCGATATAATCCCTTTACTCTTTAATTTCTCATCATCATATTCATAGGCAATAACACCGTAAAACCAACCGGCCAAACCATTACAGTTGGCTTTAACTAATTTCCCATACTTATCGTATTTGTAGTCTGTAGTACCGGTAATTCCATCTGATCTATTAAAATGCTCTGAAATTAAATTTCCATTTTCATCATATTCATATATTTGGGTTGAGGTAATACCATCTGAAAACTTGCGGTATTTCTTAATTAAGTTTTCTTCTTCATTGTATGTGTAATAATTATCAGAACTTCTACTCCCATCAAGTAGCTCCCAATGGGCTTCATGCATTATCCCTTTTTCATTATAGAAGAAAGTAGTTAATCCTTTTTCACCGCTTAAGTTTTCATAGTGAAGCTTGATTAATCTGAATTTATTATCATCGGCTTTAATGCTATCACAGCAAAATCCATTTATTGATAGTGAATAGATCATCATTATAATTACAGAAACATATTTGTGATATTTTTACATATCATTTTTTACTCCTACTTCAACAGCATCATTTTTTTTGTATCGGTGAAATCCCCGGCTTCTAGTTAGTAAAAATATATTCCGCTGGATAACTCACTTCCATTCCACTCAACTTCATATCTTCCAGCTTGTTTTTCTTCATTCAGAAGAATTTTTATTTCATTCCCTAAAACATTAAAAACTTTTATCGAAACTACATCCGATGCTGGTAGCGTATAACGAATTGTCGTTTTAGGATTAAATGGATTAGGAAAGTTGTTAAATAATTCAAATTGACCTGGCACAGGGTTCTTTGAATTTCCCTCCACAGAAGTAATTAACGAATTTTCCCAAAATCTTATTTCGTCTAAACTGCTGGAGCCGGCAATAACATCAACGTCGCCATCACTATCGATATCAGCTAAAGAAAGCGGCCACGCATCATAAAAATTAGATGCTATAATATGTTTCACCCATTGAATTGGATATCCGCCTTCATTCGACCACCAAGCCACTTCCCCTCCAATTCCCGCTGTAGCAGCTATATCGATATCACCATCATTATCAATATCAGCTGCACAAACTTCAAGAGGCCCTGAATAAGAATTGTCGATCGAATGTTTTTCCCAAATAATAGGATTGCCCCCCTTATTTTGCCAAAATGCTATTTCATTACCTCCATATGCTGCACCTAAAACATCAGGCAAGCTATCACCATTAATTTCACAAACTTCAACAGAATGTGCCATACTAAAATTGTTTGAAATTGTTCGCTTTGTCCATTGAATCGGATTACCTCCATCATTCTGATACCAAGCAATCTGATTTGCATATAATGCTGCAGCAACAATATCGGTATTACCATCGAGGTTAAAATCACCTGCGCTAATAGATTGAGTATAATTAAAATTATTATCGATTGTTTGCTCTATCCAACTTAATCCTGTCCCCGTCTCGTTCTTCCACCAGGTAATTTTATTTAATGCTGCTGCTGTAGAAACAATATCCATTTTCTCATCTTTATCAAGATCAATTGCTATTATACCATGGGCTTCTGTATAATTCGACACAATTAAATGTTTAGTCCATTGAATTGGAACTCCTCCATTATTACTCCACCAACAAACCTGGTGAGCAATTGCAGCAGTAGCGATGATATCAATACGATCATCACCATTTATATCTTCAGCATATAAATAAATAGCACCACCGTAGTTATCATCAATTACTTCTTTTGTCCATTGTATTGGATTGCCACCATCATTTCTCCACCACGCGACTTCATTGTCATTAATTGCTGCGGCAATGATATCCTGATCATTATCATTATCAATATCTGCTATAAAGAGCCCGGAAACTCTATCGAAATTGGTTGTAACGTTATGTTCTATGAAATTTATAGTTTCACTATTGCTATTGATTTGTGAATTTATAACTGAATTATTGAATATTAGTATAACTGTTATAAGAACAATCTCAGTTATATTTATAATCGTTTGCATTGTTTTGATCCTTTTACTTAATGAATAACATTTTCTTAGCATCAATGAAATTACCAGATGAAATTCTATAAAAATAGACTCCACTTGGCAAGTTTGAGGCATCGAAATTAACCTCGTACTTTCCACTTTCTAATTCTTCTTCTATTAATGTTGATATTTTTTCACCCAATTGATTAAAAATGTATAATGATGTGAATGATCTTTCAGGTATATGAAAGTTTATGGTTGTACTTGGATTGAAAGGATTGGGATAGTTCTGCGACAAGGCTACTGTTTGCGGTATTTGGCTAGATATCTCATCGACGTCTGCTGGGGTGATAGGAATAAAATCGACACGATTGGAATAGTAATTCGGTATAGCCAGGATATTGTCCAGTAGATTATAGAATATATCTGCCGGTCCGCTGTGTCCACTCGATACCAGATCAGCCGGAAGGCTGAACGCATTGTCATATCGGTAAACCGAATTGGTTCCCCAGCAGGAGACATAAATATTCGCATCACCATCGATTGCCAGGCCGTCGAAATTTGTAAAGGATGTTGAGAGAACCGTGGTCACAGAAAAATCGTCGAGATCGATTTCCTTGATGAGGGCATTATGGACAAACTGACAGAACAGCACGCGATTGTCTTGAGCATCGAACAAAATTCCATTTGGTTTGGTGATGCCGCTGACGATGGTTGTATCGGAATGATCACTGATTCTCACACGGAAGATCTTGCCAGCCCCGACGTCTGTGATATAAAGATATCCCGAAGTATCAGCAGTAACATCGTTTAGCTCGATCATTCCCGGTAAAGTTATAGTTGTGATTTTCTGATCGATCTTCAGGTCGAATGTTACGAGGCCGCTGATATCTGCCACATATAAAATGCTGTCCACAATAGTCATCCCGATGTCCGCGCGAGCGATCTGTCGAAGAACGTAGTGTCCCCCGCATCACTGATCTGAACGATATCCCCAGTCAGCACATTCGAGATCAGATAACGGCTGTTCAATTTGTCATAAGTCATGCTTTCAGGTCCGTTGAAAAACTGTGCTTGCGCTCCGCTGGCTAAAAATAAAACCAGTAAGATTAAACCTGTAACACTAAAGTTTTCTCGTATAGCTCCCCTTCTCCTCATTTTTCATTG
>CAVXUA010000001.1:0-80149 GCA_963764825.1 uncultured Ignavibacteriales bacterium | reverse complement strand
TCAACTAATAATATTTTTAATGATTCTTTATCTTTACCTGCAATTTCAATTGTTTCCTTAACAGCTTCTTTCTGTTCAACACTACCTTTCAACTTGTTGAACTGTGTTCTTAGTGTTTTATGTAAGTGCTGTCTCCTAATTGGTTTGGGATAAACTGATATGAACTCATCATCGATGTCAGGAAGTAAATCTAGTGTTTTACCAATTGGTAATGATAATTATGATAGGGACGGACATTTTTTTACCATGCTTGCTAAGATGATTAATAAGTTCTCCTGAATTAAGATCATCAGAATTAAAATCGATAATAATTCCATCATAGCTTGAATTATGTTCTATGAATTCTCTAAGCTCAATTGATTTATTAAAAGCGACCGTTTCCATGCCCCAATCAGCTAATTGATTACATATCACATTTAAGCAAGTTCTATTTTCCATTCCCACTACAATTTTTTTGCCTGAGAAAATAGGAAGTGATTCGTATAAATAAAATTTCGGATCTGAGGAGATTGCTTCCGTAACAATATTAAAATAAAATGTGGCACCTTTACCCATTTCGCTTTCCACCCACATATTTCCGTTCATAAGTTCTGCAAGTCTTTTACTTATAACTAATCCCAAACCCGTGCCGCCGTAACTCCTTGATACAGAAGAATCTACCTGGCTGAAAGATTTAAACAATCTATCCATCTTATCTGGAGGAATACCAATACCGGTATCCTTTACAGCAAATTGAATTTCATATTTTCTGAGGTCCAATTTTTTAGAAGTAACAGCAATATAAATTTCGCCCTGGTCTGTAAATTTAACAGCATTGCTTATAAGATTTGTTAATATTTGTCTCAGTCTTGTGATATCACTGTTAATGGCAAGCGGTGAATGTTTATCGATTGAATAAATTAACTCTATTTTTTTCTCAATTGCTTTGGAAGATAGAAGATCGAGCGAATCTTCAATACAATCTCTTAAATCGAATGGTTGATTTTCAAGTTCAAGCCGTTCCGATTCAATTTTGGAAAAATCGAGGATGTCATTAATTATAACTAATAGCTGTTCACCGCTTAAACGTATCGTATTTACATATTCTTTTTGAACCTGATCAAGTACTGTGTCAAGGAGTAAACCAGTCATTCCTATTACCCCGTTCATAGGGGTTCTTATTTCATGGCTCATTAGTGCAAGGAATTCACTTTTAGCTTTAGTTGCCTTTTCTGCATTGTTAAAAGCAGTATCGAGCTCCTTATTTTTTCTAATAAGTACATCGCGGAAAAGGTTACGGCGGATGACTGCACCAAGCGTTGAAGCCATAGTGATAAGGATTGATTCTTCATCATCGCTCCAGGTTCTGTCTTCTTCCATTTCATCAAAACCTATAAAACCCCAGTATATTTCATCAATCATTATTGGAACAAGAATAATCGATTTTATATTTTTATCAACAAATACCCCACGTTGATTTTCAGGCATTTTTGAAATAATATATCGGAGAGATATTCCTTTAGAAAAGTTTTCGTAAAACTCTAAAGAGGCAAACCTTGAATAAGAAATTTTCTGAAATTCCGAATTCTTAATCTGTATTTCAGTTCCTTCAAACGCCCATTCATAGATAAGACTAAAAAATCTTTCATCAGTTAATTGATCTAATTGATGCTGATAGATATAAACCCTGTCTACATCTGCCGCAATGCCTAAAATTCGCAGTGCAAGTTAAATCCTTGCTCCTGATCTTTTGAGGAAATCAGAGTCCGTGTCGCATCAGCTATTCCTTGAAGCAGCCTGTCCTTCTTTTCAATTAATTTTTCGTTCCTCTTCCTAGTTGTTATATCTCTAAAAATACTAAGTAAATATTTTTTATTATTATCCCGATGAATAAAAGAATTTGTAATTTCAAAAACTTTTACATCCCCATTCCAGAGAAAACTTGTTGTTTCATACTTTGTTTCAATGTCATCGTTTATAAAATTATTGATGTATTTCCCAAGGATACTCGGGCCGTATTCTTCGTTATAAATTATCGATAATGGGTCTTCCCTCCAATTCGTACCTTGTTTTACTAACCATATTTGCATAAGCATCGTTACACATATAAATATTCCCGTTCTCATCAGTGAGTCTCATGCCATCATAGGAATTTTCCCAAACAGTTCTGAATGTACTTTCGGAAGCTCTAAGTTTTTCTTCATCCGCAATCCGTTTGGTTATATCGCGAATTGAACCTTGCCCAATTTTGCGACCTTTAACCTCAAGTATTCTTCCTGTTATTTCCACCGGGATCAGGTTGCCGCTTTTATGAATCATTTTTGCTGTAAATACTATTTCTCTTTTTTCCCGGATAAGTTTAGACATCGACCTAAAATATTCAGATAACTTTCCCTTGGGAAGAAAATCTGCAAACGATCTACCGATAACTTCTGATAACTTATATCCGAATAATTCTTCACAGGAAGGACTGAGATAGATGATTTTTCCGGTGGTTGAAATTCTAAATAAAACATCGAGGGAAGATTCGGTTAGTAGTTTAAGGTTTGCGTTAATATTCCCTAATTTAAGTATCGATTCACTTAATGAGTCCAGAAAATCACTGTACTTTTCAGGTAATATCTTCTTTTCAATAAGTTTATCTATTAGCTCACGAAGATCTTTGTAGTCGTCGGGATTAATCGAATTAATATTTTCTTCCATTTTCTTATTCACTCTATTAACAGACCCTAAATACTATAGAATTGTTCATCTATTGATACAATTTAATACTTTTATATGAAAGTTTTAGACGATTAGCAATTCAACCGCAATCTAAAAATCCAGTTTGCTAATTCCAACTTTAGGTTTGAATCCGTTATGAGCGTGAATCATTCCTTGCTTACATTTTACCATTTATCTAAGTTAGAAGAACATTTTTTAAATCGTTTTTAAGGAAATTTAAGCATGAAGAGAACAATTGTTTCTATGCCGGGAGACGGCATTGGGAAAATAGTATTAAAGGAATCTTTAAGAGTACTTGAATCTGCAGGTTTTAAAGCAGAATATATTCATGGCGATATTGGATGGGAATTCTGGTGTAAGGAAGGGAACGCTCTTCCGCAAAGAACAATAGATTTGTTAGAAAAACATAAAATTGGTTTGTTCGGTGCTATTACAAGTAAACCAAAGGATGCTGCTGCTAATGGAACTTGATCCATCGCTGCAGGACAAAGGATTAGTTTATTTTAGTCCTATTGTTGGATTAAGACAGCATTTTAATTTAGATAAATGCATTCGTCCTTGTCAATCATTTAAAGGTAATCCGCTTAATTTTATTAGAAGAGATGCGAAAGGCGGTTTTGAAGAACCTTTAGTGAATGCTGTAGTTTTCCGCCAAAATACTGAAGGACTTTATGCAGGAGTTGAATGGACTAATCCACCAAAAATTGTTCGCGATGCATTGGAAACTCATCCAAAAATGAAAGCATTTAAACACGTTCCAAGTGATGAAATGGCAATCTCTACAAGAATAGTTTCTAAAAACGGATGCACAAGAATTATTAAAGCAGCATTTGAATATGCCAAAAAATTTGGCTATAAAAATGTTACAGTTTGTGAAAAACCAAACGTGTTAAGAGAAACTTCCGGAATGATGTACAAAATTGCAAAAGAAATTGCAAAAGATTATCCGGAGATCGAATTATGGGATACAAATATTGATGCACAAATGATGTGGTTAACAAAAAATCCGGAAACGTATGGTGTATTAGTTGCAGAAAATATGTTCGGTGATATCATCAGTGATGGCTTTGCAGGATTGGTTGGCGGACTCGGATTTGCCTGCAGTGCTAATATAGGTGATGAAGTTGCTGTATTCGAGCCGACACATGGTTCCGCTCCAAAATATGCAAAACTTAATCCATCAATTGTAAATCCAATTGCCATGTTTTTAAGTGCATGTATGATGCTTGGATCATATCGGGGAACAAGAAATTGCTAACAAAATAAGGACAGCAATTGCTAAAGTTGTGGAAGAAGGAAAAGTTAAATCGTACGATATGATGAAATTAAAAGGAAGTGCTGAATGCAATTTCAAAAGGTGCTGCAACTACACAACAGATTACTGATGCTGTAATTAGCAAGTTATAAATATTTGTCATTCTGAGCGCAGCGAAGAATCTTTTCTATTAGATTTAACAGATTCTTCACTCGCTTAACCACTTTCAGATTGACTACAATAAAATCAAAGGATTTAAGATGCGACGAAAAAGTAAAAAAAATATGGCCTGAGATTGAATGGATTAAAGATGAAAAATTAAAAACCAAAGTTCTTGATTGCTGGGTTTTTGCAGTTGAAAAGAGCGTACTTATCTCCTGAAGACCTGGAAGTTATACCCTTTTCTCTTCTTAATTAAAGATTGCAAAGTATCTTTTATGAATCATAAACGTACTTGCGTTCAGCTTTCTGTTGATATTGCAAATCGGATGAAAGAAAATTTTGGTGATGAAATTCAAATTAATATGGATTTACTTATTGCGGGAGCAATATTAATTGATGTAGGGAAACTTTTAGAGTATGATAAAGTAGATGGAAAACTTACAACAAGTAAAGCTGGTAAATTGTTAAGGCATCCATTTAGTGGTGTTGGTCTCGCCGAAAGATTTGATCTGCCTCCGGAAGTTCAGCATATAATTGCTTATCATGCAAAAGAAGGAGATGATGCAAAGAGAAGTGTGGAAGCAATCATAGTTCACCATGCAGATTTTGTCAGTTTCGAACCTTTCAAGGAATAAAAATGTCTCAAACCTTAATAGAAAAAATAGCACAAAAATTTGCTGTAGGATTATCACCTGATCACGAAGTACATTCTGGTGACTATATTATGTTTCAACCAGCTTATGTGATGACTCATGATAATACTGGCGCTGTTATTCCAAAATTCAAATCAATTGGAGCAACAAAACTTTTTAATCCCCGGCAAGTTGTTCACACACTTGATCACAATGTGCAAGATAAAAGTGAAAAGAATTTAGAGAAATATAAAAGAATTGAAAAATTTTCTAAATCAATGGGTGCAGATTTCTATCCTGCAGGAAGAGGCATTGGCCATCAAATAATGTGTGAAGAAGGTTATGCTTTCCCGGGATCAATGGCAGTTGCTTCCGATAGCCACTCAAATATGTACGGAGGTCTTGGATGCTTAGGCACACCCATTGTAAGAACTGATGCCGCCGCAATATGGGCAACGGGAAGAACGTGGTGGAAAGTTCCTCCAATCGCAAAAGTTGAACTTCAAGGTAAATTAAAAAACGGTGTAACAGGCAAAGATGTGATCATCGCTCTCTGCGGACACTTTAACAAGGATGAAGTTTTAAATCACGCAATAGAATTTGTAGGTGAAGGTGTTAACGAATTTATCTGTTGAAGAAAGATTAACCATTGCGAACATGACTACCGAATGGGGAGCGCTCTTGGCGTCTCTTCCCAATTGATGAAATCACTATTGGATGGTTGAAGAGGAGAGAATGAATTTATATTGAAAAGAGGGTTGGAAGGAGTTTCTTCTGATGCTGACGATAAGCGTGGAAAGTATCATCCAAGAATAAATGAAAACAAAATTTCCGAGTTAGAATCTAATATTCCTCAAGCAGATGAAAACGCTTTTTTCAGCAAAGAGATTAAAATTGATTTATCATCAATCGAACCTTATGCTGCAGGACCAAACTCAGTTAAAGTGATGAACACAATTTCTGATTTGAAGAAGCAAAATATAAAAATTGATAAAGCTTATCTTGTTTCTTGTGTAAACAGCAGGTTGCAGGATCTTAAAGAAGCTGCTGCAGTTGTGAAAGATAAGAAGGTGGCTGATGGAGTTGAGTTTTATATTGCTGCTGCATCAAGCGAAGTACAGCAGGAAAGTGAAAAGTTGGGTTATTGGCAAACTCTAATTGAATCAGGCGCAATACCACTTCCTCCCGGATGTGGACCGTGTATTGGTTTGGGAGTAGGATTACTTGAAGATGGCGAAGTTGGTATCTCTGCAACAAACAGGAACTTTAAAGGAAGAATGGGCTCACCTGATGCAAAAGCATATCTTGCTTCCCCGGCAGTTGTTGCCGCTTCAGCAATTTCCGGTAAGATTGATTTTGAGGACAATGAGACTGAGCACCTTAATATCAATGCTGAGATTAAAACCAATAAAAAACCGGAAGAGAAAAAAACCGGTATTAAAATATTAAATGGATTTCCAAAAGCAATCGAAGGAAAATTACTTTTTTGCTACCAGGATAATCTTAATACAGATGGTATTTATCCCGGTAAGTACACCTACATTGATGACTTTACTGCTGAACAACAAGCAGAAGTTGTTATGGAAAATTATGATCCTGAATTTGGAAGTATTGCAAAGAAAGGAGATGTAGTTGCAGGTGGATTTAATTTTGGAACTGGAAGTTCAAGAGAACAAGCTGCAACTTCATTAAAGTATAAAGGAATTTCATGTGTAATTGCCGGTTCGTTTAGCGAGACTTACAAACGCAATGCAATCAACAATGGTTTTTTGATTATTGATTGCCCTGAACTCACTTCCGATCTTAAAGAAGAATTTGGGACTGAAAAACTAACAGTTCAATCAAATAAAAAAGTAAAAATTGATTTGGAAAATTCTCTGATCACTTATAATGATAAAAATTATTCAATCGATCCTGTTGGTGAAGCTGCGCAGGAGTTGATAGTGGATGGTGGGTTGGAGAATTGGGTAAGAAAAAATTTATAATAAATTGGCTTAATTATCAGGAACAATAAATGGAAAAATCAATCTCACGACAAATTGCAGAATTTGCAATCAAACTTAAATTCGAAGACTTACCCAAAGAAGTTGTTAGTGAAGTAAAAAGATATCTCTATGATTCAATTGGCTGTGCTTATGGAGGATATCATACAAAAGATGTAAACATCTTAAGAGATCTCTACAAAGATATGGCAGGGAAAGAAGAAGCAACCCTTATCGGTTTCGGTGATAAAATTCCTGCCGTAAATGCAACGCTTGTAAACTCATTAATGATTCGTGCGCTTGATTTTAATGATATATACTGGAAAGAAGATCCATCACATCCATCAGATTTAATTTCTGCAGCACTTTCAGTAGGTGAAATGGTTGGTGCATCGATGAAGGAAGTAATAACAGCAATCGTCCTTGCTTACGAGTTTGAGCAAAGGTTATGTTTGTTTGCTACTCCGGGAGTTCGTGAGCGTAAATGGCATCATGCAACATTAACACAATTTGTTTCTCCGATTGTTGCAGGAAAAGTGTTAGGATTAACAGAAGACCAAATGGTAAATGCAATTGGAATAAACGGAAGCCACAATCATACAATCGGCTGCCCAACTGCAGGTAAATTAACCATGATGAAAAATACTGTAGATCCAATGGCAGTGCAGAGTGGAGTCTTCGCTGTATTGATGGCAAAGAAAGGATACAGCGGAACCGAAGCAGTGTTTGAGGGTAAAGAAGGATTCATGGATACTTTCATGGGATATAATGCTAAGGAACAAAAAGTTGAAGCTCTTAAAATGCAGGGAAGAGATGGGCTGAGTGAATGGGCATGGGATATAGATGCTTTAGTTGGTGGACTCGGAGATAGTTACAAAATATTGGAATGCAGCATGAAAGCTTTTCCCACAGAAGCATTAACTCATACTCATCTCTCTGCAACTCTAAAAGTTGTAACATATAACAATATCAGTTATGATCAGATAGAGACTGTAACTTTAACAACGCTTGCACAAGCTTATGATATTCTTTTTGATCCGCATAAATACAGACCTGAATCGAGAGAAACTGCAGATCACTCACTCCCCTATTGCATTGCCGCAGCTTTAGTTGATCATAAAATAACAACTCAATCTTTTAGTGAAGAGAAGATGAAAGATCCACGGATTTGGGAAGTGATAGATAAAATTAAAGGCGAACCTTCAAAGGAATTTGAAAAAATGTTTCCGGCAAAACAACCATCGAGAGTTGTAGTGAAAACAAAAGATGGTAAAGAGTTTTCAGAATATCTCGAATATCCAAAAGGTGACCCGAGAGAACCGATGACTATGGAAGATCTTGATAATAAGTTTGAAGGATTATCAGAAAAACTTCTTGCAGCAGGAAGAAGAAAAGAAGTTAAAGAGGCAATATTTAATGCTGAACAGTTAACGGCAAAAGAATTTATGAAGAAATTAAACATTTAAAGTCATCTTTCATTGCGAACAGAGTTAAGCAATCTTTAATTAAACAGATTGCTTCGTCGCTTCGCTTATCGCAATGATAACTTATTGCAAGGCATAAAATGGAAAAAATAAAAAAATCATCCGCAGGAATAAAAGGAGAAAATGTTCGCTCAGATTGTTATATGGAATTAGAGTTAAAAGAAAGCGGTGGAATAAAATTAAATCTTCAAAGTAAAGTTGAATCTATGTATGGGGATTCCATCCGTAGTTTGATTTTTGAAATGTGCAAATTTTTTAATCTTAAAAATGCAAAGATTAAAGTTGAAGATTACGGCGCGCTTCCATTCACACTTTCAGCAAGATTTGAAACAGCAATTAAAAGAGCATCACCACGCTTAAAAAAAGAATACCTGTTCCCCCTTTCTAAAAAAGCTGATTATAAAACAACAAAAGGTAGATTAAGAAGAAGCAGGTTATATCTTCCGGGAAACGATCCAAAGTATTTTGTTAATGCAGGGTTGCACAATCCTGATGGAATTATATTGGACTTAGAAGATAGCGTTTCGCCTGCTCAAAAAGATGCTGCACAATTAATAGTTAGAAATGCACTTCGCTCAGTTGATTTCTATAGCAGTGAAAGAATGGTAAGAATAAATCAATTACCAAAAGGTTTGGATGATTTGAAATTTATTGTTCCTCACAACGTTCATGTTATTTTAATTCCTAAAGTAGAATCAGCAGAGCAGGTAAAAACAGTCGAAGCAGAAGTTGATAAAATCAGAAAAGCAAATAGGATTAAGAATGAAATTTACTTTATGCCGATCATAGAGAGTGCACTGGGAGTTATTAAAGCTTACGAGATTGCTTCTGCATCAAAATATATTTGTTCATTGGCAATCGGATTGGAAGATTACACTGCAGATATCGGCACTCAAAGAACTGATGAAGGCAAGGAAAGTTTTTATGCCCGCAGCATGGTGGTAAATGCAGCTCGTGCCGCAGGCATTCAACCGATTGATACAGTTTACTCCGATGTTACAAATATGGAAGGATTAAAAGAGAGTGTTATTGAAGCTAAATCCTTAGGATTTGAAGGAAAAGGATGTATTCATCCTAGACAGGTTAAAGTTGTGCACCAAGCATTTGCACCAACGGATGAAGAAATTACAAAATCCAAAAGAATTGTTAAAGCATTTGAAGATGCAGAGAAAAAAGGATTGGGCGTTGTTTCAATCGGCAGTAAGATGATTGATGCCCCGGTGGTTAAACGAGCACTTAAAACTATCAATCTTGCAATATTGAATAATATGATCCGCAAGGATTGGAGGAAGAAATGAAATTAGTAAAAAATGCAGCCGGAAGATTCGTTCCAGCAGAAGTTAATGGGCAAGAACAAATCCCATTCAAAGGAATTAACAAACATAAACCATCAGGCAATAAAGCAAAACCTTCTATTAGAAGTTGCGTTGATTTTCCTTCTGACGGAAATAAAGTTGTTAATGATTTAAAGACAGCTCTCAAAAAAGCAGGTTTGAAAGATGGGATGACGATCTCAACACATCATCATTTGCGCAATGGCGATGTTGTTACGAACATACTTTTTGATGTGATTAAAGAAATGGGAATAAAAAACATCAGATGGTATCCTTCGGCTTCATTCCCTGTTCATTCACAATTTAATAAAATATTTGGAAGATGGAACCATTCACCATATTGAAGGAAGTATGAATGGACCGCTTGGCAAATTTGCTTCCGAAGGAAAAATGAAAGGCGTTGGAGTTTTGCGGTCTCACGGCGGAAGATACCAGGCTGTGCAGGATGGAGATGTTCATATTGATATTGCGGTGATAGCAGCGCCAACTGCTGATTCATTTGGTAATGCAACTGGTGATCGCGGACCATCAGGTTGCGGCTTGCTTGGATTTGCTCTTGGTGATTCAGAATACGCTGATCGCGTTATAGTTGTTACTGATAATCTTGTTCCTTTCCCCTGTGTACCATGGCAGATACAGGGCAATAATGTTGATTAGTTGTAGAAGTTGATTCGCTTGGGGATCCTGCAAAAATTGTATCGGGAACAACACAGATTACTAAATCACCTGATAGATTATTAATTGCAGAATATGTTGCAGATTTTATTGAAGCAGTGGGAATAATTAATGATGGTTTTTCACTTCAAGCTGGTGCAGGTGGAACAAACCTTGCCTTTGCAGTTTTCTTAAAAGAGAAAATGAAAGAGAAAAATGTTAAAGCAAGATTTATGCGAGGCGGCAGCACAAAATATTTAGTAGAAATGTTGGAAGAAGGTTTAACAGATTATATTCTTGATGGACAAACATTTGATCTTGAAGGTGTAAGAAGCATGCGTGAAAATACAAATCACGTTAACACTTCACCATTTACAAGTTATAATTTTCATGGTAAAGGCAACTTTGCCTCTATGGTTGATGTTGCAGTTTTAGGTGCAACAGAAGTTGATGTGAATTTTAATGGCAATGTTTGTACCCACTCCGATGGATATTTACTGCACGGAATTGGCGGATGGCAAAACTGTCTTTATTCCAAATGTACAATCTTAGCTATTCCCTCGTTTAGAGATAGGATTCCTGTTATAGTTGATAAAGTAACTACGCTTGTTGGACCCGGTGAATTGATTGATGTGATTGTTACCGAAAGAGGAATTGCAATTAATCCAAAGAGAAAAGATTTAATTCAAGCAACTAAAAATTCTGACCTACCAATAAAAACGATCAATCAATTAAAGAAAGAAGTTGATGGGATTTGCGGAAAGCCGGTAAAACCTAAAGTTGATAAAAATGAAGTTGTGGCTATTATCAAATGGGTTGATGGAACTGTGCTGGATTCGGTTTTTAAAGTTATTTCTTAATTCTACCGGATCCTATTTCAATGGATGACAAAATTATTCCATTTTGAACTTATTCAAACCCCCGCCGAAAGTAGCAATCCAGAGAGCATCTCCATGTATTGCCATACTTGTTATGTTATTGTTCGATAGTAATGAATTTTGATTGTTATAATTTGTAACATTATTATTCTCATCATAACGAATTACACCTTCAGTACTGCTAATCCATTTACTATTTGTTAATGCTTCAATATAAATGCTATTAATCTTAATTGTTGCCGTACCTGGGAAAAAACTTGTAAACATACTTCCATCATAGAAGGAAACGCCACCACGAGTTGTTCCTGTTGAAAGGTGACCAAACCAAATATTATTATTCACATCAATTTCCGCAGCCGAAATTCTATTAGTAGGAAAGTCATTTACCATCTCAGTATATTCTGTAAAAATATTATTTTCCCAGGATAAAATCCCAAAGTTGTTTGATCCTAACCAAATAGTATTGTTCATATCCACAGCTAAATCAGTAACCCATAGATACTCAAAGTTAGCAGAGCTATAGTTAAATACTCCCAAATTTATACCATCAAAACTAGCAAATCCATTATTTGTGCCTATCCAGGCAATGCCACTTTGATCAAATTTTATTGTGTTAACATCATTGTTCGGTAAATCAGAATTGGATGTGTTAAAAATATTCCAGGTTGATCCGTTATAAATTGCTAAGCCCGAAGGAGTGCCTATCCAGATTTCATTTGAAAGTGGAAACAGAAAGGCAGTTAATCTGATTTGATGGAATGCCCGAATTGGAGGTATTAAAATTCACAAAGTTACTTTCATCAAATTTAATTAAACCAATATCTGAACTTCCAATCCATTTTATCCCATTAAAATCAACTGCAATTGAAGTTAATAAATTTGACTGTATTTCGGAATTGAATGTTTGAAAATCAACCCATACTGATGTATCTCTTAATGCTACGCTAAAATTTCTTGTGATGCTGCTTTCAACTAAAACATTAATTTCGCTGTCCCTATAATTTTCAAGTTTAAATTTTGCTTTGTAAAGTCCGGGTAACACTCCATAAAGTGTATCGGGTGTTACTCTATTCAAAGAAGAATCATTTAAGAAAATACTGGCACCTGCTGGAACAGTAAACAATATTACATTTCCATACATTGATTGATTAGATAAGTAATCAATGTTTAAGGCAATACGTGCATCTCTATCAAGCTGAACTGTCACAGAAGTATCTTTAAAGTACTGAAGTTTAAGAATTATCTCATAAGCATCCGGGTTTAAAAACGTTAAACTATCGGGTGTTAATCTTCCTGTGTTTCTGCCATTCTGAAATATTAAAGCTCCACCAGGGTTTGAAGTTATATTAATAACGCCTCCGGATGGGTCAGGTTCTACTGGACTTCTGGAAACTTCTTTCTCACACCCAACAATCAAAATAACGAATGCTGGAATAATTATAATAAATTGTGCTAAGTGAATCAGTAATTTGATAGTTATATGTCTTAGAATCTTTTTAATAATCAGTCCCCATCAAATACAAAGTTATAACCGAATGATTCAATAAAGTTCTGTTGAAACTTAATTGATGAATAATTTTTCTTAATGTATGAGCCAAAGATTCCAAATCCACCTTCAATGTTTGTGTAATCAGCAGTGTTAAGTGTAATGGTAAGATCGTTTAACGATCTACTTGTTGATGAAGCATATCTCGATAACTCTGCATCAAAAGCTAATAAATTAAAAAGTGGTGTTTGGAAAACTGTATAGTCCTGTTTATCGGGATCTCCTTCTGAGATTCTTTCAAGAGTTTGTGTAATTGATTCCATTGAATATACCACAATTGTTCGGTTTGATGCTTCAGGATAAACTGGATCAAGGTTTCCATTTTTTTCAATATATTTTAATGGAACCTCAATTATTTTCAATTCCGGAATCCCATTTATTATCTGCAAATATTTTATCTCGAACTTCGGTGAAAAATATGCTCCCTGTTCGCTGGCAGCCCAAATAAAGATAACAAACTCAGAATTAACCGGTGGAACTATTACATCGCTTTCATCACTAAAAACAATATCCTTTGGCGTAACTGAGGACGCAAACAATCTTCTACCATTTGGCAAGAGTACTTCAATTTCTATTTCTTCTTGCGGGTTAATCTTAAATTTATCATTATAATAAAACCTGAATAGTTCTGAATATCTTGATGTATCTGTTCTTGTTTCTGAAGAATCACTTAAAACATAAACAGAATCATTGTACCACACTCTAATATCAGCTCCAACAATTGAAGGATCTGTTGTATTTGATAGTGGGTCTGGTTGATCTGGTAAATAATTATGAGATAAAATTGCTGTTTGAAATGTAGTATCACTTTGCAGCAGGCATGTTAAGGAATACTTATCCTGAAATTCTGCATAAGGAGAGAAATCTGCATCACAGGAAACAAAAAGAGGAATTGAGATTAGCGTTAGTATTAATAATTTGTTAATCAAATTTCCACCTTTATAACAGCAGTTACCATTAAGGGAAGCATATTAACACGCTCCCCTGTTTCCCTGTCATAATAAAAAATATTTTCGCGATTGTAAGTGTTGATAACATCCACACCCAACATTAGTTTTAAAGAAGAAATTTGAAAACGTTTCGATACGCTAAAATCTAACCTGTGATAAGCCGGGAGTCTGCCAAGATTTCTATCTCCGAGGATTGTAAATGGATTGAATTCACCTACTCCCTGCCCAACATTATTCAGATTTTGAAGATAAAACTTATCGTAATAGCCAATTAATTCTGTAAATGGTAATCCTGAATTATAATTCCAGATACTGCTGGCAATCCAACCATCTCCTAAATTAAATTCTAAAAGAAAATTTAATGCATGGCGCGAATCATAATTTGGATAATAAATATAATTATCAATTTCCTTATAAGCCCAACTCAAAGTATAAGTTGAAGATAACCTTACGGGATCCAATCCGTAACCTATCTTAAACTCCCAACCGTACGATTCTCCCTTGCCGGCTATTAAATCAGGATCAGCTTCAACAAATTTCTCATCATTTAATTATTGGGAGATGATGAAGAATTTTATAGTATCCTTCAACAAGAAGATTTAGATTATGTAGAATCTGAATATCAGCACCGACTCCATAATGTATCGCACTAGATGGAGATAAATATTCCGGTATGATTATCCACGGTTCAAAAATTGATATAACTTCATTTTCATCAGAAAGTGTTGTGAGCTCTTGTTGAAAAATTCCCCAGGCTCCCTTTAAAGAAATTGCAGACGTAAGTCGATAAGTCATATTTACTCTTGGTTCAAAAACACCGTCTCCATTATTTGTTAATCCTGTAACATTATATCTAGTTCCGACATCCAAACCAAAGTCATCCCACTTAAAAATTTATATTTTGAATAAATACTAACATTGGCGGCAAACTTTTCTACGCTTGAATTTACTCCAAGGGCATTTTGTAAAAACAGTTTGGTATCAATCGCCTGCAATTTTATTCCCAATCCTAATTCATTTCTATTATCGTAAACAACATTAAGATCAAACTTAATTTTTAAATCATCAACTTCATTTTTTCTTGGTTTAATACTACTTTCATTTGCAATGCTTTCACCATCAAATTTACTGTATGACACGCCAAACCTGGAAAATATCGGAGTATCATAAACCTGAAGCCATTCAAAACCAATTGCTCTATTGCTCCAATTAATTGATTCTCTTCGCTGGATCATCATACTTAAGGTCGTCCTCGCTTGTATATCCAAATAGAACAAATTTTGCATTTGAAGTAGATCGGGGCTGGAATAATTCAACTTAAAAGAAAAATCATAAAAATCAACTGGTAATACTTTATCATTTAAAAAGTTTTTAAGAATTTTATTTGAATAACTTTTTCTTCCTGTTAATAATAAATGAACCGTTAGGAATTGGTCCTTCAACCAATCCCTTAGCTGTTAAAAAACTTGCACTTCCTTTAAAACTAAATCTTTTTTTATTTCCATCTTTTGATATTACACTTAAGTACTGATGATAACCGACCACTATATTCTGCAGGAAAACCACCTTTATAAAATTCAACAGTGTTAATCATTTCAGGGTCAACAGCACTGAACAATCCAAGTGCGTGAAAAGGATTATAAATATCTATACCGTTTACCTGTACAAGGTTTTGATCGCTGGAGCCGCCTCTTACATAATACCGGGCAGAAACATCACCTGTAGATCTCACACCGGCTAAAAATTGAATGGATTTGAAAAGATCACTCTCCACACCTTTTGGCAGCACTTCCAATTCTTTAATTGAAATTCTTTCAAGACTAAGATCTGTTGAATTTTCCCTTATAACTTTCTCGCCAATTTTTTCAATCGTCTGAAGCTCAATACTTAGTGGAACAAGTTCAATATTTACCTGCGTTATTTTTCCTGGCAGAATATCTACCTTAATAACTTTGGTCTTGTAACCAACGTAAGAAATCAACGCATCATATTGCCTGTTAGCGGGTAAGTTATTTATTAAGAAGAGCCCTCTTTCGTTTGTAGGTGCTCCTTCATTTAATTCCTCTATATAAACATTGCTAAAGACTAAAGCTTCACCACTGGTAGAATCGGTTACAAAACCGCGCAACTTGCCATACCCCTGTCCTAAAACAGGATTTGAAAAAATAAGGATTACAAGTGAAATTACAAGTAAGAAGCAGAAGGAGAATTTTTTAAACATTAAAATAACAGCAGTATAACTTATATAATAATAGGTTTTAATTGGGAGTAAAATATATGCGTTTTATCAATGAATTCACACACTAATTTACTCCCCATTCAGCACAAATTAGTTATTGAAAGTTTGCAAAATAGTCTATCTTTATGATTAAAATTACAAGTACTCCTTAAAGGGGTTGCAATGAAAACTATTTTTTTATTTTTGTTTTTTCTATCTCCTCTTTTTCCTCAGCAGCTTTACGAAAAGCAAATTATACCATTTGATGCACTGAATAGTGACCATTTTGGCAATAGTGTTGCAGTTAGCGATAGTTTTCTTTTTGTATCTAGCATTCGTTACAGTAACCACACTCAAAACTCAGTTTATGTGTACAGTTTAGATGGAAAAACTATCAACTTCGAATACAAAATTTACCCGAGTGATACACAAACTGGAACATTTGGGATGCTATTTGGAGCTGGTTTATTATATAGTGATGGACAATTATTTGTTGGAGCGCGAAATAGAACGATAAATAATATACCGGTTGGAGCAGTTTATCTTTTTAAGTATGAAAATTATCATTGGATAGAAAAACAAATAATTCTTCCACCACAACCATATAGCTTTGGCGGGTACTTTTCCACTTTTATCTCAAAATCAAATGATTATTTATTAATTGGGGCAGATCACTACGATTCAGAATTTGAAAATTCAGGAAAAGCTTTTTTATATAAATTTATTAATAATCAATATGAATTCTATCAGGAATTTTCACCTCCTGACGAAAAGGAGGGTCAACTGTTTGGAAGCTGCGGAATAATAAAAGATAATACAATATTTATTGGCTCACCTTCTGACAGCACCAAAAACGGTTTATATTCGGGTTCTGTTTATGCTTACATAGTAGAAGACTCATTATGGATATTTCAAAGGAAATACATTTCGGAACCAAGTTCAGAATTTCTCTCACTTGGGATCTCGATAACATCAAATGAAGAATATGTTTTTGTTGGTACAACTGGTCGTCCTTCTTACTCCATACCCGGTGAAGTATATATCTATAAATATAATAATCATGTATTAAATCTTGAACAAATAATTGAAACGGGTGATAAATTCTCTGGTGACATTTTCGGGATTTTTCTATTCGCAAAAGGTGATTCGCTTTTAGTTGGGGCATTTAACGATACAGTGAAAAATGAAATATCTGGCGCGGCATATTTATTTGTAAATAAGGATGAAAAATGGGGGAAAAAATATAAAATTTATCCTTCAGATGAAGTAAATACTAATACTTTTGGATATAGTGGTGTACTTACAGAAGATAAAATTTATATAGGTGCTCAGGGAACTAAGGTAAATGATATTAGATCGGGAGCAGTATTTATTTACAGTGCTGAACCAATGTCTGTAGATTACTTAAAAATTAATACTCCAACAGATTTTTACTTATCCCAAAATTACCCAAACCCTTTTAACCCAACAACAAGAATTGATTACTCAATTCCATACGAAGGATTGGTTAAACTCAGGGTGTATGATGTTTTGGGAAATGAGATCGCTAAGCTAGTAAATGAAAGTAAATCTGCTGGATTTCACTCTGTAGAATTTAATGCCGGCAATCTAGCCAGTGGTATTTATTTCTACAAACTAACTGCGGGAACATTTACAGAAATTAAAAAGTTAATTCTCCTTAAATAGCAAAACCGCACCCCACCAGAATGCCGCACAGAAAGCGGCGTTATTAAAATAATTTAGTCAGCTAATGTTGAAATGTTACCCGGATCTACACCAAGTGCTTTTGCTTTAAGCACCCTGCGCATAATCTTACCGCTTCTAGTTTTAGGGAGTGATTCAACAACTTCAATATGTTCCGGTTTTGCAATTGGTCCCATCTCGTGCCCAACATGTTTCTTAACTCTTCAACAAGCTGGTCACTTCGCTCATATCCTGTTCGTAAAATTACAAATGCGTGAATTGCATTTCCTTTTACATCATGCGGTAAAGCAATTGCAGCAGCTTCTGCAACTGAAGCATGACTCACCAATGCGCTTTCAATTTCAGCACTTCCCAAACGATAACCTGATACTTTTATTACATCATCAACTCTTCCAATAATCCAATAGTAACCATCTTCATCTCTTTTGGCAGAATCACCAGTTAAGTACATTCCTTTATACTTACTCCAGTATTGTTCAACAAATCTATCAGGATCATTCCAGATTGTTCTAAGCATTGCTGGCCAGGGATTTTTTATTACAAGATAACCTTCTTCTCCATCTTTTACCGGCTTACCATTTTCATCCAATATATCCATCTTTAAACCGGGAAAAGGTTTTGTGCCGGAACCAGGTTTAAGCGGAACACAAGGCATTGGAGTTATCATGAACATTCCGGTTTCGGTTTGCCACCAGGTATCCATAACCGGACACTTTTCTCCACCGATTACTTTGTGATACCATCGCCATGCTTCAGGATTTATTGGTTCCCCAACACTTCCGAGTAATCTTAAGGAAGAAAGATCGTGACGTTTTGGCCACGCTTCACCAAAACGCATTAATCCTCGGATGGCTGTTGGAGCGGTGTAAAGAATATTAATCCCATATTTTTCAATCATCTGCCACCAGCGGCTTGGATAAGGATAAGTTGGAGCACCTTCGTACATAAATGAAGTTGTTCCTGTTAACAAAGGACCGTAAACAATGTAGCTGTGTCCTGTAATCCATCCCGGATCGGCAGCACACCAAAACCTATCTTCTTCATGAATATCAAAAACATATTTTAATGTTGTATAAGTACCAACCATATAACCACCATGTACATGTAAAATGGCTTTTGGTTTACCTGTTGTGCCGGAAGTGTAAAGAAGAAACAAGGGATCTTCGGAATCCATCATTTCAATATTTTCTTCGTTGCTAGCAATTGGGAGAGACATAAGTTCGTGGTACCACATATCCCTTCCCTCTTCCATATTAATTTCCTGCCCTGTGCGTTTAACAACCACGACACTTTCAACTGTTGCCGCACGCTGCAGCGCTTCATCAGAAATTTTCTTTAACTCAACTATTTTTCCTCTTTGAAATGCACCATCGGTAGTAATTAAAATTTTAGACTGGCTGTCTTCAATTCTCTCATGCAAAGCTTCAACAGAAAATCCACCGTAAACAACTGAGTGAATTGCACCAATCCGTGCAGTAGCGAGCATAGCAATTACTATTTCGGGAATCCTGCCTAAATAAATAGTAACACGGTCTCCTTTTTTTACACCTAAACTTTTAAGCACATTTGCAAACTTTTTTACATCGCGGTGCAATGCAAAATAAGAGAAAGATTTGAACTCACCTTTCTCCCCTTCCCATATTAACGCAAGTTTGTTTCGCTTTGCAGAATCAAGATGAACATCCAGACAGTTGTAGCAAATATTAGTTTTGCCACCTGTAAACCATTTAAAGAAAGGTTTATTTGAATCATCCAGCACCTGTGACCATTTTTTAAACCACTTAAGATTTTTAGCTTCCTTTGCCCAAAATCCTTCATAGTCTTCTTCGGCTGATTGATAAAGTTGTTCGCATTTTGCGTTGGCATGCTTTATAACTTGTTTTGAAGGATAAAATACTTCGCCGGATAATTTTTCATCAGCCATTAAAATTTCTCCATAAAATTAAATGTTAATCCTTAATAATTGATTGTGAAGTTAAGGGTTGATTGATTTATAATCAATATTACTAAGAAAGATTATATCGAACACTGGATTTTATAAAAAAGGCTAACAGATTTGTTAGCCCATTAATAAATAATAGCAATAAATTTAGAATGTTAAACTGCTTTAGGTCCCGCATTTTTTATTTCATCCGAAGTTTCAGCTTCATATTCCTTAAAATTTTTCACAAACATACCTGCAAGCTTCTTCGCCATTTCATCATAAGCATTTTTATCTTTCCACGTAATTCTCGGATTCAAAACTTCAGCAGGTACGCCTTCGCACGATTTTGGAATCTGTAAATTAAATAATGGTTCGGTTTCAAATTCAACATCATCAAGTTTACCTGAAAGAGCAGCATTAAGCATTGCGCGTGTGTATTGTATCTTCATCCTGCTGCCAACTCCGTAAGGTCCACCGCTCCATCCAGTATTCACCAGCCAGCACTGCGCATTATGCTTTTTAATTTTTTCTCCTAGCAGCTTAGCATAAACCGAAGGATGATGAACCATAAACGGTGCGCCAAAACATGTGCTGAAAGTTGCTTTTGGTTCCGTTACACCTTTTTCAGTTCCCGCAACTTTTGCTGTGTAACCTGAAATAAAATGATACATCGCCTGTTCTGTAGTAAGCTTTGAGATTGGCGGCAATATACCAAAAGCATCTGCAGTTAGCATAATTATATTTTGCGGATGTCCAGCCATTCCTTCAGGTACGATGTTAGGAATATGTGTAAGAGGATACGCCGCACGCGTATTTTCTGTGAAGGTATCATCATCTAAATCTAATCTTCTCGTATCCGAATCAATTTGCACGTTTTCTAAAATGGTTCCGAATTTTCTTGTGCATTCATAAATATCCGGTTCTGCTTCTTCTGATAACCTAATAACTTTTGCGTAACATCCGCCTTCAAAATTGAATACACCATCATTGCTCCAGCCATGCTCATCATCACCAATTAATTTCCTGGTTGGATCGGCAGATAGTGTTGTTTTTCCGGTTCCTGATAGACCAAAAAACAGTGCAACATCTCCTTTTTCACCAACGTTTGCGGAACAATGCATTGACATAACTTTTTTTAGCGGCAGCAAATAATTAAGTACAGTGAAAATCGATTTTTTAATTTCACCTGCATAACTGGATCCGCCAATAAGTACAATTTTTTCCGCAAAATTTATCACAACAAATACTTCTGAATTTGTTTTATCGTACTCAGGATTTGCATGAAAATTCGGCATGTGGATTATTGTAAAATCAGTTTCGTGATTTTGCAGCTCATCTAAATTATCATATCTCCTAAACATATTTCGGGAAAATAGATTATGCCACGCTGTTTCAGTCACTACTCTAATATTAAGCTTAAAATTTGGATCGGCGCATGCATAACAGTCTTCAACATATAAATCCTTTCCCTGGATGTATGCCATCATCTTGCTGTACAATCTTTTGTAATCTTCAACTTCAATTGGATTGTTTGCTTTACTCCACCAAATATTCTTTTCACTGGATGATTCCTTTGCTAAGAATTTATCGTTAGGACTTCTTCCGGTATGATAGCCTGTTCTAACAACCAGAGGACCCAAATGAGCCAATAATCCTTCTCTTCTTCTTATAACTTGCTCGTATAAAGCTGGTGTTCCGTAGTTATAAAATATTTCACGGATATTTTTTAATCTCTTTTCAGAAAGCTCTTTTGTTACTTTATCTTTTAAAATCATGTTATCTCCTTGTTTTTTTTATATTAAGTGTGAATTTAACTAAAAATTTTTATTTGCATCAATTATTTATTTTTGACTTATAGTCAAAAAAACATTTTAAGAATTACTCCTAAATTGAACGGGGAAATGAATAAATGGAAAATTCAGAAAACTATATTTTTACTTGAAGTCTAACAACTTTACTTAAGAAAATTAATTAAATCTAATTCAATTTCTTCCTCGCAAAAAAATGCTTCTCCATACTTCTTGCCAATTTTAAAACCATAAAACATAGCTCTCGATTCTATAAAATTGAGGAATTCGGGTCTGCTAATAAATGTTTCCGGCTCAGAGCTTGTTGGATCGTGAAATTGAGTTTTAAAAGCTTTTATTGCTTTCATTTTATTTTCGAAACAATCATCAATATCAACTATAAATGATGGATCGAACGTGTAAGTCTGCATATAATAAAATAATTTTTTGGGTCTGTACGCTTCATCATTATTGTCATAACCGGGTAACCGTAATTTGCTTAACCCGGAATAAAACAGTGCTTCTTTAATAAGCTGGCTCGCTTGAACATGATCAGGATGCCTGTCTTTAAAGTAAGGGGCAAATACTATTTTTGGTTTGTATTTTCTAATTGCTTCAATCACTTTAAATGAATTTTCCCTGGTCAGTTCAATATTTCCATCCTGCAATTTTAAGTTTTCGCGGAAAGTTGCATTTAAAATTGAAGCTGCTTCAGTTGCTTCACTAAACCGTGTTTCCAAATCACCCCTTGTTCCCATCTCACCTTGTGAAAGATCAATTATACCAACGCTCAATCCATTGGAAGTAAGCTTAGTTATGGTTCCTCCCATTGCTAATTCAGCATCATCGGGATGAGCCCCAAATACTATTACATCTGTTTTCATAAAAATCTTATCTAAAAAATTGAAGGAAATTCACTTATATCAAATTAACATTATTTTCCATCTCATACCATCACTTATAAAATCCTTCATTTTATACAGAATCTCTACTTTCGCTTTGCTAAATAATGAATAGTATTTAGCAATATTTGATTTTTATAAATGAATGTTTAACTTTCTAAATCCTATTAGCAAGTAATCAATTAAATTTTAAATATTTATTTAGGAAAAATGATGAAATATATCTTTACTTCTATCTTAATTGTAATTCTTATATCGTTTGCCGGATATGGGCAGGTGTATAACTGGGTGCTCAAGCAATCTGGAAGCAGTCTTGGCGGACCGATAGATTACAATGAATTTAATACTGATTTAGTTTACTATGGTTCTGATAACAAAATTTATAAAAGTACCGATCGTGGGGAAACATTTCTTCAAACTGGTATCAATGTTCCCGGGGCATCAGAAATAAAAAATATTATTTTAGATGATAATAATTCCGGAACTTTTCTGGTTGCTATAGAATCTTCACCTGATAAAATACTTAAGACTACAGATGACGGACAAACATGGACAGTAACATTAGATAATGCTTCATTCTCTTTCTTCGGAATTCCAATGTCGCCTGATCCATCGCACCCTGATACAATTTATACAATGAGCACTACAAATTTTTACCGTTCAACCGATTTTGGAGATACGTGGAATATAATTTCAAGCAATTTTGGTCCAAGTTCAGCTCCTTGTGATATTGAAGTATTTCCTAATTCAAGTGTTATACTTATTGGAGATAACGGCACAGGAATTTTTAAAAGTACTGACTATGGCGTAACATGGTCACAGACATATTTTACCTCAGGCGAAATTCCTACCATTGCTGTTGATTATACAAATCCTGGTGTTGCATGGGCAACTAAATGGAGTGGCGGAGGAGGTTTTTTAAAATCTACAGATTACGGTGAGACGTGGACAGAGGTTTCGGGGTTTAACGGAATAAATATGTGGGGTGTTCATGTTATGCCTAACGATGGAAATATTGTTATGGCAAATTGCTACGGATGCGGTGAGTCCTGGAGATCAATTGATGGTGGTGCTTCTTTTACACAAATTAGTATTCCTTCTGCGGGTTACCAGGTTGTTGTTGTAGATTCGATAACTCAATATGCTGCACAGAGCGGTGGATTTTATAAATTAGAATCAGAAAACTTTATTCCTGTTGAATTTGCATCCTTTACTGCATCAATAAGCAATAACCAAATTATGTTAAACTGGATAACAGCAAGTGAATTAAACAACCGAGGTTTTGAAATTGAGCATAGTTTAGATAATGAAACATTTACAAAATTAGGATTTATTGCCGGTTCAGGTTCTACAACTGAACAAAGAAGTTACAGTTACCAAGTTAGCAACGCACCTTCCGGTTTACAATATTATAGACTTAAACAATTGGATTTTGATGGAAGTTATGAATATTCACCTGTTATAGAAATTGATGGACCGCTTCCTGCTGAGTTTGCGCTTAATCAAAATTATCCTAATCCTTTTAATCCTTCCACAACAATAACTTTTTCTCTTCCTGTTGATTCCGATGTTCAACTGAGTTTATATAATATGCTCGGACAAAAGGTAGCTGATATTACAAATTCGCAATTCCAAGCCGGAACTCATAAAGTTGATTTTATTTCAGAAGGACTTTCCAGCGGAACTTACATTTATCTTATTAGGGCAACTGGTTCCAATGGTTCAGATTTTATTGAAGCGAAAAAGCTAACCTTGATGAAATAATAAAATAATTATCTAATTTTAAGCACGGTTTACTGCCGTGCTTTTTTTTATCTGAAAATATTAAGTGAAGATATGAAATACACTTTACTAATACTTGCTGCTTTTTTTTCAATTATAATCTATGCAAACATTAACTACGAGCATGGAATTATTGATATGACTCTGTTAGACGGTGGTTTAGGTTGTGTTTGCCACGATGTTCAACCCGATTCTACCGTGAATGTTTGGATTGAAGGACCTGATACTCTATTCCCAAACGATACAGCATATTACAGATTAATGATGAATGGAGGTCCGTCTGTTAATGGTGGTTTTGATCTTGCTGTTCGATTTGGTATGCTGGATTCTGTAGATACATTAACATATGTTCTTTTTGATGAATTAACTCATACATCTCCAAGGCAGTTTGCAAACGCAACAGTATTTTGGGATTTTATGTATACTGCTCCGGATAGTATAGTTACAGATACAATATACTCTGTTGCAAATAGTGTTAATGGAGATGGCAATCCGCAGCCGGATGATAAATGGAATTTTGGTGAAAACTTTCCGGTAATCATTACTGCAAAACCGGTTTCTGTAAACGAAGAAATTATTCTGAATGATTTTGAGCTCTCACAGAATTATCCGAACCCGTTTAATCCAAGTACAAAGATAAGATTTGCCATTCTGCAGGACGAAAGAGGTGAGACGAAAGAGGTTAGTTTAAAAGTTTATGATGTTTTGGGCATAGAGGTTGCAACATTAGTTAATGAAGAAAAACCTGCTGGAGAATATGAAGTGGAATTTAGTGGAGGTGAATTATCAAGCGGAATATATTTCTATCAATTAAAAGCTGATAATTTTGTTGAAACTAAGAAAATGTTGTTGCTTAAATGATTTTGTTAGAAAAAAAGCAAAAGAGTATTATCTATCAGTAATTTTCAGTTGGGTTTAAAAACAAAAAGCGCCTTTGCAGGCGCTTTAGAAAAATCAAATATACCTGCTGAATGCAGGCTTATAATATATTTTTAATTTCGTGGTTTAGCTTCATTAACTACTATTTTTCTTCCATCAATTTCAGAATCATGCAATGCTTCCATAGCACTACCTGCTTCATCGGAATTTTCCATTTCAACAAAACCAAATCCCCTGGATCTTCCGGTATCGCGATCATTAATAATTTTTGCAGAGACAACCGTTCCGTGCTCTTCAAATTTTGTTTGTAATGCCTGGTCATCTAATGACCAAGGAAGCGAACCGACAAATAACTTAGTACTCACTTAAGAACCTCTAAATATAATAATAAATAAAAACCGGCCTATTACCGGAATCGACAAATATACATATAATAAAGATAGGAACCTAAAAAATTCATTGGATTGCAGTATATCTTTTAACATCTAATAAAGTTTTTTGACTAGAACTATGACAATTTAGCAGCTTTCGGAAATTAATTCATAAACTGCCATATGTAATATATTGCAGGAAATAGAATACATCCAATTAGTATCCACTTAATAATTTTTGCAGGAAAGAATTTTTGAAATCGTGCGCCAAAATAAATTCCGGCAAGACCACCTAAGCCGAACAAAATTCCTAAACCCCAATCTGGAGCAATAACCTGGTTGGGATAATACAGGGCAATAAGCTGGTAGAAAACAACGCCTGCAATTGATGTTACAAAAGTACCCATCAATGTTGCCCCGGCAATTGTAAAAACAGGGAGACCGAAAAAAGTTACTAAGAATGGTGCAATAATAGCGCCTCCGCCAATTCCATATATCCCACCTATTATTCCAACCACAGAACTTAAAGTCATTATTCCAATTGTATTAACATTAAAAATATGTCCTTGGAATTTATACGTAATATGGAGAAGTGAAAATTTTTGAGCAGTTACTTTGGAAACCAAGTTTACACCCCCATCACTTTGCACTTTAATTGATTTATGGAAAGCCTTTTCAGCATTATGTTGTTTGCTGTTAACAGACTTTGCCGAAATTAAATCCTTAAATAATTTTACTCCAATATAAAGAAGCACTAATCCTGCAAAGAATTTAAAATTTTTCGGATCGGGGAAAAATTGAATGCGAAGAATTGCCCCGATAAAAACACCGGGCAGAGTTCCCATAATTACAGCCCAGGTTAATGGCCAGACCATACGCCCTTCTTTAAAATAACGATAGACTCCGCCAGGAATTGCAACGATATTAAAAAGCTGGTTTGTAGCACTTACTGATGGGCTGGTAAATCCAAGAATGCTTACCTGGAACGGTAATAAAAGAAATGCACCCGATAAGCCACCCATAGATGTAAAAAATGAAATGATAAATGCAACAACCGGTGGAACCCAAGGTTCAATCTCAATACCAATTAAGGGAAACAACTTATTCTTTCAAATTGGATGACTCAATTTAATTTTAATCTTAAATATAGCATCATCAATATAAATAATGATACAATCAAGTTATTATCTTTATTTGCAGTATTATACCACCATTTACTTTTTATTTTTGTTTTAATCAAGTATAATTCCGTCATATTTCATATTTTTATGAAAGAAACAAATGAAATACCTGCAGCTTATGTAACGTTTACTATATATCCCAATGATCTAACTTAGTCTAATTCAACTAACATATGCACAGCAAATGAAAACAGCATTTATAAACGGGAAAGTGTTTACCGTTAATGATAATCAACCATATGCAGAAGCAGTAGTAGTTGAAGAGGGTTTAATAAAGTTTGTTGGTTCTACAATTAAAGCAAATAAATACATTGATTACCAGACTAAAATTATTGACCTGCAAGGAAAACTAATGCTGCCGGGATTTATAGACAGCCATCTACATTTTACAAGTGGCGGATACTACCTGCTCGGCATCAATCTTCGTCCTGCATTATCAAAAGAGGAATTTGTGTTCATACTTAAAGATTATATTAAAGGGAATCCAAGGTAGATGGGTAACCGGTGGAAGATGGGATCACGAATCGTGGCGAGATAAGTCATTGCCAACTAAGGAGTTAATTGACAGTATAACTCCTAACGACACCGGTCCTTGTAAGCAGGATTGACGGGCATATGGGTCTGGCAAATTCCAAAGCATTAGAGCTTGCAGAAATCACTTCTGAAACTCAAAATCCTGAAGGCGGATTAATAATTAAAGATAGTGAAACAGGAGAACCGACAGGAATTTTAAAAGATAATGCGATGGATTTGGTTTTTGATATTATCCCGGATAAATCTATTTGAAGAAAATATTGAAGCAACTTTGCGATCTCTTGAAGAAGCGAAAAAACTTGGGATAACAACTGTACACGACATTACACAAGCGGGAGAACTTGAAGCTTACCAAGAAATTGAAAGGATAGGAACGTTAAGCTGCAGAATCTATTCAATCTGGCCCATTGATGGTTATGATGAAATCGTCCGTTCAGGAATAACTGCAGGAAATGATGATGGATTGATTAAGCGAGGCGCTTTAAAGGGTTACGCCGATGGATCACTTGGTGCAAGCACTGCCTGGTTTTTTGAACCATATGTTCAGGATACTACCACAATCGGTTTACCTATGGATATTGTTACGAATGGTGATTTGGAAAAATGGTCAATCGATGCTGACAGAAATAGATTACAATTATGTGTTCATGCAATTGGCGACAGAGCAAATTCATATATGCTTGATCTTTATGAAAAAATAAGTAAACATAATTCACCCTGGGAAAGAAGATTCAGAATAGAGCACGCGCAGCATCTCAGGTATTCTGATATTAAACGCTTCTCCAAACTAAATGTAATTGCATCTGTTCAACCGTACCATTGTATAGATGATGGAGTTTGGGCTGAGAAAAGAATTGGAAAAGAAAGATTAAAATACACCCATCCCTACAAATCATTTCTTGATAACAATGTAAAGGTTGCCTTCGGAACAGACTGGCCGGTCGCACCGCTTAATCCCCTAATGGGTATTTATGCTGCTGTAACCCGCAAAACTGTTGATAACAAAAATCCTGGGGGATGGATACCTGAACAAAAAATATCTGTAGAAGATGCAATTAAATGTTACACGCTTAATGCAGCATTATGCCAGCTTTGAAGAAAATATAAAAGGAAGCATTGAAAATAGGAAAGACTAGCTGATATGGTTATTTTAAGTGAGGATATTTTAATGATTGATCCAGTGAAAATAAAAGATGTCAAATGTTGATATGACAATATTCAACGGTGAAATAATTTACAGGGCTTCGGAGTAAATATAATTTTTGTAAGAAATTATTTTGTCGTACTGAAATTATTTTTTTTATTATTAAAATAACTAACTCATCGATAACCAAAAACCGGGAGGTTGTATGAAATCATTAAGTAGAATTCTTGGCGCCGCTCTCTTTTCCCTAATAATACTTGGCAGTTTTACACAGGCACAAACTGTTTATTTCTGCGAGGGTGTTGATGACGATGGTTATGCGATAGGCTCTAGCTCTAATTTCACTATTGGAAGAGACGGCGGTTATCTCTATATATTAACGCGATTGGGTTATGCCTGCGATACCTACGAAATTGTAATCGATATTTTTAAGGTTGACAGAAGAGGAAACGAAGATTTTTACAACACATATTATATAGAAACTTCACCGGATTGGTATTGGTTTTGGAAAAAAATTACGTTTTATGATCGTGGAACTTACAGGGTTTATGTTTACGATGAATACAGCCAGCGGCTGGCATCTGGAGAGGTTGATATAGACTATTAAATCCAGTTGAAGTCAGTACACGGTGGGCGGGCTAAAACATATTTAGATTAGTGATGATCAGCTTTATCTGAATTATCTGTACGCTATTAACACTAATGAAATCCACTCATCCAGTGTTTCGGTTTTAACATTCCAAAACCCGTTTTACTATAAGACTGTTTAATATCTTTTGCATCTTTTATTATCAAACCGGATAGAATAACAATTCCATTCGGTTTTATTTTTTCTCTAATTTGATCAGCAATATCTAACAAAACATCCTTTTGGATATTTGCAATTATTAAATCAAAATTATCCTCTTTTAAATCAGAAATTTCTCCTTTCACAATTTTTACTTTACCTGTTACTGAATTCAGTTCACAATTTTCCTTGCAGTTTTCGTAACAGCGTTCATCGCTATCGACTGCCACAGCTTCAGCAGCACCCATTTTTATTGCAGCGATCGAAAGTATACCAGTTCCTGAACCTACATCCAGCAAACGAATCCCGGGGCGAACAAATTTCTCAAGCATTTTAATTACTAGTTTAGTTGATTGATGTTCACCTGTTCCGAAAGACATTTTAGGATCTATCGTTACTACCATTTCTCCTTGTTGTGCTTTGTAGTCTTTAAATGTTGGCTTGATGACAAATTTATCAGACACCCTGATAACTTCCCTTCCCTTTTCCCACAGCTCATTCCAGTTTTCTTCTAGAAGTGATTCACTCACGATAGAATAATTATTCAGTAGTTTTTCAGATTTTAATTTCTCAAGATAATTTTTAATAATTTCTTCATTAATTTTTGCTTCCTCATCGGCAAATACAATTAAGTGATCTATATCTTCGGTAATACCTGAAATTTCTAATTCCCACAATAACCCGGAAATTATATCTGGTTGTAAAGGATCAGAATATATTTTAAAGACGTTATAGTTTTTCAAATCAATTTATTTAAACTCAGCAAGCAATTCACAAATTGTATCAATGAATTTACGGGCGGCTGAGTTTTTTGCAGTATAATTTTGAATAAATATCGAAAATGCTATAAGATCCCCATTTGTATCATTAACGAAGCCAGAAAGAGTAGAAACACCGTTAAGCGTTCCGGTTTTTGCTTTAACATTCTCTTCCGTTAAAGTATTTCGCATTCTTTTTTCAAGTGTACCATCTATACCTGCAGTTGGAAGAGTATTATAAAAAGTATTAAAGATGTCCGGCTGTGCGTAATAAAAGTATTTAAATAGATTGATAATAAGTTCTGTTGAAATTAGGTTATAGCGAGAAACCCCCGAACCATCAGCCAATGAATAATTTTCAGCATCCATCCCGGTTAGTTCAATCATTTTTTTAATTGCTTCAATTCCATTTTCTGCAGATGCCGGAGCACCGGAATCATTTAGTGCAAGAGTATAGAGCAGCATTTCAGCACTCAGGTTATCACTTTCTTTATTCATATTCACAAGTACAGTATCGAGTGATCTGAAAACTGATGAAAGATGTGTTGCATTTTCCGGTAATGTTTTAAAATCTATTAATCCATTTAAAATAATACCTTTGTTCTGCATTTGTTCTTTCAATAAAGTTAGAAAATATTTTCCCGGTTCAGTAAGTGATAACTTTTCAGTATTTTTTTCTTCATCTATTACTTTCTCACTTCGTACTTTCCCATCAATTATTATTTTATTTTTTCTTTCTACCCAATTTCGTGTAATGTTAAAATCATTTATGCTTGAAGAAACGGTTACTGCATTGTTTTCTACTTTAACAAATTCTGTTTCAGGAATTAGTTTTACTATTGGAAGTGAATCTATTTCAGTTCCGCTCACAAAAACTTCAATTGAATTATCATTTATATTAAGTGCGCTTAGATAAGGTGCTCCGGGATCCGGTTCATCATCCCACATCCATCCTTCCCCCCAATAAAGTGAATCTTTACCAGAAAGATCTGCATATAAATTTCCGGAAATATGTTTCACCCCGGAAATTTCTAATTCTCTTACGAATTTTTCCAGGTCATCGGTTGTAAAATCAGGATCGAAACCGCCAGCAACATAAATATCTCCGAAAAGTGTATCGCCGCCTATAACTCCAGTGTGGAACATCCTTGTTTTAAATTCATAACCAGGTAAATAAAGTAGTCCTGCTAATGAAGTAAGAATTTTCATGTTTGATGCGGGATGAAGGAGAAGTCTGTTATTTTTTTTGTAAAGGGGTAAATTATCGGTAAGATTAATAATATCGATTGAGATAACTGAACTTTCGAAGAATGGATCATCAATAATTTTATTAATATCAGCTTCAAGCTGCTTAACGTTTGATTGTGGAAATAATAATATGTTAAAAAGAAAAAGTGATATAATTAAAATGTAGGACGTAAAAACATTCTTATGTTTTATAAAGCAGCTCAAACTTAAAAATGTTCTCTAACTCTAAACTCAACCCCAATTTTATCCTCAGCAATCTTCCTTGCTTTTTCAATATCAACTTCATCAATTGTTACAATGCTCATAACAACCTTTTCAGCAAATTGTTTTGCCTGGCGGGTAAAGTTTATCATTTCATTGTAAAGCGCAGTATCAAGCCCCATAATTTTTGCGTACTGTTTAGGATCGAAAGTATTTAAACTTACTGAAACAACATCAATAAGGTTTTTAAATTCGGGAGTAATATCTCTTTTATTTATATAATTGCCATGCCCATTTGTATTCAACCTAGTTCTTCCGCCTTTATCTTTCACAGCTTTGGCTACTTTTTTTATAACATCCCACCTGATTGTAGGTTCGCCGTAACCACAGAAAACAATCTCATTATATTTTGTGGGATCTCCAATTTCACCGATATAAACTTCCGGTTCAGGTTCTTCATTTTTTTCCATTCCCAGGTTATAACCATGAATAATCGGGTCTTCTTTTCTTGTACAGAATGAGCAGTGAGCATTGCAGCGGTTTGTAACATTAATATATAATGAATCACCAATTTGGTAAGTATTAACTGTTTCGTTATTCTTTCCGATTCCAAACAATTTAAAAGCATTAAGAGAAGTTACACGCGCAACTTCGTTTACATCTGTTTTATGTATCTCAGCAATTTTTTCTGCAATTAATTTTATATACGATGGCTCGTTGCGTTTGCCTCTATGAGGAACAGGAGTCATAAAAGGAGAATCGGTTTCAAGCAGCAAGTGATCTAATCCTACTACTTTTACCAGCTTTCTTAATTCATCAGCTTTTTTAAAAGTTATATTCCCGGTAAAGGAAATCATATAATTCATATTGATCAGTTCCTGCGCATTTTTAGCTGTGCTGTTAAAGCAATGGAATTGCGCTTTTAATCCTGAGGAACAATACTCGCCGATAACTTTCATCAAATCTTCATCAGAATTCCTGTTATGAACAATTATGGGAAGATTAACTTTTAACGCTAAATCAATTTGCGCTTTAAAAGCTTCAAGCTGTTTTTCTTTTGGAGAGTAATCATAATAATAATCTAAACCTATCTCCCCAATTGCAACAATCTTTTCAAGTTTGCTTAGCTCTTCAATTTTTTCCAGCCAGGAATTATCCCATTCCTTTGTATCGTGGGGATGAATACCAACCGCACCGTAAATAATATTATATTTTTCTGTTAATTCAACAACCTGTTCTGCAGTTTTTAAATCAGTTGAAGGAACAAGAATATAATCTATTCCATCATTAACAGCTCTGTCAATCACCTGGTCAACTTCGCCATCAAAATTATCGAAGAAAAGATGTGCGTGTGTATCTACAAACATAAAATCAAAATAGATTTTTAGTGATGAATTATTCTATCTCACCGATTATTAGCGGCTGCTCACTTAATTCCAGTGCAAGCTGTAAAGTAAGCTCCTCCTGTTCCCTTGGTATTATAGCAGCCAACCCTATACCAAGGTTAAAAACTTTTCTCATTTCTGCAGAATCTATATCCCCGGTTTCCTGAATCAATTTAAATATTGCCGGGGCTTCCCAGCTTCCCCAGTTTATTTTTAAATTTAATCCATCAGGTATTATTCTTTTCGTGTTACCTTCAATACCTCCGCCGGTTATATGTGCAAACCCTTTTATATCAACAGATTCTATTAACGTTCTTATCAATTTTAAATAAGACTTATGAGTTTTTAACAGTTCTTCACCTAACGGAAGGTTAAGCGATTCTATTTTTGAATTAAGATCGAATTTATCTAAAAGCACTTTTCTTGCAAGAGAATAACCATTGGTATGCAGCCCGTTTGAGTGAAAGCCAACTACAACATCACCTTTAGTTATTTTGCTCCCATTAATTATTTTTGATTTTTCCACAACGCCAACAATTGTACCCGCGATATCATACTCCCCTATTTGGTAAAAGCTGGGCATTTCAGCAGTCTCGCCCCCAATTAGCGCACAGTTGTTTTCTGAGCATGCCTTTGCAAATCCTTCAACAATAGAAGTGGATATATTTGTATCAAGTTTTCCAAATCCCATATAATCAAGGAAGTAGAGCGGCTCAGCTCCACAAACGGCAATATCATTAACACAATGATTAACGAGGTCCTGCCCAATTGTGTTATGTTTATTCAGGGCAAACGCAATTTTAAGTTTTGTTCCAACTCCATCTACACTTGAAACGAGGACAGGGTTTTTGTACTTCGAGGTATCAATTTCATAGAAGGCACCAAAGTGCCCTATGTTCGATAATACATTTTTATTGAATGTAGCACCAGCCAGTTTTTTAATTTTCTCAACAGCTTCATCGCCTGCACTAATGTTTACACCTGCAGATTCATAATTCTCGCTCAAAATTGCACCTTCATCGTAAAAAACCTTACCTTAAACTAAAATATTGTATGTTGAGAAAATTAACACTAATTGGCATCTTTACCAAAGTGGAAAAAGGAGTATTCTTAAAACATGTGATACATTTGGCAAACCTGAGACCAATAGTAGGAAATATCATCAAAACACATTATGTCATTGCAAGCACGATGAGGGAGCTTTAGTACGCTACCTATAATTGGCTATAAAAAAAGAACTAATTTTAATATATTTGCAAGCTTAAAATTATTTAATATTAACTAAGTAATGATGAATACAGAAGAGCTGAACGAACGGGAAAAGATTATTCTAAGATCGGTTATACGGCAATTTATTTTAACCGCTTCGCCCGTAGGATCACGCAATATTACAAAAAAGTACGATATGGGAATATCCGCGGCAACCGTACGTAATATTATGGCTGATCTTGAGGATTCCGGTTTTATTAATCATCCCCATACTTCTGCCGGCAGAGTACCTACAGATAAGGGCTACAGGTATTATGTAGATTCGCTGATGCACGTAAAGAATGTTAAGAATAAAGAGAAAGAATTAATTAATAAAGAACTGAATATTGAATTTGATGAGACGGATGAACTTGTAAGAATTACATCGAAGTTACTCAGTACAATAACAAATCAGCTAGCGTGTGTTACATATCCTAACCTCGATTCAGGGATACTGGAAAAATTGCAAATTGTATCTTTAACCTCTTCGCGTATTCTTGTTATTGTTAGTATAAAATCAGGTCTTGTAAAAACTATTACACTCGAACTTACAAGCAGCATTAAAGAAACACAGATTGATTCTGTACAGAATCTGCTGAATGAACGACTTGCAGGATTAAGGTTTAAGGAGATTAGAAAAACATTTAAAGAAAGATTAAAAGATGTTGATGAAAAGCAGAAACCGATAATCAGGTTGTTTATTGATTCTGTGGATAAAATATTTAAAGATGAAGCTAATCCGGATAAATTGATTATAACCGGTGCAAAAAATGTAATCCGTCAACCGGAATTTGAATCGAGTGAAAACTTCCAAAGCATAGTTGAACTTATGGAAGACAAAGATATAATCATCCATATAATGGAAGAATCCAGCAAGCAGGATAACGAGCAAGTATTTATTTCAATTGGAAGCGAGCTTGCAGAGCAGAAAATGAAACAATACAGTTTTATAAGTAAAGAATATAAACTTGGAGAAACTTCCGGAACACTTGGAATTATTGGTCCCAAAAGAATGGAGTATTCCAAAATTATTGCCATAGTAGATTACCTGGCTAAGATGTTATCTCAATTTTTAACAAACCCGGTAAAGTAAAGAAGGAGTATTATTTAGATGTCGAAGAAAGATAAATCAAAAAATAAAGATGAGCATATAAAAGAAAACGAAACAGTCGAACAGCAGAATACGATAGAAAAAAATGAAGAAAACGAAATTCCTGAAATAGCTGAGGAAGAAGTAAAAGAAGTAGATATAACTGCTGAGCTGGAAGCAAAAGTAAACGAGTTACAGGATAAGCTTTTAAGAAAAGCTGCTGAGTTTGAAAATTACAAACGAAGAGCTGAAAACGACCAGTTAAATTTGTTAAGCTTTGCAGCCGAATCATTTATAGTGAAAATTCTGCCTGTAATTGACGACTTGGAAAGATCGCTGGATCATATTAGTGACGCAGATAGCGCAGAAGCAATTAAAGAAGGAATAATGCTGGTTTATGATAAACTTATTAAAATCCTTGATGAGCAAGGCATAAAGAAAATTGATTCCGTCGGTAAACCGTTTAATGTCGATTATCACGATGCGCTGATGCAGATAAAAGATGATACTGTTCCGGTTCATACTGTTGTGGAGGAAGTAGAAAAAGGTTATTTGTATAAAAATAAAGTTATAAAACATGCAAAAGTTATTGTAAGTGAAGATGCTAGTAAAGAGAATAATCAACAAAATGAAGATGAAGAAAACATTTCTAATGAAAAGGATGACAACGAATAATGGCTAAACGCGACTACTATGAAATTTTAGGTGTTGAAAAGAACGCATCACAGGAAGAAATAAAAAAAGCTTACCGTAAACAGGCAATGCAATTTCACCCCGATCGGAATCCAGGGGATAGCGTAGCAGAAGAAAAATTTAAAGAAGCTGCAGAAGCATATGAAGTTTTAAGCCACGAAGAAAAAAAGGCAAAATACGATAGGTTTGGGCACGAAGGTGTAAGAGGCAGCCAGTATGGTTCTGAAGGATTCTCATCAGTGAATGATATCTTTTCTCACTTTTCCGATATCTTCGGCGGCTCTTCTATTTTTGATGACATTTTTGCAGGAGGTTCCGGGAGAAGCCGCAGTAGAAGAAGTGCGGGAGTTCCCGGAGCCGATTTACGCGTTACGCTAAAGTTAACTCTCGAAGAAATTGCAAAGGGCGTTACAAAAAAAATTAATATTAAAAAACATGTTAATTGCGATAAATGCTCGGGCACAGGAGCGGAAGCAGGCACATCAAGAAAAACATGCCCTGTTTGCCATGGCGCCGGCGAAGTAAAATCAGTCTCCCGTTCAGTATTTGGACAGTTTGTTAATATTACAACCTGCAACAACTGCAATGGCGAAGGAAATGTTATTGATACTCCTTGCAAAAAATGTATGGGCGATGGCAGAGTACAGGAAGAAAGAACTATTAAAATTGAAGTACCCCATGGTGTTTACGAAGGCAGTTACATGACTTTGCGGGCTGAAGGAAATGCAGGAAAACGCGGCGGACCCGCAGGAAGTATTATAGTTGTTTTCCAGGAACAGCCGCACGATTATTTTATACGCGAAGAGGAAGATATAATTTATAATCTTTTTATCACTTACCCCGAAGCAGTACTAGGTGCAGATGTTGAGGTACCAACGCTTAACGGTAAGGCAATGCTTAAAATTGATCCGGGAACTCAACCGGGTAAAATGCTTAAGATGAGAGGCAAAGGTCTTGGTCGATTAAACACTAACGGTACAGGTGATCAGTTGGTTAAAGTAAATATAGCTGTACCTAAGAAAGTTAGCACTAAAGAGAAGGAAACGCTTAAACAGCTTGCTGAAATGCCTAATATAAAATCTTCATCAAAAACTGAAGCAAAAAACTTTTTTAAGCGTTTCGGGTTGTAAATAACAAACGGTTGGAAATCTTTTACTTGTCCTCTAAATATCCTATACCTATATTTTGATTTAAGGGATTACAATCTACTTTCGATTGAAATAAATGCTTAAGAAGCTTTCAGAGAAAATCGGTTTTACTCAAACCGAGATTAAAGTTATTCTTTTCTTGATAGTTGTCTTCCTGGTTGGGGCAGCTTACAGCATTGTTAATAACCGTAGCAAAGGCGAATATATTAATTTCGATTATTCAGAGCAGGATAGTCTCTTTTCACTATACAAAAAAAATTTCTCAACCTAATGATAAATTGCCTGATGAGAGTGTTGATATTAAGGCAGAAGTTTTAGAACTTAAGCCACTAAATTTTGAGCAAAATAAAAAACCACCGCTGCCGGAAGAAAAAAGTATTAATATAAATAAAGCTGGTATGAACCAACTTATTAGCTTGCCGGGAATAGGTGAAAAAACAGCTCAAAAGATAATATTACTTAGAGATGAAAGGGGTGGGTTAAAAAACGTAGAAGAGTTAATGGATGTAAGAGGTATTGGGAAAGTGAAATTTAACAAAATAAAAAAGTTTTTATATATTGAATAGTCAATCAAATAAAATTTTTCCTCAGGAGGAATAATGTTGAAAGCGGCTGATCCCTGGTATGTGCATGCTATTTTATATGCTGTTATTACCATTTTAGTGATAATATTGATTAAAGTTGCGATTCTTGACCCTCAAGAAATTGTAGCTGTAGAAAAATACAACAAATCCGAATCCCGCCTAAGAATGGATAATCTTAAAGAAGCAGAAATCCTCTGGGAAAAGAAATTCGGTAACTTCACAGATGATCTGGAAGGACTTGTACAATTTATTAAGCAAGATCCTTTTGTTGACAGCGTTGTGAATGCCTTCGATTCACTTACAATGAAACCTGCAAATCCGTTTAATCCCCTTACGCATGGTGAATTTATGCCTGACAGTTTAATGAGAACTCCAAGATCAGGATCATTTTATATTTTACAGATTGATACTTCGTTTCTTACGATACCACTATTAACAGGAGGGGTAACGTTACAAAGATCGATACTACCGTTACACTTGGAACCCGTTATTACCTGGAAGATCCGGATGGTTATGGCTCAGTTGGCAGTGCTAATAGTGATGCACTGAAAAATACAGCATCGTGGGAGTAATATAAAATAATGAACGGGTTTGAGAATCATGCAGGATTCAATATAACCACTACAAAGCTCCAGGTAGTTGAAGTTACAGGCGAATCCGGAAAAATAAAACTATCAAACTTAAGCGAAGTTTTTTTTAACGTACCGCTGGATTTTGATAAAGATAAAGAAACCATACTACTTGCCAAGCTGCAAAGTGCTTATGATGAATTAAAGATTAGCTCGCAACTGATAAGCAAAACAATTTCGGTTGTTCTTCCGCTTAAATTATTTTTTATTATACAGCTACCATTCGATAACACCTTACTTTATTGGGACCTTCTAGAAGAATTCAGGTGGGAACTTTCCGTTTTGTATCCACATATTCAACCAGATGAACTTTCAATACAATACTTTGAGATCGAAAAGAATATGTACATTAGAAAAAGCACTGCTATAGTTTCTGCAATTCCAAGAAAATATATAGAACTGATTGCTAATTTTTGTAAGAGCAATAATTTAAAACTGAAGTTTATAGATAGCGCACATTTTGCTGCCGAACGTTCTTTAATTTTAAGCGACAAAGCAATTGCTGAAGGATTAACGCTTAGTGTTCATATTTCTGAAAATACTACATCAATTTTATATGCATTGGATTTCAAACCAATCTACACTAATGTTTGCTCTACAAAAAGCGAGAAGGAAATAATTGCATTTATAGAAGAAGAACTGAGCAAAGAAACCGCACATAAAATAAACAGAAAATTTATTTCCGCCGCTTATATTTCCGGCGAGAACTTAACAGCAGAACTAAGACGCAAACTGGAATATTCTGCCGGTATAAAATTTTCAAAATTTAACCCGTTTTTTAAGATTGATTCCGAATCTGCAAACAATAATAAAAAATTGCCTGCTGAAACTTTTAATTCATTTGCACCTGCGGCAGGTATTGCTTACAGAACAGATTAACTTTTCCCTTCTTTAACATCTTTTAAATAAATATCTTCAACAATTATGAAAATGAGAATAATTTCCGGCGAGGCAAAGGGAAGACAAATTTTTATTCCAAAATCTGACTTAATAAGACCAACAACAGACCGCGTGAGGGAAACTCTTTTTAATTTGCTGAATAACAGGATATCTTTTGAAGGAATTAAAGTGCTTGACCTTTATGCAGGATCAGGTTCACTTGGATTAGAATGTATAAGCCGCTGTGCTGCCGAAGTTAATTTTGTTGAAATGAATTTTGTCATCAAAAAAAATTTAGAGAGAAATATTGATCTTCTTAACGCAAAAGAGAAATGTAAAGTTTTTAAAATGTCTGCACTAAATTTTTCTACACGCTTTGAAAATCCAGGATACGATCTTATACTTGCCGATCCGCCGTTTTTTAAAGATGATATTTATAAAGTTGTTGAAAACCTGCTGGCTAATAAATACCTAAATCCGGATTCTGAAATAATTATTGAAAGGTCTATTCAAACTAAAGAAAAGGATATTGATAAATTTTAAAATTGAACCATTTAAAAAAATAGGTGATACTTGCCTCTACTCAATTACTTATTAAAACCGAAGAAGTGGTTAAACTAATTGAAATTGAAGAGCATGGCGCCGGTTTAGTTGTAGAAAAGTAACTGACAAATTTTATTTAAGGCCCGTTATTTTTTATCGGGCTTTTTTTATTACTTTTTCTCTTCCTTTATTTTACGAAATAGATTTCCTAACGGACCCCAAATAAATAATAAGTGAAATGATGCGCCGCCAATTAAAATATTAGTTACATCCTGTTTATATGGAGTGCCTTGTAAAACCAACGCACAGCCAATTATCGTGGCTCCCCAAACAATAGCACTTACTATAATAAAATATCCAATTTTTCCCTTTGTCACTCTGTTATCTCCAAATGATGAATATTAGAGAGTTAAATAATATTATTTATTTTGATAAAAGAAAACTAAAACTGTTACTTGTTAGAGTTTTAATTATGCAGATTTATCATTCTGAGCAACAATAAAAATTGAGTCGCCATCCTCAAATTCTTTATAATCATATCTTTCAAGTATTGTAAAATATTGTGAAATTAAATTTAGTAACTTTTCTCGATTATGATATACAAACAACATTCCTTCCATCGTAAATTCCTTATCGCCAATCCAAAATGTATGTGCAAATATTCCATTTGATTTAATAACTTTTTGCTGACGCTTTAATGATTTTTCTAACTCTTCTATTGTTAAATGATGTAAAACTTTATTTGAAAATATGCAATCATAGGTTTTGTTTGTATTGATGGAAATTGCATCCAGTTTTATGAAAGACAAATCCTTAAATTTTTTCTTGCAGCGTTTTAGGAATTCATCCGATAAATCTGATCCGGTAACAGAATAGTGTTTTTGCAGATAAGTAATATCATTCCCTGGACCACACCCTAATTCCAATAGAGTAGAATTCTCTTTTAGATGTTTAGATAGAATTTTATATAATTCCGTACCATCGTAATCACCGCACATTTTTTCATATTCATCCATTTTTAACGGATCATTATAAAACTCCATTATCTTTCCATTCTTATTTTGGATGCAAAGCTTTTAACTGTCAAGAATTATCAAGATTCAGTTCTTTCACAATTTTAATAACATATATTTTCAATTTAAACTTAATCCTCAATAATTTTAATACCAACAAATAACTAAAATCAGTATAAAACTTCTGCTTAACTTTCAGCCATCCATTTTCTTTGTTATTTCAATCTCATTATGTAATATTAAAAGAAACGATTTCTATAATTATTAACAAAAACTAAAATGCGAAAAGTAATATACCCTGGTACATTCGATCCTGTAACATTTGGACATATCGATCTGGTGAAAAGAGCTATCGGTCTTTTTGACGCGGTGGTAGTAACTGTTGCAGTCAATCCCGGTAAAGAGCCGTTGTTTTCTACTGATGAACGGGTTGAATTTTTAAAAGACAGCTTAAAAGAATTTGATAACGTTTCTGTTGATTCGTTTGATGGATTGGTAGTTGATCACGCAAAACAAGTGGGTGCAACAGGTATTATTAGAGGATTGAGGGCTGTAAGTGATTTTGAATTTGAGTTCCAGATGGCATTGATGAACCGTAAACTTTCAAATGATATAGCAACTGTATTTTTAATGCCGCATGAAAAATATACTTACCTCAATTCAACTATAATAAGGAACCTTGCAAGCATGCACAGCGATGTAAGTGAGTTTGTACCCCAAGTTGTTGCGCAAGCACTAAAAGCGAAATTCAAATAAGCATCCTTACTTTTTTATAAAATCAATTTTTAAACATTCACCATTTAAGCTTCAAATGAAAAATTACAAATATTTCTTTCCGCTATTATTTGGTTTAATATTTTATGGTTGTACTAAAACAGCAATTGAGGAACAAAAATCGGATGAAGAATTAATGACAAGAGCCAAAGAACTTGCACATAATTTTTTAATAATTGATACACACATTGATCTTCCTTACCGGTTGGAGGAGAAGTGGGAAGATGTTTCCCAAAAAACAGAAGAGGGACATTTCGATTACCCGCGGGCAAAACAGGGCGGATTGGATGCAGCTTTTATGTCTATCTATATTCCTGCAAAGTATGAAGAAACAGGTGGCGGCAAAAAATTGGCTGATCATTTAATAGAAATGGTTAATAAAATTGCTAATGATAACCCTGATAAGTTTCAACTTGCGTTATTCTGTTGCTGATGTAACAGCTAAATTCAAAAAAGGTATAATCTCCTTCCCGATGGGAATGGAAAACGGTACCGGTATTGAAGGTGATTTAAATAACCTGCAATATTTTTACGATAAAGGTATAAGGTATATAACTCTTACTCATTCAAAAAATAATCATATCTGCGATTCTTCTTATGATGATGAACCAAAATGGAATGGTTTAAGTCCCTTTGGGAAATGAAGTTGTAAAGGAGATGAACCGGCTGGGAATTATGGTAGATGTTTCTCACATCACTGATAGTTCATTCTATGACGTTATTGAGAATTCCGTTGCGCCTGTTATTGCATCTCATTCATCCTGCAGACATTTTACTCCTGGCTGGGAACGTAATATGTCTGATGACCTGATAAAATCTCTTGCAGAACATAACGGCGTATTAATGATAAACTTCGGATCTTCATTTATTGATGGAGACGTTAGAGAAGCGAACAGCAAACATTGGAATAACTTAGAATCATTACTTTCTACTTCTAATCTTTCATTTGGTGATAAAGGATCGGATAAAATTATTGAAGATTACTTTAGCAATATCCAAGTCACGGAAGTAAAGGTTTCGCAAGTAGCCGATCATATTGATCACGTGGTTGAATTGGTTGGAATTGATTACGTAGGATTTGGTTCTGATTTTGATGGCGTGCGGTTTTTACCAAACGGTTTAACTGATGTTTCCATGTATCCCAAATTTAATTTACCAGCTTCTTAAAAGAGATTATTCAGAAGACAGATATTGAAAAAATTTGTTCCGGAAATTTCTTACGCGTTTGGAAAGATGTTGAAGAGATTGCAAAACATCTTCAAATTGTTGAAGAAGAATGATTTTACTAACGTATAAAAAAGGGTGTAAATCACTTACACCCTTCTATTATACCTCACCCAATAATTTTAATTGCCAATACCTGAAATTGTTGAAGTCCACTGCCGTTTGGTCCAAGTGTTTCAACACTAATAGTTACTGGACTAGTAACATGAAGAATCATCAGTATCAAAAACTAAAAAGTTGAATTGCGTCCAGCTGGGACTCTGTGTATCAGGAATAATCACACTCAAGTCTCCCTGTGCTTCAACAAATTCACCTTCAACATCAACAGTAACGGTTGTTCCACCAGCCAGGGGATTACCGTTTTGATCGCCAACAAAGTAACTAAAAGATTGTGAGCCACCATTCGGGACATTAATACTTGTTGGATTAATACTGATCTGCGGAATTCCAGAGAACAACACAATAGTTTCTTTAGAAATTGTCTGTGAATTTTCATCTACTGTACTTGCAGTAATAGTAGCAAAACCTTCACCAAATACCGGGTGATTGGGGCGCGGCTCAGCTGAAATTAAATTTACTGATCCAATCCCTAACGGGTTAGTTAATGCCGATCCTTCTATAATGCCCCCGGTAGAGGTAAAATAAACTGCTGTTTCCGGTCTTACCGGGTTTGCATATTTATCACCTACAAAAGCAGTAATTGGGTTTTCTAGTCCAAAAATATTATAACCAGCAAAATTAACAGCTCCGGAGCAATACTAAAGTGAGTCAGATCAGGTAAACCACCATGAATAGTTATTGCAACTGGAATTGATGTGATTGTACTGTTTGCAAGGTAATATTTTTGCTATAACCTGCACTGCTCCTGCCTTAGTACCACTTGTAAGATTAACTACTGCTGCACCACTGCTGTTCGTCATTACTTCTGTAGGACTAAGAAATTCACCTCCGCCAGGACCTGCACCAAGTGAAAAGTGTACTGCAACTACGTGGTTCGAATCTATTGGAACTCCTACAGAATCTTGTGCAACAAATTCAATTCTTGTAGTCTCTTCAGAACCACTCTCCTTAACTCCAATTGTCGTAGAAGAAATTGAAGATAGAAAGATACTCACCGGATCTCCGGAAGGAGTTTGGCCTCCACCTCCACTCAATTCACTCAATTCAACAAGAGGTACCGCTAAATCCTTACCTGAAACTACTACTGCACTCGAAGTATCTATTTTATAACCATTTTTATATACGGTAATAAGAAGATTTTCGTCATTTTCAAATTCTGCTTCAACAGAATACTGCCCAAAACCTGAAGTATATAGAACAGTATTAATTGTGTTACCAAAAATCCTAACTAATGCACTATCTATTGGAAAACCTGTATCTCGATCAACCACCTGACCTGAAATTATTGATTTTTCCAGAGTTGGATCCCCTCCAGTACTGATTACGTCAGCCTCACTTTTACAGCTGTAGAGTAATATCGATATCCCAAGAAACAAGATTACAAATATTAAACTTGATAAAAAGTTTACCAGGGTATCGTTTTTAACAGTATTACTATGCATGTTAATACCTATTATTTTATTGAATTAGATTGAATTTTCAAATTATTTATCATTTTGTTACAACTATTATACCGCTCATTATTGCATTTTTTAACTAAAATACAACTTTTTCATAACTTCAGCAAGGTAATTTCTACTTTTAAAGAGTAAATTTGTTGCGGTTATTAATTGGATAAAATCTTATTGTAAGCGTATATTAATTTAGCAAGGAGGATATAGGATGTCTTTAATAAATTTAAATGATCTACCGGAGAAGGAAATAATTGATGGTTTTAATGTAAGATTTGTTCACTCTGAAAATATGACAATTGCCTATTGGAATATTGAAGCTGGAGCATTTTTACCGGAACATTCGCATCACCATGAACAGATCTGTTCGGTTATTGAAGGAGAATTGGAATTGATGGTAGAGGGAAAACCCAATTTGATGAAAGCCGGTTGTGTTTATACAATTCCTTCGAATGCAGTTCACTCAGGAAGAGCAAAAACAAAGTGCAAAGTGATTGATACTTTCTACCCTGTAAGGGAAGATTATAAGTTGGATTCTTGATACTGGAATCTGGGTGTTCTTTTTTTTCGTCTTACATCTTCCTCTTTCGTTTTACATCTTTCGTGTTACAAATTTGCTTATCGTGTTAAGGACAAATAAGTTTAATAACTAAATATTTTTTATTTATTCTACCAAGCTACAGGAAAACAATATGAGCTTAAGTCTTATTGCAAAATCAATAAAAGCCTCACCTACCCTTGCACTCAACGAGAAAGCTTGCAATTCTAAAAGAGAAAGGTGATCCGGTAATTCATCTTGGCGGCGGGGAACCAAAAAGTAAAGTGCCTATGGATGCTCTGCTGGCAACATCAGCACATCTAAATACTGGAGAAATAAGATACGCACCTGCTGACGGTATTCCTGCATTAAAACAAGCTATAATTCGTTATACAGAAGAATATTATAACCGAAAGTTGCACCGGAAAATGTAATCGCTTCCGGTGGAGCAAAGCAGGCAATTATGGTTGCACTGCAAGCAATTCTTAATCCGCAGGAGGAAGTTATTTTTCCTGTTCCCTACTGGGTTAGTTATCCTGATATGGCAAAACTTTGTGGTGCAATTCCTGTTCCTGCACTGCCTGAAGATGGAACTTTTTATCCAAGAATACAAGATATTGAAGATAGAGTTGGCTCATACACAAAAGCAATTATAATTAATAGTCCCAAATAATCCTTCCGGCGCAATGTATTCTGAAGAATTTATTTCTGATATCGTTGAGTTTTGTGAAAAGAAAGATCTTTATTTAATTATGGATGATATTTATCATCGTTTAATATTTGATGGAAGAAAATCATTAATCGTTATGATTATGCAAAAGAATTAGATAACAATTCTAAATTGGTAATTATTAATGGAGTATCTAAACATTATGCAATGACCGGATTTAGAATTGGCTGGGCTGTTGCAAATAAAAAACTTATTGAAGCAATGGCAAACATTCAGGGACATCAAACTTCCGGTCCTTCTGTACTTCTACAAAAAGCTGCGGTTGGAGCAATTAATGGTATTCAATCTTGCTGTTGAAAGTCTTACGAATAACTTTAGAAAATAATAGAAATGTTATGATTGATTTTCTTAATTCATTTGAAGGAGTAAAAGTTACAAAACCCGATGGCACATTTTATTGCTTTGCAGATTTTAGTGTTTATGAAAAAGATTCAAATAAACTTTCAACTTTTTTAATTGATAAAGTGCAAGTACTTACAGTTCCCGGTGCTGAATTTGGAATGGAAGGTTACCTTCGCCTTAGCTACTGCGGATCAATTAAAGATATAACGGAAGGTATTGAAAGAATGAAATGGGCGCTCGATCTTAATTCACCAAATGAACTTTACATTGGCGACAGAAAATTAGTGAGGGATTGGGCATGAGTAAATATTTAGAATTCAATACACCAGCAATTAAAAGAAGCGATAGTTCTCGCTTCCGATTTTAGATTAAAAAATCAGGGATTAACACATTTAGATCGAGTTTACTGGAATCTTCCTGATGAAGCTCTTTATGAAGAGATTGTTTTTAGAAATGAAGGTAAAATTTCCAAACAAGGACCAATTTTAGTAGATACCAAACCTCACACAGCGCGTGCAGCATCTGATAAGTTTGTTGTGGAGGAAGCATCAACTAAAGATAAAATTTGGTGGGGAAATTATAATCGCCCATTTACTACTGAAAAGTATAACCAGTTGATGGGAAGAGTGCAGGCGTTTTGCCAGGATGAAGAATTATTTGTACAGGATTGTTACGCAGGCGCAGATCCGGAATATAAATTGACAGTTAGAATTATAACAGAAAAAGCATGGCACAGTTTATTTGCAAGAAATATGTTTATTACAACCGAGAACCGTGAAGAGCTTAAAAATTTTATTCCCGATTTTACAGTTATTTGCCTCCCGGGATTAAAATTAAATCCTATCAATTGATGGAACAAGATCTTCAACTGGAATTATTTTAAACTTTGCTGATAGAACTGCAATAATTGCAAATTCGCTTTATGGCGGTGAAATTAAAAAATCGATTTTTACCGTTCTTAATTTCCTTTTAACTTTTGAAGATGTGCTTCCGATGCATTGCTCAGCAAACGTTGGTAAAAAAGGTGATGCTGCTCTCTTCTTTGGATTAAGCGGAACAGGTAAAACAACTCTTTCAGCTGATCCTAAAAGATTGCTAATTGGTGATGATGAGCATGGCTGGAGCTCGAACGGAGTGTTTAATTTTGAAGGCGGCTGTTATGCAAAAGTTATTCGCCTTTCTGCTGAAAACGAACCTGAAATTTATGCTACTACAAGAAGATTCGGAACTATTCTCGAAAATGTTATATTTGATCCGGTTAGCAGGCATATCGATCTTGATGATGATATGATTACCGAAAACACACGTGCTTCATATCCCATTGATCAAATTCCAAATGCAGTGCCGGATGGATATTCAAATAATCATCCGAAGAATATCATTTTTCTTACCTGCGATGCTTCAGGAGTTATGCCGCCGATTGCAAAACTTAATCCTGAACAGGCACAGTATCATTTTATAAGTGGTTACACTTCTAAAATTGCCGGAACAGAAATTGGTTTAGGAATTGAACCGCAAATAACTTTTTCAGCTTGTTTTGGTGCGCCATTTATGGTTCGACATCCGGTTGAATATGCAAAGATGCTTAAAGCAAAGAATGTTAAAGCATAAAGCAAATGTATGGCTGGTAAATACAGGATGGGTTGGCGGAAATTTTGGAGTTGGTAAACGAATAAGCATACGCCATACGCGAAATCTTTTAAATGCTGCTTTAGATGGCAAGCTTAACAAAGTAAAATTCAGGAAAGATAAACTCTTTGGTTTTGAAGTACCTCTCTCCTGCCCCGATGTGCCTGAAGATGTTTTAGAACCTTCAAATTCCTGGGGAAATAAAAAAGAATACTGGCAGCGCTACGATGGTTTAGCTGCACGCTTTATAGAAAACTTTAAACTCTTTGCTAAAGATTCTTCTGAAGAAGTTATAAAAGCCGGACCGAAGAGGTTGAAGAAGTAATTTATTATCTTTTAAAGACGGGTTGCTAACCCGTCTTTTTTTGTACAGTTAGGATTGAAATTATGAATCAAATATTAGTTAAACTTTTGGAGTGCGATCTCGAAAAACTAAAAACCGAGATAACTTCCTACAATGATGAAAAGAAAATGTGGGAAGTTAAAGGGAATATAAAAAACTCTGCTGGAAATTTATGTTTACACATTTGCGGTAACCTGCAGCATTTTATAGGCGCAACGCTTGGTAACTCAGGTTATGTAAGAAAACGAGATTTGGAGTTCAGCAATAAGAATGTTCCTGCTGAAGAAATGGTAGAGGAAATAGATAAAACTCTTCAAGTAATAAAACAAACATTAAGCGAATTAAAAGAGGAAAAGCTTGAGGAAATATTTCCTATAAATGTTTTTGGATACGAAATGACAACAGTTTTTTTTCTCACTCACTTAACAACTCACCTTAGTTATCATCTTGGGCAGATAAATTACCAAAGGCGATTACTAGATACTTAATAAAATTAACTGGATTCCGGAAATTATTAGATATGCCAGCTCATTATGAACTGGCATTTCTATATCATTCAAATATTATAAACCAAAAAGTAGTGTAAGAGTAAACTGCATGGTTTCCATCGAGCGGGAATTTTCGATAATATTATCCTCCGTAACTTCAAACAACGGATCTTTATCATCATTTAAAGTTGTATATACATCCAATCTTGGATGAGATGAAGGCAGTTCGCTTCTATATTGTTTTCCAAAAGGATTCAACCAATTATAATGAACTCCTAGATCGATTGTTAACATCGGAATTATATCAAAAAGTACTCCGCCGCCAAGCCCAAATCCAACCCTGCTTTCAGATTCAACATTATAAGTTCCTGAAGGAACTTCGGAAACACCGTTAAATATTACTTCGCCGCTAATTGAGTTTAACCCGATAGACCCATCAAGGTAAACGCCAACCGGGGCTAAAGGTATCCCGATATGAAATTCAGGTCCAACTTTTAGTGAAAATACAGATTGAGAAACCTCAACTTTACCTTTACCTGGTTCAGATTCACCATCACCGCTTAAAGTTGAATAATCAATCATACCGAAAACATTGAAACTTAGAACGCCTACACGAGCTTTAGCGTGGAAGTTGGCTCCTGTTCCAAGTCCGTATTTTGTACCATTATAAAAATCGATTGTTGTTCCACCATAATCGCCGCCTGGTGTAGCGATCCCCATTCCACCACCAACCTGTAGTGTAATCTGGGCTGAAGTAATCGTGGACAAAATTATAGTAAATAAAATTACTGTAAGTATATTTTTGAAAAACGTATTATACATTTTCTACCCTTTATAAATATTCTAAAACATAAACTGCACTTCAAAAATAAATAATTTTTGTTAGAATATTTTCTTACTCATCTTACAATATATTTAAATTAACGTCTTAATCGTATAAACAACCACTGCAATTTCCCACTAGTTAATACATATCTATCAATATTTGGTAGTTTTATGTTGATTTCTTTAATTAATTAAGAAATATTTACAGACGCAAATAAATAAATATCTTTAATCTAAATATTTACCCTAATAATTAAATAAGGAGTTTGAACATGAAAAAAACGATTTACTTTTCTCTAATAATTCTTCTGCTTGCTGCATTTAATTTAAATGCACAGGAGAATAATATTTATCAACACAAACCGAATATTAAAGTTACAGGAGAAGAAACACCGGACCTTAGCAATGCGGAAGTTATTGAACTAAGCAGAACTGTAAAGTTTGATCCCGTAGAAGTAGGTAATCTTATTTTTGAAGTTCATAACATTACAGATAGAGCAACAGGTTATGATTTACAATCGAATGCTTCCACACAGCAATTGTGGGTTGATTACAGCAATCCAGACTTTTTGCATGCGCACTTTGTAAATTCGCAGGAAACCGCTGGCTGGGGTGATAGAAACTGCCTTTATTTTGGCAGTACAGATGCAGGCATAAACTGGTTTGAATTAGGCGCAGTTCCTAATACCGGAAGATCTGGTTTCCCTGCAATTTATGGTAAAACTGATGGCTCAGCAGTTTTGCTAAATCATAACAACTTTTTTGGCGGATTCACTCATACAACAGTTTCAGTTGATAACAGCCCGTTTGAATACAACTTTACAAATTATGATCCAACAAATATTAATGATGGACCAGTTTGGCCCCGTCATACAGTTACTAATAATGATATCGTTGTTTTGGCTTCAACAGGCTCACCCATTCCAGACGATCAATTATGGCTTAACACATTAAATCTTAGCACCGGTTTATTTTCTGGCTGGCAAACAATTCCAAGTGATGATGCAGAAAGTTATGATTTCTCTTTATCACCCAATGGTAAAGTTGGGTTAGCTTATCTTGGCGACCCCCCTGATGACGGCGATGTATTTTACAGGGAATCTACCGATGATGGATTAACCTGGTCCGCAGCTACTAAAATTTTCGATCGTGATGATGCTCAGGATACTACAATGGGAGGGATTAGAGGTGTACAAATTAACTACTACAATGAAGAACCCTGCGTTACCTATGAAGTTTGTCAACAAATCTTTTCTTCAGGAAATTTCTTCCCTGGTTTACCAAGTGAAATTCAATTTTGGACTCCAAATGTGAATGGCGGAAACCCGATAGTAATTGCAGATAGCAGCAACGTACCGTTTTACCCATATGTTGGAACGAACGATGTACATGTTCCCCTTTGCAGACCTGTAATTGGCAGAATGGATGACGGTTATCTTTTTGTAGCATTTAACTCTACAACTGAGCACTTATTTCCAAGTCCGGATACAACCACATATATGGCTGGATATTTTATGTATAGTGGTGATGGAGGTAACACTTGGAGTGATCCTGAGAAGTTTACTCCTGAATCTCCTCTAAAAGATTGGCGATATCCAAGTATCGCAGAGGTTACACCATCTGGTACTGCCACAATTCACATAGTAATGCAAGGTGATTCAATTCCTGGCAGCACAGTAAACACCGCAGGCATGCCTGTTGGTGTTACAGCTCAATATTTTCATTTTTCTGCTGATATTCTTCTTCCTGGTGTTGAGGGTAGCGATGTAGTTGTAGATGAATTCAACTTAGAACAAAATTACCCCAACCCGTTTAACCCAAGCACAGTTATACAATATTCAATTCCAGCTTCATCATATATTCAACTAAGCATATTTGATGTTTTAGGTAATGAAGTTGTAACGCTTGTGAATGAAGAGAAATCCGCAGGTTCGTATGAAATTGAATTTAATGCAGATGGTTTAACAAGTGGGATTTATTTTTATAAGCTAAATGCTGGTTCATTTGTAAGCACAAAGAAAATGTTATTTCTTAAATAAAACTTATGTAAACTGCCATCTTAAAAGGTGGCAGTTTTCCATTCTTATTTATTCTTTGTCCGAAATAAATATTTTTTTAACTTAAAAAATGAATTCAATTTTACAAATTGGTGAAAAAAAGTGGGAAGCGGGCTTTGCAATGCTTGAAGTGGATGATAACAACATCATCTACGTAGCTGGTAAAGAAGGAATTGATGTTACGAAAGAAGATTTTGAATTGCTTGATGGATGGATGGACAAGTTTAAACCTTAATAAACTTATCATATTTGCAGATCGATCTCAAAGTTATTCTCACACTTTTGAAGCACAAAAATATTTAATGAAGAAAAAAAATATAACTGCGCTGGCAATGTTTGTTACTACTCCTGTCAAATTGGAATTAGCAGAAATGGCGAAGGATGTTTACCTGAGAAATTTTCCGGTTAAGGTTTTTACTGATAAAAAAGACGCAGTGAAGTGGCTTAAAACTTTTCTTTAAGTAGATAGGTAAATTTTTTCATTCTAATCTATTGGTGCTAAATTTCTTTTTTAATTAACTTTTCTAAATAATAGATTTTAAGTGATTCACCTTTTTATGCGCGATTTTAGCAAACCAATCTAATTAGAGTAAAATTACAACGGTACGGATTAATCATCAGTTTTTGGAATTATTTTTAAAATTTATATCTTTGATTAGTGAATACGAGCATATCAAATCACGCTTAAACTATTAATTTATTCTTACAAAAAAGGAGGCTCTATATGGGCATGGTTAAAGAATTCAAAGAATTCGCAATGAAAGGTAATGTAGTAGACATGGCAATTGGTATTGTCATTGGTGCAGCATTTGGGAAAATAATATCTTCGTTTGTTGCGGATGTTTTAATGCCGCCAATCGGCGTACTTTTGGGTGGAGTTGATTTTTCAGCTTTAATGATAGTGCTGAAAGAAGCTACGGCAGAAACCGAAGCAGTTGCAATAAGTTATGGTGTTTTCTTTATGACCGTAATGGATTTCATAATAATTGCATTTGCTATTTTTATGGTGGTTAGAATGATGAACAATATGAAGAAAAAAGAGGAAGAAAAACCAGCTGAACCACCAAAACCATCAAACGAAGAAATTTTATTAACTGAAATAAGAGACCAATTAAGAAAAGGTTAATGAATTGGAAAAGAGCCGCAGAAACCCTGTAGCTCTTTTGTTTACAAGGAAGAAAGTGTAAATGAAAAAGACTATTTCCCTAATCATTTGTTTGATTTTAGTTATTTTTATTATTTCCTGTGAAAGGAAAGAATATTCCGAGAAAGGAATAAAAGAAATTGTTGAAGATATTAATGTTAAACTTGAAAAAGCTGTTGGAGAGGAGTTTAATTGGGGTTCCCCTGGAGCTTATTCAATTTTCAGGGCTTACTTTTCCGGTGAGGAATTAATTTTCATTAACGAATCCTACACTTATAGAGCACCTACTGAAGCTTCAAATCGTTACTATTTTAAAGATGGAAACATGCTTCATCTTATAAGTAAAAAATTAGATTACACTGGGAACAATGAAAGCGGTAAAGGGAAGAAAGCGATGATAAAAATGAGTTTTTTGCAGACCCGGATGAAAATATTTTATTTTATGATAAATTAGTAAACAATAAAAGAGCGACTCTGAGTGATGAAGAAACGGAGGAGATTTTCAGGCATGTTGATGAATTAAAAGAAATAGTAAATAAGCGGAAAAAAGTAACTGATTTTTATCTTCCCGAAAGATAATACCTGATACCAAAAGTATAGTTCATCGCATTCAATGCGTCGGAACGGTAAAGCGCATCACTCTCTGCATAATTATATTGCGCTTCAAGGAATGTTGTAAAGTCACTCTCTTCCCAAGCTTTTTCAATAATTACTCCTCCAAAAGCTCCCCAAATATTTTCGTTATCGATGTTGGATATTACCTGCCCTGTGCGGAGTCTTGCTTCCTGGTTAAGAACCATAAAAGTTAGCCCACCGTTTAATCCTAGCACAAACTCTTCTGTAACGCGAATATTATAAAGCAATCCACCGTTTACTAAAAGCTGCGAAAAAGAAGAATTGACCTGTGCAAATTCTCCAGGCAATAATAAGCTGCTATTTAAATTAGCTGTATTAAAAAACGATTGAAAATTAGATTGTGAAGTATAAGAAGAACGGGTATAAAGATAAAGATTTTTTGTTAATCGGAATTCCAAAACTACCCCCAAAAGCTAATGCCATAGGGTTTTGTTCACTGCTTCCGGAAAGACTAACTTTTGCAGTGCCTACCATTCCAGAAATAAATGGAGAACTACGTTCAACCCGATTTTGTGGAACTATGTTCACAATCGTTACGGATGTGAACAAAAAAAGTATAGGAAGTAACTTCTTCATAAATTTTCACCTTTTGATGTTGATAACCTAGTCATTTCTGTTTATTGTGTCAAATCAATAATTAATGAAGGTGTTAGTAAAAATGAGATAGGTTATTTGGAAATATAAAGCTCAAGCGATTTGGAAATCTTATCTATTGGCATTTTAACACCAGTCCACAACTCAAATGATTTTGCTGCCTGCGAAACCAGCATCTTTAAACCACCCATAGTAGTAGCACCCTGTTTTTCAGCAAGCTTTAAGAATTTTGTTTTAGGAGGATTATAAACCAGATCAAAAACTATCTGCTCTGAAACAAACGACTCTCTAAGATCTGTTATTGTATCATCCGTTTCCGGAAACATTCCAATTGAAGTAGCATTAATGATCAACCTAGAACTTCGGAGAGTATCAACTAGATCCGGCGGAAACAAATCCATCGTTTTAAAACCATCGTATCTCATTTTTGTTGAAAAATAATTTTGTATTGAATCTGCCCGCTGAACAGTTCTATTAATTATGTTTATTCGCTCTGGTTTAAAGTGCCGGATAAGAGCATAAATCGCTGCGCGTGCACTTCCGCCGGCTCCTAAAACACTAACTGTCGAACCGTTTATTTGCTCTTTGAAGGGTACAAGAGTTTCTATAATTCCCGTAACATCAGTGTTGTAACCAATTAATTTTCCCTGGTCGTTAACAATTGTATTAACCGCACCAATTGTAGCTGCTTCTTCGGCTAGTTCATCCAAATGTTTAATAATTTTTTCTTTGTGCGGAAGAGTTACGTTCAATCCTTTCATGCCAAGTGCTAGAACACCGCTAAGTGCACTTTTTAGATTTGCCGGGGGAACATCAAAAGCAAGATAGATGTAATCCATCTTCTCAAATTCAAAAGCTACATTCTGCACAAAAGGTGAATAAGAGTGTTTTATAGGATGACCTAACAATCCTATTATTTTAGTATTTGTATGAAATGAATCTTTCATAACCTATAAACTAATAATTAACATAATATGATGACAACCGCGTTAATATTCAATTGCCCAAAAACCTTTTCCAAGAGAATGAAGTATACGATTAGTTTTCCCCCAACAGTTTTTTAAATAACCTGGATGATTTTACCTCAGGATATTCTCTTGCAAATTCTTTTTGTATACCGGGATCGAGTTCGAATGCAATTTTCAAACATTTTATTGCTTCTTCTGTTCTGCTAAGAATAAAATTGATTTTTGCCTTACCATATACAGAATTAGCATCATTTGGTTTAATCTTTAAGCATTGATCAAAAGCATCCAGCGCATTAAGCCAATCACTCAATTCTATGTATGTTTCTGCCAGCGTGTACCACACATCGTAATTTTGCGGTTGAATTTTTACTGCATGAAGATAACTGTTTACGGATTCTTTCAAATGTCCCAATGAATATTCCAGGTCTGCTTTAGCATACCATGCTTCTGCATTATCCTGGGAAAGTGAAATAGCAGTATTAAAATCTTTTAAAGCAATCTGGAACTTTCCTAATGCATCGTAGCAATATCCCCTGGCAAGATAAGCTTCGTAATACTCATCATTAATTTTTATTGCTTCGTTGTAATATTTTATTGCATGAACATTATCGCCAAGTTCTTCATAAAGGTTTCCTATATTAAAACAGGTTGCTTCATCGTAGTTATCTAGCTGATAAGCTTTTTAAAACTATCCAGTGCTTCTTTAAATCTTCCTAACTCTGCAAGTACATTCCCTTTATTAAACCAGGCACTCGGAAAATCTTCTTTAAGTGCAACTGCAAGCTCATAACTGTTGATCGCTTGCTCCAGCCGATTTAGTTTAACAAGAATGATCGGCATGGTTATACCAGCCACTTGCGTTATAAGGATCTAGTTCCAGAAACTTGTCATAAGATTTTAATGCTTTTGGATATTCTTCCAGGTTTTCGTGGCAGAAACCAAGCTCGTAGTATGCTTCTGCATATTCCTCATCGATTAAAGTAACCTTTTCAAAATATTTTATTGCTTTGCGGAATTCATTCTGCCGCTGATGCAAAATTCCCAAACTGTACAATGCATCTTCATGATTCGGATCAATTAGAAGCGCATCTTCCAGCGATTCCTGCGCGCTGCTGAATAAACCTATATTTTCTTCCGCCACAGATCTGTCTACAAGTGCATCTACATCGCCGGGGTTTAGTGATAGCGCTTTATCGTAACATACAATGGCTTCTTCAAACCTGAAGAAGGCATTTAAGAAATAATCCTTTCCTGATCCAGTACTCAGAGTTATAAGGAGCAACTTCAATTAAACATTCGGTAAGAAATAATCCGTCATCATTTAACTCATTCTCAAGACATTCGTGTATTACATCTTCAACAAATTCCAGAGAACCGTATAATTCGCCTGCTTCAATAATATCTTTACATTCGTTTATTCTATCCCTGAGGTTATTCTTTTCGGAATTGGGGGATTGAAAATTTTCGAAATCTGAATCTAAACTTGCCATCATTAAATCTTTAATTATATAATTACTGCATAAAAAATGTATTACTATTAAAATCTAAATGCAAGGGCTATTTAACTTGAATAAATCAAAATAAATTATTAATAAAAAAAGCCGCGTTTTGAGACACGGCTCTTTTCTAAAAATACACGATTTTTCTGATGCCTTTATTTTTTCAAAACAGAAGTAACTTTTTCAGCAGCATCTTTTAAGCTTGATGCTACATCAAAATTCAAGCCAGATTTTTTCAGCAATTCACCAGCTTCTATTGCATTTGTACCTTCCAGCCGTATAACAATCGGGACCTTAACAGACATTTCAGTTGCTGCATCAATAACACCCTGCGCAACACGGTCGCATCTTACAATTCCGCCAAAAATATTTATAAGTATAGCTTCTAACATTTGGATCGGAAAGTATAATCTTAAAACCGTTTGAAACTGTTTCTTTATTAGCAGTCCCTCCCACATCTAAAAAGTTAGCTGGCTCGCCACCGGCTAATTTTATAATATCCATTGTAGCCATTGCAAGCCCTGCGCCGTTAACCATACAGCCAACGTTGCCATCAAGTTTAATATAATTCAGGTTGTATTTTGAAGCTTCTATTTCCAGCGGATCTTCCTCATCAAGATCCCTGTACTCTGCAATATCTTTCCTGCGGTAGAGCGCATTGTCATCAAAATTCATTTTTGCATCCAGTGCAAGCACTTTACCTTCACTCGTTACAACAAGCGGATTTATTTCTGCAAGCGAAGCATCGATGCCAGCATATGCACGGTACAAACTAATAAGAAACTTAACTGCACTTTTATGTTGATCACCTTCGAGCCCTAATGCATAAGCAAGTTTGCGTGCCTGGAATGGCTGCAAACCAAGTTCAGGTTCAATTTTTTCTTTAATGATTTTTTCAGGAGTTTCTGCAGCAACTTTTTCTATTTCCACGCCACCTTCGGTAGAAACCATCATAACATCTTTTGAAACAGCCCTGTCAAGGGTTATGCCTACATAAAATTCACGGTCAATATTAATTCCTTCTTCAATAAGAAGGCGCTTAACTTCTCTTCCTTCGGGTCCGGTTTGATGAGTAACAAGGTTCATTCCTATCATCTCGTTAGCAAACTCACTTACTTCATCGAGAGATTTTGCAACTTTAACGCCACCTCCTTTTCCTCTACCGCCTGCATGAATTTGAGCTTTTACAACCCAAGCTTCGCCCCCCAAATCTTCTTTAGCAATTTTTACAGCTTTCTCACCTGTAAATGCAACACTGCCATTTGGAACAGCAACATTATATTTTCTTAATATCTCTTTTGCCTGGTATTCATGGATTTTCATTTATTTTCCTTAAATATTAAAACTAAAAAAAGACTCCCTATTAAGGGAGTCTTTCTGATTATTTAACTTTTTCGCTCATAGTTTTTGCTTGCAAGAAAAGAAGAAGGTAATCTCTTCCACCAGCTTTGGAATCGGTGCCGGACATGTTAAATCCGCCGAAAGGATGACCGCCAACCAATGCTGCTGTACACTTCCTGTTAAAATAGAGATTGCCAATCAGAAGTTCTTTCTTGGCTCTTTCAATTTTATTACGATTCCTTGTATAAACTGCACCGGTTAAACCATAAATAGTATTGTTCGCAATCTTTAAGCTATGTTCATAATTATTTGATTTAATAACAGCAAGTACAGGTCCAAAAATTTCTTCCTGCGCTAACCGATCTGTAGGTTTTATATCTGTAAACACAGTTGGTTCGATGTAATTACCATTACCAGGAATTGACTTGCCGCCGGTAAGAAGTTTTCCTTCTTTCTTTCCGATTCTTACATAATTCATAATGCTCTTTTTAGCAGCCCCATTTATTACAGGACCCATTGCAAAATTTTCTGCGCCATTACCAACTTTTATCTTCTCAACTTCTTCTTTCAACTTCTTAACAAATTTAGTATGCACCGCTTTGTCTACAATAGCCCTGGAACAGGCAGAACATTTCTGACCCTGGAATCCAAAAGCAGAACTAGCAACTCCTTTAGCCGCTTCGGTTATATTTGATTCTTTATCAACAACAATACAATCCTTGCCGCCCATTTCCGCAACAACCCGTTTCAACCAAATTTGTCCCTGTTGAACCTTTGCAGCCAATTCGTTTATGTGAGTTCCAACTTCCATCGAGCCTGTAAATGAAATGAAGCGAGTTTTAGGATGCGCTACTAGTGTATCTCCAACTTCTGCACCAGAACCTGGTAAAAAATTAAGCACTCCGGCAGGCAATCCTGCTTCTTCCATAATTTCATAAAATAGTTTGCCCATCATAGGAGTGTCGCTGGAAGGTTTAAGTACAACTGTATTTCCTGCAACAATTGCTGCGGAGGTCATTCCAACTAAAATTGCAAAAGGAAAATTCCATGGCGGAACAGCAACACCAACTCCCAGGGGAATATAAACCAGTTCGTTCTTTTCACCCTTTAACGGGAGTAATCGGTTGTTTGGAAGCATAACGAAGCATTTCTCTTGCATAAAATTCCAGGAAGTCAATTCCTTCAGCAGTATCGCCATCTGCTTCAGCATAGTTTTTTCCAGCTTCTAAAATCATCCACGCATTTATTTCGAATCTTCTGCGGCGAGCTATTTTAGCTGCTTTGAAAGAGGTATCTTGCTCTTTCTGCAGTTGGAACGTATTTCCATTCTTCAAACTTTCTAGAAGCTGTTTCTATAGCTTTCTTAGCAAGATCTTTAGTCCCTTTATGAAAATTTGCTATTACTTCATTTCCATTTGCCGGATTAGTAGAAACGATTCTTCCGTTTGTTTTATACTTCTTCCCGCCTATAACTAGCTCATAAGTGCCGCCTAAACTTTTACGTGCTTTGGCTAAGGCCTTTTCCTGCTTTTCAATATTAGCTTTCTTTGTAAAATCTGTGAAGGATTCATTACTGAACTGTTTAACTGCCATTATATGCTCCTGTAAAAATTATTTTTAGAAAATGAATTATAAAAATTACAAGTTTTGGTTCTGATAATCAATTTGCTGCTGGGCGTAAAGCCAGCTTTATTAATATGAACACTTTGGATTTTAAGGATAAGGTATTATCTTTAATACCTAAGTTGAATCAGGAGACGAAGGGCACCACCTTTCCATAAGCCCGAGGGTGGATTAATAATTAAAAGTTGTAAATCAACCAGGAGAAACAATGGCTTTACTTAAAGCGTGTAGTACCATACCGGAACTTTACCAGTTTTTAACTGAAGAGTATAAACCTGAAGCTGAAAGATTTGTCCTTCATAGAAAAGTTGAAGGAAAGTATAAGGGAATTACATACAACGAATTAAAAGAAGAAACCAATTCGTTTGCATATGGGCTTTCTTCGCTGGGTGTAGGAAAGGGTGATAAGGTTGCAATAATTTCTGAGAACAGACCGGAATGGGTTTATTCTGATTTTGCAATACTTGAACTTGGTGGAATTGACGTTCCTCTTTTCCCTTCTCTCACCGCAGATTCAATTGAATTTATTCTTAATAATTCTGAAGCAAAAGGAGTTATTATATCGAACAAGTTTCAGCTTAATAAGATCAGGAAAATAATTGATAAGTGTAAGCATATTAAGTTTATTATCGTTTTAAATGAAAATGATTTTGATGCTGATGTAAAGAATTTATATACTTTCAAACAGGTGCAAGATCTTGGAAACAGTTATCAACCGAACCATCCTAATCTTTTAAAAGATTCTATTAAACAAATTGATGAAAATGATATTTGCACTTTGATTTACACTTCGGGTACTACCGGCGAACCTAAAGGAGTTATTCTTACACACAAGAACATAATGTCAAATGTTAACTCAACGCTTGAAATTTATCCAATAACTAAAGATGATGTCTTTCTCTCCTTCTTACCATTGTGCCACAGCTTTGAAAGAATGGCAGGATATTACTCAGCATTTGCTGCCGGCGCACCTGTTTATTATGCAGAAAGTATAGAAACTGTTGCTGCGAACCTGATTGAAGTTAAGCCAACTATAATGACTTCTGTTCCGCGGTTATTTGAAAGGATCTATTCCAAAATTATTAAAAACGTGGAAAGCCAGCCGGAGAAAAAGCAAAAAATATTTTACGGAGCGCTTAATATTGGTAATCAATATGCAAATGCAAAAAGGGAAGGTAAGATATCTCTACCTTTAAGAATTAAACATAAAGTAGCAGATAAACTTGTCTTCAAGAAATTAAAGGAAAAAACTGGGGGAAATTTAAGATTCTTTATTTCCGGCGGTGCAGCATTGCCACGCGCGCTGGGTGATTTTTTTGAATCGACTGGAATAATAATTATTGAAGGATACGGATTAACTGAATCTTCACCGGTAATTGCTGCGAACAGATTCGATGATTATAAATTTGGTACAGTTGGCAAACCGCTTCCGGGAGTTGAAGTAAAGATTGCATCGGATGGCGAAATTCTAGCACGCGGACCGAATATAATGCAGGGTTATTACAAGAATAAAAAGGAAACGGAAGCCACTTTAATAGACGGCTGGCTGCACACAGGCGATATTGGCGTTTTTGATGCCGATGGATTTCTGATGATAACCGACAGGAAAAAACATCTCTTTAAAACTTCCGCCGGTAAATATATTGCTCCAACTCCAATTGAAAATACTTTTCTTGCAAGTAAATTTATTGACCAGTTTATTGTGATTGGCGACAGGCGAATGTTTTTAAGCGCGCTTGTTGTACCAGATTTTGAAGCGCTGAAAGAATATGCAGATTCTAATAAAATCCCTTATGCTTCTGAAGAAGATCTTACAAAAAATGATAAGATATACAAGCTGCTTGAGCAAGACATGAACCAGTTGCAGAAGAAGCTAGCAAATTATGAGCGTATAAGAAGATTTAGCGTACTGCATAAACCTTTTACGATAGAATCGGGTGAGATTACTCCAAGTTTAAAGATTCGCAGGAAGGCGATTGAATCTAATTACGGCGAGCTAATCGAACAAATGTATGTAAGCCTGGAGAAGTAAAATCACTTTTAAAGTGAATCCATAACTTCGATTACTTGTTCATGAATCTTTCCGTTAGTTGAAAGAATTCTTTTTGTAAAGATGTTTGTTTTATTACCATCGAAATCAGTTACTAGACCGCCGGCTTCTTCAACAATCAATTTGCCTGCACAAATATCCCAGGGATGTAAATGTACTTCCCAGAAACCATCGAACACACCGCTTGCAAGGTAACAAAAATCAATTGCTGCAGAACCAAGTCTTCGCACTCCTCTTGCAGTTTTAGTTAGAGCAACAAATCTTTCAAACAGTTTATCAGGATTTTCTTTTTTATTGTAAGGAAAACCTGTTACAAGCATACTGTGTGCAAGGTTATCATTATTGCTAACTGTAATTTTTTCTGAATCAGCAAAAGCACCTGCACCAAGTTCTGCAGAAAAGATAATATTGCGCATCACATCATAAACAACACCTGCTATTGTTTTACCATTCTTTTGCAATCCAATTGAAACAGAAAAGATCGGTAATCCGTGAGCAAAGTTAGTTGTACCGTCCAGCGGATCGATGACCCAGAGATATTCAGAATCTTTCTGTTCGCCGCTTCCCTCCTCCGCAAGTATGCTGTGGGATGGATATTTTTTCCTTATAAAATCGGTTATAACTTTTTCAGAAGCTTTATCAATTTCAGTAACCAGATTATTATCACCTGTTTTATACTCAATCTTAAAAGATTTGCCAAAACCTTCTCTAATTACACTGCCTGCCTCTTTAGCAATACTCACTAAATCATGAATCATTTATTTCCTAATATTTAACGAGGCAAATATAAAGATTATATATAAGCTTATTTGTTTACAATTAGCTTACAATCAAAAGAAGCTTTAGAGTCAAGCCAAAGCTAACTTCCTTGATAGCCGGAATCTATTTCGATATATTTCTTTTTTAATAAATGCAAATAATTCAAGGAGAAATTAGTTGAACCAGGGTAGTGAAATTGAAGTTCGTAACGTCCGATTCAGATTCATTTGTAGAAGATATTCCGGAAATCCTGCCTATTCTTCCTTTAAGAGATATTGTAATATTTCCATATATGATTTTTCCCGTACTGGTGGGCAGGGAACAATCGATCCGTGCTGCAAATTATGTTCAGGATAATACAAAATACATTTTTCTTTCCACACAAAAAAAATCAAATGTCGAAGCTCCATCCAAAGATGATATTTACCGGGATGGTACAATTGCAAAAATAGTTCAGATATTAAAACTTCCAAATGGGTTAATGAAGATTTTAGTGGACGGTTTAATACAGGCAAGGATAGTTGAGTTTACAGACAGGGAAGAATTTTTTGAGGCAAAGGTTGAAGTGATAATTCCTGCAGCCGAAACAGATCACGAAATGAATGCTATGATCAGGCAAATGTCACAGCTATTTAAAGATTATGTAAAGATAAGCCGTAATGTTCCCAACGATACACTTTCGGCTTTTGAAAATATTATAGAACCAGACAGGAAATTATTTTACGCTGCTGCAAACATAAACCAGACAATTGACGTTAAGCAGGCAATAATTCAAAAGTACACTCTTAAAGAACAATATTACGAAGTAATTAAAATCCTTAATTCCGAAATAGACATTCTTAAAATTGAAAAAGAGATTGATAATAAGGTACAGGAAAATATTTCAAAAACCCAGCGAAAGTTTATCATCCAGGAACAGATTAAAATTCTGCAGGATGAACTTGGTGATGAAGAAGATGGCTCACCTGAATTTGCCAAAATAAGAGAGAAGATAAAAAAATCGAAAATGCCCAAAGAGGCTGAGGATAAAGCGTTGGAGGAGTTAAACAAACTTAAAAAAACCCCGCCAATGTCTCCCGAATCTACGGTTATTAGGAATTATCTAGATTGGCTTGTTGATGTGCCGTGGTCTAAACGAACAAAGGATAAACTTAATATTAAACATGTTCAGAAGATATTGGATGAAGATCATTTTGGTTTAAAAAAACCGAAGGAAAGAATAATTGAACATATTGCCGTATTAAACCTTGTTAAACAAATGCGCGGTCAAATTCTATGTTTTGTGGGTCCTCCAGGAGTTGGTAAAACTTCACTTGGCAAATCGATTGCAAGGGCTTTGGGAAGGAAGTTTGTTAGGATAAGTTTAGGTGGCGTGCGTGATGAAGCGGAAATAAGAGGACACAGACGAACATACATCGGCTCGATGCCGGGTAAGATAGTTCAATCGATGAAAAGAGCTGGAACTGTAAATCCTGTTATTCTTTTAGATGAAGTTGATAAAATGAGTATGGACTTCCGGGGCGATCCATCTTCTGCAATGCTGGAAGTTCTTGATCCTGAGCAGAATCATACTTTTAACGATCACTATCTTGAAGTTGATTACGACCTACAGCATGTAATGTTTATTACAACTGCGAATGTAAGATATAATATTCCTCTGCCTCTACAGGATAGAATGGAAATTATTGAACTGCCCGGCTACCTGGAATATGATAAAATGGAAATTGCAAAAAGACATCTTATTCCAAAACAGTTAAAAGCGCATGGGCTGGAAGATAAAAAAGTTAAGTTCGATGATGAAGCTATAAGAAAAATAATTAGTGAGTATACCCGCGAAGCCGGTGTAAGAAACCTGGAAAGAGAAATGGCTTCCGTCCTTAGAAAAGTTGCAAAAGATATTGTATCTAAAGAATCAACCAACGGTAAGAAAAAAAGAATTGTAGAAAATATTATTGATGAAGAGAAAGTTGAAACATACCTGAAGAACCCCAGGTACAGGCACCAGAAGCACAGCAAGGTAAATAAAGTTGGTAGTGTTACCGGGCTGGCCTGGACGAGTACAGGCGGAGAACTCCTTACTGTTGACGCTACAATAATGAATGGTGCAGGTAAGTTAAATCTTACCGGACAGCTTGGAAATGTGATGAAGGAATCTGCCCAGGCAGCATTAAGTTATCTCCGTTCTTCAGCTAAACGATTTGGTTTGAATCCTGATTTTTATAAAGGAAAAGAAATCCATATTCATCTGCCCGAAGGTGCTATACCTAAAGACGGACCTTCTGCTGGAATTACAATGGCTTTGGCTATGCTTTCTGCAGTTAGTGGTAAACCTGCATCCAACAGTGTTGCAATGACCGGGGAAATAACTCTAACCGGTTCTATTCTTCCTATTGGCGGGTTAAATGAAAAGTTACTTGCGGCTAAAAGAAATGATATAGAAACCGTTCTAATCCCAAAAGAAAATGAGATTGACTTGAAGGAAATTTCGGCGAAAGTTAAAGAAGGATTAAAGATTGTTCCGATAGCGAAGCTTGAAGATGCAGTTCCTTATGTATTTCCAAAGGCAAAAATGAAAAGTTCACCAATAAAGCGTAAAAAGAAAGTATCAAAGAAAAAGTGATTTGAATGGGAGAGAGTCTAATAATCAATTCAAACCATTCAACAGAAGAAAAATACAAATTGCTTATTAAGCAGTTAAATAACCTGCTTAATAAAAAAGATAACTTTCTTTCAAATTTGTCTAACCTTACAGCAGCCCTAAAACAAAGCTTTGATAAAATAAGCTGGGTTGGTTTCTATCTTTTTGATGGTAAAAAACTCTACCTTGGCCCTTTCCAAGGTCAGGTTGCTTGTACAGAAATTGAATTAGGAAAAGGTGTTTGCGGAACTTCAGCAGAAAAAAGGGAAAGTGTAATTGTTCCCGATGTTGATAAATTTCCCGGACACATTTCATGCGATACAGGTTCGCGCTCTGAAATTGTTATTCCGGTAGTTAAAAACGGTGAGCTATTTGGTGTGCTCGATATTGACAGCTATAATTATAATTCTTTTGATGAAACGGATAAAAAATATTTAGAAGAAATCTGTACCTTTTTATCAAAAGAAATACTAAATTGATTAGATATTAACAGAAGAGCAAATAAAGAAAATATATTAATTTTAACCTATGGCATTTGTAGTCACAGCAAGAAAATGGCGTCCTAAAAAATTCAGCGAAGTGGTGGGACAGGAACATGTTACCAACACGCTTAAGAATGCAATTAAGAAGAATAGGATTGCTCACGCATACCTTTTTACTGGACCAAGAGGAGTAGGCAAAACAACCACTGCGCGTTTACTTGCAAAAGCACTAAACTGCAATAACCCGGTTAACCAGGAACCATGTAATGAATGTGAAACATGTAATTCCATCCAGAATTCTCAATCGCTTGATATTATTGAGATAGATGGTGCATCAAATCGTGGAATTGATGAGATACGCACTTTGCGAGAATCAGTGAAATATGCACCAACAAAATCGAAATATAAAATCTACATTATTGATGAAGTTCATATGCTTACAAGGGAATCGTTCAATGCATTCCTTAAGACTCTTGAAGAACCACCCGAACACACAATATTTATCTTCGCCACAACAGATGTACATAAAGTTCCTTTAACTATAATTTCACGCTGCCAGAGATATGATTTCAGAAGAATCCAGCTCGATATAATAAAAGAAACTCTTGCAAAAATTGCTGCTGCAGAAAAAATTGAAATCGATGATACTACGCTTACCATCATTTCAAAAAAAGCAGATGGTGCATTACGAGATGCCGAAAGTTATTTTGACCAGGTTGTTTCTTATTGCGAAGGGAAAATAACTCATGAGACTGTTACCCAGATGCTCAATCTTATAGATGAAGAGATTTATTTTAAGATTACAGATGCAGTACTGGAAAAAAATTATAAAGCTGTCTTTGAAGTAAGTAATACCCTTTATGAAAACGGGTGGGATTTTGTTGACTTTATGGATGGTTTGATTGAACACTTTAGAAATATTTTAACTGTTGTGGTTACCGGGAAAGCTTCATTTGCTGAAACCGCTGATGTTTATAAAGAGAAGTATGTAGGTTATAAGAATAAATTTTCCGAGGGGGATATGTTACGCCTGCTTAATTTTCTTAGCAAGACTGGACAAGAATTAAAGTATTCGCAAAATCAAAAATTAAAAATTGAAATCGCACTAAGCCACCTGGTTGGTTTGGAAAAAACTTCAACTATTACTGCAATTCTTTCAGAGATTAATACTTCATCCAATTTGAAACAGAATAACAGTGTAAGTGATATAAATGATTCTATTTATTCACCAGATAAAACGACCAATCCAAATCTTGGGAAAGAAAAGTCTCTCTTCAAACAGAAAATCAAAAACCGAGAAAAATAATATTAAACCTGCAGAAAGTGTAAAAGTTTTAAATATTCAACCTTCAACAGTTGTGGAATTAAATTTCGAAAACATTGTTAAAAGATGGGAAGGATTTGTTACTGAGATAAGTAAAGAAAAAGGACTTACGCTAGCGCCGGTTATTGAAAATGTAAACTTAATTGAACTCAACGGAAACAAGCTGTCAATTTCGTTGGAGGATCCGCAAGGAAAGAAAACCCTTGATATGAACAAAAATTACCTCGATACGAAAACCGAGCATTATTTCGGGAAGAAGATTGATCTAAAAGTTAGTCCTAAAAATCAAAATTTTGATGAAAACAAAGCTAAAGTAGTCAAAAAATCTGCCGAATCCCACACCGAATCTGAATTGGATTCCTACGAAAAAGTAATAATCGACGAATTAGGTGGCGAAAAGATCAACTGAGTCTGAAACGCAATCCCCAAAAAACTCCGAAATTACTATATTCACCTAAATTGTTTCAGTGGCTAAGTGTTTGATTAATAATAATTTATAATTATTTTTCATTTCTATGTCTGAAAATTTAATCGTTGCTATTGATGGCTCTGCTGGCTCCGGTAAAAGTACTTCTGCAAAACTGGTCGCTTCAAGGTTGAATTACTTATATATCGATACCGGGGCAATGTACAGAGCAATTACTTTTTTAGCTATTAAGAATAAGATACTCGACGATGAAAAATTGATTATTTCACTAGCAGAAGAGAGTGAAATAAGACTCGAGTTTGTTGATGGTGAAACAAAAGTATTTGTAAATGATGAAGACCTTACTGGCAACATTAGAACGCTGGAAGTTAACAGTCATGTAAGTGATGTTAGTAAGATTAGGGAAGTTAGAAAAATTATGGTTGATAAGCAGAGAGAGATGGGAGGCAAAGGCGGCGGAGTTGTTATGGAAGGAAGAGATATTACAACTATTGTTTTTCCGAATGCTGATGTTAAAATATTCTTAACCGCTTTATTGGAAGAAAGAGCCAGCAGGCGCGCGAAAGAATTTGCAGAAAATGGAACTGAAGTCAAACTGGACGATATTAAAAACAATCTAATTGAGCGCGATAGAATTGATTCCGAGTCGTGAGGTAAGCCCTTTAATACAGGCGCCGGATGCAATTGTTGTTGATACAACAAAATATACAATTGACGAGCAGGTTAACAAAATTTTGGAAGCAGTTAAAAAAACTGCTGATGAAAAAGGGATTAAATTAAATTATAACTGAGTTTATAAAAACCAAATAATAAACTAATTAAAAACTAAACATTTCTGTCTTATTGTATTTTATGGTTTTTAACAATATAACAGAGTTTTACGGAGGATAAATGTCTGAGGAGGTAAAAGAAACGACGAAGACACCTGTTTCAGCTGATGAATACGAAAAAGCGAAAAATAAATTCAACTTAGATGAGTATTCACAAGAAGAATTCCATGGATCTGGCAAATCTTTATTCCGAATCTTTTAGGAATGTAAAAGAAGGCGAACTTATAAAAGGTAAAATAGTTCGTATCCAGGGAGATAGTATAATTATAGATATTGGATTTAAATCCGAAGGTACAATACCTAAAAGTGAATTTTATGAAGACCAGGTAATTGAAGTTGGTGATGACATTGAAGTTGTACTGGAAAGTGTTGAAGACCGGGATGGAAATCTTGTATTAAGTAAACAACGAGCTGATTTCTTAAGAATCTGGGAAAAAGTTTTTAACTCATTCGAAACCGGCGAAATTATTGAAGGCAAAATTATTAAACGAATTAAGGGTGGTATGGTCGTCGATCTTATGGGAATGGAAGCATTCCTGCCCGGTTCACAGATTGATGTTCGCCCGATAAGAGACTTTGATGCTTTTGTTGGACAGACTATGGAATTCAAAGTTGTTAAAGTTAATGTTCCCACCGAGAATGTAGTTGTATCTCATAAAGTCCTGGTTGAAGAAGAAATTTCCGACCAGAGAGGTGCTATATCTGGAAAGTCTTGAGAAAGGACAAATACTTGAAGGTACAGTTAAAGCGATTACTGACTTTGGCGTATTCGTTGACCTGGGTGGAGTTGACGGCTTAATTCATATTACCGATTTGAGTTGGGGTAGAATTAACCATCCTAACGAAGTTGTAAAACTTGATGAAACCATTAAAATAGTTGTAACAGATTTTGATGAAGCAAAGAAAAGAATTTCGCTTAGCTTGAAGAAACTTCTTCCTCACCCCTGGGAAGAAATTGACAACAAACACAAAGTCGGCGATAAAGTTTCCGGTCGTGTAGTTTCACTTACAGATTACGGCGCATTCATCGAACTTGAAAAAGGAATCGAAGGCTTAATACATAATTCCGAAATGAGCTGGACCCAGCACATTAAACATCCATCACAGGTTGTTGCTATGGGGCAAATTATTGAAGCTGTTATACTCAGTTTGGATAAAGAGGATAAGAAAATTTCTCTCGGTATAAAACAATTAGAGCCCGATCCCTGGCAGTCGTTAATGCAAAAATACCCTGTTGATTCAAGACATACAGGAATTGCGCGTAACCTTACTAACTTTGGTGTGTTCGTTGAACTTGAACCTGGTGTAGACGGGCTTGTACATATTTCCGATTTATCCTGGACTAAAAAAATTCGCCATCCCGGGGAAGTTGTTAAAAAAAGCGAACCACTTGAAGTGATTGTTTTAGGAGTCGATGTGGATTCAAGAAAAATATCACTTGGTCACAAGCAAATTATTGATAATCCATGGGATACATTTGAAACAAAATACACAACCGGTACTATTACTGAAGGAAAAGTTGTTAGGATAATTGAAAAAGGATTGATTGCAGAGCTGCCCGATGATGTTGACGGCTTTGTTCCTGCTACCCAGTTATCAACTACAAGGTTGAAAAACTTAAGCACTCATTTTCCTATAGATATTATGCTGCCGTTAAAAGTGATTGAATTTGATAAGAATAATAAAAAGATTGTTCTTAGCGCTATAGCAGCTTTAAAGGAAAAATCTGAAGGAGAAATTCAGGAATACCTGAATGCTCATAAGCTTGAAAGAGTTTCTGTAGAAAATATTAAAGATGCAGAAACCGGTGCTATTGATTCATCAGAATTCCCAATCTTTGAAGTACAGGATAACAAACCTGAAAAAACTGAAGAGAGCTAAATCTTTTTATAATTAATAGTAGTTATATTTAAAGCGGGATTTCATTAGTCCCGCTTTTCTTTTATTTAGTAATTTGAATGCCAAACAAAGTAGCCCTACATACTTTAGGTTGCAAACTAAACTTTGCCGAGACTTCTACAATTGGTAACCAATTTTTGAGCAACGGTTACAAAATTGTTGATTTTAAGGAAGAAGCAGACATCTACGTTTTTAATACTTGCACAGTTACTGAAAGTGCAGAGAGAGAGTGCAGACAGCTTGTAAGAAGAGCTTTGCGTAAAAATCCAAATGCTTATGTAATTATAACTGGCTGTTACGCCCAACTTCGACCGGAAGACCTTGCTAATATTGAAGGGGTAGATGCTGTACTTGGCAGCAATGAAAAGTTCAATCTTTTTTCCCTCCTTGATAGCTTTGAAAAGAACCAACCAACCTGTGTTCATGTTTCTTCAACTGATGGTTTAAAAGACTTTGGAATCGCTTCTTCAACTGATGCTGACAACAGAACCAGGGCTTTCCTAAAAATTCAGGATGGGTGTGATTATAAATGTACTTTCTGTACAATTCCCCTTGCACGTGGGGGAAGCAGGAGTATGCAGGCTAATGATGCAGTTAAAGAATTTGAGAAACTTGTAAATAACGGTTACAAAGAAATTATTCTAACCGGGGTTAATGTTGGCGATTACGGAAAATCAGCGAATTCAAATTTGTATAATTTGCTTAAAGAATTAATTCTTGTTGACGGTGATTACAGGATCAGGATAAGTTCTATTGAACCGAATCTTTTAACGGAAGATATTTTAGAGCTTGTTGCCGAAAATAATAAATTATGCAAACATTTTCACATTCCTCTGCAAAGCGGAAGCTCACGGATATTACGTGCGATGCAGCGGCGTTATAACGTTGAGGAATATGAGTCTCTTATTGCACAAGCAAAAGATAGAATTGAAAATCTTTCAATTGGTGTTGATGTAATTGTTGGTTTTCCCGGCGAAGAAGAGGAAGATTTTATTGCATCGCATAACTTTCTTAGAGATTTACCTGTTTCCTATCTTCATGTTTTTAGTTATTCCGAAAGACCGGATACTCTTGCAGCATCTATGCAAAGCAAAATTAATGCTGAAGAAAGAAAAAGAAGAAGTAACATCCTAAGGATTTTAAGTGAGAAGAAAAGACAAGAATTCTACAGAAGTATGATTGGGAAGAAGCTGGAAGTGCTTTTTGAAGCTGAAGACCAGGATGGAAAAATGAAAGGTTTCTCATCAAATTATGTTAAAATTATAAGCAATGCAAAGAGCGAATTTATTAACATCCTAACGGAAATAAACATAACCGGGATGGAAAACGGCAACTGTGCTGGAGAATTGATAGAGACTAATAATTCAGTTGAATTATTCCACTAATACATCTAAAATTAAAATAAAAAATATGAAGTTTATTCCTCTAATCATTTTGCTAACAACCTGCCTGCTTATTGCACAGGAAAAATCAATTCTTAATCTTGAAAGCGAAGTTTCTATTTCATCTCTAGAAAATTCCACAAACAAAATTCACTTTCAGAAATACACTGAAAATTCCAAGAAGAGTGCGGCGTTAGGAATTCTCTATTCCCTGCTGCTACCCGGAATGGGTGAGCTTATACGCAGATGGTTACAGCAGTGGAAAATATTTTACTATAGCAGATGGTGTTCTCTGGGGAACTTTTATCGGGATGAATGTTTATGCAAACTGGCAGGAGGAAAATTATAAATCTTATGCTGCTTCAAATGCTGGCGTAAATAATGAGGGTAAGGATGCTGCATACTACGCTACAATAAGTGGTTACCTGAACATTGATGATTTCAATAACGAAAAAGCGCTGGAAAGAAATTTTGATGAGATGTATAACGAAGAAATATATTTCTGGAAATGGGAAACAACTGATGAACGCAAAACCTTCCGCAGTATGTGGACTTCCAGCGAACAGACTACAAACGATATAAGATTTGTTGTAGGAGCATTACTTCTTAACCGGGTTGCGAGTGCAATTAACGCTGCAAGATTAGTAGCCGCTTATAATAAAAGTATAGAAGAAGACGATTTGAGCTGGAATGTATCTGTTGGGCTGGCAAAACAATAAAAATCTGCCCACAAGTTTAACGTTTAATTTTTATACATTCATTTTAAAATAGAAAGGGCTTCTGTATAAAAAGCCCTTTTCCGCACATTATTAAAAATATTCCTGGTTATTTTAGAATTAACATTTTCTTTGTTTCTATAAAGCTACCTGCTGTTAAAGTATAGAAATATATCCCGCTGGTTAAACCTTCAGCATCAAATTCTATTTCATAACTCCCTGCAGGTTTTTCTTCATTAACGAAAGTTGCAACTTCATTTCCTAAAACATCATAAACTTTCAAACTCGTAAATCGTAAATCCGAAATCGTAAATCTTATAATTGTAGTTGGGTTAAACGGGTTTGGGTAGTTTTGATATAATGAAAATGCATTCGGAGAAGTAAATTCATCTTCCTCTTCTACAAAAGTAACTCCACCATTTGTAGTTTTAAGTATTGTTCCACCCGTACCAACTACCCAGCCAGTGTTGGGATCTGCAAAATAAATTGAGTTTAGCCACGGATTTATATCGGTTAATTGATTTTCCCAATTTAAACCCCCGTTCGTTGTTTTTAGAAGAACACCTTTATTGATTGAAGCATTGTATCCAGCAATCCAACCGTTATTTAAATTTGTGAATTGAACCGATTCAAAATGTGCACTAGTACCGTTTGATTGATCTATCCAGTTAGTACCTCCATTGGTAGAATTTATAATAGTGCCTGAATAACCCACAGCCCAGCCGGTATTTGAATCAGTAAAAAAGATAGAATGCAAATCATCTAATATCCCGCTTAATTGACTATCCCAGCTTAATCCACTGTTTGTTGTTTTAAGTATTGTTCCATTTTCTCCTGCCGCCCAGCCTAAGTTAGCATCAACAAAATAAACAGAAGCTAATTCTTCTGTAGTTCCACTTGGTTGAGTAAACCAGTTTTCACCGCCGTTTGTTGTTTTGATTATTAATCCAAATCCCGCTCCACCTACGGCCCATCCAACATTTTCATTTAGAAAACAAACTGAATTTAACCAATCAAATGTTCCGGTTGACTGGTTTTCCCAGCTTGTCCCGCCATTAGTTGTTTTTAGTATAAGTTCATAAGTATTTGGATTCTCAAAATCGTATCCAACAATCCATCCTGTAGTTGAATTAACAAAGTCCACCGATTTAAAACCAAGCTTTAGATTCGTAAGCTTGTGAATTCCAGTTTAAACCACCATCGGATGTATTACAAATTACTGCACTGTCTACATAAAAACCAACAGCCCATCCATTATTCGCATCACTAAAACAAACCGAATATAAGTTAAAACTGTTTTCGCTCGATAGGCGATCCCAATTTGTTCCGCTATTTGTTGTTTTTAGAACCGTACCGTAGTGTCCGGCTATCCAGCCTACATTTGAATTTATAAAGCACGCAGAGAAGTAACCGTTAACTGTTCCGCCAGATTGAAACTCCCAATTTGCCCCACCATCTGAAGTTTTTAAAATAAGTCCTTCTCCATCACCCCATCCTACAATCCATCCCGTATTTGAATCAACAAAATGAATTGAATTGTATGAATCAGTCGAACCCGTGGATTGGTCTTCCCAGTTTGTGCCGCCATTAGTTGTTTTAAGTATAACTCCTGTATGATTTGAAATATTATCACCAACAGCCCAACCAATGTTCGAATCAATAAAATATACTGAAGATAATCTTTCATTGGCTTGGCTTCTTTGAATTTCCCAATCTGTTCCGGCATTTTTGGTATAAAGGATAGTCCCATTTTGACCAACAATCCACCCGTTGTTTATATCAGAAAAATATGCAGAACGAAGAGCAGAACCTGAATCACTTAATTGAGTCATCCAATTTAATCCTCCATCAGTGGTATTTATTATAATGCTAAATTCAGTAAACCAATCTCCACCAACAGCCCACCCATTATTTGAATCTGTAAAGTAAACAGAAGATAAATTATAAGTTGTTCCACTTGTTTGACTTTCCCAAATTGCACCACCATTTGTGGTTTTAAAATTAGACCGCTAGAGCCAACCACCCATCCCGAATTAGGATCAACAAATTGTGCTGAAATTAAATACTCCTCAGTTCCGCTGTTTTGATTTTCCCAGATAGCACCGCCGTCTGTTGTTTTCATAATTGTTCCGCCTGTTCCGACTACCCAGCCGGTATTTTCATCTATAAAACAGATTGAAGTTAAAGGATTCCCTTGCGGTAAAGGATTCTGCCAGAACCATTGAGCGTGTGTGTTTGAAATTATGAATAAATAAATAAAGAGTATAAGAAATTTTTTCATTTTTTTATCCCCCTTTCATTCATTGATTGTGCGAAAACATTCTATACGGTGGATATTTACCAGCATTGTCATCACTTTAAATAATTAAAAAAGCCACCATTTTAAATCACTTAATCATTTTTTGTGCCAAAATTGAATGCTTTTAACTAAACCGGTAAGAAGTTTTTTTTATTTCAGCAATACCATTTTTCGTGTTTGAACGTAATTTTTGGCATTTAGTTGATAAAAGTAAACCCCGCTTGTTAATCCATTCCCTGTAAATTCAATTTCATATTCTCCTGCAGATAATTCTTTATCAACTAAAGTTGCAACTTCATTGCCTAAAACATCATAAACTTTAAGCGATGTAAATGCTGTTTCAGCTATTATAAAATTTATTTTTGATGAAGGATTAAAAGGATTGGGATAATTCTGGAATAGAGTAAAACTGCTAATATTCCCCTCATTTTCTGAAATGGCTGTTATTGGATCAAGAATTTTTACTGGAAACTTTGGACCAAAATTCCATCTATCAAGTGGATCAGGAATAGTATCCCAAACCAGACTAATAGCACAGGAATATATTGTATCCCATTCGGCTGAAGAATCGGAAGCTGTGTATCCAAAATTCCAATAGATTGTATCCTTCAAAGTTGGAAATGGAAGAGAAAATGCCTGGGTTAATTCATTTAGTGCTAATGGATTTTGATAAGAAAAAGTATCAACCAGTTCCATCTGCCCAAAACGCCCCGCTACATTATAGCCACCGGCTTCCGCAGGACCACCGGTTAAATACATTGTATAAAAACCTGTTTCACCTATGAGAAGTGTATCAGGTCCTTCAACCCAAAGGATTACTGATGTATCTCTTTCAAAAGTATGACAAACACAACCGGGAGGATCACCATTCAATTCTGTACAGCCAATAAGGTTTGTATCTTTAATATTGGCTATTATTACAATTGTCAAAAAGCTTAAGAATAAAAACGCTATAATGTAGTTTATTTTCATCAAATCGATACTTTAGCTTTAATTATTGGAAGTATTTCAAAGATAAGAAATTTTACTAAGAAATTACGACCCACAAAAAAGTGAGCCGAGGCTCCCTTTAATTTAAGAAGAATAAAAAATTACTATTTCATCAATACAAGTTTTTTAGTAGATGTAAACTCACCAGCTTTTAACTGATAATAATAAACACCGCTAGATAAATCGCTTGCATTAAACAGAACTTCAAATGCTCCACTTTGTTTCTGCTCATCTACTAAACTTGCTACTTCATTACCAAGTACATCATACACCTTAAGTGTAACATTTCCGTCTTGCTGGAATCGAATAACTGATTGTTGTTGACGGGTTAAATGGATTCGGATAATTTTGAAAAAGAGAAAAGCTTTCCGAAATCCCTTCTTCAATTTCCCTAACAAAATTAATTATAGGAGGAAAATATTTTATAATTGCACCTTCTCTACCAACTGCAAAACCATGCAGTGAATCCGGAAAGATTATATCAAATATGTGAGTGCTATCAGGAGATGGTATTCGAGTCCAGGTAGAACCTGCATCCAAGCTGTAAATTAATTTTTCCTCACCCCCTAAAGGCGACCAAGCTTCATTATCCGTTCTAAAATCAATATCCCATAGCAGCTCCACTAGTTCCAATATACTCGAATTCCCATGTTACTCCCCCATCAGTGGTGCGGATCATTTCAACTCCGAACCCAAGAGTTTCGAAATCACCGCCAACACCAAGAACATTTAATGAATCATAGATATGGAGTTGATAGACTGGATCTTGTGTAACATAAGGTGTATCAATCACATACCAGTAATCCCCACCGTCAGTTGTCCACCAGATTATACCACAACAATCAAATACGCCACCTGAGGCATACCCGAATCTTGAATTGTAAAACTGAATGTCATAAACTGGAAAATTAGAATAAGTAGAAGAATCAATTTCTGCATCTGTCCATGAAAGACCTCCGTCAGTCGTCCTTACTAGTGGGTGCGGTTTTCCTCCCATCCAACCATTTAGCGAGTCCAGAAATAATACACACCGACTGAAGATATTTTCTTCCGGTTGAACTGGATTGATCCAGCTTTGTCCACCATTAGTAGTCTTTAGTAATTTAGTACCAGCTGGAAGAGTTGATGTTTCCCAAGATGGTGCCCAACCAAGATTTCGATTTAAAAAGAATACATCATAAATATTATTTTCAGTTTTACTATCCTGAATTGCCCAATCAGCTCCACTATTTGAAGTATAGATTATAGTTCCGGAATCTCCAACCGCCCAACCATATAAACTATCAACAAAATAAACCGATTGAAGGAATTGTTCTGTTGGACTTTCAATACGTTCCCAGGTTCCCTGAGAATAAATGTTTATTTGAAGTAGCTGAAAAAAAAGAAATATCAAGTATATATTTAAATCTGTTATTCATTCGTATAAAATAAAAATTCCAATTAAAATTAGATGAAATGGATAATAATTTCAACTTACTTTGCTAAGAACTAAATGTTGATAGAGAAAAAGCACTTGCTCTAAAACATTTTGTATAAAAGAACCCAGATAATGTCGCAAAAAAAAAAGTGCCAGCCACTAAAATAAATGACTGGCACAGCATAAAAGAATTATGGTTTCGAAGTTACTTCATTAGCATTAATTTCTTGGAGGTTATGAAGTTAGATGATTCCATTCTGTAGATATAAACACCACTTGCAATATTACTTGCATTGAAATCAATCTCATATCTTCCGGCTTTCTGCTGGGAATTCACCAGTAAAGCAACTTCTTCTCCTGTTAGGTTGTAAACTGCTAATTTAACAAAACCATCTTCAGCTATTGAATATTTAATCATTGTACTTGGATTGAACGGATTTGGATGATTTTGTTCCAATGCATACTCAATCGGAGAAGTAACATCAACGTTTACTTCATGTGTGTACTCAAATTTACCGCTAAAATCGATCTGCTTTAATCGGTAGGTGTAAGTACCAACTGTTACTCCGGCATCCACAAATGAATATGATTTAGCTTCGGTTGTTGTTCCAAAACCGGCTACGTAGCCAACTTCTTCAAATTCAGAGTTACCAGATTTTCTTTCAATCTGAAAGCCCTGGTTGTTTGTTTCGGTAGCAGTGCTCCAGTTAAGTTCAACTTCATCGTTCGCTGAAACAGCATTAAATGAAGTAAGCTCTACCGGAACAAGGGCAAAATCAATTGAGGCGATTCTTGTGCGCCAGTTGAAGCCACCTGTAGAGGGTTGATATTGGTTTACATACCAGAAGACATCCGGCTCGGCAGGATCAACACTCATTTGAGTGTAATCTCCCCATCTTGTTAATCCAGTTTGAACGCCAGAACTGGAAAAGATAGTTTCTTCTGTAATAGGCATTGTACCCAGAGGATCACCACTTAACCTTCCGGTAAATCGTATCTCCGGCATAAGTGTTGTACTTGAAATTGAATATCCAAGACAGATATCTCCATTTGAATTTATTGCAACACTACCCATCCATCTCTCATGTACCATCTGCAGGTGCATAAGTTCCTTGTTGAAACATTGACCAACCACTTCCTGTATTTCTTAATTCATACCACCTCATACCTGCGCGGCTACCACCCGCATCAACTGTATGGCAAACCACCATAGATTGGTGAGAACCAAAGTTTCTATAATTTAATCGGTTCATTGTCATAACATCAAGATCATCCAAAGTTGATCCCGGAGCAGGTTGAGGAATACCGTTTACACCACTGTAAGGTGAAGTAGCAATAAAAGTAGGTCCTGTAAAAGTAGAATTACCTGTTGTTACCCAATCGACGTGAAACGCATAAATATCAAAACCGTCCGTACCACCATATCGACATTATCATGAATTTGCCCGAAATAATTTGGTGCTCCTGCCGGAGGTGCCGCTCCATCATTATCTGACGGAAGCATTGACCACGATGTACCACTAGTTCTTTGGAAAAAGACCATTTGGGCAGCATTTCCGTTTAACATTTGGGATCTTTCAAATACAGCTGCTGTTACACCAACATAACCACCTGAAAAGGCATTTGCCGACATATAATATCCATCCGGCCAAACACCTAATTTAGGATAATCAACGAAGTTGGGAAAAGTAAATCCATATCTATGCCAGGAACCAGTAGGATCATTGGTTTGAGAAATTGCTATTAACATATAAGATGGACCAGTCGGAAAATTTGGAACCGAAAATTCACTTGCCAGCCACCTGTCAGCCGCTTCATCATAAAGTACAATAGGATCCCCATCATTTAGGTTACTTGACCACGGACCGGGGAAACCTGCCCAGATTGTACCAAGGAGTGCAGGACCGAGAAGGGAAGTTCCTGTCTTATCCCAAATTTGAAAACGAACATTTGTCATTTCCATATAATGATTTGGTCCAACAGCACCGCTAGGATCGGGTGGTGCCCAACCATTTGCTGAAACTCCATCCCAGTTCTGAACAACAATTGCAAGATCGTTAATTCCATTTTCAAGTTGAAGCGATGGATCATTTTCGTACTCATCTTCAAATTGCGGAAGATCAATTAAAAGCGGAACAATTCCATCCTCCCATTGCGATGGAGAAGTTGACATTTGAACTAACTCTGTTAATGGTGGAGATGTATCATTATAAACGGATTGTGATACTTGTGGTTGAAGTTCATTTTGCCCCTGACCAAATGAATTGCACCAGGAAAAAATCAGTACAATAAATAAACTGTCTGCCCTTTTTTTATTTTCAACTGTAAGATAATAGCTGCCCATTGCATAAAGCGTGTTGGCGTGGTATGTTGTATTCGGGTAAGTGGTAAGGTTACTATTGTAATACCAGTATGCTGAATCTGGTATATTAAGTTCTGTAAGGAACAGGTTCCCAAGTTGAAGCTGATTTTTAACGATAACTGTTCTTAATGAATCTTTTGATATGGCTGGGCGCCTGGGAGGATTATTCTTAAACTTAAGTGTATCAGGCAGCCCGGCTGCCAGCTCATTTGCCCTTTGTTCTTTTTCCCTTTTCTCCATTTCATACTCCTGCCTTTCAAGCGGGGTTAGCATAGATGGATCCGAGAACAAACTGTCGAACACGAAAACGATAGCTGAATCTGAATAAAGCGTATCATTTATCTGGGCATAAAGTGTATCCCTGTTTCGATAAGTAAAAGTAGTATCCCTGACAATTAGGGAGTCCAGACTTTTAAAGTATCATAGAACGCACCTGTAGTATCTTCAACAACCCACATAGAATCGAGCCCCGCCCAGATTTCCTGCAGCTCCTTCACAGTAGCAATCTCTTCAGCTATTGCCAGGGAATCTTCTACATATTTTGTTGAATCTTTAATAAATTCATCAGGATGTTCATAGTAAAAAATTTGTTTACTGTAATTATTAAGATCTGTTCTAAGTTTTAAATAACGGGTAAAAAGCTGGTTCTTTTCCCTTGCAGGAATTATGTACTCGGGGATAAAGAACTTATTGCAGCTTTTTTATAATAAACTGCAGCGCTATCAAGTTGATTTAATCCTGACTCGTATATCATCCCAATTTCATATTTTGCTGCGGCAGAACTTTCTGAATTTGTAGGTTGTATCAACCTCAATCAACTGGTCTATCGCATCATCATATCTTTCCAAGGAAGCATAAGTTTTACCTATTTCAAAATCAATTTCAGCTAATTTATTTTCGTACTTATCTTCGGAACGCATATCTTCAAAAACAGAAAGAGCAGTTTCGCTTTGTTCGCCATCACGCAACGCCTGCCCGTATTTTAATTTAGCATCAGTTTCCAAATCAAAATCAGGTGAGAATTCAAACACATTGTTGTATGCAACTATAGCATTTTGAACATCTTCAATTATTTTATTCAGGTTTCCTATATCGTACCATACTTCAGCTTTAATTTCGTCATCATCGGATACTTCCATAAATTCATTGGCAAGAGCTATTGCGCCGTTATAATCCTCCGTATAAACTTTATAAATAATTTCTTCAATAAATGCTTCTTGTACAATTAGCTCTTCATCCTCTTCAATTGCTGCCTGCCTTACACTGTGCAAAGTAGAGAGTGCGTCGTTATATTGTTTAAGTTTCATCTGACATTTACCAATCCACAATTCTGCTTCAAATTCATAATCACTTTCAACCTCTAAGTTATAAGTTCCTCAAACTTGCGCTGAGCTTTCTGGTAATTACTCTGGTAGTAAAATGATTTGCCAAGCATTAGAAGTGCATCTTCAGCATACCCGAATTCTGAATGAAACTGAAGGATGATTCACATTTTTCAATTACTTTTACAAGCTCTGTATTCGCGGTTCCGGGTACAGTTAAGAGCTTTGGTAGAGAACAAGCTTCTTTCCTGGTCAAAAATCTGCTCTTCGGCTTTCTCAAATGATTCGGTAGTGTTATAATAAAGGTTGAAGTAAGTTGTAAAACTATCCCAAACGCTGCAGCCGGTTACCAGAACCAAAAGCAGAAGATAAAAACCGAATCTGATTTTTTTTAGAATGGATAAAACCATAAATGAAACTATAAAAGATCAAATAAAACAAAAAGGTAAATTTCTTTACAAAGCATGTTCACCCATTTATCCGTCCTTATCCTAATCACATCTTCAATTTTCGAAATAAATATCTTTCCATCACCCACCTGCCCGGTTTTAGCCGTTTTAGAAATTGCATCCACCACTCTTTTACTTTTGAATCCTCTTACAACAACCTCAATTTTCATTTTAGGCACAAACTCAATCCTGTAATCGCTGCCCCTGGTAAGTTTCAGTGTGCCCTTTTTGTCTGCCGTAACCTCTAACCTCAGAAATAGTAAGC